>NZ_JBIEKI010000001.1:0-701398 GCF_043497085.1 Halobacillus sp. B23F22_5 | reverse complement strand
AGTGGTTGTTTATATTATTAGCTACATTAATAAGAGTGGCTCTCACCCCCGCACTTAATGGCTCAGTTGACCGCAAATAGTGGCTCAAATCACCGCACTGATGGCTCAATCTGTCCGCAATACTCAATTATTCGTATTTGCAGGGCAAGATCCATAACGCTGACCCACGAGGTCTCCGATTAGCCTCAGGCACCATAAAATATGTGATCTACCATCCTAGAAAATGCCTTATTTTCACCAAACGAAACCATTAAGCCGAAGTAACGGATGAAGTAATGACGAATTTATCATAAAAGAACCGGACATTGTCAGCTCTTAATTTTTTCTTAAGAACGTCTGCGAGTGCATAACTTGAATCGTTAGATTCATAGAGCGTTTGATGACGTATCATAGAAAAAGCGATACGTAACATCCTATTCCCTAAAGCAATATAAGCCTGGCGACAATGCTTCCCTCTATCAATCATCCCCTTATACCGAGTAGCCATCTCTGGATTATTAACAGATAAGGACTTCCCAACCTGATAGACAATATTTCTAAAGCTGCGCTTTCCTTGTATAGAGACACCATAATTATACTATCAAAAATAAACAACCATTCATCTTCTGATACCCTCATCGTTGTTAAACAAAAAATGTATAAGCGAGTCTTCATTAAATTGTTTTATTACAAAAGGAAACAGTAAGGCTATCTATGTGTTTGTCAATCTGCTTCAAAGGTTGTAGAAGCCGGCTTACCTGCATTGAAAAATGTGGCGCATTAAACGTTGCCTCTCTCCATCCTGGGTGTTACTACTCTCTAAGCTCTTTCACCTAGCAGTCTCATAGCCTGCATGACTGCCGCAAGCATGCCTGGTTTTCATGTATCGAGCCATCTAACGATAATGCCCAAGAAAAGCGGGATGAACAAGAACTATACAGACCCTCTCCCAATAATCACCTGACTAACAGTCTTTATTAATACTTTTAAGTCCAACCATAAACTAAAATTCTCTACATAATATAAGTCATATCTAATTTTTTCTCCGTGGTTCATCTCACTTCTCCCGTTCACCTGTGCCCATCCAGTTATACCCGGTTTTACTTCTAGTCGCCTTTTTTGTTCAGTATTGTAGTACTTGGTAATTTCAATAATCTCTGGACGTGGTCCTACAATGCTCATATCACCTTTTAATACATTATAAAATTGTGGTAGTTCATCAAGGCTGTATTTTCTGATGAACCTCCCCATTCTTGTAATATTCGGGTTTTCATCAGTCTCAGTTTTAAAAACAAAATCATCCGGTATACCATTTTTCCAGTCATAAATATCATACTTATTTTTTACGTCAGGTAATTGTGTTGCCCTCATGGATCTGAACTTATATAGATCAAACCGGTACCCATTCTTACCACTTCTTTTCTGCTTAAAGAACACCGGTAGGCCGTCTTCATTAATTATTAATATAGCTAAAACTAGAAAAATAGGTATTAATGCAATTAAAACAATAAAACTAAAAACCACCTCAAAAAACCGTTTAATGGTTAGCTGAAATGAACTCTTGGATTCTTTGTATATTGTTTTTGTCTTTTTCAATAAGATGCTCATTTTTCTTTACACCTCCAGCACCATCAGCTATACCTAAAACCTGTTTTGGCTGATTAATATTATCCACAATGATTGTACCTTCTGCCCCAATAAACCCACCAGATACAATAGGTATATTTTCGATTATAGCTTTTCCAAACACATCATCGAAAAAATTATGAACGTATTTAAATTGTGATAACATCTGATAAGGCAATGCTATTCTAGTATCAAGTCTTGTGATTTTAATGTCACTAGCAAGCGCTTTATTTATAAACTCACTACTAAAGTTATTAATACCCCCATCAACTATAAAAGTGCAATTGTCAATAACTGGATATAGGCTATCTTCGTTGGAAAATACCCCAGACAAAAAAGAAACCACTACATCCGCTTTTACGTCGAGAGGAAAATTATTAAAAGTTTGTATTGAAGAGGTGTTTTTAGGCAAAAATAAATTCAACGCTTCTACACTTCTCTTTTCTTTTTCTATAGATCTTCCAAGAATATAAACGTCTGCTTGTCTTTCAGACAACCTTGTCGCAATTTTACTAGCTAAATTACCAGTCCCGATTACTATTATCTTTTTGTTAGTTAGATCATCATTAAATTGCCTTCTTAACAATAGATCACATGCTTCAAAAGTACTGTCATTTGGTTTGACGGTTACTAACTTTGATTCGCTGATAACTTCTCTTGCTACTTCAAATAAATTAACTTCTTGCTTTTGCTCTATATCTATGTAAACGTAATCTACTTTTCCGTCAAAAAAAGAAAGTGTTTCTTTTAGTAAACTTTTATCATTAATCATAAAACATGATATCGTTATGTTTAATACCCCTCTTCTTGGAAGAATTTTAAACCTCACATCGTCTTTAGCAGTAACACTTATCATAATAGCTGTATTCTTACAACCTTCTAAATAGAGTAATTCTTCGTATAATTTATTTTTAATATCCAACTTTATTGCACCTTTCCTTTTTTATAATTTAATCTCTGTAATTTGTTATAAAGTGAAGGATTTCAGTCAAGAATGTTAGTGATTGATCTTATCAAAATTTTTGCTCTTTTGTAAAGTTATTAAAATCAAAATAATGTTAAGGATTGCTCCTGTAACTCCAAACAGGGCAACTGCTACAACATCACTGGAATATACATAATAACCAACAGCTAAGGCGATTACACGTGTAACTAAAGAAATTATAGTAAAATATAAATGTAATGCTTGTTCATTTAAAACGGGTAAGGCTCTAATACACGGTTGATAGACAAACATGATGAAAGCCCAAAGTGCTGTCCATCGCGCATATTCGCCGGCTACCATCCAATTATCCCCAAATACAAGGCCAAAAAGCCAAGGGCCAAATAAAATTATTATTCCAAATGGAATCACACCTGTAGCTAAAAGGCTGGTAGTCGCTTTCTTAATTAACTGGGTAAGATTCTTCCCATTGTTAGCTGCTTCAGAAATATGGGGATAAAATACATCGCCTATGGCCTTTCCTATAAGTCTAGAAGGAACATCAAGAACTGTTTTACCGACTGAATAAAAACCAGCAGATGCAGGCCCAAAAAATGTTACCAATATTAAAATAGGTAGGCCTTGTGTTATTGCATTTAAAAAAACTTGTGGAGCCCTATATAATGGAAAATCTTTATATTCTCTAGCAAGTTCTTTAATAGTTTTTGACTCTTCATCTAATTCATTTGTTTCTTGGTAATGTGAACTTTTTTCCATTATAATCATTAAGAAAGACTTAAGCGCATTACCTAGGGCAGTTATAGTAATAAGTACACCAGCAAATGGGTAAAAAATACCCATTCCCACTTTGCTCCCTTGTAAAATTAAAGCTTGCAAAAACGTTACTTTTGCTGTAATTTTAAATTTCCTTTTCCGAATTAGCCATTGTTCTACAACTTGTACTAAACCAGCAAACAAAACCACCAAAGGAATTAAATATAAATAAGGCGCAATAGTTCCTATCTTAAACAACTTAACAATAGGTTGGTGAAGGAGCAATAATATAATTCCCGAACCAATTGCGAATATTCCTGATATATACAAAGATAAACGAATTAGTTTTTTCGCATCCATATCACTCTTAGGGAGTACGATAGAAATAGGATAACTTAACGCAGCAACCGGAGTAATAATACTTATAATTGAAACAAATACCCCCATTAATCCATAAACTTCTGGACCATATAAGCGAGTAATTAATGGAATTAAAGCCATGGTGATAGCTTGAGCTGCAACTGTTCCAGTAAACATCACCATAACACTTCGCACAAATGGTTTTTTTAATAATATTGAAATATAACCTTTCATTGAAGACTTCCTTTAAAACAAATTCTTCCACGCTTGTTATAATTACTTGTACTATATTTCACTTGTACAACATTAATTATAAAAAAATACAAGGCATATAATTCTTGTATATATAATTGAGAAGTCAAATAGTATATTAAATTCTTTCCAAAAATTCCTTAAAACCTTTTTCTCGATTATAATTTTTAATTACATACTCTCTATTATTTTTGGCAGCCTTATCGTACGACCTTTTATCTTTGGTATACTCTAATATTGCGTTGGCTAAGCTCTCAGGGCTACTAGGTTCAAAAAACAAGGTACTCCCCAAATCATTTAGTATTTTTCTACCCTCTCCTTTAATACTCGTAATAATCGGTTTATTGTTCAATAGGTAATCAAATAATTTGGAGGGAATAGTTTTATCTAAAGTAGCGTCCTCTTTTAAGCTTAGAAATAAAACATCAACATTGTTCAGCTTACTTATTACATCTTTTTTGGATAATGCACCCGTAAATATTATATTTTGCAACCCTAATTCTTTCGCATCCTTTTCCAACCTCTTACGTTCGATTCCATCTCCAATAATAATGAATTCGAATATTGAGTTTACATCATATTGCTCTAATAATTGAGAAACCTTTAAAATAACCCCCATATTTTGTACAATACCAATATTACCTGCATATCCTATCGTTACTTTCTCAATATTTTGTCTCTCTTCAACCCTCGGTGGATTTTCTAGAGTTTCGGGAGATATACCATTATATAACACATGAATATTAGAGTTTTTTGATTCTTCATATATATAGTCCCTCATTGGTTTGGAAACACAGGTAATTATATCGGCTTTTTTATATAAAAGCTTTTCTAATTTTTTGGTGACTTTATATAATAACCCATCAGATTTTAACATACCTGCTGAAACAGCCGAGTCAGGCCATAGATCTCTTATATCGATTATCAATTTGCTCCTTTTCACTAGTGATGCTATCATCCCGCCAACTGCTACAAATAAAGGCGGAGAAGTCACTATAATATAATCATACTTTTCTCTTCGTAAATGAAATAAAGAATAAAATGTAGATTTAAACATAAAACCAAAGAAGTTTTTTAAGTAGTTGAAGAAAGATTTTTTGTCAACTTTCCCCAATTTTATCCTGTGAATATTTTTTATTTCTTTGGTTGTTTCAACTTCCGCTTTTTGTGGATAAGACGTAACTACTGTTACCTCATATTTTTTACTCAGCAAGGCATTATATAAATCATTAATTCTGAATGAAGCTGCGTTAATATCTGGAGGAAAGTATTGAGAAATCAATAACGCTCTTTTTTTCATTAAAATGCACCTTTCAAATAACATCAAGTTTTATTTTTTACTATTATTTTAGTTTCCACTACAATTGGCGAAATAGCTTCAAAGGAGACCACAATTTTTTCAGATTTAATTTCATTTTTCCACTCTTCTGATATCCATGCTTTTTCTTTTTCTAAGGCAATTTTATTATTAGAAGTAAACTCTAGAAACACAACTGAATTATTAAAGATTAGTTCACAGCCTTCATTAGATATTTTCACACTTTTACAAGTCTTTCCTATTTGAAAATATAACTTCCCCTTAATTATGCCTTCGCCAGTTAGACTATCTTTCAAATACCACTTGGTACCTTTATCCCAAGACACATCTCTTCTATGGGTTACATCTAGTTTCAATCTCTTATACCCATCATGCAATCCGCTAAAAGATTCTTTATTAGAATTAAAATCAACTGAAAGTAGTTTACTCCTTGCAATATACCCTGGTCTAAAGGCACCCCAAAAAGTAGTCTGATCTTCATTTTCAATTTCAATAGTATTATGAGATTGAGTGCTTCTGTAATAGTCCCTCTTTTGACCTGCTTTATATTCATATGTCCCGGGGTCAACAAAGATATCTTCATTATTTGCATGTAGAAAAATGCTCAGGCTGTCCGCATGGGCATGACCAGCATTATGTTCAGGGCCAATATCCCCCGCATCAAATAAAAAATAAGAACTGCCATTTTCCCAACCACTCCTCATTACTCCATAATTAGATCCTTCTAACAATAATGACTTATAATTAGGAGTGGATTCAGGCATACTTCTTAATATGTCCAGACCGTCGTTCCCAAATATTTTTAATAAATAATAAGGGGTTACTTCTCCGGCTGCAAATTTAAAATCTTTTCTATTAAAGAACACTGCCCCAACTGCTAATAATTCATTTGCATTTATTGGATAATCTTTCACAGCATCATTTAGCAGTGGTAATGATTTGTCTGGTTTTATTAAAGCTATGATATAATCCAGCATTTTTTCAGTATATATGCTTAATTCCTTGGGTAAAGAGATATTGTTCTTATTGGCATATACTAGTACTTCTAAGTAATCTTTTGCTGTCATCACTTGATAACTAGTGGAGTTTTCATATTGAGATCCATCTTCACGTACTTCCTTTAAAAGTTGCGAAAGTAGAATTTCAATCCCCTTATTTAAATATTTTCTTGAATTATTGATAAATGGAAAAGTTATACCTACCCAAAACAAAGTTTTTCCATTGGCAGTATAATGGTTGTTTGCCAGATCTTTTTCAAGGTTTGAATACAAAAAATCAGCTTGCTGTTTAATTGACCCGATAAATTTCCCCCTAAATCCTGTATATAATTCATAATTACTCTTCTGTAAAATTTCCCATAAATAGGACCAGGAAATTAACCTAAGTGAAATTGTATAAGGTTCCCATGAATTTCTTTGACCCGGACTTGTATTATCTATCCAGTTGTCCACCAGTTTCATTGCAAAAAATATGTATTTTTTATTTTTAGTAAACTGGTAGGCTTCAATTAAGACCACTAAGAATTCAAAATAATTTAAGTAAAAAACCCATAATTTATCTTTATTTGTACCGATATTCCAATCAATAGGTCCTTTAAATTTATGGGAAGTATTTATAAAAGTAAAGTTTAAGTCACATATTTTTTCAGCCTCACTAATTCTATCCTTTTTATAGGTAGTATCGTTCTGAATTACGTTGAAATCTTCCCATTTATAAAAATGATTAATTTGATTTTCATAGTACCTTTCCAAATCATAAAATGGGAAAAGTTTCTTTCCCCATTTTGGATATATAAGGTTAAACTTAATAATTTTGATAAATCTATAGTAAATTTGCGTAAAGTTCATTCTGGACATTAGCAACCAATAATTTCTAAATTTATTTAACATAATAAAACACACTTCTTTTTTAATTATTAAAAATCAAGATAACTAAACATATAATTTACTTTTCCTTAATTCATGCAAGTTTCCAAAATTATAATAGTTTTCTTTCCTATTGATATTCTTCACGCAATTTTTAGTGTCTACTACGATTGGAGTGCGCATCAAGAGTGAAATATCCATCCAATTAAGATTTTCAAATTCTTTATGGTCAGTTAAAATTAACATAATGTCAGCATCTTGTAGAGCTTCTTGATACGTAGACAGTTTAAATCCTACTTTTTCTTGTTTAACGTGCGGATCATATATTTGTACTTCATAATTTTCACTTAATAACTCTTCTACAACTTTAATAGCAGGACTTTCACGAACATCGTCAACATTCCCCTTATATGCCAGTCCACACACAGCAATTTTGGATGACTTATCTGTTACTTTTTTTACCTGGTTAATAACAAATTGTGGCATTGAGTTGTTAATAGATCTAGCTTCGGAGATTAACCTAGCTTTTTCATTAGCTTTTTCAATAATAAAATATGGATCTACAGCTAGACAATGTCCTCCAACACCTGGTCCTGGCTGGTGTATGTTTACCCTTGGATGTTCATTCGCTAGAGAGATAACTTCAAGCGCATCTATATCTAGCCCTTCAGATATCTTGGTTAATTCATTTGCCAAGGCAATGTTAACATCTCGATAAGTATTCTCCATAAGTTTTGCCATCTCTGCACTTTCAGCAGTTGTTTCTATCACTTTTCCTTTAACAAAAGTACGATACACATCAGCTGCCCTTTTAGCTGAAACAGTATTTATTCCGCCTACAATTCTGTTATTTTCATAAAGTTCTACAAGAATTTTCCCTGGTAAAACTCTTTCAGGACAATGTGCTAAATAGATATCATCGCCTGATATAAAACCTGCTTGTCTTAAAATAGGTTCAACCACATCTCTAGTAGTTCTTGGTGGTATTGTTGATTCTACTATTATTATATTATCTTTCTTTAATACAGGTAGCAGTGATTTTATTGCATTTTCTACATAATGAAGATTTGCTGTTAAATCTTCATTATGTGGTGTTGGTACAGCAATTATAAACACATCTGCTTCAACCGGTGACATTCTTGCTACAAGTTTCCCCTCCTCTACAACTCTTCCTACTACTTCATCTAAACCATTTTCTTTAATATGAGCTTTTCCTCTATTTATTTCGTCCACAGCTATAGGATCAATATCCACCCCTGTTACTTCCCAATCATTTTCAGCAAAAACTGCAGCTGTTGGTAGACCTATATAACCTAGTCCTACGACACATAGTTTATTATTTTTCATTTTTTTCATTCCTTTCTAATATTTTCAGGTAGTATCTACGAGATAATATGGGTTCATTCTTATATAGTTAAAGATAGGTGGTAAACATATTTTTCTCTTCATCTATAATTTTTTCAATTTGTTTTGTTATTATTTCTTTATTACTTGCTAATTCCTGGACTTTTGCAACTAAATCAGTTGTATCATTGCTAATGAGGTAGTAAGGCATATTAAATTTATTCATTAAACCAGGATTTTTAAATCCCCATGTTTCGTCAAAGTAGCCCACAGCCGGTGTACCTGATAACAGAGCAAGTATAATTGAATGTAACCTCATACCTAACAACACATCACAATGTTTATATATATTAATCAATTTTAATGCATCATATTCTTCAATTAAATGTATGTAATTAAATTCATTACTTATTTTCTCGTATAGGGAAGTGGTAACCTCTTTATCCTTTTTAGTTTGAATAATTAATATAACTTCGTAGGATCCAGTTTTTAAAAGCGTAACTATGGACCTTTTTATTAATGAAACAATTTGGTCATATTTCTCTTTATCTATCTGTTTTAAGTCACCCACCGTTTGAGTCCTAATAGTAAAAGCTACTTTTCTCTTATTAGAACAATTACTAACTAGATTATTAACATTGGAAAAAGGAGTATTTTCTATAAAAAATGCCAAATCAACAGTTGACTTAATATTTATGTCAGGTATACATTTTTTTAGATAATTATAGCTCGTTTTTTCACGAGTCCATACAATTTGAGCTTTTTGTAAATTTTTTTTTAATATTAACCTACCAATAGAATCTATAGTTGAAGCAGATTGCGGAAGAATGAAATATGGGAGGTTAAGTTTTCTAGCGATTTTTAAAGGGTACATTAATGCTAATAACCTTGTATAATCAGTAAATGATTCTGACCGAAAAAGGTTTCCTCCATTAAAATACAATACATCTGACTCTTTTATCTTATTATAAAAATCTCTTTTTTTTTGTACGCCTATAATAGTTAATAAACCTAATACATACGCCTTTAGCTTATTGAACTTACCCCCTTCTCTATTTAAAGAAAACGGAGATTCATGGACTTTTATTTCAGGGAATAATTGCTCTAAATATTTCTTACTTTTTTCATATTCCTTGTTTTTTTTATCAAATAATGAATACGCATTAACTTCATATCCTGCATTTAACAATTGTTGAATAGCTCCCAGTGTAATTGCCATATCCCCTCCATTTTTCAAACCATAAGCAAATACTAATGAAGCAATCTTTTTGGACAATTCTTTCACTCCTATAATTTCAATATTATTAATAATAAAACCTGTTCTCTTTTTTTTACCATTGTTTCAATCTCAATTCACTTAATAATTTTTCTATTAAAGTATCAACATCGTACTTTTCAGCTTCCTTATAATTATTTTCCCTCATTTTTCCCCTAATTTCAGCGTGTTCAACTATTTTCAAAATTCCATCCGCTAAATCATTTACATTTTGCGGCTCGACCAAATAACCATTTATATTGTTTTTTACAATCTCACCATTTGAATTATTTGATGTTGCAATTACGGGTAATCCAGCCATAAATGCATCAATAATAACACCAGGGAAGCCTTCATCCGGATGGTATGTAGGAAAAACGAAAGCATCATAATGGCTCAAAACTTCCGCTACTTTTGAAATTTCCACCGGTCCTTTGTAACTTGCAAAAGGATAATCTTGAAGTTTATTTAAAAATGTCTCTTCATATCCGATTTCTATAGGGCCATAAATATCATACGTAATATTCTTACTTGTTTCACCCGATATTTTTGCTATTGCTTCAAGAGAAATCTCCACTCCCTTTAATTTTCTAACTCTTGAGAGATATACTAGTCGAATAGGATCTTTATTTGTTTTTTTAAAATTTGATGGTGTTTCAAGTTTGACAGTTTTGAAATTAGGTAAATATTTCACATTGTTCAAACCAAACTTAGTTGTTAAATCTTTTTTTAGCTGATGCGATTCTACATATATATAATCACAATTCTTAAGTGCAAGTATTATAAGCTTTTTGAAAAATATATTTAATTTATTTACTTCTTGATACGTTCCTCCTCCTGCTGGTATTAAAATGTATTTAAAGTTTTTCCGAATTTTTTTCACCAAAAATAAACATGGTAGAAAAATAAACCTCCCCCGTCTTGATATTGATAATACAACCCTGTCGTTTCTATCTCTAAATAATTCCTTTAATAGTTTAAATATCTTTTTCTTCCACCCAATTGTATTAACTACTTTTATGTTTCCATGTTTATCTATCAATGAATTTAATAAGAATGAATTTTTTATTCCAGGCCCACTTACAGGGGGGGATACAGGACCAATAAAAGTAATCCGTTTCATAATTTCTTCCTCTCTCATGGAATTAATATTTTCTTAGTTCCCTTCGTTTTTCTTCCATTTTTTGATTTGTTAAAATATATGACGGTTGTTGACACCTTCATATGTAAAATAAAAGTTATATATGGAACTAGGATATGACCTTAAATTGAGATCCATGGATATTTTACATTGAATGAGTAAAAACCCATAGCGATGGACCCTCGAATGTCTCCGATGCGCGCAAATTCCTTCGTTCTATTTAACCATAGTGGATGTCTGAAATGCTTCTTTTGTGGCTTTTTGCCTTAACTAAATAGATCAGGATATTGGGGAATCCATGCATCATGTTGCGGAAGATTAGTCGTTTGGCGAAGTCCCGGCCACGACCATCGGCGGCCCCGTGCGAAATGTTTTTTTTGTTTCGCCAAATCGGCGCCAATAACCAGAATTTGTTCATTCATTTGCGCTAAGCAATAAATTGGTATGAAAATCCATAGTAGGAGTCCTCTTCAGTACTTACTTAGAGGTCTTGCATTACACTCTTTATCGTACCAAGAGAACTTTTTTATGCATTCTTCATATTTCTTCCTTACAAGAATGCTCCTTTATTTTCTTCACCTTAACCGGCTCTTCAATTGGGCACGGTAATAACCATATTAGTCCACCTGTAACCCAGAAATATTGATTTGTGGAAATGTCTCCAGAGACCATTGCTATTATAAAAGAAAAAAACCATGCCCCCCCAAATGCCTTTGCTATAATTGATATATCTACATTTAGCGATAACTTCTTCACTCTAAATATGGTAATGGTCATTAAAGCTAAGAGTAAGATAAGTCCTATTATTCCTAATTCCACAAATACTTCAAGAAAAATATTATGGGGGTAAGCTCTCGCAGACGTAGAATAAAGATCTGCGAAACCACCTGTACCTACTCCAAAATAATCAGATTCCAATATCCCATTTAAAGCTATTTGCATTCTTTCTATTCTGCCTTGGTCACTGGTGTTTTCACCTATTGCCATAATATTTGACATTACTCTTTGGTAACCATTTATTTCTTGAATATTAAAGTTTGTAACAAGCATAAAAAGAAATATTATTACCGTGGAGCTAATCAATTTTGTACTGTACTTTAACCTCTGCCAGAATCCCCCTAACAAGAGAATCACCCCAATTACAGAAATAAGTACAGCGATTATGGGACCTCTTGAACCAGTAAGCAACATCGTATGCATAAATATTGGTATTAGTAACAAATATAATATTTTCATTGGAAGTCTTAATTTCTCAGTAAGTAATAACACACTTAGAAGAATGCAGCCTAGCCCAATAGTCCTTGCTACTGTTATAGGATTTGCACTAACCGTTACTCTTAGTGATGATGTAATATCAGCGTAACTATATATATTCATTACCGTTAGAATAGATCCAATGATAACAGTAGTAATTATTACTTTAATATCGTATTTCTTAAGGGGAGCAAACATAGTATATGCTATGATAGGTCCAATTGACTTTAAAATAAAGAAAGTTATCTTATAAATCCCATAGCTTTGGGTACCGGAAAAAAAGAGATAGAAGGTTAATAGAATAATGAAAAAATAAAGGAACAAATTATATTTGTTTAATAAGTATTTAATAAATCCTGCTTTGTTTTTCTTAAATAAAAAATAAACAAAAGCCAAAAATAAAAACAACAACTGAAAAGATGCAGCTAAACCATTCATATTTAACACAAATAATGGAAAAGAGGTCAACGAAAAGGTTGTAAAAGTTAACCCAATTAATACACCTCTGCGAAAATCTTTGAATAATGTTTTAAAAAAGAAAAATAAGCATATTAGAAAAAAGATTGTATGAATTAAATTCAAAATGCCCCCCCCTTCTGATAATTAAATATTTTTGAGCCTACAAGTAATAAATAATCAAGAAGGCCACACCTAGTAATAGGTGAATTACAACATTATAAATTAAATAAGAATATCGTTGAAGTTAATTTTTGGGCTCTCTATATAGTAATCTGAGTATCTGCCTAAAATAGACCTTTTAATGTCAGTATTCTTAAACTTTGAAATATAATCTAACAAGTCTTCTATATTATAATTAAGACTGTACTTGTTATAGTTAACTACAAAATACTGTTTATTATTTAAAATATCCCGCACATTTGGCTCTAGACTATCAGATACGATCAATGACAAACCATTTGTTATATAGTCAAATATTTTGAATGGGGAAGAAGCTAAATTGATTATGTTATTATCTCTTATGATTATACCAATATCATGATTAAATAATTCCTCATCTAATAATAAAGGTTCAATATACTTAACATTCACTATTTCGGATAAATGATTTTTCTTTGCAAGAGTGTGTGCGTGTTTGAAATTTTCTTCAAATGTTAATATTGTAAATTTGATAGGAAGACTACTATATTTGTATATTTGACTTACGGTTTTAAATATTAGTTCAATATTTTGCCATTTAGAAAAACCCCCAGAATAAACTAGTTTTACTTCACTGTTATTAATACTCTTTAGATTATAATCTATTTTTGGTTTCAAGTTCGGAATAATTGTGTTATTATTAAGTTCATTTGTAAGGTCTTGATATTTTGATAAATAATGTATCTTTTGGTTTTCAGATATGAATATAAAGTAATCTGTTTTTTTTAATACCTTATACTCTATGTGTTCCAAGATCCTTTTTCTATTCTTTGAACCTTTTTTATAATAAGATTCCTCAGGAATAATCCCTCTTGGCCTGAAGATTAAATAAATATCTTTACGTTTTTTATACTTTTTCAATTTGTAACCATCTATTATATTAAAAAATATAATTACCTTCTCACCTTTTAGATCTAGAAAATCAAAAAAACTTTGGTAAGTGATTGATTTACCTTTTGCTATACTATTATTTAACCTTCCCTCCCACTCTTCGTCCAATATTATGTCGTTATTAACCGAATTAATTGTTGTCTGTATTTGCCTAAAAGATTGTTCAGTAAAATTATGGTTATATAAATATACCTTCAAGTAAGTCCACCCACTTATAATCAGTTTTATTAATTAATTTTCTCTATCTACCCTTATATGGATATAATGTTTGTTTTAAAGATTCACGGTGACTCTTTAGTTAACAGTTGAAAGCAACTACTTGGAGTAATTTAATCAAAGTGAGAAATCTTTTCTTTTATTAAGGTAAAGGACGTATTTACTTGTTAATTGTATATTTTACATACAATTACAGTCTAACCCCTTTTTATCCTATGTTTTTAAATAAAGATCACAAGTGAACAGGATAACCTTACTTGGCAAAGCCATAACCCTTAAGCATAGCTTCCGTTCTTTTTGCTGCTTCTGAAACGCTCTTCATACTGTTGGCATTACTCTTAAATGCTTCTTTAGGGTTGGCTATTCTAATGGCAAAGCTGACATGGTAAATAAAATATGGTGATATTCCACCCCAATTGCAAAGATTTAATCACGCTCTTGTCCATCAGCTATTACTGTATGAATTTCGTTTTCTATAGTGACATATTTGTTTTTCGCTACGTAGATGACGAGTTAGACGTATTAATAATTCTTCCTCCTTGGTTCAAATTAGAGGTGAAATGCTAATTTTCGACACTCCCTACTATCCTAAGGAGCTCTTTTTGTTTCGAATTTCACTTATTTCATAACAGGAATGCTCCTCATAGTTAGCTCATAAATAAGAAGTTAATCTAGTCTGTTTAACTTTTTATTTATGAGAAACGTAACTTATGCAGTATGTTTTTAAATTACTATTATACTTACCCTTTAACTTACGTAAAGTGAGGCTTAAGCCCCCAAACTTTTTAAAAAATTTTGTGAAGTTACAGAGCTCATTTCACTTCTATAATAGTTTATTTAACTCGACTATGTGCTACTATTGGTTGATCATTCGCTAGTGAAATTGAATACTCTCTCAATTCGCCCTGAGTCATGGTTTCTTGATTCCGAATCAAATAGCTGACTTTATCAGCATCAAATTCCACCGAGCTCCCAATGAAAATCTTAGGGAAGACTGGTTCTTTATGGATTTCTTTTTCATTCAAAAGCTCTTCGTACATTTTTTCCCCAGGTCTAATTCCCGAGAATTCAATTCCGATTTCATTAATGTCATAACCGGAAAGTGTAATCAAGTTCTTGGCAAGGTCAACGATCTTTACCGGTTCACCCATATCCAATACAAAGATTTCTCCACCACGAGCTAACGCTCCAGCCTGTAGTACGAGCCTGGAGGCTTCTGGAATCGTCATAAAGTACCGGGTCATATCTGGATGAGTAACGGTTACCGGGCCGCCATTGGCAATCTGCTTTTTAAATAACGGGATGACACTTCCCCGACTTCCGAGCACATTTCCAAATCGTACCGCAACAAAATTCGTTTTACTCGTTTGCGCTAACTGCTGAATTACCATTTCGGCAATACGTTTTGTCGATCCCATTACATTTGTCGGGTTGACCGCCTTATCCGATGATACTAATACGAATGTTTTAACACCGGCCGTATCAGCCGCTTCGGCAACATTTTTCGTACCAAGCACATTATTCTTAACCGCTTCTTTCGGATTGGCTTCCATTAACGGTACGTGCTTATGGGCTGCTGCATGGTAAATATAAGTTGGCTTATAATCGTTGATGACCTGGAACATCCGGTCGCGATCCTGGATATCGGCAATCACCGGAATCAGTTCGGTATCAATATCCAGCTGTTTCAGTTCCATATGAATAGAATAAATGCTGTTCTCGCCATGACCTAAGAGAATTAACTCTTCCGGACCAAATTTGACTAGCTGACGGCAAATCTCTGAACCAATTGAGCCACCTGCTCCAGTAACAAGCACAGTTTGTCCTTTAATTTCATTAGAAATCGAATCGATATCGAGTTCTACCGGCTCACGGCCAAGCAAATCCTCAATAGATACATCACGGATTTGACTGACGGAAACATTCCCCATCGCAATATCTTCTATCAACGGCAACGTTTGCACATTTGGCACGACTTGTTGTGCTTCAGTGATGATATCTTTTACACGGTCACGTTCTACCGATGGCATTGCGATAACGATATGGTTGACTGCTTTCTTTTCAACAATCTGTGCTAAATCTTTCGTGCTCCCAAGAACCGGGATATTATTGACGGTAAGATGATGCAACGTGAAATTATCATCAATGAAACCAACTACATTGAAGTTCTGTTCTCCGTTCCCTTTCATCTGACGGGCAAGCATCTGGCCTGCTGAACCTGCTCCAATGATCAGTGTCCGTTTCCGATCATCATTTTCCTGTAACTGCTTGATTCTTTTTCGTCTTGGAGCAAACGTAATGCCGTAAGTTGTATAATAGCGCCAGGCGAACCGGATACCACCAATTAAGATGATATGTAACATCCATGTCACCGTAAGAGCGCGTTCGTAGACCTCTCCATAGATTACTTGTTGTTCAACAGCGGTAACGAGAATCGATCCTGTAACCGCCACGAATATACCAATCAATTCTTCTAAACTGGCATATCGCCACACTTTTTTATAAAGATCCAATATATAAGAAAAGACATGATGTGTTAATAATAGCGTGATAGATGCTACAAGCATCCTTGTATCAAATACCTGGACGTATGGGTTCAGGAAAAAGTGGGACATGAAGATCGAAAATGATACAATAATAGAATCGATCAAAATCAATAATGCCAACCGTTTACTATACGTCAAACTCACTCACCCTTTCTATACTCGATTTTCTTTTTTATTGGATTATCCGAAAATCCCAAATAGTTTTTTCTTTTTTTTAATCGGCTCCGGAGGATCGGCGGCCACCATTTGACCTTCTGCAACAAATTTCGCATTTTCCACAAAATAATAAACCATGGATGGCCCATAGTTTTCCTTGATTTGCTGATATGCATGCTGGACACAGAACCCCCGGGACGTGGTGTTATGTGCATCGGATGCAATCAGGTGGGTCAGGTTGGCTTCGATTATTTGCTGCGAGAATTTCTGAATATTTTTTCCAAACCTTCCAGTCAAACTAGCTGTCGTTACTTGGGTGTAGGCACCGTTTTGGACGAACTGGTAAAGCAGGTCCGGTTCCTGAATCAGTCGTGCATTCCGTTCTGGATGTACGATGATGGGCTTGTAACCTTTTACCTGCAAGTCGAAAAGCATTTGTTTCGTATAACGCGGTACTTGATCGGAAGGTAATTCTACGAATATATAATTACTGGATTCATTAAGTGGCAGGATCGTTGCTTCTTCTACTCCTGATAGGAAGTCACCATGAATACGTGTTTCCTGTCCTGGAAGAATCGTTAGTGGGATGTTTACTATACTGAGTTCTTCGTTCAATTGCTTTACTGCTGACAGTATAGCGTCACTGTCATTATCATATTTTCCATTTCGATGATGCGGGGTTGCGATGATGGTATCGATTCCTTCATCGACGGCTTGTCTCGCCATCGCCAGGCTGTCTTCGATTGTCTTCGCCCCATCATCCACTCCGGGGAGAATGTGGCAATGAATGTCTATCATTCTATGTATCCTTTCCAAGCATATTTCCTTTATAAAATATGCATCTCAAATATGTCTATCAAGGATTATAGCATAATTCCATAAATTTGTAAGGGTACTAGTAACTGTTTTTATAAAATCTTTACAAATTACCCCCATAAAAATAATTCTCGTATCGAAAAAATAAAATACTCGTTTTACCAATGTCATTGACAAAACGAGTAACTGCTTCAATTAACTAGTTTAACATGAATTTATTTCCTTTTGTAGTCTACTAAAAAATTCCCAGGAACTTTTTTTGTTTAATGCGCTCTGGGGGCTCAGCCGCTAAGACTTCTCCCTGTGTCACATAGTAAGCATTTTCCATGAAATAATAGACTTGACTTGCTCCATACTTTTTTCTTATCTCCTGATATGCTTCTTTAGTGAAAAAACCTCTGCTCCCAATATTATGAGCATCAGATGCTATCAAGTGGGTAAGATTTGACTTAATCAGTTGATGCGTGAATTTTTGAATGTTTTTACCGAACTTTCCGGCAACACTTCCAGCAGTTACCTGTGTATAGGCCCCGCCTTTTACAAAATGGTACAACAAATCAGGATCCTCCATCAGTTTTTTATTACGCTCAGGATGGACAATAATAGGTTTATATCCTGCCCGTTGCATGTCGAATAACATTTGCTTCGTGTATTGGGGGACCTGGTCAGAAGGGAGTTCAACGAATACATAACTGCTGTCTACATTAAGCGGTAGTATCTCTTCTTTCTCCAGGTCTGTAATCATATCTCCATTAATTCTTGTTTCCTGTCCTGGGAGCACAGTCAAGTCGACTCCAGCTCGCTTCAGTTCCTCATTCAATTCTTGCACTTTATGAAAAATGGTTAATCGGGGGTTTTCATACTTTCCATTTAAGTGATGGGGAGTAGCAATAATGGTGTCAATGCCTTGCTCTAAAGCTTCTTTAGCCATCGTGATGCTATCTGCCATTGTCTGTGCGCCGTCATCCACGCCAGGAAGAATGTGGCAATGTATATCGATCATCTCTCTCACCTCACCTATCTTTCTCCTAAACTCAATGTTTTCAAACCTTTTTTGTACAGATTTGATTTAATTCTCAGTATAGCAGATTAGGAGATTTAAAATAGAGGTAAATATTGTCGTTTATTGTCTATGAAACCATAAAAACCCTTTTCTCAAACTTCGAGAAAAGGGTCCAGGGTTCAATTTTCCCTTTAATTACCATAATAGTAATAATAATTGGAGTTCTTTGCTTCTACGTCATTCAACACAGCACCAAGCAGGTTGGCATCCACTTGTTTAAGCAGATCCACAGCCTTTTTACCTGCGTCGATTTCTGTCTGCTTGCTTCGTGACACTAAAAGCACACCATCGCAGATTCGTGATAAAATTTGACCATCCGTAACAGCTAATACAGGAGGTGTATCGAATATCACTATATCATAATAATTTTTCGCTATTCGCAGGAAGTTGTCCATCGCCTTCGACCCTAATAGCTCTGAAGGGTTAGGCGGAATCGGACCAGAAGGAATTAAATGCAGGTTATCCAAATCACTTCCACGAACAACCTGGTCCAGGCTTTGGTCACCAATCAGTACACTGCTTAAACCATGACTGTTATCTAAGCGGAATGTATAATGCAGCGTCGGTTTACGCATATCCGCATCAATCAACAGTACCTTTTTTTCCTGTTGAGCGAAGGTTACTGCCAGGTTAGCAGTAGTTAAGGATTTCCCTTCCGAGGGGCCCGCAGAAGTAACCATCATCGTACGAAGGTCACTATCTACAGAAGCAAACTGCAGGTTCGTCCGGATGGTTCTGTATTGTTCAGAAATAGGAGAGCGAGGATTCATTTTCGTAATCAATGTACGCGCTTTGTTGTTAGATAGATTTTTTCTGCTGCGACGCATAGCTTACTCGACCTCCTTTTGACCGAAGCGAAGTGGCACCTGGGCGATCCATCGCACGAGCGACTTCTTCATCACTGATATGAGTGACGATACCCATTACTGGAATGCCAAGCTTTTCTTCCAAGTCTCTCTCTGTCTTAATCGTGTTGTCCATGTACTCAAGTAAGAATGCTATTCCGACTCCGACCATTAATCCAAGGACAAAAGCGATTGCCATATTAAGCATCGGCTTAGGGCTTACTTGAGCCGCTTCATTATCCAATTGTGCCTCTGAAAGCACATTAACATTGTCAACATTCATCAAATCAGGAATTTCATTTTGGAACACTTCAACGGTGGTATTCGCCATCATTGCGGCACGGTTTTGATTCTGATCTGTCACCGTAACGGTAACCACCTGGGAGTTTTGCTCGCTGGAAACACTCAATTTGTCCCTAAGCTGTCCAGCTGTCATGTTCAGTTCCATTTCTTCAATAACTTCGTCCAGGATTCTCGGACTCTTAATTACCACATTATATGTATTGATAAGTTCGACGTTGGTACGAATATCATTTACATTATACTCTTGGCTCGACTGACTCTCATTCTGATTGACGATAAATTGCGAGGTTGCTTCATACGTTGGTGTCAGGAAAAAGAAGCTTATAAGAGCAGCAAGTACTACCGCACCTACTGTTGTTCCAGCAATAAGCAAAAAACGCTTTTTCAGGACTTCAGCAATCTCTTTCAGGGAAATTGTTTCTTCCATGTAAAGTGTCCCTCCATCTTTCTATGTTGAATTTTGTCCAAACTAGGATTATTATAGCATACACAATCTATGGAATCTGTAAATTTTTTTCAAAAATACTATCTATTACATTTGGCATGACTGTATCCTAGTTGTTTTTATCCTCTCCCTCATTGTTATCGTCGTAGATTGTCGAAATTAAAGTCTATGGGGGTATTTATATAAAATAGTATAAATTACCCACACAAACTAAGAGCTTCCCCGGGAGAACCAGAAAATGGTTCTCCCGGGGAAGCTTCGCCTAAACTGGTCAGATAAATTTCTTTAGCAGAATTAAACTCCCTTTAAATAATAAGTAGGCACCAAAAAACGCCAAAAACCCTACTATACTAATAGCTGCATCTTGGAATTCCATTTGCCCGGCTCCCGTTATTTTCTGCTGTATTTCTACTGCGAACACAAAAACAAGCACCATTGCAAATGAAAATACAAATGATATAGCCGTGATGCTCCATTGAGACAGGACATGAAAAGCTGCATTCACAATTAAAAATCCAGCTAATCCTAATATGCCGATTATCCAAAAGTGCATCTCTTTATCATTCAAGGTCAACCCTAATCCCCTCGCCAGTTCGCCAAACAAGTCGTGAAATATATTAACGATTTCTGCAAGTAATAATATAACTTCTTTCATAATTCTCTCCTTGTGTTACATCTATTTATCTAACACTATATTCATCGGTAATAATTAAACAGAATGAATATATTTTAAGAGTATAACAGATTCAACAAGTATCTTCGCAGGGCAAGAAATCCGCCGGATTGACGAGGCTCAAGCCAACTAAACAAAGTAATGCTTCATATAAAATATCCCGTGGACTTCAAAATATGGAGACCGTGGGATATTTTACTTTCTCTTCCTCGAAATCGATTGTCTAAGAGAGACTTTTTGTCTAATTTTGTTGGTACCATTCTCCCCTTTTGTACCTTATATATAGGAATTAGTTCTGTTGGTATATAAATAGATGGTGCAGATACTAATTTTTAGAAAAGGAGCTGAGGTGAAAAAACATATCCCGGAGCACTTAAAAGTTACAATTTTCAAGATTTTACAATTGGTTAAAAACAACTTTATACTACTCTGCTATTGTTTAAGATAACAATAAATACAAGGAGGTACATCATGTTACAAGTTAGAAAGTTATTACCAGCCCTTCTATTGTCCTTATCACTTTTAAGTACATCAGTTTCAGCCCATCCCGGTGCCAATGAACACTATAAGGAAAGGTACATACCCGTACAATTATTAGGCATGAATGATTTTCATGGTCAACTGGACGTTTACCGTACCATCGGTGACCGAAAGGCAGGGGGAGCCGAATATTTGGCTGCTTACCTGAAACAGTATGAACAGGACAACAAAAACACATTACTTGTCCATGCAGGAGATGTCGTTGGGGCAAGTTCACCTGTTTCTTCCCTCCTGCAGGATGAACCTACCATTGAGATTCTAAACGAACTTGGTTTTGATGTAGGAACTGTCGGCAACCATGAGTTTGATGAAGGAGTTGCTGAAATGAAGCGCCTGATCTATGGAGGGACTCATGAAGAAACAGGAGATTTTGAAGGAGCTTCCTTCCCTTATACCGTAGCAAATGTGAAAGATAAAGATACAGGCGAACCGATTCTGCCGCCGTATGTGATCAAAAAAGTCAACGGCATGCCGATTGGATTTATCGGTGTAATCACCACAGACACGAAGAACATTGTTCTTCCGAGCGGTATCGAAGGGGTTGAGTTCACCGATGAGGCTGCGGCGATTAACAAAGCAGCTGCGCAACTGAAAGAAAAAGGTGTCGAATCCATCGTTGTGCTTGCTCATGTGCCTGCATCTTCCAATCCGGATGGCACTAATCCCTCTGGAGAGGTTGTGGAGTTCGCTCCAAAAATCGACGATGAAGTCGATGTTATTTTTGGCGGGCATAATCATGCTTACGCGAACACCGTTGTAGACGGAAAGCTGATTGTGGAATCTTATTCCTATGGAACTGCCTTTTCTGATGTAGATTTAATGATTGATCCAAAAACGAAGGATATCGTATCAAAAGAAGCGTCCGTGGTTACCACCTTCCATGATGCTATCGAACCTGATGCAGAAGTAAAAGAAATGGTGGATAACTACAGCAAAGAAGTGGAGGATCAAATTCAGGAAGTCATCGCGCAGGCGGACGAGCCGATTACGACCGCTCAAGATGCCAGTGGAGAGTCTGCGCTCGGCAACCTTGTTGCTGATTCACAGCGGGCTGCTATGCAAACAGACTTTGCATTTATGAATCCCGGTGGTATTCGTGCAGACCTGGATGAAGGTCCAATCACGTGGGGAGAATTATATACTATGCTTCCATTCGGGAATAACCTTGTAAAAATGACATTGACCGGGAGCCAAATAAAAGCAGCCCTTGAACAGCAATGGTCAGGCAGCTACCCTCGAATTTTGCAAGTGTCAGGATTAAACTATACTTGGGATGACGCCGCTCCAAAGGGGGAAAAGATTGTTTCCATGGCGGACAGTAATGGCAACCCGATTGATCCGGAACAACCATACACAGTGACCGTCAACAACTTTATCGCCACTGGCGGAGACGGATTTACGGTTCTGAAAGAAGGAACAAATCAAGTAACAGGGCCTCTAGCATTAGATGCTATGATTGAATATCTAAAACAGCAAGAAAATATTGAAGCTCCAGCTTTGAACCGAATTGATGTAAAGTAGCAAGATCTGATTAAGATATAGAACCGAAAAGCCCACAACAAGCTAAAACACTTAACCAAATTATATTCAAAAGTCCCCGGGAATGCAGTTAATGGATTCCCGGGGACTTTTTGCTATACGGAATGCCGGGACAATAACGAGACCACCCCGGGGAGCCCTCCGAATTTTGGATGCTCCGGGGTGTCTTTTGTCTAATTTTGATGGTTCTTATATCCTTTTTTCTCCTTTTCTATAGGATTTTTGCAGATGGATATATAAGTAACATCCTGAAGACTACTAATTTATAGAAAAGGAGTAGATGGAATGAACAAAAACAGGTTAGCCGGCACTTCTTTAATCAGTATTGGTTTAAGTTTATGGATATTGCTTGGCAGTTTTCCCGTAAATTCTGCCTCAGCCTATACGGAACTGGACCTTGGCCATGCCAGCCTGGAGGAAACCCGTGAAACAGAGAAAATTGCTCCTGGTGTTACCTATACCCATATTGAACGTGGCCAGACTTCAGATGTATACACGGTTCAGATCTCACTGGCGGAAACAAAGGATGAAAGCAAGGATCTGGTAAAACGATTGAAAACAGACGGTTATAAGGCTTATGTCACTCAGATCAAAGATAATAAATACAATGATATTGACACACATCGAATCGCTTATCTTGTGCGCGTCGGAGAGTTTGACAACGTTGGTGCAGCACAGGAGTTAGAAGCAGAACTGGAGAAAGACGGTTACACAAGTGCCAGCACACTTTTTACTGCCTTTGACGGAACAAGGACAGATGGTCCATGGGCAGTGAATATCCTCGAAGTTGATCCGGATGTTTTTGATGGTACCGTCACTTCCGCCCTCGCACAAGGAGAGGTGCAGGGAAAAGAGAAGGTAACCGAGATATCCGAGCGAACCGATGCACTGGCAGCAATCAATGGCGGATACTTTGTCGTCGGTACCCGTGACGGGACACCGGGCGACCTGGCCGGCGTTTCCGTCTTTGATGGCGAGTTGGTCAGTGAGTCCGTCAGCGACCGCACCAATCTGGTTTTTTCCGAGTCAGGGGCAGATATTGCGGAAGTGGAAACGGAACTGATGGTTGAGTCTTCCGATGGAGCATCCATTCCCCTGGATGGCATCAATCGGAAACCTGGGTTGATCCGCAGCTGTGGCGGTACCGGAGGTGATGTGCCGACAGAAGCACCGAGGCATGATGTCACCTGCACCGATGACAGCGAGCTGATTTTATTCAAGCCTGTATTTGGCGATGAAACACCAGCAGGTGAAGGCCTGGAAGTTGTTTTAGATTCGGACGGCGAGGTTTGGGAAGTCAGAAACCAAGGCGGGCACATCCCGGTAGATGGTGCGGTACTTGCTGCTACTGGCTCACACGCCGAGTGGCTTAGGGAACATGCACAACCAGGAGCCAAGCTGGATGTGGAAGAGAGTTTATTGGTAGATGGAGAAGAGTCAACGGATGCGGCTATAAATAGTATCGTAAATGGCGGCCCACGCCTGATTGAAAACGGTGAATTGACGATACCTGCCGCTGATGAAGGCTTTTATTGGAGTTCAAACTTCCTGTATAACTTTGCGATCAAGCGACACCCTAGGACGCTTGCAGGTATCAAGGAAAACGGCAACCTGTTGTTTGTTACGGTAGACGGTCGTGCCGACAATAGTATCGGGGTGAACTTCCTGGAAAGCGCTGAGCTGATGCAGAGTCTCGGTGCTTTTGAAGCCATGAACCTCGATGGCGGTGGATCGACTACAATGGCGATTGGGAATGAACTCGTTAACCAGCCTTCTGATGCTTCCGGTGAGAGACCAGTAGGAAACGCGATTGTAATTCTGCCAGAATAACATTGTACTAACACACCCCAGGTCCTCCAGAAATTGGACCTGGGGTGTTAACTTGTTTACCCCGGATTCCTTCAAAATTTGGAGGGATCCGAGGATGGTAGACTTGCTAGGTTTCCCCACCATCTCTATTACTTTTGATATTTATTTAAAACCAACCCGCCCTGAAACGACCCACAAAGTTTTGTGTAAAAGTAATTAGTCATCTCATAACTCCCCGGTATTCATAATACTTATTTCATCAGTAGAAAGAAGGAGTCGTAGTAGGTGTAAGAACCGTTAATGTATTATTGAATGTATTCAAGTTAACCGTTGCCCCAATAGGAATTGCAGTTTTATAAGTGCCGTGTGCTGAGGTTAGATTAGTTATCAGCGGCTTTCCTAATGGTATTATAAATTCATTGATAAAATCTTCGTACGTCTTACCATAAGATTCTTCACACTCTGTGCATTCTCCCATAACAATCCCAATACAGTCCCGGAACTTCCCAGCCATTCGTAATTGTTCGGTATATCTGAATAATGTGTTAATGGGTTCGTGTGTATCCTCGATCAGGAGAATCTTTCCTCGAGTATCTATTTCAAAAGGAGTACCGATGGTGCCAACTAATGATGTGAGATTTCCGCCAACAATCGGCCCGGTGACGTTTCCGGGTACTCTGCTTTTTAACGGAATATTAGGAGGAGTCTGTATTTGTCCAATTGGTGTAGAGGAGGAAATAGCAGTAAAAAATTGATTAAAATTATAGGCGGGGGTGTTTGGGTTAAAATCGACAAGCATCAGACTTTGAAAAGTTATTAAATGGGCATATTGGTACAGGGCATTCAACAATACCGTAATATCACTGTAACCACTTATGATTTTTGCGTTTCGCTGTATAAATGCATAGTCAAGATAAGGAAGAATTCCAGCAACTCCTACCCCGCCCCTTGTAGGTAATATCATTTTCACCTCTGGATTGGCAAACATACGCATTAAATCTCCTGCACGTTCTTGCGCTGTACCTGCTAAGAAACCATCTCGGGCGTAAACGTTACGACCAAGAAGAGTTTTAAACCCCATGTCTTCCAACATTTTTATTCCTGTCTCAACCTCATTTCTTTCTGGCGGGCTTCCCAATGTGACAATACCGATCGTATCTCCGCGCTGTAATGCAAATGGCCTTATTTGCATAGAAACACTCCTTCCAGAGTCAAACGTCATTCTAGAGTTATTTTATTTGAGAAACCCTCTTGAAATACTAAATAAATAATTCTTGTTGGTGTAGAAATGAGAAGACCCCAGGTCCTCCAATATCTGGAGGCCCTGGGGTAAACAAGCGACCACCCCGGAGCCCTCCAAATTTTGGAGGGCTCCAAGGTGGTTTTTAGCTGATTTGATTTTCTTTCAATTGATAGGTGTCGATCTTCTTATATAACGTCTTTCTGGTTATTCCAAGAACTTCTGAAGTTTTGGCAATGTTTCCCTGAAAAACATTTAAAGCTTTTCGAATCGATTCTTTTTCTACTTTTTCCAGGGTGGTCAGTTCCTTGGTTTCTCCGATAAAAATATGGTCCATTACTTTGTCTGGCAAGTGCTTGATGGTTATCGTTTCTCCTTGTGCCAGTACCACCGCTCGTTCAATATAATTTTCCAGCTCTCTTATATTTCCCGGCCAACTATATGATTGCAGGGGAGGGAGAATGAGAGGATCATAATCACAAGTATTCATGCCAAGACGATGACAGACTTTCTGAAGTAAGGTCTCAAATAATTCGGGAATATCTTCCGTTCTTTCTCTTAATGGTGGTATATCGATTACTATAATTCCTAATCGATAGAATAAATCTTTTCGGAATGAACCTTGTTCAACTAATTCTTCCAATGGGTAGTTGGATGCGGCAACAACACGAACATTGATAGGTATTGAATGGTTTCCGCCAACACGGGTTATTTCGTTTTGTTGTAATGCTCTTAACAGCTTGACTTGCATATCAGCAGACATACTGTTGATTTCATCGAGAAATAATGTACCACCATTGGCCAGCTCAAACTTTCCTGGCTTGCCACCTTTTTTGGCACCAGTAAACGCTCCATCCTGGTATCCAAACAATTCACTTTCAATTAATTGTTCCGGAATGGCTGCGCAGTTCATCCCTATGAACGGACCATCATTTCGATTGCTTGCTTGGTGAATTGCTTGTACGAATAATTCTTTTCCTGTACCGCTTTCCCCTTCAACTAAAACTCTTGTGTCCATTTTAGAAACAAGCTTGGCCATCTGAATAGAATGTAAGAGTTTATCATTCTTTCCGATGATATCTTCAAAGTTGAACATAGTGGAAGAGGAAAAATCTGAGTTTTTTTGCTTCTTAAAAATTTTTTCTTTTAAATATAATTCTTTTTCAATGGCTTTAGTAATGGAAACAACCATTCCTAGTGTATGTGTATGTTTTAGAGAGTACCTTCCTGATAGAGTTAAAACACCTAATATATTTCCATTTGTATCATGAATTGGCGATGATGCACATGTCCACTGGTGGAAATTCGCATTGTAATGTTCCGGTCCCGCAAGCTGAACAGGAGTATTCGTTTGGAGGGCAAGGCTAATGGCATTAGTTCCGGCACTTTCGGAACGGTGAGCTCCGATAACAAACTTATTCTTTTTCGCATCATTAATTACTAATTTGTCACCACGGACATCCAGCACATTTCCTTCCTTATCGGTAAGCACAAAGATAAAGCCCGTTTCTTTCGTCAAATCGCTGATCAATTTGATAAATGGAGAAACAATGTTGATCAAATACTGGTTCTTATTAAGTAAATCTCGGATTTCATCTTCTTTTAATAGGGAAGGCTTTTGAAATGGGTTGACGTTCATCTGTCGGCACCGCCTCCAAGAATCGGCTACTGTTTTTGGCAGATGTGATAAATCTTTTCCTCCATTAACGAACTTCTCCCACTTGTTATACAATTCTTTGTATGTGTACTCACTTTTCACAATACATCCCTCACCTATTGATGTTTTTTTACAATATGGGTGAATAGCACTACGCTCTTTTCCAATTTTTCGCATAAGTTTTAACAATATTTATATAATAACAAATATTTCGAATTCTTTAAATGGCAAAGATTGAATACCATATCGGCATTCAATCCTATTTTGTACCTATTTTCGTTTATAGAGTCATTACCGGGCTTTGCTTGTTCGCAAGCCATGATCGTGCTACTTCCCATATTCCTTCAGATAATGTGGGATGTGGATGTATCATGGACGCTAATTCAGATACCGTGCCTTCTAAAGCGATGAACGCAGAGGCTTCAGATATCATTTCTGTTACGTGTGGACCAACCATAACTATTCCTAAAATTTCATTAAATGCTTCACCTGCAATTAATTTGATAAAGCCTGTTCGTTCGTCCATGGCAAACGCTTTTCCATTCCTCTGCAATGGAAATGTCTCAGTGCGGACTTCATGCCCCTTCTCCTTTGCCTCTTTCTCCGATAAGCCGACACTTGCTATCTCCGGAAGAGAATATATACACCTCGGAACGACGGTATAATCGATTTCTCTTGCTTCATGACTCGCATTCGCTGCTGCAACTACTCCTTCTGCACTGGCCACATGGGCAAGCTGCCAGCCTCCAACCACGTCACCAACAGCATAAATGTTCGGTCTGCTTGTCTGCATTTGTTTATTTACAGCAATAAAGGGACCATTCATTTGCAAATGAAGTTTCGAGACGGCAGACAGATTCGGTTTCCGTCCGGAAGCGAACAATAGTTCATCCGCTTCAATGGCAAGTAATTCTCCATTTTCTGTCGTCACGTGAACGATTTTTCCATTTGGTTTTTCTGCAACTTCTTCCACTTGTGAAGAAGTATGGATATTCACATGTGTCTGTTCCAATGTTTTTCTAATTTGTTCGGCAGCGTCTTCATCTTCTCCAGCAATCAGTCGGTCCGTCATTTCAATGATCGTCACGTCTACGTTCAGGCTGGAGAAAACACAAGCGATTTCCACACCAATAACCCCTCCGCCTATAATAACTAAAGAATCAGGAACACGTTCGATGTCAAAAATCGTATCCGTGGTATGTACATTAGTATGTTCTACTCCCTGGATTGGCGGTATAAACGGTTTGGAACCGGTGGCAATGATGATTTTATTTGCGCGTATCTCTTCCTTCTTATCAATTGAGATACGGTTATCTTGTTGAACTGTGGCGGTACCGTTATATACATCTACTTGTACTTGGTTCAGTAACGATGCCACCCCCGCACGTAAATTTTCGATTACTTTATTTTTGCGGCGAAGCATTTTTTCTAATGATATGGACAGGTTTTCGTACTCGATTCCCCATTGCTTTGCTTTTTTCATCAATTCGATGACTTCAGAATGGCGGAGGAGTGTTTTGGACGGGATACACCCAGTATTCAAACAAGTTCCTCCAAGGTGGTTGTTTTCGATAATCGCAACAGAATTGCCGTACTTTGCTGCCTCTTCCGCTGCAATATACCCACCAGGCCCCCCACCGACTACTGCTACATCATAATTCTTCATCGTCCAACACCTCACATGATTAATTCGTATGGGGTTTCTAGTGTTTCCTTCAAATCAGTTAGAAAGTGAGCAGCTGGTGCCCCATCAACCACTCTATGGTCAAAAGACAAGCTTAAGGTCAATTGTGGTCGCGTCTCCACATTTCCATCCACACTTACCACTTCTTCTCGAATACGCCCGACACCCAAAATTGCTGATTGACCAGGGTTAATAATCGGAGTGAATGAATCTACAGCATACATACCTAAATTGCTGATCGTGAATGTCCCTCCAGTCATATCATCCGGTGTTAATTGATTGTCTCGGGCGCGTCGAGCCAATCTTTTGCTTTCTTCTGTTAGAGAAGCTAGTCCTTTTTTGTTCGCATGTTTGATGACTGGTACAACCAGTCCATTTGGAATGGCCACCGCTAGACCGATATTCACCGACGAATGAACATCAATTCGTTCACCTTGCAGGGAAGCGTTGATCATTGGATGAGACGCCAACGTTCGAGCGACCGACTTTACGATAATTTCCGTATAAGATAACCGGTATCCTGTATTTTTTTGAATTTTATCGATTAACTGTTTTCTCAAATTGATTGCTTCCGTCATATCTACTTGAGTAGTTAAGGTGACATGCGGAGCTGTCTGGGTGCTTTGCTGCATATTTTCACCAACCGATTTACGTAGTCCGTCATAATCGACTGATGTATCGACTGGTCGGGACATTGCTTGCAAAACATCTTCTTTTTTCACTTTGTCAGTATCCGAATATGTCTGGATTTCGGAAGTGTGCAAGCCATGACTGGCAGCCACTCGCTCAGCTAACGATGTAGATTTTTTCTGATGTTGCATATATGCTTCGACATCCTTCACATGAATACGGCCATTCGGTCCAGATCCTTGTACTTGCTGAAGGTCGATTTGATGGCTTTCCGCGAGCTTCCGGGCAGCAGGAGTCCGGCGTGGCTTCGTCATCGTCAGATGCTTGACGTTTGAATTACTGTCTATATCAGCCTCTTCTTTTCCATCTTTTTCGTTCACAACTTCTACTGGTTCCTTTTCTTCACTGGATGCCTCATTCTTCGGTTCAGGGATCTCTTCTCCAGGTTCTCCGATATAAGCGATTGTTTTTAAAACAGGTACATCGGTATCTTCTTCGTATAGTTTCCGAAGCAATATACCAGAGGCGGATGCTTCCACCTCGATATTAATTTTATCGGTCATGATTTCAAGAATTGGCTCTCCATTTTCGATTGGATCGCCTTCTTCTTTAAGCCATGCTATAATTTTTCCTGTTTCCATCGTTGCCCCCATTTTGGGCATTTGAACATCAACTGCCATTTTCTTCACCTCCCTTTATACAAGTGTCGCGCATACAGATTGGATTGCCTTCTTAATATCGTTGGTTTGCGGTACAGCATGTTTTTCAAGGGTCGGGTTATACGGTATCGGTACTTCTTTCCCCCCTAATCTTGTGACAGGCGCATCCAGGTAATCAAACGCTTCGCTTTCATTGATGATACTGGCAATTTCTGCTCCATACCCTCCTCGCTGTACAGCTTCATAAACAACGACGGCTCGACCGGTCTTCTTTACCGATTCGATGATAGTTGCTTTATCTAATGGAACCAAGGTGCGAGGGTCTATCACTTCGACACTCAGTCCTTCTTTTTGCAGTTCTTCTGCTGCTTGCAGGGCTCTTTCGACCATGACAGAGGTTGCTACGAGGGTCACATCCGTTCCTTCCCGCTTCACATCCGCTTTTCCCAGCGGAATGCTATAGGCTTCTTCTGGCACTTCCCCTTTTTGACCATATAAGAGTTTATGTTCATAGAAAATAACTGGATTATCATCATCCATTGCTGCTTTTAATAACCCTTTTGCATCGTATGGAGTGGATGGTTGAACCACCTTCAATCCTGGGATATGGGCTGTCCAAGCCTCCAGGCTCTGTGAATGTTGGGCAGCAAATCCAGCACCAGAGCCAGCGGGTGTGCGAAGCACCATCGGAATGTGCCCTTTCCCACCGTTCATATATCGCAATTTTGCTGCTTGATTTACAATTTGGTCCATAGCTATGGTAATGAAATCCGAAAATTGCAATTCCAAAATCGGACGCATCCCTGTAAGGGCAGAACCTACTGCAACACCACTGATGGCTGCTTCGGAAATCGGGGTGTTATAGACCTTTTCTGCTCCCAATTCTTCGACCATCCCATTCGTTACACCAAAAGCCCCGCCATAAATTCCGATGTCTTCCCCAAGAATATAGACATCTTCATTATTTTTCATTTCTATGACCATCGCTTCTCTTAACGCATCTGCATAGGTGATTTCACGCATACATTTCCCTCCCAAATGACCTTTCTTTTATGCATAGACATCTTCTTCTAAAGAATCTAACGAAGCATCAGGACTATTCTCTGCATATTCGATCGCCGCTTCTATTTCCTTATTGACTTTCTCCTTCATCTCCTCGTATTCTTGTTCGGTAATGATGCTATCTTGTAACAGTCTTTCTTTGAAATTTTTGATCCCATCCTTGTTGGTCATCCACTCTTGTTCTTCTTCTCTGGTACGATACTTTCTTGCATCACTTCTTGAGTGACCCTTCCATCGATAGGTTTCCGCTTCAATCAATGTCGGGCCCTCTCCTTTCTTCGCACGCTCCACTGCTTTTTGTGTGGTCTCCAGTATTTTCAATACATCTGTACCATCAATGGTTTCCCCGGGTATGCCGTAAGCAGCAGCCCGGTCGGATAGTTTTTCAATATTGGTCATATCGGAAATCTTTCCGGACATGCCGTACTTATTATTTTCACAGAAGAAAATGACTGGAAGGTTCCAAATGGATGCAATATTCAACGATTCATGAAAACTGCCCTCGTTGGTTGCTCCGTCCCCAAAGAAACAAACAACGGCTTGGCCCAGATCTTTCTTCACAGATGTGAAAGCTGCCCCGCATGCAATCGGCAAACCTCCACCAACGATCCCATTAGCACCCAGATTCCCTTTATCCAAATCGGCAATATGCATTGAACCGCCTTTCCCTTTACAATGTCCTGTCTCTTTCCCTAATAGCTCTGCCATCATCCGATTGACATCTGTGCCTTTGGCAATACAATGACCATGACCACGGTGTGTGCTAGTAATTTTGTCTTCATCCGTCAATACTGCACACGCCCCAACAGCTGTGGGCTCCTGACCGACACATAAATGCATCGTTCCATGAATTTTCCCCTGCATGAATAGTCCACTGACAGCTTCTTCAAATTCGCGAATCAAAACCATCTGATATAACAAATCTACTAATTTTTCTTTTCCGATGTCCTGTACATCCTTCTGATAAGTTGATTCCATTTCTTAAAGACCTCCTTCATACAAATCATCCAAACACCAGATTGCTATAGAACTGTTAATTAACCGTCATAGTACAATAAAACCTTTCCACACTCTTTGGCTTCACAGATATCAAAGGCCCGTTCCCACTCACTTAATGGAAGTACATCGGTAATAATCGGCTTCAGATTCACCGTATTCGATGAAAGAAGTTTTTGGACTTTCTCCCATGTTTTGATGGAGTGGGCATAGGATCCATACAATTGAATTTGTTTGTAAAGCAGTGTATCCATATCCATCTCTACTTCACTTCCGATAATACCTACCTGTACATATTTCCCCATTTTCTTCAAAGCGCCCAGACCTGTGTTGACAGCAGATGGCGCACCTGAACACTCGAGGACAACATCTACTCCCTGTCCCGATGTTTCAACATCTACCACTTGATTGACATCCTTAGAAAATACATCCATCACCGTATGTGCACCTAGTTCTCTTGCAATCTGTAACCGTATTTCATCTTGTGTTGTCCCTGTTACAATCACATTGCATCCTTTTGCAACCAGCAAACTTAGACAGATCAGTCCAATGGGACCTGGGCCGGACAACAGTACCCAGTCGCCTGCATGAATATCGGTAAGCTCTTCAACAGCCTGCACCGCACAGGCAAGTGGCTCCGCGAGAGCTGCTTCCTGCAGGGAAAGGTTTGGTGGTATTTTATATACCATGTCTTCGTTCACGATGACATAATCGGTAAAGCTACCATTCATCCCACTGCCAATACTCCTCCGCTCGGGACAGAACATATAATAACCTCGTTTACAGTAGGAACAATTGTTACAGGTCCATGCAATTGATGGAAGGACCATCACATGATCCCCCGGATGGATGCCCTTCACGTTTTTGCCAGATTCCACAACTTCACCTGAAAATTCATGGCCAACCACTACCGGAGGGGAATTTTGGTAGGAATCATGATAGATGTGTAAGTCCGTACCACATATACCCGTATAATGTACTTTTATTTTTATCCCCGTTGCATCACAGACAGGCTCTGGTATGTCGAGTAATTCCATGTTCCCAAATCCCGACTTTGTTTTAATGAGTGCCTTCATGTCATTCCCCCAAATCCTTGTAAACTTTATACAATAAATGAATGATAATGCATGGGATACCACCCGAAAGGATGGTATCGCCTGTTTGTTAAGCTAATTTATAGCCCTAAAGAGATGAACTTTTCTTCCAGGTAGTCCCTGATTCCTTGATGGCCCCCTTCACGGCCGTAACCACTGTGGTTCATACCGCCAAACGGAGCTTGTGGGACACCAGGCATGGCGTCATTCAGCCCAATCACCCCAAAATTCAATGATTCAGATATGTTCACAGCTCTCTGGATGTTTGAGGTATATAGATAAGCAGCCAACCCATACTCCGTATCATTCGCTTCTAAAATGACCTCTTCATCATTAGAGAAAGTGGTGATTGGGGCTACTGGCCCGAATGTTTCCTCTCTCATAATGAGCATGTCTTTATGGGCATTTTCGAGCACGGTCGGTTCAAAGAAATATCCTTTTTCTGTTTCTTGTTTATTTCCTCCTTGTAAGACGACCGCACCCTTTTGCTTGGCATCTTCTACATGTTCCACAACCTTTTGAAGGCCGCCTTCATTGACCAATGGACCGATTTGAACCGTAGAATCCAGACTATTTCCAACCTTCAATGCTTTTACTTTTTCTACAAATAATTTTGCGAAGTCATCCTTAACGTTTTCGTGTACATAGATACGGTTGGCACAAATACATGTCTGGCCGGCATTCCTGAACTTACTTGCCACAGCGCCTTCTGCTGCCTTCTCTAAATCTGCATCTTCAAACACGATGAATGGCGCATGTCCGCCTAATTCTAAGGATAGTTTTTTCAATTGCGGAGCCGACTTTTCTACAAGAGTCCTGCCTACTTCTGTTGAGCCGGTAAAGGACACTTTTTTTACAATTGGATTGTCAAAGATTTCATTCGATATTTCCTCTGTGGCACCAGCCACAACATTGACAACTCCTTTTGGTATTCCTGCTTTTTCTGCTAATTTTGCAAAAGCAAGAGCGGATAATGGGGACTGGCTGGCAGGCTTCACTACTCCGGTGCATCCAGCTGCCAGTGCCGGACCAAGCTTTCTGGTCATCATAGCCAATGGAAAGTTCCAGGGTGTGATGGCTGCTATTACACCGACTGGTTGTTTAATTACAGTCAATCGTTTGTTTGGAGCTGAAGCCGGAATCGTCTCTCCGTATACACGACGTCCTTCCTCGGCATACCACGATAGGAAGTTGGCAGCATAGGTCACTTCTCCTACAGCTTCCGTGTAGGCTTTCCCCATTTCCATACTCATAATGGCCGCTAGTTCTTCTTCGTTATCAAGCATGAGATCCCTAAGTTTCAACAAATAGCCTGCCCGGTTATTTGCGGTTAATTTCGACCAGCTGGAAAAAGCCCTGTCTGCAGCTTCAATGGCATTCCGCGCTTCTGTTTTCCCGCCACGAGGAATAGTGGCGACTATCTCTCCAGTGGAAGGGTTCTGCAATGAAAAAGAACCATTAGAACTTGCAGACACCCACTCCCCACCTACAAATAACTTAATATCTTCTATGTCTAATAGGGTGAAAGTTTCTACTGTTTTATTCATGTCTATCTCCTCCTTGTTATTTATGAAAATACGATTCCGCCATCGATCATGACAGCCTGTCCAGTCATATAGTTGGAATCTTCAGATGCCAAATAGGATACAAATTTTGCGACATCGGCCGGCTCCTCTACCCTCCCTAGCGGAATATTATCAATCCGCTTCTGTAAGGTCTCTCCAACAGGAACATTTAAGTATTCGCTCATTCTTTGATCGATTTCTTTCCACATATTTGTACCGACTACTCCTGGACAATAGGCATTGACGGTAATTCCATAGCGAGCCAGTTCTTTGGCAGCGGTTTGGGTCAACCCGATCACCGAAAACTTTGTTGCCGCATAATGACCAAGAAATTCGATGCCTCGTTTTCCTGCTGTACTGCTTGCTGTAATGATTTTGCCAGATTGTTGCTTAATCATCTGTTTGGCAGCTGCCTGCATACAATAAAGTGTCCCAAATACATTGACTCGGAAAATGCTCTCCATGTCCTTTTCTGAGATTTCAATGAACGGTTTGACTTGCACGATTCCAGCATTAGCAACCATGACATCGAGACGTCCATACCGATCTACCACCTTGTCTACCAGATGGAAAACCTGCTCTTTATCACTAACATTCGCCAGGAAAGATACACTCTCTTTCCCCAATGCCTGTATTTCGTGGGCCACTTCCTGGGCAGCTCCCTCATTGATATCACTCACTACGACAGTCATGTCATCCTGAGCAAGCCTTAAGGCAATCGCCCGGCCAATGCCTCCTCCAGCCCCGGTAACAATGGCAACCTTCCTATCACTCATGTTCTCACCCCCATGTTTTTGATCAACAATCGATCACTCCAGGTTAAATCCTTTTGAGGCGAGAAAACCCTTCATATGTTCTCTCCGTTTATCAGCCAAAAAGGCACTCATCGTATTGGACCAGTTGGTATCTTTGTTATTGCTTAGACGCGTTTTATAGTAATCTGCTAACAGCACATCGTAGTCTTCTAATATGGAAGGGTATTTTTCTTCATCATAGCTGTTCTCATGAAGAATCGCTTCAACCGGAAGCCGTGGTTTCACCAATTGAGTTTCATCTGGCACCCCGACAGTCATACCAAAAAGCGGAAATGTCTTATCAGGTAAATTTACTACCTTACTGATTTCTTCCGGGTTGTTACGAACCCCGCCGATATAACAAATGCCATAACCTTGTGATTCTGCTGCTACCACGAAACTTTGTGCAAATAATGCCGTGTCCACTACGGAAACGATAAAGTTTTCAACCGTGTCATGCTGAATTTGTACTCCTTGCTTTTGACACGCATATTCCAGCCGTTTCATATCAACGCAAAATAACAATGTAACAGGGGCTGAATGGATTTGTGGTTGATTTTTGGACAATGTGGCGATTGCTTCTTTCTTCTTTTCATCCGTTATATGAACCACAGAATAGGCTTGAACAAAGTTGGATGTCGCTGCATGTTGCGCCGAATATAATAGTTCTTTTAACGTCTCAGGTGGTATCGCTTCCTTCTTATATTTCCTGACCGATGTATGACTCTGTAATAGATCCAATGTATGACTCAACTTTTCGTCCAAAGTCAAATTGTCATCTCCCCTCTATCCTGATTTATCGCAAGCACTGGCTTAAGCACAGTTTGATTAGAACCAGATTTAAATGCCTGATCAACTTCTGAAAGTGAATATAGAGTTACAACGTGCTCGAGCAACAGACCTTCATATGTTTTTAATAAGGTAAAAGCACGTTCATAATCCTTCGGGTCGCATCCATAACTTGTGATTAGCGGCCATTCGTTTCGTACCAATTCGGTTAAGTAAATCGAAGTCTCTTGTCCATATAAAGCGACAAATACCGCTCTCCCGCCTTTTTTCAAATGCTTCCAACCTGCCTGGACTGCAGCATTGGCACCAGAACATTCAAACACTACATCAGCCTTTTCATCCAGCAATCCCGTTTCTGCTACATGTAGAGTAATGCCAAACACGGAACATTTGGATAAGCGATTGTCATAATCTTTCTCCAAGCCGGATAAAATAACTTTCGCCCTTTTTTGAATGCAGACTAAACTGACACAAAAACCTATAATCCCTGGGCCTTGGATAAGCACAGTGTGGTTCTCGTTAATATCACCGGCCTTTTCTACGGCATGAACAGCAATGGACATTGGCTCGCTAAGAGCGGCGATTTGGGATGATAAGTCTTCTGGATATTCTCTAATAAAACTTGCGTTTGTCTTCACAAATTCTGCCATCCCCCCGTCAAAATGGAGCCCGATCACCTGGTTCCGTTCACAAATAGATTTCCGGCCCTTCCGACAATTTTCACATTTATTACAGTAGTGCATAGACTCAACGATGACGTTCTTTCCTTTTAAGTGGTTGAGTGAAGAATCATATGTTTCGATTACTTTGCCGGAAATTTCATGTCCTAAAATAATTGGTTTCGGGACGAACTCGTACCCTCTTGCATGATGAAACGCATGAAGATCACTACCACAAACCCCACAGTAATCCACCTGGACAAGCACTTCTCCCTCTTTTAAGTGTGGTATTGGTTGCTCTTGCAAAACAATTTCCTGTTTTTGTTCCGTTTTGACTGCTGCTAACATCTATCCACCTACATTCCTAGATAGGCTTTCTTTAGATGTGAATCATTAGCAAGATCTTTCGCGTTTCCGCTCAGTGCCAACCTTCCATTTTCCAACACAAATGCTTTATTGGAAATTTTTAAAGAATGTTGGACATTTTGCTCCACTAGTAGAATCGTAATTCCGGTTTCTTTTATTTCCAGAAGTGTCTTCAGTAGCTTCTGAACCAATATCGGTGCTAATCCTAAGGAGAGCTCATCGATGATCAGCAATTTTGGATTGGCCATCAGTCCTCGAGCGATGGCACACATTTGCTGTTGGCCGCCACTCATATCTCCTGCGAATTGTTTTTTCCGTTCTTCCAGGACAGGAAATAGATCATATACCATTCCTAAGTTCTTTTTATAATCTTTCTTCGCCCGTTTGGAGTAGGCTCCCAGTTCCAAATTTTCCTGGATGGACATGTAATTGAATAGTTTTCTTCCTTCAGGAACTTGAATGATACCCTCTTCGACTATTTCATGGGGATCTTTGTGCTGTATTTCCTTTCCTAAAAAAGAGATACTCCCCCTCGATGGACGTTCTAATCCAGAAATAGCGTTTATCGTGCTTGATTTCCCTGCTGCATTAGCTCCCAGTAAGGCGGCAATTTCACCTTCTTCCACTTCAAAGGAAAGGTCCCATAAAGCTTGTATTTCACCATAAAACAAATCAACATTTTGTAGTTTAAGCAAGGTTTAATTCCTCCCCTAAATAAGCCGTTATCACTTCGTCATTATTTGCAATTTCATCGGGAGTGCCTTCTGCGATTTTTTCCCCATGGTGGACCACTACAATGCGATCACATACATTCATGACTACTTCCATGATGTGTTCAATGAGTAAAATGGTCGTTCCTCTCTCTCTCAGGCTTTTGATAATCGGGAGCATTTCTTTCACTTCGGTCGGGTTTAATCCCGCCATTACTTCGTCCAGTAACAGAACTTCCGGTTGTGTTGCTAGCGCTTTGGCTACTTCCAGCCTTTTCTTATCTGCAATGGTCAGGCTGTTACCGACCAAATCTTTCTTTTTATACAAACCAACCCTGTTTAATATTTCTAAGCTGTAAGCCCTCGCTTCCTTTGCACTCTTTACTTTGTTAAAAGCCCCCACCATCACATTTTCTAAGACAGAAATATTGCCGAAGGGTTTGACCACCTGATACGTTCTGCCGATTCCTTTTTTACAAATGACATATGGCTTTTGACTCGTAATGTCATCCCCTTTAAATAAAACCGAACCAGACGTCACAGGCAGTGAGCCAGATATCAGGTTGAAGAGCGTAGTTTTTCCAGCACCATTCGGCCCGATGATTCCGACAATTTCTTGTGAGTTGACATCAAAATTCACGTTATTCACTGCTTTTAGACCACCAAAATGTTTGGAAACGTCCTTAACCTGTATAATCAAAATTTTCTTCCTCCTTTACAGCCGTCTTTTTCTTCGCTTTTAATTTACCTGGTATCTTTTTCAAAATAGGTAATAAACCATTTGGCATAAAGGAAACGATCAATACAAGGATAATTCCGTAAGCGAAGTAGTTCATTCCACTTAATTCCGGAAAAGAAGCACGTAATATTTCATTCAGCGGAATGATGATACATGCACCAAGAAGCGGTCCATAAATCGTTCCCATCCCTCCGATGATAGCGATCAGAGCAATTTCGATGGAAAAGTTCAAATTAAAAACAGAATTCGGTTCAAAGAACAACATGTATTGGGCATATATGACACCCGCCACACCAGTCAACCCTGCACTTAAAATCATTGCGAGCATTTTATATTTCGTTACATTAATCCCTAACGTTTCTGCACTATCTTCATCTTCACGAATGGCTTTCAAATAGTAACCGATTTTTGTTTTATCTACCCAAATCACCACAGCTAAACTGATCAGGAACAGCACAAATGCAAGATAATAATAGGAGCTGTACTCCCTGAAAATCAGATTGGCAAAATTGGGATCAAAACGGATATTGACCCCTGAAGCTCCATTGGTCAGATCTCTCCAAAACAAGGTGATATGTCGGATAACTTCTGCAAAGGCTATGGTTGCCAAAGTAAAATACGGCCCTTTTAAGCGGAATGTAGGCCAACCGATCAATACCCCTACAGCAATGGACAGGGCAGCAGCAATGAAAAAGCCGAGCCATGGGGACAGTTGGAAATTTAAATACAGCAGGGAAGAAGTATAGGCACCTAAACCGAAGAAGATGGCATGTCCCAGTGATAGCTGCCCGCCATATCCTCCGAGAATATTCCAGGCACTGGCAAGGGCTGCAAATAAAAAGAGTAATATCAAAATATTCAAGTGAAAGTTATTATTAACACCCAATGGTAATAGTAAAGCCACAACCCCTAAAAGAAGCAGGTACTTATTTTTTCCGAGTATCGACATCATTTCAGACCAACCTCCTCTGCGCCCTTCCCAAGGCTAAAGATGCCTGAAGGACGGAGTAGCAACACTAAGATGAAAATAACAAAGTAAACGGCTTCTTTTAGCCCAGGAGAAACTAATACTCCGGCCAATGCCTCTACCAGGCCAATAATTAATCCGCCATAGAATGCACCAAACATACTTCCCATTCCACCCAAAACGACAACAACAAAGGCAATGAGTACAAAGGAAGTTCCTATCGTCGGATAAACGGAGTAAATCGGCATCAGCATGGCCCCTGCCAGCCCAACCAGCGCAGAACCAATACCAAAAGCTAATAAGTATATCCTTTTTACGTTTACCCCCATTAAATAGGCTGCTTGTTTTTGCATGGCAACGGCACGGATTGCCTTTCCAGTCATTGTCCGTTGCAGGAACAGGTACAAGCCTGTAGCTACTAGAATAGCCACCCCAAAAGCTGCTAATCTAGGAATACTGATGGCCAGGCTGCCAAGTTGAATAACACTTGATTGATAGCTGGTCTGTACCGTAAAGTGATCAGCGCTTAACACCATTAATGCAAGATTTTGAAGCGCTATAGACAGTCCAAGTGTTGCGAATATCTTCGTTGAAGCTGGTGTATCTAATATTGGCTGAATCATAATCCGTTGGATAATCACCCCTAGCAAGAACAGGCAACCGATTACTAAAATGGCTGATATATAAGGATCCAGTCCCATAGTGGCGTAAAAAAGAAAACTGAGGTACATGGCAATCATTAATAATTCTCCATGAGCAAAGTTAATGATTCGTACAACCCCTAAAATCAAATTCAGTCCCATGCTGATTAAGGCATAAATACCTCCTAATAACAGGCCGGAAATAAGCGTTTGCAAAAGCGTCATAATATACACCCCGTTGATTTTAATATCTTTATCAAGAGGAGAGATGGCTCCCCTTGATAATTTTCGTTTCGTCCTATTTAATTTGTGGTTCTTCGACGGCTACTTTTTCTGGCCACACTGTAATCAGTTCTCCATCAACCCATTGATGGACATAAGGCTCACTTTTTACGTTTTGTCCATTATCCGGATTGAACTCCACTCCCCATCCAGTAGCTGTAGTACCAGGCTCAACCGTATAATTCAGGGCAGCTTCTTTTAATTTATCTGGATCTATTTCGCCAACCTCATCAATGACTTCAAGGACCGATTTCATCCCCATATAGTTAGCTAATGAGTGGCCGGACCTAGGCTCTTCTCCATACTTTTCTTTATAAAGCTTCAAAAACTCATCCATTCCCGGTGTGTATTCCCGATTGATATTATATTGAGGGAAATCAATGTTCAAAATGCCATTTGCATTTTCCCCAACAGCATCTTGGAAGTCTGCCATCGTATGACCTCCACCTGATCCAATAAATACAGGTACTTCTAACCCTAATTCCTCACCTTGTCTTTCCAGCAAAATCGCATCGTTCATATAAGAAACAGCGATCAATACATCTGGATTGCTTTCTTTGATATTCAAGACGACGGAACTTAAATCATTAGTTCCTGCACTATATGGCTGGGATGTTACAATGTTGATTCCCTCTTCTTTAGCTATTTTCTTAGCCTCCTCAGCAATCGTTGAACCATATGCTGAATCTTCATGGGCAATCGCTACCCGCACATCCGAAAGGTCTTTGCCTAGTTTGTCTGCAACCACTTCTTTAATAAAATTCACATGTACTTCCGAGAAGTAGGACGCTGGTGGATTGGTACGTAACACATATTCATATTTACGGTCGGTGATAGAATCAGATACTGCCCCAAGTTCCCAATATAATACTCCATTTCTTTCTGCTACTTCACTTGCCGCAAAGGAGATAGAGCTGGAATATGAACCAACAATCGTATTAATACCTTTTTGATTAATGAGCCGGTTGGCTTCTGCTTGTGCAGCATCAGCGTCTACGGCATCTCCTTGAACCAGTTCAATTTTCTTCCCTCCAGCGACACCTCCATTTTTGTTCGCCTGTTCGACAGCCAACTTAACCCCTCGAAAACTCTCTTCTCCCAAGAGTGCTAAATCACCGGATAAAGGGAACAATGCACCGACCTTTAAGGTATCTGAATCTGACCCCCCTCCACTTGCGCTGGATCCACAAGCGGTTAATATCAAGAGAAATGCTATCATTAAGACACTAGTAATTTTTTTCATTACTTTAAGCCCTCCTTTTTTAGTTACCTTCAAGATTGAATAACGGTTCCTCAACAGCTACTTCCTGCGGCCAAACAGCGACAAGTTCTCCATCCCTCCATTGTTGTACATATGGCCTGCTCCTTAAGTTTTGACCTGTTTCCGGATCAAACTCTACGCCCCATCCGGTGGCAGTCGTACCAGCTTCAGCTGTATACTTTAAAGCTGCTTCTTTTAATTTATCTGGATCTGTTTCTCCGACTTCATCAAGAACATCGATTAAAACCTTCATTCCCATATAATCAACTAAAGAGTGACCGGACCTTGGTGCTTCGCCGTATTTTTCTTTGTAAAGGTCGACAAATTCTTTTAAGCCAGGTGTAAATTCATCGTTAAAGTTATATTGAGGAAATGCTACATTAAACGTTCCATCTGCATTTTCACCTGCCGCCTCAATGAAATCCAACATGTCATGTCCGCCTCCGGAGCCGATGAAAACCGGAACATCCAGCCCTAATTCCTCGCTTTGTCTTTCTAGTAAAACAGCATCGTTCAGGTAGGAAACCCCAATTAATACATCCGGATCAACTTCTTTCAGGTTTAATATGACCGAACTTAGATCATTGGTTCCTGCACTATACGGCTGAGTGGTAACGATATTTACTCCTTCCTCTTCCCCTAATCTCTTCGCTTCCTCTGCAATCGTTGTTCCATAGGAAGAATCTTCATGAGCAATGGCTACTTTCACATCCTCTAAATCTTTCCCAAGCTTGTCAGCAACAACTTCTTTAATGAATTGAATGTGGACTTTTGATAAATAGGATGCCGGGGGGTTGGTACGTAATACATAATTGTATTTTCGATCGGTGATATTATCTGCTACCGCACCAAACTCCCAATATAAGACACCGTTTCTTTCAGCAACTTCACTTGCCGCAAAAGAAATAGAACTGGAATAAGAACCGACTATCGTCTCTATTCCTTTTTGATTGATCAATCGATTGGCTTCTGCCTGGGCTGCATCGGCATCGACGGCATCTCCTGTTACCAATTCAAGCTTCTTTCCGCCAGCAATCCCACCATTTTTGTTGGCTTCTTCGACGGCTAATTCAACACCTCGAAAGCTTTCTTCTCCTAAAAGGGCTAAATTTCCAGACATCGGGAACAATGCTCCAACCTTTAACGTATCCGAATCAGTCTCACCTCCGCTCGCACTATTCGAGCCGCAAGCAGTTAAAACAAATAAACAGACAATCAGCACTAAACTTGCAAGCCTTTTCATAAAATCCCCTCCACTTTTTTCATTAAGAACTTAGCCATCCACCATCGACATATATGGTTTGACCGGTTATATAGTCAGAAGCTTCCGATGCCAAAAACACGGCCGCTCCTTGCAAATCCTCCACGTTACCGGTCCGCTTTAGCGGGATACGGGATTTCATCCATTCCACCCTTTTTTCGTCATCAAATACGGACTTGGTCATCTCGGTTTTAAAGTAGCCTGGTCCAATGGCATTTGTCACAATACCATCCTCCGCGAACTCCGTAGACAATGCTTTTGTAATTTGGGATACTCCTCCTTTACTGGCTCCATATGTAGTCATATTTTTAAAACCAAGTTCGCTCGTTAAGGAAGCAATATTGATGATCTTTCCGTATTGTTGTTTCTGCATGTGTGGAATGACAGACTGGGCAACAAATAAGACACTTTTCAAATTAATGTCCATGATGAAGTTCCAATCTTCCTCCGTTATCTCCAAAAAAGGCAGCCGTTTATTTGTACCAGCGCAATTTACCAGAATATCGATTTTCCCTTCCTGTTCAACCACCTCTTCCACAAAATATTCAATGGATTCCTTCTCACGTATATCAACCACGGAATAATAAGCTTTCCTGGAAAACTCTTCGACTTCTTCTTTAACCTGCTTTAATTCAGATTCGGTTCGACTGGTAACTGCTACATTCGCTCCAGCTTCTGCCAGAGCTAAGGCAATGGATTTTCCGATTCCTCGACCACCACCTGTTACGAGTGCGGTCTTGCCAGTAAGGTTAAATTGCTTCAACTTTTGCACCTCCAATTGAACTTTTGTAAATATCAATCACATCTTCATAAGACGTTTTCCTTGGATTGACAGCGATGTTCCCACTTAACAAAGCATCATTGGCCATTTGATCCAACCGGGAATGATCCACATCAAACTCTGCCAGATTACCAGGGATGCCAATATCTTTTGATAGTTTCTTCACAGCTGTCACCGCTGCATCCGCTCTTTCCATGAGTGTCAACCCTTCCAGGTTCTCTCCCATATCTTCGGCGATATCACTAAATAACTCTGGAACCGCCAATGCGTTAAATTCCATAACGTGTGGTATCAATATCGAATTTGCAACTCCATGGGGAACACCGTAGATGGCACTTACAGGATGACTAAGTGCATGACAATTTCCTAATCTTGTATTATTGAAGGCCAGCCCAGCAAGCAGACTCCCCATTAGCATATTATCTCTGGCATTCATGTTGTCTCCGTTGTACACAGCCTGCCTGAGGTTTGCACTTATTTTTCGTATTGCTTCTCTTGCAAGCGCTTTCGATATTGGGCTTGCCATTTTAGATGTATAGGATTCCAGTGCATGGACTAAAGCATCCAGACCTGTAGCAGCTGTAATGTTTGCTGGCAATGACTTAGTCACTTCCGGGTCAACCAACGCCCAATTCGGAGCAATCCCAACTCCGCCAACCGTCAGCTTGTACTCTCTTTCTTCATCAGTAATAACCGTAAACGTTGTAACCTCACTGGCTGTGCCTGCTGTAGTTGGTATGGCAATAAGGGGCAATGTTTCATTGGTGTACTTTCCAATTCCTTCATAGTCGACAATTGATCCATCATTGGTCGCTAACACACTCACTGCTTTAGCCACGTCAATGGAACTTCCACCACCCATGGCGATAATCACATCGGCATGCACCTGCTTAAGCAGGTTTAAGGCATCGTTACAATTGGATATTGTAGGGTTCGGTTGAGTTTCATCATAGATGGTATAATGAAGATTGCTTAGTTGTTCTGTCACCTGATCCACTAACCCCGTTTTTACAATCCCTGCATCTGTAATAATGAGCACATTCTTAAAGTCTTGTTCAGCCAGAATCGTGCCAAGCTGATCAACTGCTTGTCTTCCGTACGTTATTTGTGTTGGATTTTTAAAGAATCCAAAATCATTCATGCTATTATCCTCCTTTTTATGGAATTTTTTTAAAAAGAAACTTCTACTTTTATATCCATGCAATAAGTATGCCAACTTTTTAAATGTGGAAAATTTCGAATATTGTAAGTAATTAAAAAAACTAATCCTTCTGACTAGGCATTTTTAATAAATAGCGGTGTGTAAAAATTACACACTATTTACCAAGTGTTTACTTTTATTCGAATGATATTGTCGTTGCTTCCCGAATAAAAAAGGTTAACCAGCTAAACTGATTAACCTTTATAATCATCTTCTGTTGTTATTAGGCCATGACCCAACCGCCATCGATATTTAATACCGTACCTGTGATATAGTTGGCTTTTTCACTAGCCAGAAATTCGACAGCAGCACCGACATCCTCTGCTTTTCCAAATTTTCCAGAAGCAATTTGAGAAAGAATGAGATTATTTGAATCTGTATCTACTTCATCCATCATTTCAGTTTGTATACGTCCCGGTGCAAGTGCGTTCACAGTAATGCCATATGGAGCCAACTCTCCTGCAGCTGCCTTTGTAAACCCAATGATACCTGCTTTCGTTGATGCGTAATGCCCGCCTGAAACAGAAATAAAGCTTTTCGCCGCAATTGAGGACATGTTGATAATCCTCCCATAGTTTCTATCCATCATATAGGGAGCAATTGCTCTCGTACAATTAAATGTACCTGTCAAGTTAACGTCTATCACCTGTTGCCACTCAGAGGGATCCATTTCATATATTGGAACTTTTACGCCGTTTCTTTTTGGGGAAATACCAGCGTTATTTACTAATATATCTATTCGGCCATATTTCTGCTTCACTTCATAGACCATAGTATTAATAGATTCGAAGATAGAAACATCACAACAATAAGCTGATGTATAGGAACCTATTTCATTACTGGCTTTTTTAACTAAGGATTCATCCTTATCTACCATCACGACATGTATATGATGGTGTGCAAGCACTTCAGCAATCCCTTTCCCTATTCCACGCGCGGCTCCCGTCACTACCGCTAGTTGATGATTCATTTATTCCCCCTCCCTTTCGGTTAACAATTGGCAAACTCACATATATTTGACCGGTTCATTTTGCTTTTTAGCGATAGCTTCTTTAAAGCCGAGGATAGGTGTTTCCCAAAGTGGTGTATTTACATGAATAACGGATGAAATATCGGATTCTTTCGCAAGCGAGAGCGCTTCTGTCAACTCTTTTTGGTTCCTGGCCCTGTATCCATGTAAACCGAACCCTTCTGATATCCTGGCAAAATCAATCGCAGGGAGGTCGAAATATTCCTTTTGATAATTCAATTTATTCAGCCATTCCATCCATCCCCAGTTTTTGTTATCAAGTACGATCATGGTTACTTTCAACCCATACGCATGTAATGTGGCAAGTTCACCTATGGTATAACCAAAGCCGCCATCTCCAGCTAACAGATATACTTCACCGTTCTCCATAGCTGCAGAAGCTCCAATTGCGGCCGGTACTCCAAAACCTAACCCAGCTAATCCACGAGGCGTCAGAAGTTTCCTTCCTGCCACTTGATGTTTGAAATAAACACCACCCCAGCCACTGGAAAAGCTGGCATCACAAACAAGTATATCTTCGGGTGCCACCACCCGGTTTAAAGTATTCATGACCTGCTGTGGTTTCAGCTCATTAAGGTTATTGCTTTCCAACTCATTTGAAACAAAATCTTCCCAGCCCTGTTTTGCAGTCTGGATCCATTTAAGGCGCACTGGATATTGCGGGGATTTCTCTATCTTCTGTGCAATCTCAAGCATTTCTTTTATCGTATACTTCGCATCCCCTACTAGGCCAACTTCCGTATTAAACACTCGGCCGATTTCTGTTTCATCGATATCTAAATGAATCACTGTTTGATTCGTTGATGGGATCTCCCAGTAAAATGTAGAGTTCTGTCCTGATTTAAAGCCTACCAAAAATACAACATCCGCCTCCTCTGCCAGCCTTTTGGCAGATAAGGTTCCAAGACCTCCTGCTAATCCTATAGACATCGGATGGCCATCAGAAATAATTCCCCTGCCGGTGAAGGTTTGTAACACTGGAAGAGAAAAATGTTCTGCGAAAGCAGTTACTTCCTGCTCTGCCTTAGATAACATAGCTCCACCTCCAACCATCATCACTGGTTTTTCAGCCATAGATAATATTTCGACAGCCTTTTTGATAGATTGCCGATCCGCTATGGGACGATTTCTAGGAAAAGCCCCTAATTCTTGAGGAATTTTAGGAAATTCTCCTTTCCATTCCTGTTGGAATACATCTTCATGAACCGAAAGCACCGTAGGTCCGGGTCTTCCAGAAACCGCCTTCAAAAAAGCATTACGCACCAAGTCAGGCATGGAATTGGCGCTAGTTATTCGTGCTGTCCATTTTGTAAAAGGTTTTACCATTTCCAGTTGATCCATTCCTTGCGCAGCATTCCCACGATCACGCAAGTGCTCCCAATCAAGTGGCAAGTCACTAAACAAAGCAAATATAGGCGTAGAGGAATTGTAAGCCTCCCCCAGCGCAGAAGTAAACTCCGCCGACCCTGGGCCTACAGTCGCATCACAAACGCCAATCTTATTAGTTAATCGTGCATAGGCAACTGCTGCATAAGCTGCACTTTTTTCGGATCGGAACGAAATGTGTTTAACTTTTCCCTCGCTATTGTGTATTCCATCATATAATGGAAGATTTTGTCCCCCCGGCAACCCAAATACCGTATCTACAGTCATCTGTGTATACATGTTCACCAAAGCATCACCTAAATGCATGGCCATTCCTCCTTAAATAAGTAATTTAATTTACACTAAAATTTTTCGCATTCTTATTAAACCAACAACCTCCTTTTAAATTTTTATTCTTAGTTAATGCAATAATCATGCCAACAAGGTTAAAAAACCAAAGCCCATCAGCAAAAGAACATAGATAAACAGATTAATAATAAAAGCAAGGAACCCCGGGACATCCATTTTCTGGATGTCCCGGGGTTCTTTAGCTATCTATTCTTAACGAGCGTTTTCTGCCATTCGTAATGGCACGATTTTGTTTTTGTTCCATGCTTGATCGAAAGCACTGGTCGGAAGATGACGTTGTCCAGGATAAGCACCGATTTCGATCGTAAGTCCTACCCGCTTGAATTCATCAACGAACCAATCGGTATAGCCGCCGCCTGATGGATTGGGCTGCGGGCTTACTGGCTGATAGCCGGTAATCAGGCTGATGTTATCTGCTACACGCTTATCGCGGTCATAGTGGTCATCTGTCTGGTTAAAATACCAGTAAACTACCCTTCCGGCGGAATGGTAAGCAATCGTTGAGCGAGGTCCGGTTTCATACGTGAAACTTGCTAGATGACGAGCTTCTTTAGCCTGCATTGGATAATAGCCTTTGAAGTCCTTATAATACGGTTTGCCACTGCTGTACTTGATGTTTTCCCAGTCTGCCGGGTACTGACGGTTCAAGTCTTCCCCTTTAGCATTAGCCTTCCATCGTGTAAAATCCCTCATTCCGTCATTCATTCTGATAAGATCATTATGAATAGAAGACGGCATTGCATTTAAACCTTGCTGCTGCAGGGTCACACCATCTGGGTTCACCATGGGGACGAACCAGATGGCAACATCGTTGAGCAGCGTTCGAACCTGGAAGCCATTAATCGTCGTGTTGTTGGAATAAGCCTTCGCATATTCTTCTACCATTTTCATGTTAAGTGTCGAGGTCAGCCACTCCCTGGCATGATGGGATCCATTGACTAGAATATTCTTCTCTCCACTGCCCACTTTCACCGCCCATAGTTCTCTGCCATATGGGGAAGTTCCAATAGACTTATAGGTTATCGCTTCAGGATAACGTTCTGCCAATACCTTGATGTCCTTCGTTAATCTTTCATAAGAATAAGTAGTGTCCGAATCAACTTGTGACGCCGAAGCGGTGTTTTCTTTAATTCCCAAACCTCCAGAAAAAACGATTAAAAAAGCGAACAAACTGATAAACAGATTTTTGTAAACCAAACTTTCTCATTCCTCCCTGGTCTTATGATTCGACAAACTTCTATGTTTGTTATCTATTAAACTACCGCATACATTTGCCCATTTCATCCCTATTACAAAATGTTACATAAAATAAATAAAACGAGCTATCCCTCTCCTACTAAGGGAACAGCCCGTATTCACCTTTGCTAATCCATATCCTGTATAAAAAGGACGATAGAAGTCTTATCCATTACTAAGATATGCATCCCCCTGATTACCGGTTAACGCAAAAAAACGGAGCCTCCAGTATCTGGATGCTCCGAGGTGTGGTATTTATTCAACTGGCAGTATTCACTCTTTTGATTTTCCTGATTCCAAATACTAGTGCTGCTATTAGTAAAGCGAACAACAAAATCGGAATACCATAAACAAATGTGAAATAGCTGATTTGACTTTTTTCTTTAGCCACTGGCACGTTAAATTCGTCAGAAGCATTTTTGATATCCTCGGTCGGCAATGCATACACATTACTGTCCTGACTTCCAACAATTAAGGTGTCATTCATAATGATCGGACCTGAAGGAGCCAATGTACCGCCAAGTTTCTTTCGTCCTAATTCTTCTCCCGTTTCTGCATCCATTGCATGGACAAAGCCTTTGGCATTAGAAAAGTAAACGACTCCGTCATCCGCTACTGGTGGTGCTTTCATAACCGTGTTGTTGAACTCCCAGAGCCGCTTGCCAGATTTCAAATCATAGGCATAAAACTTTTTAGTGATTGGACTTCCTACATAAATTTTGCCTTCGTAGATGATGGGAGCACCTGACTTGTTGTTCTTTACAAATTCACCAATGCCAAGACTATCTTCCCAAATTACTTCACCAGTCTTTGCATCCATTGCGTAAATCTTGTGTCTGGGATGCTTTTCACGTTCATTGATGAAGCCTCCTCCACCAAAGAAACCTTTGATAGCTTCTTTGTAGACTTCAACAACACCATCCCGATCGTATACTTGCTTCAAGCGAATCGGGGTTGCCTCTTCCAGAGCTGTTGTCACGACAATCCCTTGGTCTACCGCAGGCGGAACATCATCCAGTCCGGCATAAACGTTTTTAAACTCAGTCTGCCATTTGATTTTGTCTGTAGTAAGATCAACAGAAGTGAAGGCATATGGCAATGGCCCGCTCCCCCCGACGAACAACTGGTCACCAACGATGTTCGGTGATGACATACTTACTGTGTGGCCCAGGTTCACCTTTGTGTCTGACTCACCAGTTTCGGCATCAATTTTATAAAGATGGTCGTCACCTGTAGCAGCATACACATAACCATCTTTGAAGGTTGGGGTAGGCATCACTTCGCCTTTGGTATTAAATTTCCATTTTGTTTCTCCGGTTTCCGCATCTAACGCTAACACACCGCTTTCCTCAGTTCCGCGGGTACCATCTCCCTGGAAGAAACGGTTACCGAATCCAACAAACACTGTACCTTCGTTATAAATCATTTCGGAATGAATCCAGTTAGGGGCCTTGCTTCGCCACAGCTCTTCGCCACTATTAACATCAAACGCAAACAGATCACCAGAATTGTGGTTGCCGACAAACAGTTTGTCACCTGCCACGACTGGTGTAGCACGAACCTCATCTGCTGTTTTAAACGTTTTTGCTTCCAGTGGCTCTACACCTTCCTGATTGTATACCGCATTCTTATCGTCCTTAAGACGATACTCATGCCATGCATCCGGACCAAATGCAGCACTTGCCTGTACGGGTGTTATAAGTAATGAGATAGCCAGGAAGGCTGCCAATAATCCATTCTGCCTCATCTTTCGCATTCTTTTCACTCCTTAATTCATAAAAATATAATGACAAAATATTTACACTTCTAAGTACGGTGCATATTATAGCACATTTTGTCGAGCATCCACATTACAATTTAGTGTTAAGGGTATGGGTATCCAATATCTGGAGGACCTGGAGTGTGAACGAAAACACCCCGGAGACCCACAAAAATTTGGAGGGCTCCGGGGTAGTATTGGTATTAATGCAATTTTTTATAAACACTCTGTACTTGGGAGGCGAATTGATCAATGGAGAAATTGGCTGCTGCGTGATTATGTAATGCTTCCCCGACCCCTTTGAGCTTCCCTTCTTCTTTCCATTCAACCGCCTCTGCAATTGCCACTGCAATTGAATTCTTACTCAAGTCCTGTACCAGCCATCCGTATTCTTCCGAAAGCACCAGCTGTTTTACACCTCCGACGTCGGTGCTGATGACAGGTACTTCCGCCCGGGCCGCTTCGAGTAAAACAAGCGGGAAGCTTTCGCTTTTTGAGGTCAACAGTTCTACATCCATCATCGGCAAAATACGATCGACATCGTTACGGTGGCCGAGGAAATAAATTGCCTCTTCCATGTGCAATTTACTCGCTAGATTCACAAGGTTATTACGTTCTGGACCGTCCCCGACCAGTACCAGCTTACACTTAGGATATTTTTTCAGAACTTCCCGGAAAGCTACAAATGCAAGTGCGTGCTGTTTGACCGGTTCGAGCCTGGCGACCATCACTACCAAAAAGTCGGTCTCCTGAAACCCGAGCTCTTCTCGTGTGTAAGGCCGCTCCATCTGATAATCAAAATCCAGGCCATTCAGTATAGTCGTAATCTTTTCTTGTGGTATAGAAAAATCGAGCAGAACTTTTTTGAACCGCTCCGAAATTGCGATACAGTGGTCAGCCGAGCGAATCGTCCTTTGCTGCAACCGGCGCATCAGGTTGCCTTTCAAACCCTTGCCCATGAAATCATCCCTTGGGTCGCTGTGCACCGTGACGACCCAGGGGATATCCAGCCAGTGCTTCATAGCATGGACAATCACATTCGCCCGGGGGCCATGGGTATGAATGATATCAATATTCTCTTCCTTTATGTAGTGCCTCAGCTTTTTCATTACACGCAAGTCCAGCTGGCGGCTTTGCCGGAACACAACCGTGCGGATACCAAGTTCACGGGCGCGTTTAAGCATTTCCCCTTCTTCACATACCCCGAGGACAAAACTTTCCCGATCGAGTTGGTTGAGAAGGGAAAGGATATGGAACATGCCGCCTCCTGTTTCATTGCCTGCATTTAAATGAAGCACTTTCATTATTGATACCCTCGTTTCTACGGACTTTATTTTTTTCGGATAATATGCCAGAGAAACCGCGGCAGCTGAAGCATTCGCTTCCAGCGGGATGGACGTTTGATCAGCCGGTACAGCCACTCCAGATTCAAACGCTGCCACAACTTGGGAGCACGTTTCATTTCTCCGGCCCAGACATCGAGACTTCCTCCTACCCCCATCAAGAGACCATGGTCCAGTTGCTTAACCGCTTTTGTGATCCATTTTTCCTGGCGCGGGAAACCGAGCGCTACAAATATCAAATCAGGAGTAACGGATTTAATTTCTTCTAATATCGATTCGTCATCATCATCGAAATAACCATGATGATATCCGCAAATATCAAGATTAGGATAAGCCTTTTTAATGTTGTCAGCCGCTTTGTCAGCCACTTTATCTGTCGCTCCCAGCAAATAACATCTCAGTTTTTTCTTATTACCATAGTCTAGCAGCTCAAGCATTAAATCATACCCGGGGATTCGTTCCGGTAACGGTTTTTTTATGATTTTTGAGGCAATAATGATACCGATGCCGTCTGCGACCACATAATCGGCTTCCTGCTGGAGGATGTATTTATATTCCAGGTCTGATTCAGCAGCCATCACGATTTCAGGGTTAGCGGTGACGACGAAGTTTTTCCCTTTGTTATCTAGCGCTGGGTAAAGATGATTTTTCAATAATTCTTCCTGTGTAATATCGATGAATGGAATTCCTTTAATGGAAACATAACTGGTAAATTTATTCATGACAAGCAACCTTTCGCTAAATTTACATAATTTTAGTAAAATGTAATCAAATTATAAAGAAGTGTTTAAACGAGCATAAAATTCATGAGCTACATTATATATGTGTGATAAGAACAAAATAATGATTGGGGTGAGATTTTTGAAACCATTTGATTATCGACTGCTACTTTTACATATTGGGCTGCTGGGGCTGGCGCTTTTATTCCCTTCCCCACTTTTTGGTTATATCATAACAGGAATCATCCTGGTGACAAGTTATTTTTATGTAAAGAATGGCTGGCTTTTCTTACTGGTATTCTTTCCATTACGCCCGTTTCTTACTGAAGTGAATGGAGGATTGCTCTATTTGGGGGATCTGATTATCATCCTCCTTTTTTTCATGACCCTTATCTTTGCTCGACCGTCTATCGAACAATTAAGACGCAACTATCTGTTCACTATCTTTTTCATCCTGATGCTCGGGGTCGGATTCTTTTCCGGTTTATTCACCGGTATATCACTGGTCGCAGGTATCTTCCAGGTCCGTGCCTTTTTAATCATGTTTTTACTTATTTATATTGCAAGTGCATTCCCATGGGAAAAGCGGGATATCAAAGCTGCCATTTCCGTTTCCCTCGCTGTTGCAACCTTGTTGAGTGTCCACGGACTGATCGAAAAAATCTCCTTGCGGCATTGGCTGTTACCTGAAACATGGGAAAACTGGAACCTCGCTTCTGCGAACGCAATGCGAATTTATGGACTGATCGGCAACCCTAATGTGCTTGCTACCTATTTAATCATCGTATTTTTCATGAGCTTTTATTTAAAACCCGATATGATACGCTGGTACAAATTGCTGCCATTCCTTCGGATAGTCATCCTGGGTGCCTTTTTATTGACCTATTCCCGCGGGACGATTCTCGCCTTCGGATTCGGTTTCCTGGTCTTTCTTTTCTTCCAGAAAAAATGGCGCTCTATTGTACCCGTATTCATCTACGGAATTGTGGCATTCGCTCTCATCTACTATCCTGTTGTGACAGCAGTGGATTACATTCAGGAAAGCGGTTTTTTTCAGCAAGAGTCAAATCAGCCTGAAACATCTGAGATTAAGAAGACTACCGAAGAGAGTGCCACTTCGAAGACAAAAAAGCAAAATAACGTGTTCATTGAACGCTTCCAGGAGATGTTCTCCAGTGCCACCTTACAATCCAGCCTTGAATGGGGAAGGTTGTATGTCGTTTTTAAAGGAATCGAAATCTTTCTTGACCACCCTTTCATCGGCACCGGGTTCGCTACCTATGGAGATTCAGCTACGAAAAGCTACCCATCTCCGATTTATGAAGAATATGGGGTGCCGGATAACTTATACACCGATAACCAGTATATCGAGATTCTAGTCGAAACAGGAATAGTAGGTACGTTATTATTTCTCACGTTTCTGGCCTTTTTAATAGGCAAGCTGTTTCGCTATCCCAATTCCCTTATGCGAAATCTCGGGCTTGCCATGACAGCGGCCATGCTTGTCGCTGGATTGTTTTATAATATTCTTGAAGACAAAACATTCACCCTGTATTACTATCTATTGATTGGGTATATAATCAGTATCAACAGTCACAAAAAATTGGAGACATGATTTCATGATACAGTTATCGAAATTAATGAAAGCGTTCGGGATGGTGACTGTCCTGTCAGCGTTCGGGAAGTTATTCGGGTTTGTCCGTGAAGCGCTGATTGCTTCTTTTTTCGGGGCTTCCGGCACTGCTGACGTATTTTTTGTCGCCTTTCTGATCCCCACCATACTGTTCACAGCACTTGGGACAGGCATCCAGGCAGGCATCGTCCCACTTTACATTCAGGAAAAAGAACGAACAGGTGAACAGGCCTCACACCTGCTGCAACGGCTCGGCAGCTTTTTCATCCTGAGTTCAGTTGCGTTGACATTGATCGCTTATTTGCTTGTCGTCCCGTTAGTACATATTTTCGCACCCGGCTTTACAAACGCCCAGTCGGATCTTGCTGTAACCCTGACGATGATCATGCTGCCAAGCCTTGTGTTCATGACTATTCAGTCCCTGACTCAGGGCATCCTTCATTCGAACGAAAAGTTCGGGCTTCCGGCCTGGGCGCCGCTGGTCAACAACCTGGTAATCATCTTGTTTATGTACCTTTTGTATGAATGGATCGGCATACATGGTCTGGCGATCGGGGTGCTTATCGGGAGCGCAATGCAGCTGGTCATCCAGCTGCCCGGACTTCAAAAAGGCGAACGAATATCAATCACCTTCAAGTTTTGGCTGGAATGGAGCACGTTGAAACAGGCACTGAAGCCCTTTATGCCGATCATCATCGCATCACTCGTTGTCCAGTTGAACCTCGTCGTTGACCGGGTCGTGTCCTCATTTCTGGAAGAAGGAAGTGTATCGGCACTGAACTACGGCAACCGTTTATTGTGGTTGCCGCTGAGCATTATTTTGATGCCGATTTCAACGATTTTATATCCTTACTTATCCCGTGTCGCCACAAAAGGCTTTCAGTCATTTATGGATATCTCAAATCAGGGAGTTAAAGCCATCCTCATGCTGGCAATACCACTTCAGGTCGTCATGGTGATCGAAGCGGACTCCCTTGTGCAGTTAGCTTTCGAACGGGGGGCTTTTGATGACAAAGCAAGCATGCTGACGAGCCAGGCGTTTGTCTTTTTTGCTGCCGCTCTGCCATTTTTCGCACTCCGTGATTATTTGATGAACAGCTTCTATGCTTTCAAACTGGCAAAAATGGCAATGTACTCCTGCCTGTTCGGTGTCGGGTTGAATATCTTACTGAGTGTCAGCCTCGCTTACTCGATGGGTGTCGGCGGTGTCGCCCTTGCAACCAGTCTCTCGATGGTATTCCAGACGGTTTTCCTTTACCGCTACCTGGCTAAACAAGCAGTGTCAGGCACCGAAAGGCCGACCCAGCATTTGTTTCGGTTAGCTGGGGTGCTTTTCCTGTTACTTATAGGTTCGGCGGGGCTGCACTGGCTGCTCCCGGAAATGCCTATTCTTTTATCTTTAATCATTACGACATTATTCACATTTATTCTTTACGGACTGTTCTTGTACATCTTTCGACTGTATCCATTACAAAAACTTTTCCCTACCCTTACCAGTAAAGGAGAATCCTGATGAAGATTCTGATCACTACAATTTTCGACTATCCCCATGAAGGCGGCCTGTCTTCCCATATAAGCACATTGAAAGAAGGATTGGAAGAACGGGGTCATACCGTTGATGTACTGTCATTCTCAGACCTTGGGAGCTTAAAGAAAAAACTGTTTGCCCAGGCTCCGGGGTACATTGTCAACCGCTTTAAAAAAGGTCATGGTCAGCTGTTGAATGATTTGCAGCGTAAGAAGCTATTGGAAAAGGCCTTAAAAGAAAAAGCCGGTGACTATGATGTGATCAATTCCCAGGATATTTTCGCAACATTAGCCTCTGCCTCTACAGGTGTTCCAGTAGTTGCAACAGTCCATGGCTACTACGCTTATGAAGCAATCAGCCGTGGTGCCATCCAGCAGGAAACAAATACTGCGGACAAGTATCGAAATTTAGAAAAAGAAGCTTACCAGGCGGCTGACCTGAACGTTACCGTTGATCAGAGGATTCGCGACTATCTTAAAGATACAGCAGATGTTGAAGCCCAGGTGATGAAAAACTTCATCAATACCAAGCGTTTCGACAGGATCGATGTTAATCTGGACGAGCTGAAGCAATCACACGACATCCCGACAGACAGTAAAATGTTATTTGTACCACGCAGACTGACCGAAAAGAATGGAGTCATCTATCCGATTTTGGCACTTCCTGATATTTTAAAACAGCACCCGAACACCATGCTTGTCTATGCCGGGACCGGGGAGCAGATGACGGCAATGAAAAAGAAAATTGCAGAGCTTGGTCTGCAAGAAAATGTACGTCTGCTCGGATCTGTCGCACCTGAAGATATGACTAGCCTCTATCAGGCAGCTGACATCGTATTGATTCCGAGTGTCCACTCCCACGGCGTCGAAGAAGCCACCTCGATTTCTGCCCTGGAAGCTATGGGGTCTGGCACTCCGGTGATTGCAGGAGCTGTCGGGGGTTTGAAGGAAATCATCGACCATGAAAAAGATGGGTTGCTGTTCGGGGACCGGAATGTAGAAGAATTAAGCAGCCACGTCATAAAATTACTTGATCTCCCTCAATTCGGTAAGGAAATCGCAATTAATTCTAAACGAAAAATCTCTGAAAGCTATTCACACCAAGCTGCCGCAGAACGGTTTGAAGCAGTATATAATGAAGCAATTAATTCAAAGATGATCATCGATTGAATCTTAGGTAAAGTCACTTGGAATATTTTAAATAAAGACGTCCAGAGCAAAAAAGCTCTGGACGTTTTTATTTCTTAAAGTTTTCGGGGTATTGTCACCTGTCGCTCATTAACAAAGGAGCGTCGTGATCAAAGATTTGTTTGAATTTCCACCTTAAATTGTCACTAATAAGTGTTAGGAAGAACCCGCAACTGATTCTTATGATCTATTATGTCACATATTCACTAAAACTTATTATTCATCACCCCCAAATACACCTGTCGATTTAAATGATTTATTGTAAATTAATGTAACATTTTAGTCCTATTTTGCTATAATTAATAAGGTTGTTAAAAAATATAGGGAGTTGGTTCTATTGAATGATAGTTTTTTCTTGAAGGTAAGCATGTTGTTCACGATCGCGTTAGGCTTGTTATTTTCCTATGATTTTATCTCTTTAGCGGAAGCAAGTTCACTAAAAGGTGTTGCTAATCAAGAAACCACCTACGTCTTTTCTACGAAAAGTACAAGGTCAGAAGCATTAAAAAGCTATGATAAAGGAAGTATATTAACTTTTCGGGACCAGGATGAAAATGATAATTGGTATAGAGCCGTTGTTTATGTAGACGGGGAAAGTAAAGAAGGTTACATACATACCGAACATGTACATCCCATTACCACTGATCCCAAACAGCTTACTGGGATCGCAATAAAAGCTAAAACTGCCGTTTTTGAGCTCCCAAGCCGTCGTGCAGGTATATGGAAAAGCTACCACTCGGGATCAATATTATATTATGAATCTTTCACTTCCAATTGGTACAAAGCAAGAGTATATGTAAATGGTAAAGCCAAGACAGGCTATATAGCAGCTGAAGATGTAGAGCAGCCTGTCGAAGACCCTGTCACACTTTATGGGGTCGCCATGAAAAATCAGACTCATGTATATGAACAAGCTAATTCAACTTCTGATTCATTAAAATGGTATATTCACGGTTCGCTATTAAAATATGAAACTTATATTTCCGGCTGGTATAAAGCGACTGTTTTCGTGAATGGCAAATCGAAAACCGGGTATATTTCTGTGAAGGATGTGGAACAACCTGTTAATGATCCCGTTATAAAATACGGAGTGGCACTACAACCAAGGACTCCTATATATAAACGGGCAAATAAAGGATCCAAGTCCTGGAAAACTTACTCTTCTGGCTCTATCCTGAAATATGAAACCTATGTGTCGGGTTGGTACAAAGCAAGGGTTTATGTGGACGGAAAGCTAAAGACGGGATTTATTTCGGCAAACGATGTCACAGAACCAACTAACAAACCAGTAACTCACTTAGGGATCTCTCTTAAACACCATACGAATGTTTATAAAAAAGCGAGTAAGGCTTCAAACCCTTTAAAAAGTTACCCTTCCGGCTCTAAGTTAAAATATGAAACCTATGTGCCTGGATGGTATAAAGCGACTGTTTTCGTGAATGGTAAAGCCCATACTGGATATATTTCTGCCGCTGATGTAGAAGTTCCTGTGAAAGAACAAAGCAAAGAAAAAGGAATAAGTTTTAATGGGAGCGCATTGGTTCATGCCAAACCGAGTAAGTATTCGAAAAAATTAAAAGGATATAGGGAAGGATCTGTATTACAATATAAGACATATATGAAAGATTGGTATCAGGCCACAGTTTATATTAACGGTGAACGCCGAACTGGTTATATACATAAAAGTGATGTCATTGATATCAATTCTACACAAAAAGATTATCGCGGGGTAGCGACGAGAAACAGAGTATATGTTTATTCGAGCACTTCCACCCAATCAAAAAAGGTCAAAGGGTATGACGAGGGAAGCATTCTAAAATTTAAGTCTTACACAAGAAATTGGCATGAAGCAACTGTTTATGTTAATGGAGCCACTAAAAAAGGCTACATCCATAACAGTGATCTTGACTTGGTTTCAGCTGATGACAAAATCATTAGAGGAACTCCAGTGTTGGATCAGTTCCCTGCCTACCCAACCGGATGTGAATCAGTATCGGTAGCCATGCTTCTGAAAGGTGAAGGATATGATGTTTCAGTTAGAGATGTAGTCAATGTTCTTCCTAAAGGGCCTAGACCCTATTGGTTCCAGGGCAGGTTCCGGGGAGCCAATCCTGAGGAGGAGTTTGTCGGCCATCCAAGCAATAGCAACAGTTTCGGAGCATTCGAAAAACCAATGCTTAAGGTTGTCGATCACTATACCAACGGAAAAGGAGTAAAGCTGACTGGTAAATCCTTTAATGAACAGTTAGCCGTAGTAAAATCAGGTACTCCTATTGTCATGTGGGCGACCATTAATCTTCTACCGAGTTATCAAAGTCTTTCATGGTACGACAAAAATTATAATAAGGTGACTTGGCAGGCTAATGAACACGCTTTTGTTGTTGTCGGCGTTTCTGAAAATAACTTGATTGTCCATGATCCTTATATTGGGGAAAGAGTCGTCTATGACAAGGAGTTAGTCAAAGAGCGGTGGAATGAAATGGGAAGAAGAGCAATTACCATTAATTAATAAATTTTTTGTAACTTAAAACCCCCAGCCTCGGCCGGGGGTTTTAATGTACTATCAGTTGATAACAATATGGACAAAGTCCTGATGAACCCACCCCGATTCAGTAGAATCAGGAATCTGAATTTTAACATATTCATCTTTTACAATGAATTGGCCATCTTCCAGTACAGCTCTCAAGAAATCTCCTGGATATGTTTTACCAATAATATCTCCATTTGGAGCGTTACGGATGTTCAATCTAGTTGAAACGTCTTCGTTGACTTGGATTAAGTTGTTCATTGCAAGTGATTTTCCATATACCCAAACTGTTCTACCATCTACTAACACTCGATACCATCTGTTGTCATATGGATAGCTTCCATTTTCACGCACATCCTCATTATAACCAAGAATGGTTACTTCAGAAGACTGCGTTAATGTCCCAACATAGGTCGAAGAGGATGTATATGGCAGCGTACGATAGTTTGAGTTTTCCAGCAATGTAGCTGTTATGCCCTCCGGAAAGTTTATAATTACATCTTCCGGGTATGGCTGGCTTTCAGGAATATTGCGCCCGTAAGTACCAGATGAACTTTCATTCATTGGCATGATAGAGGCTGAAGAATAATGCTTTGCATCATATGGACGGATGCTTTCCATCAACCTTGCAATACCATTTTTCCAATTTTGGTCGGTTGCATATCTGACGTTCATACCAATCAGTGTTGGTCCGTTATAATACCGCCCATCAGGATTCAGGTAATTTGTTCTGACCATATAGGCTACAGAGTTGATGCTTTCTGCCTCTGTCGGATAATAATATCCACAAGTGAATGGGCAGACATCATACGCACCATAACCGTATAGATTGTTTTTGTAATCCATCAGGTTAGAGCCGCCCCAGCCTGTTTCCCAAATCGTATGTGCAACAAGATAAACTGCATTGACACCATATTCATTCTGAACGTCAATAAAGTCTTGAGCCAAGTCCTTCAATGGACTTTCTGGTCTTGTCCGATTGAAGTAATCTACTATTTCCTGGGCAGTTACATTAGAGGGTTTTCTCAAATCCGTATCAATGTAGGTTTTATCTGGTTCTGGCTCTAAATTTGTAGTTACATCACTTTCAGCAATATACCCAGTTACATATTTGCCATTGATTAAAACCTTCACTTTATACCAATCCTCAGTAAAAGTGTAAACCTTAAGAATAGAGTCTTTTTCATATGACTTTAAAACGTTCGATTTACGTGAAGCTAAATCATGCACATTCACCTTGTCGAGGGCTCTTACTTGGAACGTGGATGTTTCATCAGTTAGTCCCTGGACATGGGTATTATGGATATACCCGGTTTTGCTTGCTCCATTAATATCCACAGTGATTTTATACCAATCTTCTGTAAAAGATTGATAGCCAAGTATTTCCCCTTGCTTAAAGGCTTTCAATACATCAGAACTTAATGTGGCTTGAGAATATACATTGGTCGGATCTGCTAATCCAATCCCTTTTAAGGATGCTGGAGAAGGGTCGCCGTTTTCCACATCTTCCTTATAGATATAGCCATTTCTCCACTTACCGTTACTATAGACGACTGCTTGATACCAATTTGTGGTGAAAGTTTGATACTTCAAAACAGTTCCTTGCCCATAAGTTTTTAAGACTTCGGAACTGGTTGTAGCATCCGCATAAATGTTCGTAGGGGCCTTAATCCCAATCCCTGACAGAGTAGTCGGATTAGCTACACTATTCTCTGTGTCACTGGCATTAATGTATCCATGTCTTCTTTTACCGTTCACGTAGACAGTAGCTTCATACCAGCCTGATATAAAGGTTTCGTATTTTAAAACCGTACCTTGGCCATAAGTTTTTATTACATTAGAGCTTGTAGTAACATCTGAGTAGATGTTGGTAGGGTTTTTAAGACCTATACCATAAATAACAGTTTGGTCGTTATCCCCGTTTTGCACATGATTAGCATTAATATAACCTGCTGTCTTTTTCCCGTTGACATAAACAGTAGCTTTATACCATCCGGAAGTGAATGTTTCATATTTCAATACTGTACCCTGACTATAACTTTTTAAAATATCAGCACTGGTTGAGGCTTTAGCATATATGGGGGTTGGACTATTCATGCCTACGCCCCTTAAAGTTGTTGGATCAGCATCTATATTTTCGACATGATCTGTCTTAATATATCCAGTACGATATTTTCCGTTAGCATAGACAGTTGCTTTATGCCATCCAGTGGTAAAAGTTTCATATTTCAATACTGTACCTTCAGCATAACTTTTCCAGGCAGATGAGCTGGTGGCAGCCTCTCTATAGACCTTCGTCGGGCTTTGCAAGCCTATTCCATACAGAGTAGTCGAAGAACTATCTCCATTGCTTACATCACTTGCTTTAATGTAGCCTGTTCTAAAGCTCCCTTCAGCATAAACGGTCGCCTCATACCAGCCAGAGGAGAACGTTTGATACTTCAAAACTGAGCCCATGTTATAACTCTTCCAGACATTCGAGTTTGTCGAAGCTTTGGAATAAATATTAGTAGGATCAGCTTGTGCCACCCCGTATAAAGTAGTTTGAGAATCTGCCAGATTCTCTACATCCCCTTTACTGATATAACCGGTAGTAGGATTTCCATTGATATAAACAGTGGCGACATACCAGTTTTCGTTAGAGAAACCACTGTATTTCAGTACAGAACCTTGCGCATAACTTTTCAGCACTTTAGATCCTGTTGAAGTTTCCGCATAAACATTCGTAGGAGCCTTTAAAGCAACTCCATGATATGTTTGAGTAGTTTCTATACTGGTCATTGTCAGGGACTTCTTTTCCATACCAGCGATGGAGACTTGTTCGTCGGTAAAACTTTCCTCTTGAGCTTTCACATCTTTTTCCTCTGCGTCTGGGTTCTCCTCACCTGGAAGCTCATTTGAAGAAGACTCAGTTTCTATAGTCTCTTCCTCTTCATTACCTTCAACGACCTTATCTTCAGCAGCTTTTTCCTCAGTTGAAAGATCTGCCTCATCACTACTTACTGACGTGTCTTCAGAGGAAATGTCATTCATCTCCGGCGATTCCTCGCCAGCCTCTCCTTCGATAGGCGATTCTTCCGTGACAGTAGACTCTGTGTCCTCATCTATTTCCTGTCCTTCTACACTTTTCGTTGAGGATAACTCGTCAGCACTTTTCTCCTGGTCTATTGTTTGCTGCTCACGGGAAGTACGGATTTGTTCTGCTTCTGCCTCATCAACCAAATAGTTTTGGTCAAGAAAACCAGTCCATACTTGTACAGAATCAATCCCTTCATAAGTGACCTTAGTATATTTATCACCTATTTCTTCGACAATGACTTCTGAATCATCCGGTATATGTACGAGTACATCACTATTTGCATCCTTTTCTTCCAGAAGTTTCACTTCTTCTCCGATATTATCAGAAAATACTACTCCAATAACCTTCTCATCTGCCTTAGTTCCCGTGGCGGCGTCCACCATATGTAATGGAATGAGCTGAATAAAAAGTGCAAAAACCATAAGAAGAATATTAACTTTTTTTAACATAGCGTTCACTAATCACTCCTCCATTTGTTAAATTTCATTTCCTGAAGAATTTTTACTATTGAAGCTATTAATATACTAGACTAGCGTCACCACCTTTTAGAATTTTATAGATGCACTTTCCTATTATGCCGAATTTTGTCAAAAATGTTAAGCCTATATTTCGATAAATTTCATAATTTTAATTTTAATTTACAAATATATTGCATCTAGTGGTTTATCATAGAAATTAAGTTATGTAAGGCCTATAAAATGGTTTTTTTACATAATATAAAGTGTCTCTTATACATTACATCGACAAATTCTGATAAAAGTAAATACTTTACCACTAAATTCCAGCTAAATTACTATTTAAACATTAAAAATTTCCCAGGCCCGTGCTGGGAAAAAAATAATATAAAAAAGGACAGCTGAATTTTAAATCCAGCTGTCCTTTTTTTAGTTGGAAGAAGCTAATCCTATTCCGCTTTGTTTTTTACTTACTTCTTCTCTATATTGCTGTTTTTCTTTTTTACTCATTTTTTTATATTTATTAAGGAATTCCTGGTATTGAGGAAGTACTTCATCAACGGATCCATATGCCTTCACTTCCCCATATTCCAGCCAGAGGATTTTCTCGCAGAATTCTTTCATTTGTCCTAACGAGTGGCTGACAAAAAACATTGTCTTTCCACTTTTTTTGAACTCATGCATCTTCGATAAACTTTTCTCAGCAAATGCTTTATCTCCAACCGATAGTGCTTCATCAATTAGCAGTATATCCGGGTCGATATTAACAGATATTGCAAACCCGAGCCTTGACTTCATTCCACTGGAATAAGATTTTACAGGCTGGTCTATAAACTTGCCAATTTCCGCAAATTCAATTATTTCATCCTCAAGCTCGTTAATCTCTTGCTTATTAAAGCCTAACATTAAAAGCTTTAATTCAACATTTTCTCTCCCAGTCAACTTTCCATCCAACCCGGTGTTTACTGCAATCAAGGCAGCCTGCCCATTGACTTCAACTGTTCCTGATGTCTCTGGTATTACTCCGGCAATAATATTTGAAAGCGTGGACTTACCTGATCCATTGACCCCCACAAATCCCACAATGTCTCCCTGCTCAACATCAAAGCTGACATTTTGGAGGGCATAAAAATCCTCCCCATAACTTTTCTTGGGGATGACCAAGTCTAATAGTCGCTCTTTGGGATTATTGAACAGTTTGTACTTTTTACTGATATTTTTTACTATGACTGATTTACTCATAAGTTAACACTTCCAATTTATAGAAAATCAACAAAATGTCTTCTGAACTTAACATGTAATGCTGCACCTATTACGAACAATAGTAATAACAGCCCAAAGAAATAAAGTGTATACTGCCATTCTTCTATAAAATACCATCCACCGGTCACCAAAGAATGACGATACCCTTCCACAATATAATAAAATGGATTGATTTTCATTACAGTCTGCACCCAGTGCGGTAACCCGCTGACATCCCATAGAATCGGAGAAAGATACAATAGCATTCTTAGTACTGATTGCAGTAACATTTGAACATCTCGAATTATGGTAGACAACGTGGAAGTGATTAAAGAAATGGCAAAAATCAATGCTACTACACCGAACATGTAAATTGGCAGCTGCAAATAATAAATCCCCATACTGAAAATCGAAAATCCTAAAAATTGCAAAATAAGAATGATAAACCCCAATAACATTAGATGAGAATAAAAATTAGCAAATATAACGTAATTGGGAATGACGCTCATTGGAAAATTCATTTTTGATAACATTTTGATTTTGGTATAGATCGATTTTGATGACTTCAATAATCCTTGATTAATGAAGAACCATACAACAATCCCGCCTAAAAGCCAGGGAAAGTAGTCGATATCACCAATTTGGCCTCTTTTATCCCTTAATATACCAAAACCAAATACAAACCAATAAATGGCTATTTGGATGGCAGGATTCAATAGCTCCCAGAACATTCCTAAATAATTATTAGAATTAGTACTCTTCAACTCATAAAATGACAATCGTTTAACCAAATAAAAATATTTGATCTGTTCCTTTAAAACAGTGACTGCAGCTTTCATTATTTATATCCCTTCTTCAATAAAGCTTAACTCTGACAAATGCCATTATATCCAATCTGATTTTGTTTAACAATTGGAATCTTCAAATGTCATCAAAATATAATCAAATCACATACTGATTATATTTATCAGGTCTTTATAAACCTGTCTACTACTCTTCTGGAAGCATTACCATCTTCCCATTCACAGAATCTGCGATAGAAATCTTCATACTGTTCCGGTTTGAACTTTTCTTCCCCGCTTTTAATTGCCGAAACTAACTCATCTGTGGTTTTAACTAAAGGTCCGGGGGCTTCTTTTTCAAAATCGAAATAAAATCCTCTTAACTGGTCGCGGTAATATTCTAAATCATATACATAAAAAATCATTGGACGCTTCAAGTTGGCAAAATCGAAAAATACAGAGGAATAATCAGTAATCAAAATATCTGAAACTAAGTATAAATCACGTATATCCGTATAATGGGAGAAATCATATACAAACCCTTCGTATTCACTCAAATCTAATTGATCCGCCACTAAATAATGCATCCGCATCAGCACGACATAATCCTCACCTAAATCAGCTTGAAGCTTGTCTAAGTTCAAGGGAGAAGAGTATTTATATTTTCCTTTGTGATGGTATTCATTATCTCTCCAGGTTGGCGCATATAAAAGAACTTTTTTGTTTAAATCAATACCCATTTGTTCTTTTAACCTACTAATATGACTGTCCTGATTGGCATTATATAAATAGTCATTTCTTGGATACCCGGTCTCAAGAACTTCTTTGTCAAAGCTAAAGGCTCTACGAAAAATCTCTGTCGAATAAGCATTCGGTGATATTAAATAGTCCCACTTACTTGAAGCTTTCTTAAAGTTCTTTTTATAACGCTGAATATCTGTGCCAGGCATCTGAACATCTTTCATATCGGCTGCCAATCTCTTTAAAGGAGTACCGTGCCATGTCTGTAAATACTCCGTATGCTTAGGCTTAGGGATCCATAATGGCAAACGGCTATTTGAAACCCAATAACGTGCCCTGTTCATCGCCACTAGCCACTTTATAGAAAAGCGAGGCACCATCTCTATTCCCTGTTCTTTGAAATAAGGGATGGAAGAACGGTCCATGCTCCAAATTAGTTTATATTCCGGATTATGTTCAGCCATATATTCATATATAGCCCGCGGGCTGTCGCTATATTGTTTCCCTAAAAAACTTTCAAAAATCACCAATTTCGAATCAACCGGCAATACTTTACCAGCGACTTTAAAAAATAGCTTATAAAGTTTTGTTAAAGAGGCTTTGATAAATGCCTTTCTTAAAATAGCTTTCATCTAGTTTAATCCCCCGTCATTTTACCAATCATTTGTTTGACTTTATTCACCACAGAATGCTTTTCTTTCTTAGATGGAGAAGCTTTCTCTTGGCTCTCTGTCACTTTAATTGAAAGGTTACCATGTTTAGTAGAATAAAGCCGGTAATTGAAGTTATTTTTTTGAACTGTATGACTCTCATCGTGATAAGAAAGACGGATATCCTTAGCGAAAGCGCCCTGAGCCAGTCGAATACTGAAATCTCCAATAAAGTCCAGTTGCTCCAGATCTTCAAATGGGATTTCAGCGTAAGCTTCCTCCCCAGTCTCCTTTATTTCGTAGAACTGGATCCAGGTAGATTTCCTACCCCTAAGATATAGTTGGACTTCTTGCATGAAAAGATCAAGTTTTTCCATTTTTAAAACTAATCGTTGTTGGTCGAAATTTACTTCTTTGAGGGTATAAGGCAAAACGAATTCCGGCTTCTCTTGTCTTATTACAGGCTCTTCATCATTCAATTCTTTTAGTAGTTTTTTCCAATTTTGCACAAATTGGTTATAACTGAACTTTTCCACTACCGAAAATGATTGATTTGAGAATTGATTTCTTTTATCTTCATCTTTCATCAACTCAATTATTCGTCTGCCAAGTTCATCTGTATCACCATCTCTTACTAAGTAACCATTTTCTCCATGAGTGATGATATCACTTGGGCCGAAATTAATATCATAAGCAATAACAGGCGTCCCGAAAGACATACTTTCGGTCATTACCATGCCGAAACCTTCAGAACGTGAAGTCATTATGGTGAGATAAGCACTTTTATAAACCGAGCCCATATCTGTCGTGAACCCTTTCATAACAATATTATTGGATAAGTTCAGGTCTTCTATCAATGAGTTTATGTTACTTTCTCTTTTATCCTTATAGCTAAATCCATATATCTCCAATACGGCATCAGGGTTATATTCAACAACCTTTTTGAAAGCTTTGATTCCGTCCTCTACTCTTTTTTTATAATGAAGGCGGGCGACTAGTATAACTTTATTTTTATCATATTCCTTCCCTATGCCTTCTTTATCAGGTTCAGCAACAAAATGAGGGATGACAGTATAGCTGGGCCTGTCACCGTATAATTTCGCTACCGATTCTTTTTGACCATTGGTCAGGAAGATATGCTTGTCAAACTCATTCAAATGATTGTAAAGTGTATCCCACACCGCACTAATTGGAGCATATTTTGTAAATGGTTTTGCAAAATGACTACTATGTGAGAATGTCACTTTGCGTACTGATGGATGTTTTACTTGAATAACAGTGTAGTCCAGATTTTTATCTGGGAGGTTATATAACCTGTCTCTGAATTCAGAAAATAACACCGGTGCCTTATCATCTTCTATCACTTGTTCAATCCAGTAGACATAAGCCTCTGCCATACTGGCAAAGGTGATTGACTCAGGAGCGTGCAGCTTGCATCTCACCCACTGTTTTTTATCATTAACTTCAATCGATATAAACGTTTCACCATTTTTACCTACATGATGGTGGAAGGTCTCTTTCCTGGTTTCAGGATCGAAATCTATCACTCGCGTCAGCTGTCCGCTGACTGCATACTCTTCCCGCTTGTAACGCCGCCTGGAATCATTGAAATAGTCGATATACATCAACTTTTCATCTTCATTAAAACGCTTATATTTAATGTATTTTCCGTTTATAAAATAGCGGTAAGCATTATCCCTTTTTTCATCAGGTTTACGTTCAAACCCTTTTTCTTCTTTCGCATGAGCATCATCATCAAGTTGAATTTCTTGATGTTTGGAGGGGTCGATATCGTAAAAGAAATTACGGATTTCGATGTCTTCAGACAACTCCCCAAGTTCTCTCATTTCTCTCAAATCTTTCTGTAGGTTCCGTTGATAAGAAATAGTAAGCAGCTGCACATCTACTTCAGGAAATTCATTCCTAAACATCTTCATGCGATTAACAACTGCTTTTGTCAACCCGCCTCTTTTAGAGGCGATAGTATTCAAGATAAAATATGGTTTCACTTGGATAGAAGACATTAGAAACTCCTCCTAACTAGTTCATAGCCCTGTAGTTTTAACCACAGGGCTACGTCATTACTTTCAAAAAACCTCTTTTACTACTCGCTCCGTTGCTTTTCCATCTTCTAAATAACAGAACTTATCATAAAAAGCTTGATATTTGTCTTTATAATCTTCTTTTATTTGATCAAGTCCAGAGAGGGCCTCAATGACTTCTGATGTTGTTTTTACAATGGGGCCTGGAGCTTTCTCTTCAAAATCAAAATAAAACCCGCGCAAGTCATCTCGGTATTCATCCAGGTCGAATGCAAAAAATACCATCGGCTTTTGAGTATTGGCATAATCGAACATGACGGAAGAGTAGTCTGTTATCAAGCAGTCTGTAATTGTATATAATTCTTGCACCTCTGGATACTTGGATACATCTATTACAAAATCCTGCATTTCTTCCGGTATCACTAATTTATTGCTGACAATGACATGCATTCGCAATAATATAATGAAATCTTCTCCCAGTTCCTTTTGCATTTGCTCTAAGTCCAGATCAAGTTTGAAAGTGAATTTATTTTTTGATTTTTGATTATCTCTGAACGTAGGTGCATATAAAACTACTTTCTTTCCTTCTGGTATACCCAGTTGCTTTTTCAGCTGTTCAGCAACTTGATAACGTTCTTTCTTGTAGAACAAATCATTCCTTGGGTATCCGGTTTCCAAAATAGTCCCTTGAAAACGAAACGCAGAACGAAAAGACTTGGTAGCATACTCACTTGGAGAAATCAGATAATCCCAATTTTTAATAGCATTACTGACTCTCTCGAGGTAATCATCGCTTCTTCCATGAATTTCTTCGATATCAAACAGCATTTTCTTTAAAGGAGTGCCATGCCATGTTTGCAAATACACAGTTTCCTTAGGTTTCTTCATGTAGGTAGGGAAATTTTGATTGTTGACCCAATATCCTGCCGTTGCCAAGTAATAGTAATATTTCGGACTTAATCGTTTGATTTTTTTCGTATTAGGGTCTTTGAAGCGGTGATTGCGATTATACACCCATACCTTTTTGTAGTTTAAGTCTTTCCTTACTATTTCTTCATAGATATATCGTGGGCTGTCAGCGTATTGTTTTCCTGTGCCACTTTCAAATAAAATAAGTGATTTGTCTACAGGAAAGCGGCGAAGTACTGAATAAAAAGCCTTCATAGTTGGGAAATACCATTTACTTTTCCTAAACCTTTTCCCCAGTTCATCCCAAATATAACTATTCTCTTTAATTATTCGTAATTTGTTGTTTTTCTTTGCCCTTTCAATTACTGAATAGATTCGTTCATTAGCACTCTGATCCTTATGTGTGATGAATTTATCACTGCGGATTTTGAATTCTTCTTTCATTTTGAAACCATCGTTTATTCTTTGCTGCAGCTTATCCAAAACCTCATCTACTTCAAAGACAATATCTCCGGGTAAGTCATTGTCCAAATCCAAATGGGAAGGACGTTTTCCGATAAACCTGCTGCGGTCGAATTGGTAGTAGACGATAGGTTTATGCAGGAAACTAAAATCAAATGCAACACTAGAATAATCCGTAATCATCAATTTACTTTCTTTTAGCAATTGCTGTACATCTACTTCTCCTTGAGTGATGACTTTTACAGGGGAATCTTCAAACGCATAACTATATTTTTGCATATTCGGATGCAAGCAGAATAGTACTTCTAAGTTATTTTCGTCTGCAATTCTGTGTAAGTCTGGATGATGGATCAATTCGTGATACCTTTGGTAATATTCAGTTTCTGTAAAGTTTTCTAGAGATCCTATATAATCACGCCAAGTCGGGATGATTAAAATCTGGTTTTTTACAGGGGTATCGGACTCGAACAATTTATCAAACCTCGAAAGTCCAGTAACAAATACCTCCTCCTCTTCATAACGGAAATCATTAATAATCATCTCTTTTTCAAATTCGGAACTAACTAAAAACAAATCAGTATCAAAAGCTGGCGAATTCTTCCCATAGTTAGCTACCATATTTTTCGTCCCCATAACACCATGCTGCAAAAACACCTTAACTGCTGTCACTTTCTTTTTAAACTTCGGTGACCGAACCGGATACAGATAGTCGGGGTGATGGGAACCAATAATCCTATTAGCTAATAAGGTATAGAGGATGTGACGTTTTGAACCGAATTCAATAACGTTACCTAAATGATCAATATTTTTTCTTTCAGGTGAATCTTTTTCTATTACATAATAAACTTCTTTGTCCGGATGATTTTCTCGCATATATTTAAAAAAGTGATAGCCGGTGTCTTGTGCTTTATATGGACGCTCCCCCACTAACCAAATATCTCTGCCACGATTCATCCACTTCAAAACCCTGGCAATTTTAAGCAATCTTTTCATGTATTGATAATTTTCATTTTTTAATTCAAACACTTCAAAAGAAAGGTTTGATTGCTTAAATGTGTAATACGGTGAAATAATACTGGCAGTATTTGAAGACTTAGTATCCGCGCCCCTTGTCAATAACCGTGTTTTAAAGGTGGGTCTTCCTACCCTTACCCATTTTTCCTCACTAAGGTCATGTATGTTTAATCTAAGGTATAAATCATATACCCCCTCATTAAGTAAAGGAGCTCCTGTTGTTTTATACAAAGGTACGTCCACCGTATATTGGTACCTATTCAACCCGAATTTCTTTCTTGTACCTTCAAAGTCATGTATTAAGGTTAATTTAACAACGTGCTGCTCTTGAGTCTCCCTCTTCACCAAAACAGCCTCTCCATTATTTACAGCTGAATTCCTGGTGAATAACTTACCAGAGATCATGTATTTATCTTTATCACGATCAGCTTTTTCTATTTGTATTTTTGTAGGGGATTGAGGTTCCTCATTAATTGTTAAAGAAATATTACCCTTTTTAGTGATATAAAATTGAAAAACATTTTCTTGGATGTGAATCGGACCATATGGCTCAACCTCTGTCTGTTGGAATCTTCCAAGTCTAATTAAGTAAAATGCTATATCTATGCCATTTTTATTGATTACCTCGGCCTTTTCTTTAATTCGATTCCATGTCTTCTCTTTAAGTGAACTTTTAGGAGTGGCCACTTTCAAATATAAATCAAAAATGTTAGTTGAGACTTCCTGTTGTAGTTTTTCTAAATCAGAGTACGTAACCTCAAATAAAAATTCATTACTTGGTTTTATTTTTCCGAGTCTACTTTCCGATGATGAGTCACGTGCTATAGCCCATAACTCCACTGCAGTATAGTTATTTCGTGCAAATTCCCCACTAAAGAAGACGGCCTTTTCTCCATACTTTATATCAAATTTGTTTTTTAATTTTTTTCCATTTTCACCTTTTTTGTTTTGCCTCAAGTTGAACAACATCAAATTCACCTGCCACTATTTTAATAAGTATATTCCTTCTTCACATAACTTCTCCATTTTCCCAGTTAACTTCAAAAGTTGTCGAACTTCTATTTCCTTTCTGTTCTGTAACTATCATTGTATAAATTGAACACTTAGATTATTGTGGTCACTTATAAGTGAAATCATAAAAAAAGCAGCTCTCCCAAACTGAGAGAGCTATAGGCTACCCTCAAATTGATTATTCTAACTTCTTCGCTTAATCTTAACTTATGCTACACCAATTTTTGTTGTATTATCAACTATTATTCCTGCAAACCGTTCTCCTTAACGATTAATCCCAATACGTACCAAAGTTCACCAACAATAGTTCGAAATTTAATCAGAGAATTAGTACGTTTGCTGGTTAAATTCAAAAAACTCCCCTGTAGCTATCCTTCACTGCTACTTGGGGAGCTTTTTGTATATTTTTGTAAACTATTGGATAGGCTTGTCTTTTTGTCCTGTTCCCTATAAAATGATTATAGCAATACCTATTATTATACCGGACTATTATTAACTAATTTTAAATAAATTGTTAAATTTACGTTATGACTGTGTAAAATTCGGCTATTATACTAGTAAACTAGTAAAACCTTTCATTTAACTGTTCAATAATTCGAGTTTACATTTTCCAGGAGGGAAAAAACATGAAAAAAGTAATAACCTATGGAACATTTGATTTGTTGCATTGGGGACATATCAATTTGCTAAGCCGTGCTAAAGAATTAGGAGACTACTTGATTGTAGCCATTTCTACAGATGAATTCAATGCTATTAAGAATAAAGAAGCTTATCACAGTTTTGAAAACAGAAAAATGATCCTTGAAGCGATCAAATATGTAGATGAAGTAATCCCTGAAGAACATTGGGAGCAAAAAGTAGAAGATGTCGTCAACCACGATGTAGATGTATTCGTGATGGGAGACGATTGGGAAGGCAAGTTCGACTTCCTGAAAGATTATTGTGAAGTGGTTTACCTGCCGCGTACTGTCGGAATTTCTACTACGAAAATCAAGAAAGAAATGGCAAAAGTTAATAATGGTTAGAGAATTACTTGTGAACGCCTATTTGATTATCTTTCAAATAGGCTTCACTTTGTTTAATGTATTTCCTCAAAGGAAAAAGACAGTCTTTGTCGCTTCTTTTGGGGATAATATTTTGTATGTGGAGAGAGCTTTGAAGGAACGATACAATGGGGAAATCATTATACTTAGAGACCCTGGCTGCCGAATCAACTTTAAAATGGATAGCCAGACAACGGTTCTCCCGTTTAATTTGAAGCGGCACCCTGTACAATTCATCCAGTGTATATATCATTTGGCAACATGCCAGAGTGTGTTCATCGATAATTATTTTGGTTTTTTAGCGGCTGCCAAGTTTCGAAAAAACGTGAAATGTGTCCAATTATGGCATGCTGCCGGAGCCGTGAAGCGTTTTGGATTGAAGGATCCATCTACTAAATATAGATCTGCTAAGGCGCAGGCTCGTTTCAACAAAGTTTATCAAACGTTTGATCATGTGGTCGTAGGTTCGGAAAAAATGGCATCTATTTTTAAAGAAAGTTTCGGGCTGACAGATGAACGTATGCTGCGTACCGGAGTACCGCGTTCGGACTTTTTTTATGATAAAAAAGTGTTAGAGAGAGTGGGATCTTCACTTCACCGCCTGTACCCTATTATTCAAAATAAAAAAGTCATCTTATATGCTCCTACTTTCCGTGATCACCAGTTGACCAACCCAAACATTCAATTGAATTTGCAACAATTATATGAGGAGTTAAACCAGGATTATGTGCTTTTGATGCGCCTCCACCCTGCTGTAAAAGCAAATTTTATAAATCCATACCCGAATTTTCTTATCGATGTCTCTTCCTACCCTAATATCAATGAGTTATTGGTAGTGACCGAAATTCTTATTACAGACTATTCATCGATACCTTATGAATTTTCTATTTTGGAACGCCCAATGATCTTTTATTCCTATGATTTAGAGGAGTATAAACGTTCGCGAGGCTTCTGGGAAGATTATCATTCCACTATTCCTGGACCTGTTGTTTCTACAACGGAGGATATTATTGCAACAATTAAACGAAATAACTTTAATATGGAACAAATCAAACAATTTGCCGAGCAATGGAATCAGTATTCCAAGGGAAATTCAAGCAGTCAGTTGATTGAAAAGCTTTATAAATGATAGAAGTATATATACGAGGAGAAGCAGGATGAAAAGAAGAGTGTTAGCGAGAAAGAGAAAACGAAAAAAATTAATTCGAAGAATGATTGCCGTTTTTATCCTGACGCTGGCAATCATCGGCGGCAGTTTAAGCTACCTATACTACCAAACCACAGAAGCTTCCAACAATGCCTACAATGATTTGAACCGGGAAAAAAGTGATTTACGTGTTGAAAATGTATCTATTTCAGATGATCCGATCTCTGTCTTATTAATGGGTGTGGAAGACTATGCAACAGGCGGCAGTCATGGCCGGGCTGATACTATTATGGTTGCTACCTTCAATCAAACAGAAGAAACGATGAAGCTCGTCAGCATCCCACGGGATACATTGGTGACCATTGCCGGTAAAGGTACCGAAGATAAAATCAATCACTCTTTTGCTTTCGGCGGGCCTAAAATGACCATTGAAACGGTTGAAGAGTTTTTAGATATTCCAATTGATTATTATGCGACCATCAACTTTCAAGGCTTTGAAAATATTATAGATATTGCCGGAGGTGTCCCAGTGGAGGTACCATTTAACTTCACCGAAAAAAATGCGGATGAGTCTGAAATCCTTCATTATATTGAAGGCGACATGGTATTAGATGGGGAAGAAGCACTTGGATATGTGAGAATGCGGAAACAGGATCCACGGGGTGACCTTGGGCGTGCTGACCGGCAGAAACAAGTCATGAAAAGCTTGATCAGCCAATTGACGAAGCCTGGCTCCTTATTGAAAGTTGATGATTTAACAGATGAAGTTGGAAATAATGTCACAACTAATCTGCAAATCCCGGAGTTATTAGCATTCTATAAGCAATATAAAGACTTCAACGTCGATAACATTAAACAACTTAATTTGTCAGGAGAAGGTGTACGATATAATGGTATTTACTATTATTCGGTATATGAATCTTCGATTAATGAAGTCCGCCAGTCACTTCGCAGCCACCTTGAGATGGAACAATCATTATCAGCAGGATCTGATGAGAAAACTGGAACTATGATACCATAATAAAAACACAGACTAGGGCATGCGTGTATGCATCCCGGTCTGTGTTTTTTATGTCCCAATCAAACTTAATAAATATAGAAACCTTACGTATTGTAGTACCGAAATAAAAAATCCGGAAGAAATTAACTTCCGGATTTTTTATTTACTTAAGCGCTTCTTCTGCTAACAATAACCCAATAGAGTAATTCTGTTTCCAAATTCTATCATAATTACTCAAAGGTACAGGCCGATTCCCAACATAGGGAGAGACTTCAGGAGTCAGACCAGGCTTTTTCAGAGAATCAATCACCCAATCCGTATACCCTCCCCCACTTGGATTAAGTGGCGGATGGAAGAGACTATACCCAGTTTTTGCACTTACCTTATCTGCAATTGCACGATATTCTTCTCTGAGCCCTCCATATGAGTTGAATGCCCAATATAAGATTTCTCCAGATGAGTGATAAGCTACATGAGAGTCAAAGTCATGTTTTTTAGTAAAATTATAAAGTGCTTGCACTTCCGGTTCTGTCAGAGGTGCTGTACCTTTATAATTGTTTGGACCAGGGGTTGAAGCGACGTACTTTATGTTCGCCCAATCAGCAGGATATTGTCTGTTTAGATCTACCCCTCTGGCATTTGCTTTCCACGCCGTAAAGTTTATACTGCCATTATTCATTCTGATTAGTTGATATTTATTACTGAAGCCATTAGGTCCGAATTGATTCAAGGTAACACCGTCCGGATTTACCATAGGTACATAGTAGATGGTTACTTGATTTAATAATTCTCTTACATCATAGCCATCTATTTTTGACCCTTTCACAAAAGCTCTGCTGTATTCATCGATTTGGTCCATGACTAAATTGGTTGTAATCCATTCCCGGGCATGATGAGAGGCATTAATAGTAATCTTTTTATCTCCATTTCCTACTTTCACCAAATATAAGTTCCGTCCTTCAACCGATTTACCGATAACATCGGTTCGGATCACCCCTGGATAAGCATTCCTCAACTTTGTAATATCCTTAACCATTTGGTTGTAAGAATAAATAGTCTTAGGATTGACTATCGGTCCGATATCAATCATTTTGTCTACTACATCGTTCTTGTGAATATAACCTATATGTCTGTTACCATCTAAATAAACAGCAGCTTCATACCAATTTGCTGTAAAAGATTTAAATTTTAATTTGGCACCAAAATTATAACCTTTCAGCGCTTTTGAATTTTTTGAAGTTTTATTGTATACAAAAACCCTATCTTTAACAGCAATGCCATCTAACGTTTTCCGCGGAGCATTTTCATCTATTACGTCTCCTTTTGAAATGAAACCTTTCTGCGGCTTCCCATTTATATAGACTACCGCTTCATACCAATCTTTCATTAACGTTTTATAGGATAATAGTTTTCCTTCATTATAAGACTTAAGTACATTTCTGCTTTTTCCAGGGGCTGAATAAACATTTACTTTGGAATGATAAGCATAGCCTTTTAAGCTCTCTTGATTTTTTACTGGTTCTTCAACATCGCTTTTTCGAATATACCCTGTAGTCCATTTTCCTGATTTATAAATAACAGCTTCATACCAGTTTGTTAAGAAAGTTTTATAATATAACAAGCTACCTTCCTGATAGGACTTCAAAGGTTGACTGTTACTGTTCGGAGTAGAATAGATATAAGTTCTGTTTAAAGCATAACCCGATAATTTTGTTTGCTCCTCCACAGGTTCTTCAATATCTTCTTTGTGAATATATCCAGTGTATTTACGTCCACTTTTATATATAGTGGCTTCATACCAGTCATTTAAAAATGTCCTATAGTAAAGCAAACTTCCCTGCTTGTATGACTTTAGTGAGGTACTATCTTTGCTAGGCTCAGAATATACATGTGTTTCTCGTAAAGCATAGCCGGATGACGACACCTGATTATCGACAGGTTTTTCGACATCATCGATATGAATGTAGCCGGTATGCCGCTTACCATCTATATAGACTACCGCTTCATACCATTCTTTCATATATGTCTTATAATATAGTTTTCTTCCTGCATTATAAGACTTCAAAGTTGCGCTTTGTCTGCCGGGCCGTTCGTAAACGTTAGTTGAAGATTTTATTGAAAACCCTTTTAAACTTTCCTGGTTATCAACCGGTTTCTCTACATCAGCAGCAGATATGTAGCCAGTAGTAGGCTCACCGTTTATATAAACTACAGCTTTGTACCATCCCTCAATAAAAGTTTTATAATATAACGTTTTACCTTGGGAGTAGTCTTTAAGTACCTCTGAATTTGTATTTGCTTCAGCATAAACATTTGTTTTACTTTTTAGTGCAATACCAGATAAAGAGACAGGGTCATCAACAGGCGCTTGCACATCATTTGTATGGATATATCCGGTTTTAGCCTTACCGTTTACAAATACAGTTGCCTGATACCAATCACTTAAATATGTCTTATAATACAATATATTCCCTTTTGGATAACTTTTCATTATTTTACTTTTATCACTTGCAAGGGAATATACATTTGTTAGACTATTTGCCGCTACTCCTGACAGATCTTCTTGGTCTTGAACCGGTGTTTCCACGTCATTTTTAGAAATATATCCTGTCCGCCATTCTCCATTCGCGTACACAGTAGCTTTGTACCACCCAGAAATGAAAGTTTGATACTTTAATAGTTTTCCTTGTGGGTAGCTCTTTAACGACATGGAGTCTTTGGAAGCTTTACTGTAAACGTGGGTTTGGTCTTTAAGTGCAACCCCATTTAAAGAATTTGAGTCTTCTACAGGTACTTCCACATCGTTTTCCATTATGTATCCTTTTGTTTCCCCTTCTGCAGTATTTACTCCTATTTCGTACCACCCATCTATGAAGGAGTGAAAAGATACTATTGTACCTTTCTCAATAGAATTCAATACCTTAGAACTGTTTACTGGGTTTTGATACACTTCCATTACATCAGCAATTACTACACCTTCTATGTATTTCTGTTCAGAGCCTACCAACGCAACTTCATCTTTATGTATAAAACCCTGCTTTTTTTGTTCTTCTACAGTAACTTCTACTAATAACCAGTTATTATCCGCTTCTTCTTCATGGTAATTGATTACTGCACCTGCCTCGTATTCCATCAAGACATCTGATTCGAAATCCTTTTCTCCATACACTTGAAGCGTATCATTTATTACTACTGCTCTGGCTGTCTCTGTATCTTCAGCTGCCGTGGAAACAGGCTGAATAATCATCCCCATCAATAAAATTATAAAAGTGATATGTAATAAATTTTTAAGTCTCAAGTTCGGTCCCCCTTTATAGTATTTAGGTATATTATATCAGTTCAAGGTCAATAAAAAAGTTCATTTTGAAATCTTTGTAAAAAAATATAATATTTTATCGAATAGATAAAAAACGAAAAACTAATACAGTGAAATTGTATAACCACTGGTACCACAGACTAACAAAAAAGATGACCTTGGTTACCAAGGTCACCTTTCACTGACTTAATACTTATTTCATAACTGCCTGTTCAATATTGTCCTTCGTCTTTTTTTCATTATGATGAGTTTTCTTCTTTTTTATCGGATTTAGCAGTCTTCTTCTTCACGGTGTCAATAACAGGCTTCTTACCACCCTTAATGACCCCTGTCATTTCAGCAAAGAGTTGCAAAAGTAATAGGAATAAAAATGTCAGCCCTAAAGCTAATGCAAAAGATGCATACGAAAATATGATACCTAAAAATCCGAACAGCGCACTGAAACCATATAAGATCAATACCGTTGATCGATGACTCAAACCAGCTGCAATCAGTTGATAATGGATATGCTGACTGTCCGGTGACATAATGCTTTGCTTATTCCTAATCCTTCTTAGAATGGAAAATAGCGTATCAAAAATGGGTATAGCTAGTACTAATATCGGAATAATGAAGCTAAAAAATGTAATACTTTTCATCAACCCCAATACGGAAATAACAGCAACGGAATATCCTAAAAAGAGCGATCCTGTATCGCCCATGTAAATTTTTGCTGGATAAAAGTTATGGGGTAAGAAGCCTAAGTTACTCCCGATGATTGCTACACAAATCATTACAGCAGCTGCATGATGATCAATAAACGCCATTACCATAATACTTGTCAAAGCTATCGTTGTAACACCTGTAGCCAGGCCGTCCAGTCCATCAATTAAATTGATGGCGTTCGTTACTCCGATGATCCAAAAGAACGTCAGTATCACTCCGGCAAAATCATTTAAAGGAATCATTCCGATCAATGGAATGGTCAGGTTTTCGATGATAAGTCCGGAACTGATTAATAGCACAGCTGCTATGATTTGACCCGTCAATTTGATTAGCGGCCGTATTTGATAACGATCATCCAGTAACCCTGTCAGCATAATAACTGTAGCCCCAAGGCAAATCGCCCAAAAATGTTCTATGTTCGGTTGTAAATATAACAAGCCGGCAACTACACCGGCGAATATTGCCATCCCACCCATCCTAGGGGTAACGGTTGTATGTATTTTTCTTAATTCCGGGTAATCCATCACTTTCAACTTTTTGGCGATTTTACGGACCGGAAAGGTCAACAAAAAGCTTGTCACAAAAGCGATCACTAAACCAATAAGTAAGTTGCTGATATCAAACATAGGGGGACCCCACTTTGTTGTTAAAATTATAATTCAGTCAAACCTCTTTCATTTTACCTTAATCTTCCGCATTCTTAAAGTGAGTAGTAAAATTGAAGGTCCCCGTTTACGAAATATTTACATTATCCAAGCTGCTGAATCAATTCTTCAATCGCTTGTTCGGTGGTTTCAATCTCTGCTGCTTCACTCTGTTTTATTATATTTTGTAAAACTTCGCTTAAATTTATGTCTTCCTTCATGATATTTACTCCTCTTCCCTTTTATTTATACCTATGCAAGGTAAGCTGTCTTGGTTTCTACTACATATATTTACATATCGATACGACATCAAACTTATTTTTCCGACCGTTTGCGTAAATATGAATTATTTCTACAAAAAAATAACAGAGGATTTGCTTTCATTCAGCAAACCCTCTGTTATTTCACTTCAAATTCAGCTATATAGAGGTTTCCGATCCATTCGTAAAGAGGCAGACCAATTAACTGTCAATGTATCCTTTTCCTGTTGTTGACTGAGCTCGAATAATTCCTCAAAGTAACGATCACTCTCTTCATATTGTCCCTGACAGTAATACTTAATTGACAAATAATGGAATAACGCTTTATCAAATGTTTTATTAAGTTTGATAAAGGCATTCGACTTGTCCAAAAAATAACTTAAATAGTTTTCTTCAATCCAACGAACATGATCAAGCATTTGCTTTTGATAATGGAAAATGGCTAAGAGTAGATGATAAATCATCTCCTGGTGGAGGGAAGAGATAGGCTGGTACAATTCAATTTTAGAGATGATTTCCTCTGCTTTATTATGTTCGCCTGTAAATAATGCTAACTGAAGGCTTTGTAATAAGTTATGAAGTCCTTGATCCGTTATATTGTGATTTTCAAAGTATGAAACAGGTCTGTCAAAATATCCACTAAGATATCTCGTGCTTGAGGGTGGCAATTGGATGAGCCCCTTCTCGAGCATTTCCAATTCTTCCATAGGGATGTCCAGCTGCTCAACCGTAATAGCATTGATATGACATAAATAATCAATCCTCGATTTTAAATTCATCATACGCCCTCCCGCATTGGATGTCAGTTGTTGATTAACATCAATGTTAGCACAGGGGAATCAAGAAGTTTGTCAGTTCTTGTAGCTGGTAACTGATTATTCTAAAAAGTTTTCGACAAATGCGGGTAATTTCCCGGGAAATAGTTTAAATAAGACAATATTATTTTCCCGGATTCTTCTTTCTCGACAGTAAAAACAGAATAGCTACAGCAATTATCGCCCCTGTCACATCCAGGATGACATCCCCGAAATATGGCGTGCGGTTAGGCGTCAACCCCTGGTGCCATTCATCTGTGATGGCATATATGACTGTCATAACCCAGGCGGCTGCCAGACGCACACTCACACTTAACTGGCTCGTTTTGGTTAGTGCGTAATAAATCAGTAATGTGAGTATAAGAAAAACAGTTACATGAGCGCCTTTTCGGATAAAGAATTCGACTAATCCTTCTGTCCCTAATGCATCGATGCTCACTTCCGAATGGTGATAGATGAAGTGGATCGGTTCTAGTATTGGTACCAGGAATGTAAGGTCAAGCTTGCCAGATAAAAAAGGTTTGATATCCTGCTCTTGATATGGCTGGGAGGAAGAATAAAAAATAACCGCCATCCACAGGATCGGAAAAATCCAATATTTCATGCTGAAAACTCCTTTCATGAAGAAAAAAACCTGCAAGCCCATGCTTACAGGTTTACGCTTCTTTAGAATCAGAATCTGTTTCATCAGCGTGTAGCTGCTCATGTTTCTGCTTCAGCTGCTTCGCTTTTTCACTATATAACTCAGCAACGGCTGGATAAATTTCTTCCAATTTGCGTTTATTCTGCTGTACTTCGTAATAAGCAATCACTTCTTCGTAGAGATGGATGGCTCTGCTGATATTTTCACTTGCCAGCATTTCAGCCTGAAGTAATGTTGCCAGTGTTTTTTCTTCTTCATTTGCGGCTGCTTTCTTTGCCTTTTCCAGGTAGTCATCAGCTGCCTCTTTATTCTCAAGGAAGTAGTTCACTTTAGCTATAGCGTGCAATTCTATGAATAGCCCTTCCTCCAACTCATGGTCTTCAGTCAACTGTAGCGCTACCCGATATTTCTCTAGTGCTTTTTGATATTTTTTCATCTTGTAGTAAAGGACACCCAGATTATGCTCCATCCGTGATTCTGTCACCGGATCCAAATCAAGCTTCCGCATTTTCTCGAAATAATGGATGGCCGTTGGATAGGATTCTTTAAGCATGTGTAAGACCCCTAGATAATTCAAAGCGATTGTAAGTCCTCGGTTGTTTTTTTGAGCTAAACTGAATTCATACAATCGCTTCATATAAGCAATTGCATGGTCATAATCATGATTGTTCATTGTAATTAAAGCCAGGTTCTGCATAATCGACACTACTTCATCCACATCACTTGTCTTTTCCAAAAGCCGTTCAAAATAAGCAAACGAGTCTTCCTTCTTTCCTTCATAAAAATATTTGACTCCGTAGTAATAAAATAGCGCTTTTTGAAAGGCTGACGACTCTATTAAAACATTATGGTCGGGCAGCATATACGCCAAATAGTCCGCTTCAATTTGTTTGGCTTCCGCTATATGATTATTTTTATAGAGATAAATGGATTTCAATAAATGAAAGATCACTTCCTGAGTCAGCGATGACATAGCCCATGGTTCATCAAGCGATTGAATGGTTTCTGCTGCTTGCTCCTTGTTGGTTAACAGCTCATGCTGAAGTGACCGCAGTTTACGAAACGCAGTAAGATCTTTTTCATTATAATCCACTAAATAGGCTACAGGTATCTGCCATACGTCTGCTAAATATGCAGCCTGACTTTGTGTCAGCGGTAAGCGCCCGGAGAGTATCTGCTCCCATTCGACTTCCATGATCTGCCCATCTGAAAAGTCGGGTGCTGGGCGTTTATGCGCTTTCATCAAATAATTCAGTCGATTTCCAATATTCATGTGTACCCGTCCTCTAGGCTTGTTTTGTTTCATCCTTTTTCTCATGTAACGATTTATAGCGCTGACTAAACTCTGAAACCATCGATTTATCGCCGACTTGTTCATATAAACGGATCAACGCTGGATATAAGTCGTCCAACTCGCTAATGAATTGTACCTTTTCATAATAGTTGACCGCCTGCACATATAAATGGAGGGCTGCTTCCGGGTTGCTCGACTCAATCATTTCCGCTTCAGCCATCTTTGCCAACGATTGTTCATCTTCATTGGCAGCGGTTTGCTGAGCCAAAGTTAAGTAATGGTCAGCCTCAGCAGGCTTCCCGATTAAGAAATAATTCCTTGCAAGAGCATGGTAGGATAAGAACAGATCCTCAGCCATCTGGTTGGTTTCTTTGATTTTTTTCGATTCGCTAAACATCTTGATGGCTTCAATATAACATTGTTGTTTTCCATACAGTACCCCAAGATTATGATACATTCTGGAGCGCATTAATGGCTTTAATTCGAGCGTTTTCATTTTTTCAAAATAATGAATAGCAGTCGGATAGTTCTTCTTCAGCAAGTAAAGTACACCGAGATAGTTCCGAGCTACGGCAAGCCCTTGGTTAGATTCATGTTCTAAACTGAAAGCTTCTAATCGATTCATATAATTGATAGCGCGGTCGTATTCCTTGTTTTCTTTCGCTATCAAAGCGAGATTTTGCATAAGCGATATGACTTCTTCCGGGTCCTGTGTCTTTTCCAGAAGTCTTTCAAAATAAGAGAACGATTCTTCCTTCTTACCTTCATAATAATATTTAAACCCATAGTAATAGAAGAGCGCTTTCTGGAATACTCCGGTTTCTTTTAATACATTAAAACCCGTCAGCATAAAAGATAAATAACCTGTCTCGATTTCTTCAGCTTCTTCTGGTTTGTTCATTTTATAATAATTAACCGCTTGCAGCAGTTTGAAGATGGTTTCCTGCATAATGGATGAAATAGCATATGTCCTGCCAAGCTGTACGAGGGTTTGTTTCGCTTTATCATCATTAGTCAATAGTTCATGCTGTAAGCGCTGTAGCTCCCGGTGGATTACTATGTCTGTTGTACCATAATCCATAAGGTAATTAACTGGAAGCTCCCAATGCTCAGCGAGGTATGCTGCCTGTTCCTCGGTTAATGGCAGCTGGCATTGTAAAATGGCATCCCACTCTTTCTCTACAATCGGGCCATGCTGAAAATCAGGTGCTATGAAACTTTTTATTTTTTGTAAGTAATTCAATCGATTTCCAATATTCATGTGTACCCGTCCTCTATGCTTGTTTCGCATCGCTGTTTTCATTGTGCAGCTGTTCCAGCTTAGCTTGAGAATCATTTGCTTTCTTATATTGTCCCAGTTGTGCAGCCAATTCTGCAAATGCTGGATAAATGGTCTCAAGCTTAGCCTTGATGTGATGGCGTTCGTAATAATCAAGCGCTTTCTCGTACCATATTAGTGCCTGTTCAGGCGCTTCTGTTTCCAATGTCTGTGCCTTCGCTAATATAAGTAATGTTTCTTCGCTTTCGTCTTGCGCATGGGTCTGTGCTTTTTCTAAATATCGTGCTGCATTCCTTTGGTCATTATTAAAATGATACGCTTTGAAGAGTGCGTGATAGGAAAGGAATAAACCATCGTTGATGCCGTAATCTTCTTTCACTTCTTTTCCGGTTTCGTACATCTCAATCGCTTGTTTGAAATTGTCCAATTTGAAATAAAGCACACCCAGATTATGATACAGCCTGGCTGTGAGGCGTGGCGATAAATCCAGCTGCTTCATTTGTTCAAAATAGTGTATCGCCTGGCGATATGCCTTTTTCTCAATATACATAGCACCGATGTAATTAAGTGCGATCGCCAATACTTGTCCATCTTGCTCTTCCTCGCTATAGCGCTTCAGACGCTTCATATAATGAATGACTCGGTCATACTCTCCATTTTCTTTTAAAATCAAGGAAAGATTCTGAATGATAGCAACGATTTCATCACGATCTGCCGTCTTCTCCAGCAATCTGTCAAAATAGGAGAAGGATTCTTCCCGTTTGCCTTCATAGAAATATTTAAAGCCATAGAAATAAAAAAGAGCCCTTTGGAATACCACAGACTCCTTCAAAATGTTATGGTCTGGCAACATGAATGCTAAGTATTCATGTTCAATCTGTTTGACTTGCTCAAATTGTTTATATTTATAATGATACACTGATTTTAGTAAGTAGAAGATGATTTCCTGAGTGATAGATGGAATCGACATCGGTTCAGCTAACCGGGCGATTATTGATTCGTCTGGGTCATGTTTAATCAGAAGCTCATGTTGAAGGTCCTGGAGTAGTCGATGTATCTGTATATCAATCTGGTAAGGTTTCATCAGGTATGCCTGTGGTACCTTCCAAAAACGGGCAAGGTAATTGGCCTGTTCCTCACTCAGCGGAAGACGGCCCTCCTGTATAACTGTCCATTCCTCCGGGAGAATTGGTCCATTTTTTCCTGTTGGATTTTGTAAATTATGGCTATGCATCATATATTGGACCCGGTTTCCGATATTCACAGCGTTTTCCCCTCTTCTGCTAATCTCTCAGTCTAGATCTATCTTAACAAACTATTATAGCACATAACATTACAAAATATGACATAAAAATACCCCAGCACCCTCCTGAATATGGAGAGCACCGGGGTGTGAGCTCAAACACCTAAAAGTATCAGTAAGATGGGAATGGTAATGAGACTAAGTAAAGTAGTTACCAGGGTGATACTTGATACAAGCCCGGGCTTAGCGTCGAACTGGAGTGCATACATTGTTGTCGTAGCGGCTGATGGACAAGCCGCGGCTACAATCAATACTTTAGCCATCATCGGATCCATCGGCAGCATCAGCGTCAACACATAAGCAATTAATGGAGATGCCAGCAGCCGGATGGAAGCAGCATAGCTGATTTTTATCCAGTTCATATTTTTGACCGTTATTTCTGCAAGCTGCATGCCTAAGGTGATCATCATCGTAGGTATTGTGGCATCTCCGACCAGGGTGATGACTGACATCAGACTCTCCGGTACCGGAATCGAACCTAGATTCATAATTAAAGCTACAATCACTGCATAGGTCGGCGGCATTTTCAGTACTGATTGGAACGCCAGCTTAATGCCGGCACTTCCTCTTGCTGCGTAATAAACGCCAAAAAAGTTCATAATAATCGCCTGCAGAACCATAAACGAAACGGCATACATGAAGCCTTCTTTTCCAAAAGCGAACAGGATGATCGGTGTCCCATAGTTTCCGGAATTCATGAATGCAGTAGATAAAATCATGCCGCTTTCAGTCGCCTGGTCGTAGTTTCTGAGTTTAGCGGCCAATTTGTTGATAACTATTATTGCAGCAAGCAAAATAGCAGCAAAAATGACCATCATAACGTATTCCTGATTGAGTTCAGCTTCATAAAAGGTGTTGAATACAAGGTTCGGCAGCATGATGTATAGCGTTATGGTCGCGAGCGACTTGATATCAAGACGGGCTACCAGCTGAATGACATAACCGGCCGCAAAGATGAGCAGTACCGGAAAGACTACCTGAAGAAAAACTGCCATGGAATGGTTCCTTTTCTATTATTATGTGAGAATTGTATTTCCATATTTAAATGTTCCTTTCTCTTTTTGTACCAGTTGAAGTTGGATGCTCTCTTCGCGTTTATATAGGAATGTTCTTTGAAAAAACTTCGATGGTAATTCCTGATTTGCTCTGGATTCCTTACCCTATTTCAAAACCTTTCTACACTCGTTTCCTCGCAATTGCTTTCCGCATTTTCGCCAATGCTTGCTGAGATTGGTCTTTCCTTTTGACACTATAATTGACATACAGTGCATCGAGGATGGATAGTTCAGCCAGCCTTGAAGATAGTGCTTCGGAACGATAGCCGGTCTCAGGAGCCACGGTATACAGACAGACATCGACTGCCTTGCTGAATGGTGATTTGGCATAATTAGTAATTCCAATCGTTTTGGCACCATTGTTTCTGGCAACCTCGATAACTTCAAGCAAATCCTTGTTTGCACCGGTATGGGATATGCATAATGCCACGTCCTCCTCTGCCAGCTGGGATGCCGCCATCAGCTGGACATGGGTATCGGTATAGGCATGGCTCGGTAAACCGCTGCGCATAAATTTATGCTGCCCATCCTGTGCTGCCACCCCAGATCCCCCATTGCCATAAAAATGAATTTGTCTGGCGCCAAGAATATAGGCAAGGGCCTGTTGAAAATTTTTTTCATTTTGTATTTCTCTCGTATATTCAATGGCATTAATGTTTGCCTGGAAAACTTTTTTCATAACTTCCATTTCGGAGTCGTTCTCATCAATTTCTTCATGGATGTCTTTGATCGGGCTGACCAGCTCGGAGGCCAGTGCGATTTTCAATGCCTGATACCCTTTGAAACTGAGCCGCTTACAGAAGCGGAATACAGTTGCATCAGCTACTTTCAAGTCATCCGCGACCTGGTTGATTGATGAATGGACAATTTTTTCCGGCTGGGAAATGATGTAATCAGCAATCTGCTTTTCTTTTTCACTGAATTGCTGATAGGACGATCGAATTCGTTGCATTACGTGCGAAGGCGCTTCAGCCACAATGCATTCCCCCTTTTCTTCAAGACATGTAATCAGTTTAAACGATTTATAATTTAATGAAAAGCAATCTGATGAAATATTTTTTCACAATAATGGGTTGTATCGAAAAAAATTTATTGTATAATCGTAACCAAAGAAAATAATTTTCATTGTTATATTTTAATCTGAAAACGCTTCATAGTTTGGAGGGAAATGGATGAAAACATCTGTCGTACTTGCTATAGATATCGGCACCACCAGTACGAAAACGCTCGCATACGATACTGCGGGACAGATCTGGGCCGAAGTGGAAAAAGGTTACCCGCTTTACTCTCCTGTTCCGACCCATAAAGAGCAGAATCCGGAAGAGATCTATCAGGCAGTGACATATACACTCCAGGAGGCAGCAAAAAAAGCCACTGGAAGGGGTGCTGCCATTGCAGGCATCAGCTTTAGTGCCGCCATGCACAGCCTGCTTGCCCTGGATGAAAACGGCAGGCTTCTGACCAATGTCATCACTTGGGCGGATCAGCGATCAGTGGAAGAGGCAGAAGCCTTAAAAGCAAATGGCGGTCATGAAATTTATCTCAGAACCGGAACGCCGATCCACCCTATGTCACCACTCACAAAGCTGTTATGGTTCCAAAAGCGTGAACCGGGAATTTTTGCCCAGGCGGATAAATGGATTTCAATCAAAGAATATATCATCTACCGCTGGTTTCACCGATTTATTATTGATTATTCGATTGCTTCAGCAACTGGACTTTTCCACTTGGAAAATCTGGAATGGGATCAGGAAGCATTGGAACTGGCCGGGATTTCAGAACAACAACTATCCAAGCCGGGACCTACGACACAAATCATTAATGGAATGGATGATGAATTGGCAGACCGCCTTCACCTCCCGACTGGCACACCAGTAGTAATTGGAGCCAGCGACGGCGTCCTGGCCAATATTGGCGTGGGGGCCATCGATCCAGGGATTGTCGCCTGCTCAATCGGAACGAGCGGCGCCATCCGCACTGTGGTAGATCGCCCCACCGTTGACCCAAAAGGCAGGATTTTCTGCTACGCACTAACCGATGAACAATGGGTAATCGGCGGTCCGATCAATAATGGCGGAATTGCTTTCCGATGGGCTCGTGATGAGCTCTACCCTGATATTAATGATGGGGAGGTGTACAAGGAGCTCACCAGACGAGCCGAAAAGATCCGGCCTGGCGCTGATGGTCTGTTGTTTCTCCCTTATCTGACTGGTGAACGCGCCCCATTCTGGGATGCTGATACGAAGGGCATGTTCTTCGGCCTGACATTGAATCACGGCCGAAACCATATGGTACGAAGCGTACTGGAAGGCGTGATGTTCCAAATGTATTCGGTGGTGATAGCCCTTATTGAAGCAGGTGTTGAGCCGAAGGAATTCCGTGCTGGAGGAGGTTTCGCCCGTTCGGAATTATGGAGGCAGATGATGGCTGATATTTTTGAAGCCGACATCGTCATTCCGGAGAGTCACCAGAGCTCGTGTCTCGGCGCTGCCTGGTTAGCGATGAAAGCCCTTCGGATGGTTGATGACATTTCCAGCGTCAAACAAGTTATCCATACGAAAGTGAAGCACAGCCCGATTGAAGAAAATATTCATGTCTACCGTGACCTGAAGCCGATATTTTTGCGGCTTGCCCGCCAAATGGGCCATGAGTTCAAAGCGATTTCTGACTTTCAGCGAAAGCACGGTCACGGGGATCAGAAACTATCAACTAAGTTAGACTAGAAAGGGGATTTTTGTAATGTATTCAACTGCAGGACTGATTATTACCGCCGTCCTCGGTGTCTTATTGCTATTATTTTTGGTTATGCGTACGAAACTGCAGGCGTTCATCGCGCTCCTGCTCGTCAGTATTATCATTGGACTTGTTGTCGGTATGCCGTTGCAGGATATCATCGGTACGATAGAAAAAGGAATGGGCGGGACGCTAGGGTTTATCGCCGTTATCATCGGACTTGGCGCCATGTTCGGAGAAATGCTTCGGGTATCCGGCGGTGCCGAACGGCTAGCCTTGACGCTCATGGATAAATTCGGTGAAAAGAACATCAGCTGGGCGCTCGGCCTGACAGGATTCATCGTCTCCATTCCGGTATTTTTTGATGTTGCACTGGTCATCCTTGCTCCAATCCTGTACAGCCTGCAACAGAGAACGAAGAAATCGCTGTTATATTTTGGTATCCCGCTATTAGCCGGTCTTGCCGTTACCCACAGCTTCATCCCGCCGACACCAGGACCAATTTCGGTTGCATCCCTGCTTGGCGCTGATCTTGGCTGGGTGATTCTATTCGGTTTCATGGCTGGTATTCCGTCGATGATCATTGCTGGTCCGATCTTCGGTAAGTATATCGCTAAAAAAATCCATATCGGTGTGCCAGAATATATGATGGAACAAATCAGAGAAACAGAGTACGATCGTGACCTTCCCAGCTTCAAAAGTGTCGTCGGCATTATAACCCTGCCGCTGGTATTGATTCTGCTCAATACGACTGCCAGTCTGGTACTCGCGGAAGACAGCCAGCTGCAAAGCATTCTGACATTCATTGGTCACCCATTTGTTGCACTGACGGTTGCAGCACTGCTGACCTTTTATGTCTTCGGTTACAAACGTGGTTATAAAAAAGAAGAAATCCAGCAGATCACCACAAAAGCATTGGAACCAGCCGGTATCATTATCCTGGTTACCGGCGCCGGTGGTGTCTTTGGCGAAATGCTGATCACCTCTGGTATTGGAGACATACTCGCTAACTTGATGAAAGATGTACAAATGCCACTCATCATTTTCGCTTTCATCACTGCGACAATCGTTCGAATTGCCCAGGGATCCGCGACGGTGTCGATGATTACTGCAGCCGGACTAGTTTCCCCGCTGCTCGATTCGTTCCAGGTCAGTGAACCAATGCTTGGTCTGTTAGTGATCGCCATTGCTTCCGGTGCCACGGTCGTTTCCCATGTCAATGATTCAGGGTTCTGGCTAGTCAACCGTTACTTCGGCCTGACTGAGACCCAAACACTGAAATCCTGGACAGTGATGGAAACATTGATTGGCCTTACAGGATTTGGTGTTGCACTTGTGTTAAGTATTTTCGTATAAAAATTATAGAAATGAGGTTTGCCATATGAAAGCAGGTTTAATCGGTTTAGGAAAGATGGGCTTTAACATTGGAGCCCAAATGTTAGAGAAAAATCATGAAGTTGTTGCTTATGATGTAAATGAAGAGTCTGTCGAAAGCTTTAAAAAAGAAGGCGGCAGCGGTGCTGCATCCTATCAGGAGCTTGTTGATCAGCTCGATACCCCACGTGTCATCTGGATGATGGTACCTGCCGGGGAAATCACCGACCAGGTGATCGAAGAATTGTCACCTTTGTTAACTGAGGGAGACATCCTGATTGATGGCGGCAACTCAAATTATAAAAAAACGCTCGCCAATCATGAGAAGCTTAGCGCGAAAGGTATTCAGTTTTTCGATGTCGGAACGAGCGGCGGAATTTCAGGTGCTCGTCATGGAGCCTGCTTTATGATTGGCGGTGACAAAGAAACTTTTGGTACCATCGAGCCATTGTTCCATGATTTATCTGTCGAAGATGGCTACCTATACACTGGAAAAGGCGGCAGCGGCCACTTTTTGAAAATGGTTCACAATGGCATTGAATACGGCATGATGGCTGCTATTGGTGAAGGGTTCGAGCTGCTGGAAAAAAGTCCTTTCGACTATGATTACGAAGAGGTTGCTAAAGTTTGGAACCACGGTTCCGTCATCCGCAGCTGGCTGATGGAACTGATGCAGGATGCTTTCCGTAAAGATGCTAACCTGGATGAAATAAAGGGAGTCATGAACTCTTCCGGAGAAGGAAAGTGGACGGTGGAAACAGCGCTTGATTTCGAGACTCCGGCTCCAGTAATAGCCCTAGCACTGATGATGCGCTATCGATCCCAGGAAACCGATACGTTCACAGGAAAAGTGGTATCCGCTCTTCGTCATGAATTCGGCGGCCACGCTACTGAGAAAAACTAGTTTTTCAAAAAAATAACCCTTGCAAAAGCCGGGTCTTACCCGTCTTTTGCAAGGGTTTTATTAGTTTTGTGTCCTTTTCCATTTATTGAACTCGAGGTACTCTTTGAATTGCTCTTTCGTGACACCTGACTCCATCGCTTCCTTTACGAGTTCCATCCAGTCATTGTCTAAATACTGCTCTTCCTGGTCGCCGTGAATTATGTAATGGATCGAAACATCGAGCTCGGAAGAAATTTTCTCCAGGAATTGAATAGAAGGGTTCGATTGCAAGTTCCGTTCGATTGAGCTCAAGTATGATTTTGCAACGTCTGCCCGTTCCGCCAATTCTGTCAATGATAGTCCACGCTGTTTACGAATCGTCTGGATCCTTTCGCCAATCATGCCCACTCACCTTCTTTCGGAGAAAATTATATCATAAAAAGAAAGGAGAGTGTTCTCTTAGGCACGCCACGAGCCTTTACCTGTGCAACGACTTCTGCTTATCTCTTTTTATCAAGGAAAAAAATGCCCTGATATCATCCTTGCTCATTCCTAACTCTCTTGCCTCTTTCATCAATTCCACCCACTCTGTGTCCAATCCTTCTGTTTTCGACTGTTTTGAAATTGTCATCGATTTAGGATCCTCCAATTAATAGTCTTCCAGGTAGTCCAGCCGCCATAGTAGCATTTCCTTTTAAAAAACGTATCCCTTAGGCCTGCGACTTTGCGCCCTCATTTTTCAACAAGTTTGCCGTTTTCTGAAGAATCTGTCTTATTTATTAAGTAGAATATACTATAGAATGCTTGTTAATGTTTGTAGAATATTGTCAGGCAATCAGTTCTAGTTTTGTCGAATGATAAAAAATGGAAATTTAATAGGGTTTAAGGGGTTGTTTTTGAGTATTTAGACTCATTAAAAGGCTTATTGCGTTACCTATAAGAAAGAAAGGCGAAATAAATAAACGTCCAGGGAGGAAACCCTGGACGTTTTTGTGTTGTTGTTTTTTCAATTTTTTTAATCATCCATGTTATTGAAAGAAGGAATTAGGTTATTTCCACATCTGCCACCCTTATTGATCTTTCAATCGTTTGACTGCCGCTGAAAAGTGTTCATTTTCTTCTTTTAGAATAGTTCGAGCTTTATCCGCTTCGATTTGGAACATTAGCATCAGGATGGCGATTCGTGCATCTCCTTCTGCCTTGACACTCGCCTCGCGTGCGTCTGATTCAGAGGCGCCGGTCAGCTCCTGGATGATGGATACCGAGCGATGTTTCAGTTTTTCGTTGGTCGCCTGGACATTCACCATTAAATTTTTATAGACTTTTCCGGTTTTGACCATGGAGGCGGTCGAGAGCATATTCAGGACCATCTTCTGGGCAGAACCGGCTTTCAGCCTGGTCGATCCGGTCAACACCTCTGGCCCGACTAATGCTTCAATTGGGTAGTCGACTGCTGACGTCAATGGCGTGTTATCATTGCAGGTCAGTCCGACTGTTTTTGCTCCAAGGCGCTTGGCTGCGTCGACGGCACCCAATACATAAGGCGTACGCCCGCTTGAAGCAATACCTACCACGACATCTTTTGGACCAGCCGCTTCCTGGATCGCTCTTTCACCTTCGTCCCAATCATCTTCCGCATTTTCGATCGCATGCCTCAACGCATTATCTCCACCAGCGATGATACCCTGGACCAGGGTTTCCGGAACCCCGAATGTCGGGGGACATTCGGAAGCGTCAAGCACACCCAGCCTGCCACTTGTTCCAGCCCCTATGTATAGTAACCGGCCCCCTTGATTCAATGCGGCGACAATGACATCAATCGCTGCTTCGATCTGCGGGAGGCTTTTTTCAATCGCAGCAGGAACGGTGCGGTCTTCCTCGTTCATCAGCCTGATGATTTCCATGGTCGATAATTCATCCAGTTGGTGGGACTTGCTGTGTCTTGACTCGGTTAACGTTCTTTCTTTTGTGTCACCCATTCATTCAGCCCCCAATTTCTCTGTTTTTGATTGGACTTGCTTATATGACTCTTTCATGGTGGTTATCGCTGTATCGGTCACCGATATACCTGCTTCAAGTAAGGCACAGCAGTACGCACCAACGGCCGGCGGCATTTCCGCTTGTAAAAATTCAACCTTGGGATTGAAACGTATATCGCTTTTGTGTCGGAATAATTCCGTAAAGTATCGGGATTGAAAAATTCCGCCCGCCAGAACGATTGGTGATACAGCGTTTGCTTTTTTCCTATGTGCTTCGATCAACTGTAACAGCTCTTCTATCGCAGTTTCCACGATGCTCTCTGCAACCGTATCGCCCTCCGATACGGCCGCTATCACTTCATTTGCTGTTGAGGCGATCACCTGCCTCGGATATTCATGTTCGTAAATGAACGTAATCAATTCTTCCGGGCTTTTTAAACCAAATCGCTTCAATAAACGATCCGTCAATGCGGTTGCTCCCTGCCTGCCATCATACGCTTGCATGACTGCCTGCAGTCCGCGCCTGCCGATATCAAACCCGCTTCCTTCATCGCCAAGCAGGTAGCCCCACCCCCCGGTACGTATCGGATCAGCTCCGGGCTGAAACGAATAGATGATTGAACCGGTTCCGGCAATCAGTACAGTCCCTTGTTTAGAAAAAGTCGTGCCAGCCAGTGCGGCAATCGCATCATTTTCTACGGTAATAGCGCAGTCAGCACCAACAATGTCACTTATCCATGACTTCCAGCGATGCTTATCTTCCCTGCGGTCGCCGCCAGCTGCCGCTACGAAAATATGCTCCGGGGTAGTGGCAATAGCGTCCTTAAGCAACTGGTGGACAGTATTTCTCACCTGGGTTTCCTTTCGTGACTTCAAGTTCGTGGACGCTCCTGTTTTCGACAACATCACATTTCCGGTCTCATCACCGATGACAAGCTCTGTTTTCGTGCCTCCGCCATCAATTCCGATAAAGTATCTGTTATTTGATGGCACCGGCAGTCAGTCCTTCCATGAACTGTTTTGAAGCGATGAAGAAAAGAATCATCATCGGCAGCGAAGATAATGTCAGTCCTGCGAATAACGCTCCCCAATCGGCAGAATACTCACCGAACAACGACAGCATCCCGACTGGAATCGTCTTTTTCATTTCATTCGAGATGAAGATGAGCGGGAAAAAGAAATCGTTCCACGCCTGAATGAAGTTGATGATCATGACCGTTCCAAGCGCCGGACGCATCAATGGCAAGAGGACATTCCATAAAATCCGGAGATCGGTCGCGCCATCGATCCGGGCCGCTTCTTCCAGCTCGATCGGCATTGTCCGGAAAAAACCTGTCAAAATCAGTATCGATAATGGAATTCCGGTGGCCGTGTAGATGAAGATCAATGACCATAACGAGTTGGTCAGTCCAAGGTCTTTCATCAAAATGAATAAGGGCACGATTCCTAACTTGATCGGAATCATCATCCCCATCAGGAAAAAGAAAAACAGCGCGTTATTCCACCAGAAGGTATACCGGGCGATATAGAAAGCCGCAAGCGAGCCGCAAATTAATATCAACAGCACCGCCGTTACACTTACGACGACGCTATTATAGAAGTATGTCATGAACGGCACTTGCTCAAGCAGGTTCCGGTAAGGTTCCAAACTGAAACTTTTCGGAAGGGACAACGGATTCATGAAAATTTCGTTGCTTGGCTTGAAGGAGGACATGATCATCAGGAATATCGGATACAAACTGATGGATGCGACTACAAAAGCAATGACGTAATACAGCGGCCTGGTCCAGATGTTTTGTTTCATGTTCATCCCCTCCTACATTTCTACTTCTTTTTTCCTCATGAAATAAAGCAAGATTGCTGTGAAAACCGATATAAATAGGAACAACACGACTGCCAATGCCGACCCTAACCCAATCGCAGACGATCCGCCGCCGGATGACCCGCCGAACGCAAGACGATAGAAATAGATTGCCAGTGTGTCGGTTGAATGGTACGGCTCCCCTTGCGACCCCTGCATGGCATACACGAGCTCGAATGCCTCGAACGACTGGATGAATGTCAGCACAGTGATGATAGTAATCGCAGGCATCATCAATGGGATAATGATTTTGCTCATCATCTTCCACCCTTTGGCACCGTCCAACGTCGCGGCCTCAATCAATTCGTGAGGGATCGATTGCATACCCGCCAGGAAAATCAACACAGCAAACCCTAAACCGAACCACGAGTTTACGAGAATGATAGCTGTCAGTGCCGTATCCGGATCGCCAAGCCACGCTTTTTGCAGCGATTCCAGACCGAATTTTCCTAAAATCACATTGAGTGCCCCGAAGTTCGGGTTCAATATCAGTTTCCAGAGGAAACCGACAACGATAATCGATAGCAGACGAGGCATGAAGAAGGCGATTTTGAAGAATTCCGCCCCTTTGATTTTTTTATAAATGATGAATGCGAGTATGAATGCCAGCCCGTTCTGTGCAATCAACTGTCCTAAGAAGTAAACGATATTGTGCTGGAAAGCATTCCAGAATAACTCTTTATATGGCTCCAGTGAAAATAGAGCCTGGAAGTTTTCCAGTCCGATGAATGCACCACGGACGAGTCCATCCCAATCAAATAAACTGTATGTAAATGCAGCAAGAATTGGATAAACAATAAATAGTCCATAAATAACTAAGGCGGGAATAGGGAAAAGATGGATGGCCCATCTTTTCCATTTCCTTTTGGTTTTCGTTTTTGCAGCTGGCTTGTTGACAGCTTTGACTTGAGATTCAGCAGTATTCAACGTATTCACCGCCTTGATTAATTATTTTTGAAAAGGCTCGTAGTAGCTTTCCGCACTTTTTTGGACCGCTTCGGCTACTCCTTCAGGTGTCTGTTCTCCTAAATACATACCTTGCAGTTCTGTTTCCAAGGTTGCTTTCGTTGATGGATTTCCTTTTGCGAAATGTACCAGAATCAGGTATGGTGTAGAGTTTTCCTCTGCCGCTTTGGCTAGATCGCTGACCAGCTGGTTATCGGATTGGACACCAGGCACAGCGCTGACCATGCTGAATTCTTCCGTGAACATTTGACCGAACTCTTCTGTCGTCATCCACTCTAGGAACTTCTTCGCTTCTTCTTTATGTTCAGAGTTAGCATTGATCGCGTAAGATCCATCCACCCATGTCGTGATGGTAGGTTCTTTGCCGACAGCAGATGGCATCGTGAAGAAATCAAGCTGCAGGTCAGGGTTCATTTCCTTCAATACTTCGATTTCCCAGCTTCCCAACGGGAACATCGCTGCTTTTTCTGTAAAGAATAAGGTACGGATGTCTTCCATTCCAAGACCTTCATAGTTGTCCGGGAAGTAAGCTTTTAATTCGTCCATCGCCTCGATAGAAGCCTTGAACTCATCACTGACAAAATTGGTTTCTCCGTTTTCAATTTTTTCAACGAATTCGTTAGCTCCATATTGAGATGGTCCGACGATTCCGTGCATCAAAGACATCAGCCAGCCTTCTTTGGTACCCATCGCAAGCGGCGTGTACCCTTCCTTTTTCAAAGTTTCATTGATTTCAATGAACTCTTCATAGGTTTGTGGTTCTTCCAATCCCAGTTCATCAAAAATCTTCTTATTATAGAACATTTGCGTCGTACTCATGTTCAACGGAACACCATATTGCGTACCACCAGAACCTTGCGCTGCCATTAAAGATGATTCAGGGAATGTATCCAATCCATTAAGATCGTCAATCGGCTCTAGGTAACCTGCATCAGCGAGCTCAGCACCCGCTGCATAAGGACGAAGCTGAAGGATGTCTGGTCCTTCTCCACTTTTCAATTCCGTGTTCAAAATCGTATTGTATTCGGTATTTTTCGATGGTTTGAACTCTAACTTGATGTCAGGATGCTTTTCGTTGAAAGCTTCAAACAGCTTTTCGTACTTTGCTGTATCTTCCGTCCGCCAGCTCCCGACTTCCAATGTAACAGCATCGCTGTTCTCTTCGTTACTGCTGTCGCCGCCTTCTTCTGACCCTGCATCTGACGAACAGCCGGTTAAAATCAAAATGAACGCTAAAAATCCAATCATCCAACCTTTCGTGATTTTCCCCATTTTCTTACCTCCTGTAAAAATAAATTTTTATTTTGCAAAACATTGATGCACATGACTGTGTAATTCTTTACGAATCATTTTCAGGTTATGACTTCTTCCATAATGCACGACATTCGTCAGAAAAACGGTTATGATTTCATCTTTTGGATTGATCCAGAGGCTCGTGCCGGTGAAGCCGGTATGGCCGAACGATCCTTTCGGCCAAAGCTCTCCGCATGAAGGCGGCGGTCCTTTGCTGTTCCAAACCTCCCAGCCGAGCCCGCGGCCTTGCTTATGTTCCTGGCTCGCTCCTTTAAGTAAGGACGGAGCAATCACAGCCTGTGAACCAGGGTAGAGCCATTTCAGCCCATAGGCTTCTATGTCTTCAGCAGTGGTAAACAACCCGGCGTTTCCACTTACCCCGCCCATCTGGAATGCTTTTTCATCATGGACCTCTCCCTGGAGAAACTGCCCGTTGTCCCATTCGGTCGAGGCCGTTTCCGTCTTCTGTTTTTCGGTTAGTAGATATGTAGTGTTGGGCATGTTCCAGTGTGGGTAAAGCTCTGTTTCTACCAGGTGATTTAAAGTTTTTCCACTGATTCTTTCTATTACTTTTCCCAGTAATATCATGCCAAGGTCTGTGTATTTCACTGTCTCACCTGGTTGGGTGACAAGTTTTGAAGTGAGTACTTCATGAAAGACATTCCGTTTATGATACCGGCTTTTATGAGATAAGTCGGCGGATAGTCCTGCTGTGTGGGTCAATAGATGATAGATGGTGATGGGCTTGAAGGTGAATTCTGGGATGTAGTGTTGAACCGGTGCATGAAGGTCCAGTTTTTCCTGATTGATCAGAAAAAGAGCTGCCGGCAGCGTCGCCATTACTTTCGTTAACGAGGCTGCATCAAACCGCGTAGACGTTGTAATTTTCTTACTGGCCCCGTCTCTGGCCTGGTAACCCCCGAACGCCTTGAAATATTTCCGTTCCCCTTTGACATTAATTAGAACGACGGCGCCTGGAATCTCCCGGTTTTCCACGAGATGCTGCATGTAGGTTGTGATCACTTAATCATTTTCACCACCTTTCTTGTTTTATCAAGGGCTTCGATGTTAGCCGCTTGATTGGAACGCGTGATTCCGAGAAACAAAATATCAATGACATTTAATTGGGCAATTCGTGAGCTGGTGGCACCGCTTCGGATGTTTTTTTCCAATGAGGTGGTATATAAAGCAATGTCAGCCAGGGTTGATACTGGATTTTCACCCATTTTTGTAAGCGTAATGATCGTTGCTCCATTTTCTTTGGCGACCTTCAAGGACTCGTAGATATCACGAGTCTGGCCGCTGTAGGAGACCCCAAATGCGACATCCTCTTTCGTCAGGTTGGCTGAAATCGTCAGCTGGGCATCGATATCGAGACCGACTTCGCACCAGTTATCGATCCTGGTCAGTTTCTGCTTGAAATCCTGTGCGATGAAACCGGAAGCACCAATGCCATAAACCGCAATCTTGCGTGCTTTGGTCATCAATTGGATGGCGGCTTCCACATCTTCGGGTGCCAGGATATTGAGTGTATTTTCCAGGGACTGTATATTGTTATAGGAGACATTGTTGATGAGCGACTCGATAGAATCGTCATCAGGGATGTCCTGGTATTTTTCTGTCGATGTTTCAAATACAGCCATTTCCCTTGCGATGGTCAACTTGAGATCTTGAAAACCCTTACATTTAAGCTTTTTTGAAAGCCGGATGATTGTCGCTTCACTCACTTCGGTTTTCTCTGCGAGCTTCTGAATCGATAAATTCACGACTTCATCGGGATGCTGCAAAATGTAATCGGCTACTTTCTTTTCAGAAGGCTTACAGCTGTCCAGCGCTTCCTGTATAAAAATCAATTGATTGCTCATATGCTTTGCTCCAATATCAAATATTTTCAACTTACTGTATATCTTACAAAATAATATTACTTAATACAATATATTTTATGAAACTTTATTACATTTTATTATCATTTGGTCATTTATATGCAAAAAAACACACGGTGATAGGCCGTGTGTCCTAAATTGAAGTTACGGTATCCAGTGCCAGGTGAATCGCTTCGATAAGATCGCTTTGGGCCCAGCTTGGTACTTTGCCATGCCGGATGGCGAGATCATGGGAAGCTGGCATATGGATAAAACCTGCAGGCTTGATTTGGTCTGTTTTATGAAAATGATAAAGCGCATGATACATGACGTTATTACATAAATACGCTCCCGCTGTGTTGGAGATTTCCGCAGGGTAGCCATTCTCCTGCAGCCGCGCGGTTATCTTTTTGATTGGCAGGGTAGAAAACAATCCATTCGGCGCTTCCTTTATGATAGGTTCTCCGTCAGGCTTATGGCCCCGATTATCAACCGGGCCGTCATTACAGTTGATTGCAATTCGCTCCGGCGTGATTTTCGTCCGGCCAGCTGCAAGGCCGAGCGCGATGACGATGTCTGGATTCACTTCCTCTATGTACGCGAGCATTTTCTCCCCGGATTCGTGAAAATCGACCGGCAGCACTTTTCCAATAATTTCGCAGTCATTGATTTTGCTGCCGTCCAGTTGATTAACAATTTCCATCGTTGGATTGATGGGAAAATCTAAAAATGGCTCGAAACCGGTTAACAGTAACTTTTTCATGATTAGCTCACTCCTTTTCCGTAAGGATATCATTAATTTGGCGTTCCCACTAAGCCGAACCGCCTGCGTTGATGTTTTTTTAACCGGGAATCCGTTATAATAAGAGGAAACATCATTTTTACATACAAAGTAGGTGTCAACGATGAACGGGTCTAAAGAAGAACTGGAGCTTGCCGAGCGATTCGAGATCGCATTCAACCAGATTCACCAGCAACTGAAAGTGATCAACGGTTACCCGAAAAACGACAATTTCATGGAACTGCTTCAACGCTCGAAGATGAAGCATAGTGTCATCCGGCATCATTTTGACAATTTAAAACAATATGCAAAGCTCAGGAACGCGCTTGTCCATGAAAAAATCCGCGATGATTACTATATTGCCTACCCCCACCGGGAGGTCGTCGAAGAAATTGAAGAAATTAAACAAACGCTTGATCAGCCGCCGAAAGCAATCGATGTTGCGACACGCCCCGTGCTATTTTTCAAATCGAACTCTCATCTGACAAAAATTGTCGAGGCCTTCAATCGTTTTAAAGTGTCCCAATTCCCTATTTACGGAGAGGATCAGCAGTTTTTGGGGCTGTTGACGAATGATGGGGTCGTGCGTTGGCTGTCACGAAACATGCACAATGACTGTATCCAGATGGGTGATGTCCGCGCTTCCGACATTTTGCAGCTGGAAAAGAACCATAACGTCCGTTTTTTAAGTGAAAAAAATTCTATCTTCGATTTGGAATCTTCATTCGAACGCAGCTTCGAACAGAATCTGAAGCTGAAAGCAGTCATCATCACAGCGGATGGAGCCCAGCATAGTAAACCCCTTGGAATCGTCACGACCTGGGACCTGATCAAAATCGACCGCTATGGGGACGAGAATTGATATTTCTACTAAAATACGGAGCGGAGAGGAGAAATTATGTACTACCGAAGAAATGAAGCCTTCCGTTATTCATTCGAGCCACCTTTGGCGGCGAAATTCATCGCAAACACCAGTGAACAGACAAAAGGTGAACTGTATATTTTAGATATCAGTTTAAACGGAATGAAAGTCGAGCTTCCTGCACATGCATATCAAAAAGGGGATATGATATTCATCCAATTCATGCTCGTCAATCAACAGTTCGATGTCGACGGTGAAATCGTCTGGCTGAAACCCCTTGGTAAAAAGGTTCAGGCAGGTATCCAGCTGTCTACGACAGAAGCGGTCCGAAAGCAACTGGTCAACCAGTTGAAGGTGTATGCGAAACAAAAGAATGATTCAGCCGGATGAACCTCCACACTAACATTACTTACAAAACATAATAGGCTGTCCCATAAGTCTATAAGAGACTTATGGGACAGCCTTTTTTCGTTATTGTTGATACCGGAAAAGTGGGGCTGGGAAACGATTCCCTTTCCACGGGGAAGACGACAAGTCTCCTCGGGCTTCGCCCTGCGGGGCCTCGTCAGCCTTGCCTCTCCCGTAGGAGTCTCATCGTTTCCCTGCCCAAATTGGCAATCAACAATGCAAAAATCTCTTTTTTACATACCAAAAATCGCCTCATTCGTTAATGTAAGCGATCAAACCAACAAAAAACGAAAAGTGAGGCGATTTTTATAAGTAACTCTTCAACTACTTTCATTGCTTATAACATGGGGCAGTGGGTTCTACCAATGGACTTCAGTGATTTAATTCCTGAGGACCATGTGGTTCGTGCACATTGCCTTATTTTTCTTTACGGAACCAGCCAGTCACTTTATTGGAAAGGTCATCGAAGTAGGTATAGACGACCGGGATCAATAACAGCGTGAACAAGCTGGAAATCGTCAATCCGAAAATGATGGTAACAGCAAGCGGCTGCTGAGCTTCTGCACCCTGGCCGAGGCCAATAGCTAGCGGAATCATCCCTAAAACAGTCGTCAGGGTCGTCATCAGAATCGGGCGCATTCGGCTTGGCCCTGCTTCTAAGATTGCTTCGTAGCGGTCAATGCCCTTCCTGCGCAATATGTTGATGTAATCGACAAGTACGATCGCATTGTTGACGACAATCCCGGCGAGCATGATGATCCCGACGAATGCCGGCAGACTCAATGGCAAGCCGGTAGTGAATAGTCCAAGCATAACGCCGATGATAATGGTCGGAAGCGAGAACATGATGATGAACGGGAACAGGAAGTTCTCGAATTGTACGGCCATGACGGCATATACTAGGAAAATCGAGAATACGAGCGCGAGTGCCAGGTCTCCAAAGGCTTCCTGCATATCCTGCGCCTGGCCGCCGATTTCATAACTGTATTCATCAGGGAAATTCAAGCGCTCCAGTTCCTGCCTGATATCTTCAGTCACACTTCCGAGGTCGCGTCCGACGATTTCACTTTCCACGTTGACCTGGCGCTGCTGGTTTTCACGCAGCAAGGTAACCGGTCCCTGTACTTGCTTGAGTTCTGCTACACTGGCAAGTGGAATTAAAGAACCTGTCGGTGTCTGCAGGGTCATGCCTTCCAGATCTGCTATCGTCTGACGCTCTTCTTCCGGCAAAATCATTCGTACATTGATTTCGTCGCTGCCGTCCCGGTAACGAGTCGCCACTTGACCGTTGAAGCCGAGTTCGACCTGGCTGAGCACCTGCTGATAGCTCAAACCGTACTGAGCGGCTTTATCACGATCGACCTGGACTTGCATTTCAGGACGCCCCTCGTTGGTCGAGGACTCTGGGTTATGGACGCCGTCTACATCTTCTATCATGTAGACGACCTGATCAGCCAGTTCACTTAAGACATCATAGTCCGGTCCATTCAATTGAATTTGAACAGGTGCTCCGGTACCTAGGCCCGCCCCGATTTCACTGACGGAAATTTCTGCACCTGGTATCCCCGAAACATCTTTATCAATCGCCTGCATGATTTCACTGGTACTCCGCTCACGGTCACCCGGACCGACAAGCTGCATCGTATAGGTTGCTTCATTAGCCGACGATGAAAAACTTTCGAACCCGCCGCCTCCAATGGTGACGTAATTCGTTTCGATGACATCTTCATAGGGTTTTAATTTTTCATTCACTTTTCCGGTAACTTCTTCGGTTGTCGAGAGCGATGTCCCGGCAGGGGTTGTCACACTAACCTCAATTTGTCCCTGATCTGACGGGGGAATGAATTCTGTTCCGATCATCGGAACGAGAAATCCGCTGCCCGTAATCGCTAACAGGGTCACGAGAATCGTAGTTTTCCTCCATTTCAATACCCGTCGAAGCATAGACTGATAACCATCATTCACTTTGGCTAAAAAGCGGTCGAACCAGTACCGGCGGCCTGATGTCTGTAATGGTTTCGTCAACAGCTTCGAAGACAGCATGGGTATTAAGGTCACTGACACGATCAAGGCCGCAATCAAGGCAAAGGAAATGGTCAGGGCAAGCGGTGTGAACAGCTCTGATGCGATTCCTTCAACGAAAATGATCGGCAAGAATACGACGATGGTTGTGGTCGCCGATGCAATCACGGCTGGTGCGAGTTCCGACGCGCCTTCTTTTGCCGCTTCCACCATGGAATATCCCTGCTGCCGGTAGCTGACGATGTTTTCCAGAATAACGATGGAACTGTCGACCATCATCCCGATTCCGAGTGCGAGTCCCCCCATGGTGAGGACATTCAACGTTTCCCCCGTGAAGTACATCAATGTAAACGTTGAAATGATGGCAATCGGTATCGAAATCCCGATAACCAGCGTTGCACGGATACTTTTTAAGAATAAGAGTAATACCAGAACAGAGAACACCCCACCGATGATGATATTCATCATCACCGAATCGATTGACTGCGTGATGAATTCAGAGGTGTCCAGCACTACTTTCATGTTGACGTTTTCCGGAAGACGTTCTTTGATATCTCCCATGGCGGCTGTGACATTATTCGCCGTTTCCACGGTATTCCCATCTGATTTCTTTAAGACTGACAATACTACGGAGGCCTGACCGTTGACCTTGGAAATCGTCGAAGCGTCTTCATATGTATCTTCGACGTCTGCAATCTGATCGAGACGGATTTGTGCTCCGCCTTCTGTTTGCAGCAGGGTGTCTTTGATTTCCTGCACCGATTCGAATTCTCCATCGATTCGTATTTGCAGGTCTTTGTCCCCTTTTTCTACCGCACCAGCGGAAGCCGATTGGTTAGCGGCGTTCAAGGTCTGAACGATGGTCTGGGTGTTAAGCCCATATTCATTCATCTGACCACGGTCGATCAGCACACGGACTTCCCGGTCTTTTCCTCCCTCAATACTGACAGAGGCTACGCCTTCCTGACGTTCAAGAAAAGGAACAACCCGGTTTTCTGCGATTTGCTGCAATTCTTCCGGGCTGTCACCGGTAAGGCCGACCCACATGACAGGAATTTGCTGGGGATCAAAACGAAGCACATTCGGCTCGCCCGCTCCTTCAGGCAACATCCCCTTCACCTGATCGACTTTTTCCCGGACGTCCAACAGTGCGTTATCCAGGTTGACCCCGGTGTTGAACTGCATGAATACGATGGATGCTCCGGTTTGCGATTGTGATTGCACGGTTTCCATGCCCTCTATAGCACTAACTGAAGATTCAATCGGTTCGCTGATCAATTTCTCCGTTTCCTGTGGAGCTGCTCCTGGATAGTTGGTAGAAACGACCGCAATCGGCAAATCGATTTCAGGATATAAGTCGATAGCAAGATTTCGTAACGACATGAATCCTAATGCTAAAATAGCCAGCACAATCATAATGACGCCGACCGGGCGTTTGACTGATACGTTAACGAGTCTCAAATCAAGCATCCTCCTTTATGATGCTGACTTTTGCTCCATCTGTCAGGGTCAATTGCCCGGTGGTGACGATTTCAGCTCCTGCTGTAATTTCACCTTCAATCGCAGTCGTCTCGGACTGTGCTTCGACGATGGTCACTGCTATTTTTTCTGCTTTTTCATCAACGATTTCATAGATATACGCTTCTCCGCCTTCTTCCACTACCGCTTCTGTCGGTACTAAGAAGGTATCAGCTACGACGGTTTCCGGAAGCAGGAAGGTTGCCATCGTCCCCGGCTTGATCATTTCTGATTCATTGTCGATTGTTGCTTCAACCGGGTACAAGCCCGTATCATTTGGCACAGAGGCAACATAGTCCACCGTTGAGGTAACCGGATTTTCTACCCCATTGATAGCTACGTCAATTTCCTGACCTTCTTCAAACAAATTGAGCTGGTCTGAAGTCACCGTAGCTTCAACAGTCATCGGGTTCAAGGCGACAATCGCACCGATCGGCTGCTGATTGGACACCATATCGCCAACCTGCGCTTCCAGGGAAGTGATTTCACCTGCGGCACCCGCATAAATGGTATTATTGGAAGCCTGCTCCTGGGCCTGGTTCAGCTGGACCTGCGCCTGCTCGACTTGAAGCTCTGCCTGTTCAACACCGACTTCGGCCTGGTTGAGCTGTGACTGCGCTTGATCGACCTGTGCTTCAGCCTGCTCGATTTCAGCAGAAGAAGGCGCTTGCTGATTTTTCGCCTGCTCGTACTGGGCGTAGGCTTGATCGGCACGGCTTTTCGCCTGTTGGTATAGAACTTCCGGAATCGTGCCTTCATCCGCTAATTTTTTTGTCTGATCGGCAAGCTCTTTCGCTTGTTCATATTGCTGGTAGGCCGCCTGTTCCTGTCCTTTTGACTGTTGGGCCTGTGCCTGTTGGGCTTGCTTTGCCGCATCTAACTGCTTTTTAGCGTTTTCTACTCCCAGTGCTGCCTGGCGTCTGGAGATTCTGGCATTTTCAAGCTGCTTACCCGCTTGCTCTACTGCGTTTTTCTGCAGATCCACCTGGCTCTGAGAATTCTGGGCATCTACTTGCCCGATGGCATCGCCCTTTTTCACACGATCCCCTTTTTCTACATTCAAAGCAACCAGCTCTCCCGGTGAACGCGGGATAATCTGTGATGTATTTGCCGGTTTGGTCCGTCCGACAATTTTACGTTCGATACTCAAATCACCTTTTTCTACCACAGCGGTCTCTACCGGGGTTATTCGTTCGACTTCTTCTGCTTGCTCACTATCATTATTTGAACAGCCGCTGATCAATCCAAGCAACAGTACCGCCAGGATAAACGGGCCAATTAATTTTTTCATAAAAAGACTCCTCTCACTTTCTTAAATCAATTCGATGTTCAAGTCCTGGGCGATTTGTTGACATTCTTTTTGAAAAGCAGCTATGCCGGTAAAATGAGAAAGCATGCCCTGGAATAAAATGTGCTGCGGCTGATCTTTCTTGATCTCGTTAAGCAGCACATCGATGGTACCATGCAGGTCTTCCCGCTTTTGTTTAGACATTTTTAACGAATCAATTTTCCCTCGCATCGAGGTCAGCTTTTCTTTCACCCTGCTATGAGGATCCTGCTCTTCAAATGTGGGAAAATGCTGTTTAACATTATCGAATGTAATTAACGGTTCTGATTCTTTTTTCAGCATGCCCTCGACAACATCGACAATACGTGCCTGAATGAAAGACGCCAGCCTTTTCGGTTCGACCTCGAGGTCATCGATGACCAGCCACTTGGAATACCCATCTAATATACCCTCCATCAATATCGAGCTATCGACGATATAGGGTTCAATCGCTGTCCCGAACAGTTCCTTCAGATTTTCACTCGTCCAGCGAAAACTCTCCTTTTTCATTTCAAGTAAAAAGTCATCGACCTGAGGGCTGAGCGAGATATTATCTCTTAGATGCATCAAAATAAATTCTTTATTTTCCATCAGGCTTGTGACGAGCATTTCGATCTGGCGCGTCATTTTAACCTTAGGATCAAGGTTCATCTGACGCACTTCTTCCACTTTTTCCATCATTTGCTGATAGTAAAATTTATAGATAGACAGAGTAAGATCTTCTTTTGAATCAAAATGCAGATAAAAAGCTCCTTTAGAAACACCGCTCTGAGAAGCGATTTCTTGTATGGAGGTGGCATGGTAGCCTTTTTGTGCAAACAACTTCATTCCTGATTCAATCAGCTGCCGCTTCCGTTCGTTCATATGTATTCCCTACTTTCATCACTTTCTGACCAGTCAGTCACAACAAGGTTAATCGTACTAAAATATGGAGAAATTTTCAATTGCTAAACCGTTATTCCACAAAAAAACTGGATGACTATTAAGTCATCCAGTCCTTTCTGCTATCAGGAAAGCCGCCTTCCCAATTCAGAAACGATCAAATCCAGTTTTTTCACTTTCGAAAGGCCGCTCTTAGGAAAACGTTTATCAAAGTGATCGAACATCACTTGCAAACTCTCTTCGTCCAACAGCTCGCTATACGTATCATAGGTATGGCGATACTGGTTGATGTACCTTTTCATTTTTTTATAGAACGTATTTAAATGATAGGTCGATGAAAAATCGAACGCCTTGGCTACATCACTATCATACGTAGGAAAATATCCGTTAAGTGTATGTAGCATAGCGGTGGCAAGCGGAAATTGCATCGTCGGGTTGCCTTTATGGTTTTTCACTTCGTAAAGTTCGGTCACGACACGGACGATATTCGGTCGTTTTTCATGCCTTTGCTTTTCCATAATTTCAAAGAAACGATCCTGAAACTCCTGGGTCAGGCTCGGATTGTCCAACTTATAGAAATAACGGAAGTTAAATTGGAAAACTAGATCCTTGGTGACATCTGTCTTCTTGAACCGGTCGTGCAGAAAGTGATAGACGTCGATTTTTTCTGGGTCGATGTTATTGATTATGGTTTCCTGATCATCAAGCAGGAGGTCTTTGATGTCAGCTGCCGTTCTATATTTCATCCGAATCACCTCTCCTAATCATTTTCCCTCTACCATCAACGGGAAAACTATCAATTTTTCTCATAACTCAAGTGTAGTAAAACGTTTCCACGTGTTTGATTTGTTTTTATCTTACCATAAAAACCTGGCGGGAAAAACGAAATGGCTATTCGGAAAGGCGCGGAATCCTCATCTTCTTCCTTTCTTATGTATAATGTTTCCTATTTACCAGACGGGCTGCCAGATTATATTGACGTGAAAATGAAGATTGCGAGATGTCAATCTGGTAGGAAGTATTGTCCGTAAAGAGAATTTCCATCGTCCCAGGTGAACTGACCCGCTGATCTTTGACATGATGGTAGGCAATCCACACCTTTTCTCCTGAAGCATTGCAACGTAGTGGAAACATTACAATACGTGATGGTGCACTCACTTCAACCGGCAGTTTTTTATCTGTATGTAAGAAAGCTCTTGAAAAATCCCTTCGTCCATTAAAGGATGCTCCGTACAAAAGACAACTGTTATCGAGTATTTTTTGGACGTTCTTTTTGGTGCAAATAACGTGACTTTCTTCCCTTATGAAGGTGGATACTTTATTTTCTCCTACATTCGGTTTTAACATCATAGTGTTACGGTTTATTAAGTAATCTGAAGCTACTTCAACACATTCCACATCTCTATCCCCTTTTTCTCTCTTTTCTATTACATAAGACTATATTACTACACCAAAGTATGAAAAGCTCAGCTGAGCGTGTCAGATTTGTGAACGATAACCAGATTGTCCATATTTTGGTCGACCCATGGCCTCAGTTTTATGTTTTATCCGCTCAAGTTAACCGTTTACTCGTCGATTGATTTCTTAGGGTTATGGTCGATATTAAAAGAGAAGATGGAGAGAAGGGAGTGAAGTTATGGATGTTGCTACAGTGTCTGTTCTTATGAGCCAGCATTACGTTAAGCAAAATGCCAGCCTGGCTGTGATGGATAAGTCGATGGATCAGGCAAAGGAACAAGGATCTCAGATGATCGAGATGCTTAAGACAAACATGCCCGAGGCCCAGCACCCGACGCTCGGTGGCCGGATTGATTTGAAAGGGTAAACCAAAAAAGTCAGAAGCTGCATAAACTCAGCCGCTGACTTTTTTACTTATTCGTTGTTATTTTCTCCATCTTCCATGGTATCTTCGTTCGTCATATCTTCTTCAGCCGCTTCGTCTTCCATCTCTTCTTCACTTGTTCCTGTGCCTTCATCTTCTTCCGCATCGTTTTCCTTTTCAGCTTCATTTTCACCTTGTTCTTCCGGAGCACCGTCATCTTCTTCCTGCATATCCGCTTCTTCGTTTTGTTCGGTATTGTTATCACCAGCATCATCATCTTCCGTAGCACATGCGCCCAATAAGAAAATCGCCAATGTAGCCGCGCCAAATTTCATCCACCATTTATTAACCATTATTTATTCCTCCTATTCAATATATTTCACGCCTATCTTTCCCAATCTGGCAAAAATAAACCAAAATATAAGTAATTTTTTGGCCAAAAAAACGCCCCGCCAACTGGCGAGGCCACTGAAAGTTGTTTATACTCATGAATCGCTTACCGGTGGATGCTTGCCGCGGGCACGGCCTCAGCTAACTTGGTCAAGAAAATCACTTGACCAAGTGGATCTTCGACTCGCGCTGTTCCCGCAGGCGTCACCACCGAACGCTCATCGTGGAATCAACAGAGTACCGTGTATCTTCCGGGTTCCGATGACAATCTTTACAGCCAATGTGAAACCAACCAAATGGAGGAACGTTTTCTTCTTATTTCAAAGCAAACATGATTTCAGCTTCACACGCTAACTCACCATCAACGGTCGCTTTTGCTTTTCCTTTGCCCATTGGACCTTTGGCACGTACGATTTCCACCTCAAGCTTCAGGCGGTCGCCAGGCTGAACCTGGCGCTTGAACCGGCACTTATCGATTCCTGTGAAGAAAGCAAGCTTACCCTGGTTATCTTCCTTTTTCAGCATTGCGACAGCTCCGACTTGTGCGAGAGCTTCAACAATCAAAACTCCAGGCATGACAGGATAATCAGGAAAATGGCCCTGGAAAAATGGTTCATTGACCGTGACATTTTTGTAGCCTACAGCTCGCTCTCCTTCCACTACTTCTTCTATCTGGTCGATCAACAGGAAGGGATAGCGGTGTGGGATGATTTCTTTGATTTCGTTTATGTTCATCATATGTAACAATCTCCTTTCGATATCAACTATGCCTATTATATACATGTTTGCCTGTTTCGACAAAAACCATGTAATGAAGATTCGTTTCTTTTCTCTAAGGCCGATAGTTGGTCCGTTATCATGAAAGAGATGGGATGGGCTTGAAAACGACTCGCTTTCCAGCTTCATCGCCTAGACACTCGCGACATAAGCAGTCCATCAACGGGAAGAAAGAGCCCTTCCCTTTTGCTGTTCTGCTTATGCGTGTCGTGTCTCCCAAGGCGATTACGCATTCATTTCTTTCCTGCAGGGGACCTGGCAAGCTTCCTCGGGCTAAAGCCCTGCGGGATCTCGCCTAGCTCCTTCTCCCGCGGGAGTCTCGCCGTTTCCCTGCCCATCCAGCAAGTTTTGTACTAAACGGACCCTTCAAAAGGAGAATGCGTGTTTAACTGAAACTTTCTTCTTGATGCATTTATAAAGGATGTAAAGCGGCCAAAGTCTTCTTTCTATTATCATGGGGCAGTTTCTACAAGTGAGATTTCGAGGCCTTCCTATAGCAAGGTCCGGTGGGGAACGGGGAGACTCCTACGGGAAATGAGTTTCAGGTGAGACCCCACAGAGCGTTAGCTCGAGGAAGCTCAGCGAACGCCCGTGGAAAGCGACTCGTTCCCCAACGCCCCTTTCTCGCAACTAATATCTCGAAATCAAGTCTTCGACTTTTCGATCATACCATTGATTAAGGCATTTATGAGAAAATCAGGGGGCAGCTGGCCGCTGCCGGAGTACACATCAATTGGAGGATGCTGATTTGGCAGGGGATTGTTGCTGCTGTATCTCCACTTGTTCAACGTCTGTGTTTACTTTTTCTGCTGCTTTCGGTGTCAGCCAGAAGGTAAACCAGGAGCCTTCTTTGATGATTGGGTCGAGATCGAACATGTCAAAGTCGCCTTTTGAGAAGATGGAATCCAGGTCGGATTGTTTCGGCAAAGCGTATAAATTGGAATGAGCAACAAAGAAACTATTGAATGCGGAAGAAAATGCTTTGCCATGTTCGGTACCGCTTAGCGGTGTTATGACAGAAACCACACCATTATCATCTAAGTTTTGATTTATTTTTTCCAGCAGCCTGCTGCGTTCATCCGGATGGATATAATGGAAGACGTTGTGGAGGAGAATCATATCGACCTTCCCCTGTTTCGGCTCCCATTCTTCAAAGTCCCCAACTTCAAAGGTAAGGTTTGGGTAATCCTTCGATTGCAGACGTGCGCTTTCAATCACTTTTTCATTGATATCAACGCCGATCATCTGAATATCCGGAAAGTGATCGGCAAGTTTTCTTAAGTAGCCGCCATGACCACAACCCAGATCGACGATGGTTTCAATTTTTTGTTCGCGTACCTTACGTTTGATTTTACGAATGGCAAAATGTTCAAGCAGTGCGGATGTCTCGGCGACAATTCCGCCATATTCTTCATGATCGAACGATGCTCGTTCCTTTGAGCGCATGATATTCGGATAGGCCAGCAAAGTCGGTAAATGCAATTCCATCATTTCTTTTAATAACGCCGCCACACCAGGAGAACCATAATCTGACATCAGCGCACTGCATCGTTTTTTTGAGGTTCGGAATTTATCATCTTTTTTCTTCAGATGCTTCAGTTCCACTCCGACCTGCACCCAGGATTCAAGCAGGTCCTCCGGGTAACCTGTCCGTGAAGCTACTTCTTCCAGTGTCGCCGGTTCTTTAAATTCATCGAACAACCCCAGTTCTGATCCTACATAAGCATGCCAGCTATATAAGAATGATTCATTTTTCTTCATCCATTTACGTGCCTGCATGGCAATCGTCCATTCATTCATCCCATTCTACCCCTTCCGGTTATCATTTTGTTTCCATGGATAATCATCATTTTCATCAAAGATATATCGTTTCTGCCGGTTGTCGGAGATTTTCTTTTTCCGGACCGGCAGTATACTGCCCTGTATAGCCCGGTCTACAAGGGAAAAATCCCACATACCCAGGCCGGAAGTATTCAGCATTTGTTTGACATGAAGCCGGTCATCTTCATACATACGGTCCACTGCCCGCATCCTGACCTGACGCCACCACCGGTAAGGGTACGAATAAACAAGCGCTGATAAATGGCTTAATTTCAATAAGAAATCCACCCTCGGTCTTCGCACCTGTTCATAATAAGGAAGGTAGGCATGGTAAGGCTGCTTATGCTCTTTACACCAGCTGAGCAGTTCACCCAGCACTTCGGCATCCTGAATAGCCAGATTCATCCCTTCACCGGCCATCGGGTGGACGGTATGAGCAGCATCACCAAGGAGTGCCAGGTTGCCCTTTACATACTTATCGACATGGTAGGTATACGGCACCATCAACTGAATTAGCTTCCAATCCTTGAGCGAGCGGACATCTTCCTTCAACCTCGGTTCCAGTTGGCCGTACGCTTCATATACATGCTCGAGACCGTTTTCTTTGATTGCTTTATATTCGCCTGCCGGAATCATATAGACCGTCCTTATCTGGTTATCCGGTAGTGGAAACATACCAAGGAAAGCTGTCCGGCTTGTCACGATTTTCCCCTCCCGGAACGATTCCGGACGTGGGATTGTCACCGTTAAAAAGTGGTGATTATAATCTTTACGATTTATGGACACCTGCATCGCCTGGCGTGTTGGCGAGCTGCGGCCTTCAGCCCCGATATAGACATCTGCCGTGACAGCCTGTACTTGTTTCTTGTATTTGAGTTGTGCTTTCCCATTTTCAAACCCAAGAAAACGGGCACCGGACAGATACTCGAAGTAACCTTCATACTCTCTGGCTTTATTTTTTAAAATCTCTTTGATCTTTTCATGAGGAATCATAATCGCATAATTATAATTACTCGCTATGCGATTATAGGTCAGGTCCGTACTTTCGATTACCTCAGGGGCGGCACCGGCATTCACATTTACTTCCTGAAACGCCAGTGTTTCAATTTTATGGCCGTGCTCTAATACTTCCGGCAGCACGGCTAACTGATCTAATATGGCGATCGTTTTTGGCTGGAGGAGTTCTCCTTTGTATAAAGGAGATTCATTCTTCAACTGTTCGGCAACCATGACCCGAACACCGCGGCTTGCCAGTTTGACGGCGAGCGCAAGCCCTCCGACTCCACCACCTGCTACGAATACGTCCGTTTGCAAAATCTAACCCCCTTTTGTAGCTGGTGCTATTCTAGTTCCACAAAACGAGTCAGCGAAAACGCAATGATACACCAAAATACCCCGGGACATCCAGATAATGGATGTCCCGGGGTATTTTTAAAATGAAAAAACCCGCTTCAGCTCTATGCTGTACGGGTTTCAGATCGTGTCATTCGGTTTTTGTTGCGATATTCCATATATGTTCCCATGTCTCTAACTTCAATACATCCAAAGGTTGACCTTCACCAAGCACACCATAACCTACCATCAACCCGACAATCAATGCGACAACACACAAAATAGTGATGAAAATCAGGCGCAGCCAAATCGGAAAAATCCTGCGGCGCGGTGGTTTTTCTTTGTTCGAGCGTACTTTCTTAGCAGACCCTTGCTTATCCTTCGTTTCTTTGACGGCTTTAGGATTCTCTGGCGTATTTTTATATTGTTTTCTGGTCGTCGGCTGTTTCTGACCGGTAGGGTTTGTTGACATAGTTGTGTAACTCCTTACAGTTAAGATCTCAGTTGATTGACCAATCCACTCATCTGGTCACTCAAAGAAATAGATTGGCCATTGAATTGATAGGCGCGTTGTACCATCAGCATATCTGTCATCTGTTTTGCCATATCGACATTAGAAGATTCGAGAGCACCGCTTTTTATCTGTACGTTTTCTTCATCCACTGTCTGAATGATTTCTTCCGTATCCTGTCCCGCAGGCACGCGGAAAATATTGCTGCCCTCCGACTCGAGCATACGTGGACGAACGGCCTCAACGATTGCAAGGCGGCCTTCGACAGCCTGCCCCTCATCTCTCTCTACTGTAATGGTACCATTTTCACCGATCGTCAATCCATTAAAACCTTCTTCCAGTAAAATTGGACCGTCTTCACCAAGGACTGGCGCGCCGTTGGTATCGGTCAGCATCAATTGACCATCGGCTCCAGGGTTCAAATAAAAATTCCCCGCCCTTGTATAGCGAACCTCCGTGCCTTGCTCTGTCGGTACTGCTATTTGGAACAAGTGATTATCGGTAATTAAGGCCGCATCAAGGCTTCGATCTGTCACTTGCAATGAGCCTTTCGATAAATCCATCGTCACTGTTCCAAGCTTCGCTCCGGAACCGCTGCGGATACCTTCAGGCGTGGCGCGTGGGGGTGCTGGATCATTTTCATTAAGATTATTAATCTGCTGGTACAGCAGTGAAGAAAATTCAGCATTACGGGTTTTATAGCCTGGCGTATTACTGTTCGATAGATTATTACCGATCACGTCCAGCTTCTGCTGCAGCTGGCCCATCGTGACCGCAGCCTGGATCATCGATCTAGACATGCTACGTCCCCCTTTACCTCAACCTGCCGATATCATTGACAGCCTTGTCCATACTTTGGTCATAAGCTTTCAAGACACGTTGATTCATTTCGAAATTACGATATGTATTCATCATTTCTGTCATCGTTTTACCCGCATCTACATTAGAACGCTCGAGATGGTTTTGCTGAACGGAAAAATTAACACCAGCCACCTGTCTGGCATCCAGGGCTTCTCCTTCGGCCAAACGGAAAGTGGTGTTCCCTTCTTTGACCAGGCTTTGTGAATTGGCAATATAGGAGATCCCTAAAGGAATATCTCCCCCAGGAAGTGCCACGGTTCCGTCTGTGGAGACTTGGAATTCCATGCCGTCCACCGCAATCTGATCACCTGACTCATCAAGTACATAAGCACCCTCCTGGGTCACCAGATACCCTTGTCCATCTACAGTAAAATTACCGTTACGTGTATAACGGGCCTCCCCGTCATCACTTTGCACGGTAAAATATAATGATCCCATCTCATCCGGGAGATTGCCATTGATAAGTGCCATATCCGTCCCGACCCCTGTCTCGCGGATATCACCCTGAGCAAAATCAGGAATGGTTTCCTGCAGGTATGCACCTGTGTTCAACGATCCGATCCTTTGATTCATTGGAACATGCAATCCCCTGCCGGATGGAATGCTTTTCGCTTCAACCCGCTGCATCAACAGCTCTGGAAAAGCACGCATAACACCCTGGTCGGATTTGTAGCCAGGTGTGTTGGCATTCGCCATATTATTGGACAATGCTTCTTGACGTCGCTGCTGGGCAATCATGCCGGAAGCAGCCGTATAGAATCCTCTCAGCAAGGGAATCGCTCCTTTATTTGGACTTGATTATCTTCTGATTTTATTCTTTGCGATTTTATCGATGTTTTCTAGCATGATGCCTGTACCTTTCGCGACACAGTTCATCGGCTCTTCCGCTACTAATACCGGTACCTTCAGTTCTTCTGCCAGCAGCTTGTCGATACCATGGATCAACGCACCACCGCCCGTGATAATAATACCGCGGTCGATGATATCTGCTGACAATTCAGGCGGCGTGCGCTCCAAAACCGATTTGGCCGCCTGGACGATGACCTGCACCGATTCATGGAGCGCTTTTTCGATTTCAGAGGAACGGACAGTGATTGTTCTCGGGAGCCCGGAGACCATATCCCGGCCACGTATGTCGATCTCTTCATCGCGACCATCAGGAAATACGGTGGCTACACTGATTTTGATTTCTTCAGCAGTCCGTTCACCGATTAGCAGCTTGTACTCTTTTTTGATATAACTAAGGATTTCCTGGTCGAATTTATCCCCGGCCATTTTGATAGAAGAAGCAGTTACGATATCACCCATGGAAAGGACTGCAACATCTGTTGTTCCCCCGCCGATGTCAACGACCATATTTCCGCTCGGCTGGAAAATTTCCATACCCGCACCGATGGCAGCCACTTTAGGCTCTTCTTCCAGGTATACTTTTTTCGCACCGGATTTCTCCGCTGCTTCTCTAATCGCTTTTTGCTCCACCTTTGTGATATTCGTCGGACAGCATATCAACATGCGAGGCTTTGATAAAAAGCCACGCACATTGATTTTGTCTATAAAATGCTTCAGCATCGCTTCTGTCACATCAAAATCCGCAATCACGCCATCTTTAAGAGGGCGGATCGCCTCTATATTACCCGGGGTACGACCGACCATCCGCCGGGCATCCTCTCCTACTTCTAAGACTTTTCCAGTGTTCCGATCCATTGCGACCACAGAAGGCTCATCCAAGACGATCCCTTTTCCGCGTACATGGATCAGCACATTGGCAGTACCAAGATCAATTCCGATATCTCTAGCTAGCATGTTTAGTAGATCCTCCCTGTTCAAAACAAGACTTTTCTCGCATCCGTCCGAAAACTTCATGCATCTAATGTTATATTCTATCACAAAAACGCGACCATCGTCGCACCTCTAATGAAAAAACTTTCCATAATTCAAGGAAATTATACAAGGGAGGATCTTTTTTCAAATTATTGAGAGGGCTGAACAGGCTGACTGGACTCTGGTTGTATTTTCATCTGATACTTCCGCTTGGTGGCTTCTCCACCGCGGAGATGGCGGATTTCCTTATGGTAATCGAGGATCTTTTTTACTTGTACAGCCATTTCCGGATTCAACTCAGGGAGCCGTTCAGTCAAATCCTTATGGACGGTACTTTTCGACACGCCGAACTCCTTTGCTATCACTCGCACTGTTTTTTTCGTTTCCACAATGTATTCCCCTATCTTGATGGTCCTCTCTTTGATGTAGTCATGCACATCACTCGCCTCCTATGGTTGACTATCCAAGGTGTGTATTGAGACAAGATGATTCACTTGGGGTATGTTTTTTATGAAAAAGCAATTGACCGAAAGCTTTTCGTTTCTAGGATCGTAACGTTCACCTCGGATGCTACCGAATGCTCGGTTAATTACATCTTATTAGTCGGCAGTCAGGAATATGTATGAAAAACAAGGCGACAAGTCCTGAAAATAAAGGAATGACGTCCTTCTCTAGATAACCGGGGGAAAATAGGAGGAATAATCGAAGGAAAAACATGCATAATATTCCAAACGGTGCGCAAAATAAAAAAGCCGCGCTGGACGCGCGACTTTTCTTAAGTTTGTGTCATGGAAATGGAGGATTCGGCATCTTCATCCATCTCAGGCTCTTCTTCAACGCCTGTTTCTTCGTCACCTTCCCCTGGGGCTTCTTCTTCCGCTCCAGGCTCAAGTTCTCCAATTTCCTCTTCACTTATATCTTGATTTTGTTCTTCTTCACCAGATGTTTCATTGTCTTCACCTTGTTCAGGCTCATCGGCTTCTTTTTGCTTTTTCAATTCACTTAAAGGCTTTCCGAAGAATGTCTCCGGGTTAAGTGCTTCCCCATCTTTGCGGACTTCAAAGTGTACGTGGACTCCACTTGCCTGTCCGAAGATGTTTCTGCCTGCTGTACCAATGACGTCGCCTTGCTTGATTTCAGTACCAGCTTCAATTTGGACTTCATCAAGACTTGCATAGACCGTAGTCACTTCCTGACCATGATCCAGTTGAACGACATTGCCATAAAGCGGATCTTCTTTAACTTCAGTTACTGTACCACTTAGAGCTGCTGTGACGTCGAATTTTTCATCATTTTTTGTGATGTCGACACCTGTACTTTGATAATACTTATTGTTATACAATACAAGTGCGTTTTCCTGATCTTCATCTGAAGCATCGTAGTCATAGAACTTTGTTACAATTTGAGAATTTTCTTCGTCAGCGACTGGCATTGCCATCTCTTCACCTGATTCCATGACCGGTACAGCATCTTCGTCACCGAATGGATCTTCTGTAATCACTTCATCGTTTACATTCGGATCATTGGCCAAATCAACTTCTTCTCCACGTTGTTGATACCAAAGCACCCCAGCTAACACTAGAGCTGCAATCGAAAGATAGATTGCCGGATACACCCACTTCTTGCCTAACAAGCGTCGGAACTTAAGTTTTGTGACGCTCTTTTTTTCTTCGTCTCTCATTTGTTCATCACCTCAGCAACCATTCTGAGCAAAAAATGAGAGACTTATACATCCAAAAGAAAAAATTTTGATAAACTGGAAGAAAATTCTGTTAATACCCAAAGGGCTCCGTTATATAACGTGTACGAAGGGAGGTTGGAAACGACTCGCTTTCCGCGGACGTACGGTCAAGCCTCCTCACTTCGTTGCGGGGTCTCGACTCGTACTTACTTCCGCAGGAGTCTTGCCGTTTCCAATCTCCCTTAACTTTATTATTTAATATCGGAGCCGTTAGAATATTATGGCTTAGTGAGTATCAGTTGTGGAAGTGTTTTGTGCCTCTTCTAACTAGTGGTGAGACGAATACTACCAGACTACTGCGTTGTAAGCGAAAAGGCTGACGATATATTATCGCCAGCCAGAGACGTTACCTGCTTTTTATTATTCATTCGGGTTGATCATGGCTTGCAGGGAGTTCAACTGCTCCATTTCGGTTACTTTCGCTCCCTGGTAGTAATGCTGGACGATTTCTTTATAATCGCTCCCTTGTTTCGCCATCCCATTCGCACCGTACTGGCTCATTCCAACCCCATGGCCATATCCTTTCGTTGTGAAAATCAAATGGCCATCTTTTTGGTCAATGGAAAAATCACTGGATCTTAGGCCAAGTTTTTCGCGGATTTCTCTTCCTGAAAACTTTTTGCCGCCTACTTCAATGCTGCTCACTCGATTCCCTTCGGTCAAATTAATGCGGGAGGCGGTGACGTCGGCTGGGAAAGTAACACCGAGCTTCGCTTCCACTTCTTGTACAGAGAGTACCTTTTGATCCAGGAATTTCGGTGACTGTTTATCCCACGGACTTTCGACACTTTTTAAATAAGGAAAGGCATTTTTCCAATAATCTTCTGAGTTTTCTGTGTAGCCATTGCTAGTGGAAAAGAAAGCTGCAAAAATCGGTTTTTCTTCGTACGTGATAATTTCACCGGCTGTTTCTTTTACTGCCTGGTTGATTTTGCTCATGTTTGCAGTATATTCACCTTTCCACTGCTTCCTTAACTCCGAATCGTTCTTATAAACTTGATGATCGACAGTATCGGTTACATCTGCCTGTTCCGAGATATTTTCTCCGTTGGAATAATGCTGTACGATGTATGTCCTTGCTGCTAATGCTTGTGCCTTCAACGCCTCTTTTTCAAAATTCGCAGGCATTTCCGAGGCTACTACCCGTGCGACGTACGTCTCAAGAGGGACTTCTTCTACCTGATTGGTATTTGTTCTAAGGACATCGATGCTGAAAGGAGATAGATCATCCGGAACTTCTACCATTGGTGTTGTTTTGTCCGGATGCTGCTCTGTGATTCGCTGCTCCTTGCCTGAATCAATGAACGGTATGACAATTACTGCGGGAATGATAAGAATCATCAAGACTAAAAATAAAAAAGTGATTAACCCTGGCCGTTTCCAATTTTTCATCCCATGCCCTCCTGCTAGAACGTTAATAGATGTCTCTAGTAAATACTTATACAAAAAAAGGATATGATAGAACCCTTTTTATCAGAAGTGAACAAAAAAAGCTTACCCTGCCCAATGAGGCAAGATAAGCTTTTTACATTTATCGTTCTTAGGAAGTAGCCTTCACAGAATCATCCACCGGTTCTTGTTCATTAGCCGGAGTATCGTTGATACGTTCAATATCCGCCCCAAGCTGTGCAAGCTTTTCAGCGAAATCGACATAACCACGATCCAAATGCTTCAGTTCTGTTACCCGTGTATAGCCATCTGCTACCAGTCCAGCGAGAATCAATGCTGCACCTGCTCGCAGGTCTGTAGCTGCTACCTCAGCTCCTTGCAAATCAGAAGGACCTTCGATAATGACACTGCGTCCTTCAATCTTCATCTTAGCATTCATGCGGCGGAACTCTTCTACGTGCATGAACCTGTTTTCAAAAACAGTTTCTGTAATCACACTGGTTCCTTTAGCAGAAAGCATCAATGCCATGATCTGGGACTGCATATCTGTCGGGAAGCCAGGATGAGGCTGAGTTTTGATATCTACTGCCTTCAAATGGTTCGGACCAATTACACGCAAGCCATCGTCTTCTTCTTCAATGATGACTCCCATTTCCTGCATTTTAGAAACAAGGGAACGAAGGTGTTCCGCTTCCGCTCCTTTAACAAGTACGTTTCCTTTTGTGATAGCCGCTGCTACCATAAAGGTACCTGCTTCAATCCGGTCTGGAATGATGTTGTGTTCCGCACCATTAAGCTTATCCACTCCGGTGATACGGATCGTTTCTGTACCAGCACCGACGATTTTAGCTCCCATCTTATTCAGGAAGTTAGCTAAATCAACGATTTCTGGTTCTTTTGCACAGTTTTCCAAAATTGTTTTACCATCAGCAAGCGCTGCAGCCATCATGATGTTCTCCGTAGCACCGACACTTGGTACGTCCATGTAAATCTTGGCACCCTTCAAACGGCCATCTGCATTCACTTCGACGAAACCATTGCCGACATTCACTTTGGCACCCATGGCTTCAAAGCCTTTCAAATGCTGGTCGATTGGGCGGGATCCGATAGCACAGCCACCTGGCATAGCGACCTTGGCATGACCATAGCGGGCTAAAAGTGGTCCCAGTACAAGCACAGAAGCGCGCATTTTGCGTACAAATTCAAATGGGGCTTCTGTTTTAATTTCGCCAGAAGCATCTACGGTTACTGTATTGTTTTCAAAACTTACTTCAGCATTAATATTACGTAAAACTTCATTTATGGTAACTACATCAGCTAATGCTGGAACATCATGAAGGACACTTTTTCCTTCACTTGCAATTATACTTGCTGCGATGACAGGCAGTACGGCATTCTTGGCCCCTTCAACTTTAACGGTGCCATTCAGCTGCCTCCCACCACGGACGATGATTTTTTCCACGGTTCATTCTCCTCCGAGTCCATATTCATTATTATTAATATTCAGACGTGATAATCGGCGTGCCTATTGTAATGTTTGTCTTTGCGCCCAAACCTTTACGGACGGCAAACTGGACATTCATAGCACCCGCTGGCAGTGGGATCGTCTGCTCCCACTCTGGTGTATATCCGGAAATACTTTTAAAGTCTTTTTCATCTATCATTTCGATTGTTTTTATGTCTAAGGCTTGTTCTAATTTTTTATACACTAAAACATCATCAATAATACCATTAATTTCTGCCTCAATACAAGAGAAAATAGCGACATCTTCCGAGAATATACGATCTTTTTCAACAAAAAAATCATTTGTCAAGTAACGTTCACTCTCTTCCCCCCAGCTTGTCCCAGTTATTTTATAAATGACTTCAATATAATGGCGTTGTTTCTTCGGGACAACCACAATAAACGTTTCGGTGATGCCGGGGGCTTTTTGAGGGTAGACCATTGAATACTTTTCACTGTTACGATCAGAAGTTTGCTGCCATTGAGCTTGTGGCAGCTCTTCTTCTACCAAACCTTTGATCCTGTCGAGATGCTGACGTGAAAATGATTCCTTAGCTATCACTTCCCATCCATCCGCCTCGATACCCTGGGATTGTAATTGAGCAGCAATCATACCCAGCGGTAACTCTTCTTTGTTTTTGACCCCTGCGAAAGTTTCTAAATCAGTACTTAGCATCAATACGGCAACCAGGATGATCAACAAACTTCTCATCGTAACAATCCTCTCCTTGGTAGATTACTATTTTCATTGTTTCCAAGGAGAGGGTGTTACATACTGTCTATTTCTCTACATATCACGACAATTAAAAAAGATGGATCAATTGCTGGGACCATTGCAGGAAGTCGAGGAAGAAATTGCTGACGGTAGTACCTATCGTTATCGTCACCAATATCATCAATACTCTTACTTCAAACACGTGGTCTCTGCGTATCCAACCTTCTAATTTTATCGCTTGGAGGACCCTCCAGGTAATTATGATGAAAATCAAGTGAGAAATCATCCCGATAAGGGCTTGTTGACCCGCCTGTTGCATAAAAGTATCTACCATGTTTTTACACCTCTTCAATTTCATTTCCCAAATTCAGTATAATCCTTTCCAAAGATGACACGGAGAAATGAAATTGTCAAACCAACGGATATCCTAATCTACTACTACCTTTATTCTCCTACTTGTAAACCTGCCTGCATAAAAAAATCCCCCTGGATATGCTGTGAATAACATACCCAGAGGGTTATAGGGGCTTTAATAGAACATTTCTGCAAAGTTGAATTGGGTTTGGAAGAACTCCAGAATCAACCCTGGAAACAATCCCAACATAATCGTACCTACTGCACAAAAGACCATGGTGATGGTTACTCCAACAGGTAATCGCACCTGAGCTGCACTTCCTGCCGGCCGCATGAACATCTGAGCCATGATGCCAAAATAGTAAAAGTAGGATATTACGGTAGTTCCAATCATTACCGCTGCTAATATATACCTGGACGGATCAGAAAACAGGGTACCGATAAATATATTCAGTTTTCCGATGAACCCCGCAGTCCCTGGGATCCCTGCCAATGACAATAAGAAGACAGTCATCATGATCGCGACCCATGGCCGGCGATAATAAAGACCAGCGAAAATAGAAACATCTTCTGAATCATTATGTTCAGTCATCACCTGGATGATGGCAAATGCGCCAATGTTCATCAGTAAGTAAGCCACTAAGTAGAACCACATACTTTCAAACATCAATTCAGAGAATGCTACAAACGGCACCAGCAGGTAACCGGCATGCGCAATACTTGAATAGGCAAACAATCGCTTTATATTACGCTGTTTCAAGGCGATTGTATTCCCCACAATCATGGTTACACCTGCAAGAATACTTAGGAATATCATTAAAGAATGTAACAGGGAAGTATTCTCCTCAAACCCTTGGGTGAACGGAAAAATACTTATCAGTACCCGAATGATGATGATGAACCCCGCTGTTTTAGAAACGACACTAAGGAAAGCGGTTACAGGGGTTGGTGCTCCCTGATAGACATCCGGTGCCCACATTTGAAAAGGCACCGTTGATATTTTAAATGCCAACCCAACGAAGGTGAGGATAAAAGCAATGCTCAATAACACCTGGCCATTAGCCGGGGTAATATTCGATATTTCCCGGGAAATGTCGGCAAGATTCGTGCTTCCTGTCAGGCCATAGATGTAACTCATGCCAAACAAGGTAAATGCTGTCGATATTCCTCCGTTGATCACGTATTTCATCGCAGCTTCATTTGAATACCTTGATTTTTTCCTGGTTCCAGCCAGAATATAAGAAGAAATTGATAGCAGCTCCAAGCCGACAAACAAGGTGATCAAGTCCGCACTGCTTGCCATCATCATCGCACCTAGCAGCGCTGTGAGAAGCAGGTAATAGAATTCTCCCCGGTAGGTCAGTTCCCCTTTCGCCTCAAAGGATACTCCCATTAACAACACAAGAAGAGAACCTAGTAAAAGGAGAATTTTAAAACTTAAGGAAAATGCATCCAATCTGTAAGTATTAGCTAAAATCATTGCAGGCTCATGACCTATTTGACTGAAAGAGAAAATCAAAGCGATAGCTATGCCTGCGATACCAAACCAGCCGAACAGTTTCCGATCTACGTTTTTACTGGCGAATAAGTCAATTAAGGAGAGGGCAGTAGCAACGAGCAATATGGTGAATTCTGGTGCCATCATGCTCCATTCATAGCTTAATAATGTATCTATATCCATACGCTTACCCTCCTATCCCAAGCATGATTGATTCTAGTGCAAATTGCAGTGTATGGGTTATGAAGTTCGGATAAACACCGATCAAAACGATCAGCGCCAGCAACGCTGCTGCTGGAATCATTTCCCTTCTTGTGAGGTCGTACATCCCGGCAAAAGATTTCACTGTTTTTCCGTAGGTAACTCCAAGGACTGCACGCAGGATATAAACTGCAGTCATAATGATTCCGAGCGTACCGATAGCAGCAAGCCATGGCATCGACTCAAATAGTCCGAGGAATGCCATAAACTCCGATACAAAACCGCTCATGCCCGGAAGTCCTAAGGAAGCCAATCCAGCCGCAAGTAAGAATCCTGCTGCTAACGGCATTCCTTTGGCGAGTCCGCCAAGGCTTCGCAGCTTCGTCGTATGTGTCCGTTCGTAAATGACGCCAACTAACAGGAACAATAAAGCAGCTATCAAACCGTGTGATAACGTTTGAAAAATCGCCCCCTGGATTCCCGCTTCGTTCATCGCTGCTACCCCCAGCAGCACAATGCCCATATGGGAAACACTCGAATAAGCAAACACACTCTTCAGCTCGTTTTGTACGAAAGCAAGAAATGCTCCATACAATAAGTTGATCAGTCCCAGCACCGCAATAAATGGGGCTACCTGTGCGAATTGATCACCGAAAATTCCGATCCCAAAGTTAATCAAACCGTAAGCACCGATTTTCAACAGGATGCCTGCGTGAATCATTACGACAGCAATAGGGGCATGGACGTGGACCCTTACCATCCAAGTGTGCAAAGGAACGATCGGCAGCTTCACACCGAAAGCAATCAATAGTGCAAGCAAACTTCCAAACCGGAATTCTTCACTGACTGCATTCCCACTCCCCATAATCGTTTTTAATTCTTCGATGTTGGTGGTTCCTGTTTTTGCAAAAATAGCAGCAAACAGGATTAAAAGAACCGCAGATCCTAAACCATTATAAATAAGGAAACTGTAAGCCGCTTTTTCTCGTTCTACAAATCCCCACCTGCCAATGAGGAAGAACATTGGAACTAATGTAATTTCAAAGAAAATGAAGAAAAGTATCAAGTTTTCCGCTGTAAACACACCGAGCATCCCTATCTCCAGGATAAGGAACCAAAGGAAATAGGCCTTCAATCCTTGCTTGATTTGAGCAGCAGCAACACTGGCAGACAGTGTCGAAACAATTGTGGTCAGTAATAATAACAGCAGGGAGAATCCATCGACACCTAATTCGTAATCTATCTGAAATATTCCATTACCAAAACTGATCCATTGGTGAGAAACAGCTAAATCTCCTCCACCATGAAACTGAGCGTAGACTACCAAGGATAATAGTAATGGTAAAACCGTAGCCAGAATCCCTATCAGGTTGATGGTCACCTTCTGTTCCGCCTTTTGTAAACTTAAAATCAAGATCCCGATTAAAGGGGAGAAAATCAATATCGTCAACCAGTCCATTATAGATACCCCCCTGTCCAGACAACGAGGAAGACAAGGATGGCCAGACCTACGAAAGCCACAGCTCCATAAGTTTGTACCTGTCCCGATTGCAGCCTTGAGCCGAGGCTTCCCACACTTTTAACAACCCCGGTAACTGCAGCTACGATCACTTCCACGATATATTTTTCTATGAAACTTCCGAGATAACTGACCGCACGGGCGCCATACTCGATTGTATATTGGTAAAACTCATCGATGAAGTATTTGTTAAACACCAGTGTATACGTGTTTGGCATATGACTGGTAAGAAAATCCCGTTGCAATGATTTTTTATAATAGATCAGATAAGCCACTCCGATTCCAGCAAAAGCAATCAAGCTTGTCACCAGCATTACCCATATCGGTCCCTCATGATGTTCAAAAGGCAGAAATTCGCTGCCCCCGACAAGCCAATCCCCTAAAAATGTTCCAAACCAAGGGGTGTTGATATAACCTGAGAAAATAGCTAAAATGGCCAGCGTAATCATCGGATAGGTCATGGATCGCGGTGATTCATGAACCTTCGTTCCTGTGGTTCGACTCTCGCCTGTAAATACCATGAAAAACAAACGGAACATGTAAAAAGCCGTAAAGAAAGCAGCAATCAAACCAAGGATAAATAACCCATATCGGCCGTCATACCAGGTTGCCAGTAATATTTCGTCTTTACTGAAGAACCCGGAGAACAATGGAACACCGCTGACAGCCAACGCCCCAATAAGAAACACCGGGCCTGTGATTCGCATCTTCTTCCAGAGCCCGCCCATTTTTTCGATATTTTGCGTATGGACGGCATGAATGACACTACCTGCCGCCAGGAAAAGCAAGGCTTTGAAAAAAGCGTGGGTCATCAAGTGGAAAACGCCCGCTACATACCCTGCGGCTCCAAGCGCCATCATCATATAGCCAAGCTGAGAAACCGTAGAATAAGCTAATACACGCTTGATATCCTTTTGCACCAGACCAATCGTAGCTGCAAAAATCGCAGTGAACCCGCCAGTTACAGCTACGACGGTCATTGCCGCAGGGCTGGCCTCAAACACTGGAAACAAGGTGGCGACTAAATATACACCTGCCGCTACCATCGTTGCCGCGTGTATCAAAGCAGAAACAGGTGTCGGACCTTCCATCGCATCCGGCAGCCATGTATGCAGCGGAAATTGCCCCGACTTCCCGACCGCCCCGATAAAGATAAGGATAGCAATCAGTGTTAGCAGACCTTCTGCTACGACTCCATCACTAACTGCTGTAAATATTTCATTGAATTCAAGACTGCCAACTTGCCAAAATAATAGAATCATACCGATCAGCAGGCCGATATCTCCGATTCTCGTCATAATAAAGGCTTTTTTAGCTGCGGCTTTTGCTTCTTCTTTATAAAAATAGAAGCCAATCAATAGAAATGAGCCGACCCCGACTAACTCCCAAAAGATGTACAGCTGCAGCAGATTCGGAGAAATTACCAGAGCCAGCATTGCAAAGGTGAATAACCCAAGGTAGCTATAAAAAGTCGTTATTCGAGCATCATCATGCATATAGCCTTTAGAATAAATATGTACTAGAAAACTGACCAGAGACACGATAACGAGCATCAATGCGTTCAACGGATTGACGATGACCCCAAAACGGAATTCAATCGAACCGATCGTCAACCAGGCAGCCTCCGCTCCACCGCTTCCATTTGCCATTTGTGTGAATAACACGATGACAGATAGTACGAATGAAATCCCTGTGAAACCTATGCCTACATAGCTGCTTTTTTCTCTCCATTGTTTTCCGAAGAAAATAAGAAGAATGAACGACAGCAATGGAAACAAAGGGATCAACCATGCATTTTCTAACATCCTGACCAAACTCCCTTCTGTTCCAGGTTTCCATTTGAACCGACACGGATAATCAGTGCTTCATTGTATTCATTTCATCGATTTGCACTGTAGAACGATTGCGGTACAGAGCGATAAGAATCGCAAGCCCTACTGCAGCTTCTGCAGCGGCCACCGTAATCGTGAACAAGGAAAAGATCTGGCCGGTGATTCCTGGATTGATTCCATATTTACTGAATGCAACCAAATTGATATTGACAGCGTTCAGCATCAGCTCAATCGAAATCAGCACAATAACCGTATTCTTTTTAGTCAAAGCACCGAATAAACCGATACAAAATAACACCAACGCTAAGAGAAGATAGGCATTGACGGGTATGGCACTCATTTTTGCTCCGCCTCCTCCTCGTCATCCCGTTTGGCCAGGATGATCGCGCCTACTAAAGCAACGAGCAGGACCACCGACATCAGTTCAAAAGGGATGACATATTTGCTGTACAGTTCCACACCAATCTGCTTCGTGTTTTCCACATGCAGACTGGTCGCCTGGTCACCAAATGACACTTGATTGATCGAAAAATACATCGTTAAGAAAAATAACGCTATCCCGGCTCCAACAACGATATTCCTCATCAGATTGCCTCGTGTCTTTTGTTCATCATTGTGCCGGGTGAGCATGATACCAAAAATCATAATGATCGTTACTGCACCTGAGTATATCAACACTTGCGCAATAGCCACGAATTCTGCAGATAACATCACATATAATCCTGCAATCGCCAGAAAGGTAAGCACAAGGGATAACAGCATATGAATGACTTTCGTCAAATTCAACATCAGGATACCGCCTAATATCGCGAGCAGTGCCAGCACTAGAAAGGCGAATAGTTCTCCACTCATGCTTTATTCTCCTCTCTGATATTCTGGTCATTTTCATCCAGCCACTCCAGATTCTTGAAAAGATCATCGCGGGAGTACTCTGCCAGCTCGAAATTGTTTGTCATGACGATAGCTTCGGTCGGACAAACCTCGGTACAGAGATCGCATAGAATGCAAATCTCAAAATTGATGTCATAGGTGTCAATGACTTTCCCTTTCTTATCAGGGTCCGGATGCTTTTTACCTGTCAACTGGATGCAATCTGTCGGACAAATGTTGGCGCATTGATTACACACAATACATTTTTCCGGGTAAAACTTTTGTATGCCGCGGAATCGATCCGGCATCGGAATCGGCTCCTCCGGATACTGGTAGGTCACTTTTTCCTTTGTCATATTCTTAAGGGTGTACTTCAGACCTTTCGCTAAACCGAGCATGTGTTCAGCCCCCTTTCAATTGATATGCCGTAACAATTTAGAAAAACAACTCTTTGATGACTGCCGTGACAAAAATATTCGCCAAAGCAATCGGAAGCAGCACCTTCCAGCCAAATTCCATCAACTGGTCTGCGCGAAGACGCGGAAAGGTCACCCGCAGCCACATGAAGAAGAAGACAACTACGATGAATTTCATCGTAAACCAAACGGCTCCAAGGCCAATGTCATTCAGCCCTATCCCTGGTATCGGTGCATTCCATCCTCCAAGGAATAAAACAGTAATCAACGCTGAAAGAGCAAAAAGGTATACATATTCCGCCAGCATGAAGAATGCGAAACGGAAACCTGAGTATTCAACATGGTAACCGGCTACCAGTTCCGACTCCGCTTCCGGAAGGTCGAATGGGGTCCGGTTCAGTTCAGCTGTCCCTGCAATCAAGAATATGACGAATGCGATAGGCTGCAGGAAAACGAACGCTATATTCTCTTGATAAAGGACGATATCATAAAGGTTAAGACTGCCTGTGAACAAGATGATCCCTACCACGGACATGACTAAAGGAATTTCATAAGAAATCATCTGAGCAGCAGCACGCATGCCTCCCATCAACGCGTATTTATTGTTGGAAGCCCAGCCTGCCGTTACGATACCGATCGTAGAAATACCAGAAATTGCAATATAATAGAGCAATCCGACACCAATATCTGAAAACTTGAAAGCCGGTGTAAATGGAATGACTGCCAGCACTAAAAAAGCAGGTGCATAAGCGATCATCGGCGCCAGCACGAATAACGGCTTATCAGCAAGTTTCGGCATCGTATCCTCTTTTAGCAGGAGCTTCAATACATCCGCCACACTCTGCAGCAACCCGAAGCGGCCCCCGACGCGGTTCGGTCCATGTCGAAGCTGCATGAACCCCATCACTTTCCGCTCTGCTAAAATCGCAAAGGTTACGAAGCCGAGCCCGATTCCCAGCATGGCAACGCCAAGCGAAAGGAAGATGGACATGTTTCCCCAGCCTGGCTGGGATTGCAGTACGGAATCAATCCAGCTCATCAGCCATCCACCTCCCCTAAGACAATATCTACCCCACCAAGTATCGTGATCAGGTTAGCCATATTCTCTCCCTCGAGAAGCTTTGGCAATATCTGCAGGTTATAAAAAGATGGACGCCGGAATTTCAAGCGATACGGTTCTTTTTTCCCTTCACTTGCAATATAACAGCCAATTTCTCCTCGGGGAGATTCGATTCTGACAAATGCTTCTCCTTTAGGAGCTTTAATGATCCGGGGCACCTTAGCCATAAACTGCCCATCATTAGGAATCTGCTCAACCGCCTGTTCGATAATTTTCAACGATTCTTCGATTTCACCCATCCGGCATTGATAGCGGGACCAGGCATCTCCTTCTTCTGCAGTGATGACATCGAAGTCGAACCGTTCATAAATAGAATACGGTTCATGCTTCCGCAGATCCCATTCAATCCCGGTACACCTGAGATTCGCACCACTTAAAGAATATTGCAGTGCTTCTTCTTTCGTATAACGGCCGACCCCTTTTACCCTGTTCAAGAATATTTCGTTGCCTGTGACGAGGTCATGGTACCCCTCCAGTTGCTCACGCATATAAGGGACAAAATCACGGACCTTGTCGATCCAACCGTCCGGGGCGTCCCATTTGACTCCTCCCACGCGCATATAATTGAATGTCAGCCTTCCTCCTGAAAGTTCATTCAAAAGATTGATGATGGCTTCCCGTTCGCGAAAGGCATAAAGGAAAGGGCTTACCGCCCCTATATCCAATAAATATGTACCAAACCAGACCAGGTGGCTGGCTACTCGGCCTAGTTCCATGGCCAATACCCGCAAATACTCTGCATGATCGGGAAGCTCCAGACCCATCATTGTTTCTACCGCGTGACATATAACATAATTGTTGGTCATCGCAGAAAGATAATCCATCCGGTCGGTGTACGGAATAATTTGTGTATATTGCAGGTCTTCCGCCAGCTTCTCTGTACCTCGGTGGAGATAACCGATAACCGGGGTCGCTTCTTTGATGGTTTCTCCGTCAACTTTGATTACCAGACGGAATACACCGTGCGTACTGGGATGTTGGGGACCGACATTAAGCATCATTTCTTCTGTTCTGATCATTGCCTACACCTCCACATCATGGGGCTCGTAATCTTTTCTCATCGGGTGACCTACCCAATCCTCCCCAAGCAGGATACGTTTCAAGTCAGGATGATTGAGAAACTTGATTCCAAATAAATCGTATGCCTCGCATTCCGGCCAGTTAGCACCTTTCCAAAGGCCAGCCACCGACTCGATTTCCGGGTGATCGCGATCGATTTTCACCTTGAGAGCCACGGATTGCTTATTCCGGAAAGAGAAAAGATGCACATAGACCTCCATATGTGTTTCAAAGTCTGTGCCATGCAATTCCGATAGATAATCAAACCCGAGCTGGTCATTGAATTTTAAAAACTGGGCTATTTTATAGTAAGTGTCCCTTTTTGCTACCAAGGTCGGTACGTGTTTGGAAAGCCGATTAATGTAGGTATCCTCAAAAACATCCTCACCAAGGTGCTCTTTGATTACTTTTACGTACTTATCCAGTACCGGTTGGTTATGGGAAGGCTCCTCTTCTTCCCTCGGTTCCTCTTTTTTCTTGCCGCCAGCTTTTTTCTTTGCCTTTGCTGCAGCGGCTGCTTTAGCCTTAGCTGCTGCAACGGCCTTCGCTTTTTCATCTTCGCCAGCTGTTTCTTCACCGGCGTCAGCTGATCCTTCGCGCATTTTCTTGGCTGCGGCGGCTGCTTTTGCTTTAGCAGCTGCAGCAGCCTTGGCTTTGGCTGCAGCTTTCGCTTTGTCATCATCAGCGCTATCATCAGCATCCGATTCTGCTTGCTTTCGTTTTTGTCTGGCAAGTGCAGCCGCTTTCGCTTTTGCTGCAGCCGCTGCTTTTTTCTTGGCTAATTCATCATCTTCAGAGGGTTGGTCTTCTGAATCCGATGCTTCCTCTTGCTTGCGCTTTTGTTTGGCTAGCGCTGCTGCTTTCGCCTTTGCTGCAGCAGCTGCTTTTTTCTTGGCTAATTCATCGTCTTCAGAGGATTGGTCTTCTGAATCTGATGCTTCCTCCTGCTTGCGCTTTTGTTTGGCCAGCGCTGCCGCTTTCGCTTTTGCTGCAGCCGCTGCTTTTTTCTTGGCAAGATCGGTATCTTCTTCAGAATCCTTCTTGCTTGTATCCGTTTGTGACACTTCCTTTTCTTCCTGGGACGCTTCTGCTTTATTATCTGAGGAAGCTTTGTCCTCTGCTTCCTTCTCTTTCTTCTTTCTAAGAGCTTCTGCCTTCGCTTTTGCCGCTGCGGCCGCTTTCTTTTTTTCTAAGTCTTTTTCATCGCTCATTTACTTGTCACCCGCTTTCCGGTCTTGGCTTCATAGCGGATTTTCTCTTGCAGTTTGTTGATTCCATAAATAAGCGCAGCTGGATTCGGAGGGCATCCCGGGATATAGACATCGACTGGGACGATTTGGTCGACTCCTTTCACAACTGCATAGGATTTGATGTATGGGCCTCCAGCTGTAGCGCAGGATCCCATGGCAATCACATATTTAGGTTCTGGCATTTGGTCATATAAGCGTCGTAATACCGGTGCCATTTTTTTGGTCACCGTTCCGGAAACGATCATGACATCCGAGTGACGGGGAGAGGTTCTGAAAAAAGAACCGAATCTGTCGAGATCGTAATGCGAGGATCCGACACCCATCATTTCAATCGCACAACAAGCGAGCCCAAAGGTCATCGGCCAGAGTGAGTTGCTTCTCGCCCAAGCCTTCACTTGTTCCAAAGTCGTCAAAAAGACATTGCGCTCCATTTCTGCTTTTTCTTGCGGGGAAACATTTTCTAAGTTTAAATCCATCGTAGCACCTTCTTTTTCCAAGCATAGATCAAACCGATCAAAAGCATGACGACAAATATAAGCATCTCAATCAACGCGAAAATACCAAGCTCTTCATAGGCGACTGCCCAGGGATACAAGAAAATGGTTTCCACATCGAAAATGACAAACATTAATGCGAAGATATAATAACGGGCATTGAACTGGACACGTGCATCCTGGAATGGATCGATCCCACTTTCATAAGTGGTACGTTTCTGTTCCGTAGGCTTATTAGGACGGAGCAGCCTTCCGAGCGATAATGCCACAATTGGCAGCAAGATGCCGAGTGCCAAAAAGATTACAACTACTAAATAACTGTTTTGATATGTAAATAAATCCGTCATTTCCCCTCCCCCTTCAAACGTACAAAATTTTGAAGATTAGCAATATTGTAATCGCTATCATTATAGCAAATCCTGTATATAGTGTCGATATGAGGCAGCAGATAATATCCAGTATTTACTATCTTTACGTATTTGTTTTCTTACCATCTATAATGTAAAACAAATACTGTCATCCTGCCATGACAAACGTGGTTGCCAGCAAATCCTTTTTACTTTATAATGTTTGTTTAAGTTTTATGAGTTGTCCTACGAAATCATGAATCAATCTTTTGTTATAAAACAAGCAAAGCGGGATTCTTCCTCTAAAAAATAAAAGGCTCTCCATCTGTATTTGATACAGATGGAGAGCCTGAACTTTTTTCTTCTTATCATTTATTAGTGAAAGTTGTCAGATTGTCACAAAAAAATACCGCAGTTGAAAAAGAAAATCTATTCACACCAAACACAACCATCAATTTTACTAAAATAAATGCTTTGTTAAAGCGTTGAATTTACAGATTAGCTCCCTTTACTTGAAGACTAAGTTTCAAGATAGTGGGGTTCGTTACCATGAGAGGAATGGGATGGTTCGTGAAACGACTCGCTTTCCAGCTTCATCGCCTAGACACTCGCGACATAAGCAGTCCATCAACGGGAAGAAAGAACACTTCCCTTTTGCTGTTCTGCTTATGCGTGTCGTGTCTCCCGAGGCGATTACGCATTCTTTTCTTTCCTTCGGGGGACCTGGCAAGCTTCCTCGGGCTAAAGCCCTGCGGGATCTCGCCTAGCCCCTTCTCCCGCGGGAGTCTCGCCGTTTCCCTCCCCATCCAGCCAGTTTTGTACTAAACGGACCCTTCAAAAAGAGAGAGAATGTAGCTGAAACCTTCATGTTGACGCATTTATAAACGATATAAAGGCACCAAAGTCTTCTTTCTATTATCATGGTCGTTTTCATAAGTGTGATTTCGAGAAATTTCTATTATGGCAAGGGGCGTAGGGAAACGGTGAGACTCCTGTGGGATATGCGGGATCGCTGAGGCCCCGCAAGGCGAAGCCTGAGGAGACTCAGCACACGCCCACGGAAAGCGAATCGTTTCCCGGAGCCCCTAAACTCTAATAATTATTTCGAAATCGAGTCTTCCATAATTCGTCCCTATTGTTGAATAAGCCTATTATAAAAAATAAACAACAGAGTCAAAATAAAAAACTGCTTCCCTAAAGGAAAGCAGTCAACTATTAAAAGTTATTTTCAAATACATCTAAACGGTTGATAGCACGTCTTAGTGCCATTTCAGCCCGTTTGAAATCAACATCTTCCTGCTTCGTTTGCAGACGGCGTTCGGCACGCTCCTTCGCCTTGCGGGCACGCTCCACATCAATCTCAGAAGGTTTTTCTGCTGATTGCGCCAGAATCGTCACTTTTTCAGGACGAACCTCTAAAAAGCCACCGTTGACAGCGATACGCTCGGAGCTTCCTTCTTTTTTCAGACGGACAGCACTGATCGTCAAAGGAGCGACCATCGGGATATGACCTGGAAGCACCCCAAGTTCACCACTTTCCGCCTTACAGCTCACCATTTCAAATGCATCTTCCAAAACCGGGCCATCAGGAGTGACAACACTCACCGTTAGTGTCTTCATGATTACCCCTCCTTGGGCTGGACTCACCATAAATGGATAGGCAGGCTAAAGGTACAATCCCTGTCGCCCGCCATTCTCTATCAGGTAAGAAAATTCTTATTGCATCTGTTTCGCTTTTTCAACGACATCTTCGATACGTCCGACCAGGCGGAAAGCATCCTCTGGAAGGTCATCGTACTTGCCATCCAGGATTTCTCTGAATCCTTTGACCGTCTCCTGAACAGGTACATAAGAACCTTTTTGGCCAGTAAACTGTTCGGCAACGTGGAAGTTCTGGGATAAGAAGAACTGGATACGACGAGCACGGCCAACGACCTGCTTGTCTTCATCAGATAGTTCATCCATACCAAGAATAGCGATAATATCCTGAAGTTCTTTATAACGCTGTAGTGTACGCTGCACTTCACGAGCCACGTCATAGTGTTCCTGCCCAACAATTTCAGGGTCAAGGGCACGGGAAGTGGACGCTAGTGGATCCACCGCTGGGTAGATACCCTGCTCGGAAAGCTTACGTTCCAGGTTAGTAGTTGCATCCAAGTGGGCGAATGTTGTCGCTGGCGCCGGGTCTGTATAGTCATCGGCAGGGACGTAGATCGCCTGAATGGATGTTACGGAACCTTTATCTGTAGATGTGATACGCTCTTGCAACTGACCCATTTCCGTTGCCAGTGTCGGCTGGTAACCAACAGCAGATGGCATACGGCCAAGTAGGGCAGATACTTCCAGACCACCCTGAGTGAAACGGAAAATGTTATCGATGAAGAACAATACGTCCTGTCCTTGTTCATCACGGAAATATTCGGCCATTGTAAGACCTGTCAATGCAACACGCATACGTGCTCCAGGCGGTTCGTTCATCTGACCGAATACCATAGCGGTACGGGAAATAACTCCGGAGTCCTTCATTTCGAAGTACAAGTCATTCCCTTCACGGGTACGCTCACCAACACCGGCGAATACGGAAATACCACCGTGTTCCTGGGCGATGTTGTTGATCAATTCCTGGATTAGTACCGTTTTACCAACACCGGCACCACCAAACAACCCGATCTTACCACCTTTAACATAAGGTGCTAGCAAGTCGACGACTTTAATTCCTGTTTCAAGAATTTCTGTTTCTGTAGCCAGGTTTTCAAATTTCGGAGCCTGGCGGTGAATCGGATCACGGCGTACGTCAGCCGCTAATGGTTCATCAAGATCGATGTTATCTCCTAGTACGTTGAAGACACGGCCAAGTGTCACTTCACCGACTGGTACAGAAATCGGTCCGCCTTTATCATTTACTTCCATACCACGCTGGACACCCTCTGTTGATGCCATGGCAACGGTACGGACTGCGTTGTCCCCCAGGTGAAGGGCAACTTCTAATGTAAGGTCGACGTTTACTTCATTTTCGTTTTGCGCGGGTGAATACACGTGCAAAGCGTTATTTATTTCAGGGAGTTGTCCGTCTTCGAAAGAAACATCGACAACCGGTCCCATGACTTGCATTACGCGTCCTTTACTCATCGATTTCCCTCCTAACTATTCGAGTCCAGGAAAGCCTGCTATTCAAGAGCAGCTGCTCCACCGACAATTTCGGTGATTTCCTGGGTGATGGCTGCTTGACGGGCCCGGTTGTATTTGAGTGAAAGATCACCAATAAGATCATCAGCGTTATCTGTAGCACTCTTCATAGCTGTCATACGGGCAGCATGTTCACTTGCTTTACCGTCGAGCAAGGCACCATAAATCAAACTTTCAGCATATTGAGGCAGCAATGTCTCCAGAATTACTTCCTGGTCCGGCTCGTATTCATAGGAGCTCGTCGTCGCTTTTACCCCTTCGTTCAAATCAGTCAGCGGCAGCAATTTCTTCTCCGTCACTTCTTGAGAAATTGCACTGACGTAATGGTTGTAATAAAGATAAAGCTCATCGATCACTTCATCAGTAAACAGTTGGACAGTTTCTGCTGCGATATCTTTGATATCTGCAAAATCCGGCTGGTCAGCAATCGCTACAATTTCTTTATCGACCGGCATATTCCGTTTCCGGAAAAAGTCACGGCCGATTTTACCGACAGTGATTACAGTATACTCATCTGCGGAATTGTGGCGCTTTTGTATTGTCTGATATACGTTACGGAGAATACTGCTGTTGTAAGCACCGGCCAGACCTCTGTCGGAAGTGATTACAAGATATCCAGTTCGTTTGACTTCCCGTGACTTAAGCATCGGATGATCAGCGTCACCGCCACCTGTAGCGATACTTGCCACGACTTCCTGGATTTTCTCACTATATGGTACGAACGCTCTGGCATTTTCTTCTGCACGATTCAATTTCGCTGCAGATACCATTTCCATCGCCTTCGTAATTTGTTTCGTCTTTTTCGTGGAATCTATCCGGCCTTTAATATCTCTAAGGGATGCCACGCTACTTCACCACCCTTTCTAACAAAGGTTGCGTTCCAATCATTCAGAAACGACGAACGTCTTCTTGAACGCTTCGACCGCTTCTTTCATATCTTCTGCTTCTGCAAGCTTACCGGTTTCACGGATCTGCTTAAGAAGTTCTTTGCGGTTGTTACCCATCCAGTTATGGAACTCTTCCTCAAAACGTGTCACATCTTCAACAGGAATATCATCTAAGTATCCCTTGGTCAAAGCGAAGATGATCATGACCTGTTTCTCAACCGCAAGCGGTTTATGAAGCCCCTGCTTCAGTACTTCAACTGTACGGGCACCACGATTCAGTTTAGCCTGGGTAGCTTTATCCAGGTCAGAACCGAACTGGGCGAATGCTTCCAATTCACGATAAGATGCCAGGTCCAAACGTAGTGTACCTGCAACTTTTTTCATCGCTTTGATTTGGGCAGAACCACCGACACGTGATACGGATAGACCCGCGTTGATCGCTGGGCGCACACCTGAGAAGAACAAATCAGACTGTAAGAAAATCTGTCCATCTGTGATGGAGATTACGTTTGTCGGGATATATGCAGAGATGTCACCTGCTTGTGTTTCTACGAACGGAAGGGCTGTCAATGAGCCTCCGCCTTTTGCATCACTGAGCTTCGCTGCACGTTCGAGCAGGCGAGAGTGAAGGTAGAAGACGTCCCCCGGGAATGCTTCACGGCCTGGCGGGCGGCGTAGCAATAGGGAAAGTTCACGGTAAGCAGCAGCCTGTTTAGACAGGTCATCATAAACAACCAATACATGCTTGCCGTTATGCATGAATTCTTCACCCATAGATACCCCGGCATAAGGCGCCAAGTATAGAAGTGGTGCCGGCTGGGATGCACTTGCGGTTACGACGATTGTATAATCCAATGCGCCATGACGGCGTAGCGTTTCAACTGTTCCACGGACTGTGGATTCTTTTTGACCAATAGCTACATAGATACAAATCATATCCTGATCAGCCTGGTTCAAAATCGTATCGATTGCTACAGTCGTTTTACCAGTCTGACGGTCACCGATGATCAATTCACGCTGTCCACGTCCAATTGGTACTAGTGCGTCGATTGCTTTGATACCAGTTTGAAGTGGTTCGTCAACGGATTTACGATCCATGACCCCTGGTGCAGGTGATTCGATCGGGCGTGTTTTAGAAGTCTCAATCGGACCCATGCCATCAACTGGCTGGCCGAGTGGATTCACAACACGACCTAATAATTCTTCTCCTACAGGCACTTGCATAATGCGGCCTGTACGACGGACTTCATCGCCCTCTTTAATATCAGTGAATGGCCCCAAAATGACAAGACCGACGTTGTTTTCTTCCAGGTTCTGGGCAAGACCCATAACACCGTTAGAGAACTCAACTAGTTCACCGGACATGACGTTATCAAGTCCGTGAGCACGTGCAATACCATCACCGACCTCGATGACCGTACCTACATCGTTGACTTCAATATCAGATTCATAACTTTCAATTTGCTGCTTAATCAGTGAACTGATTTCTTCAGCTTTGATGCTCATGCCATTTCACCCCTATCATCTATTGTTTCCAGATACCAATTTCCGTTCGATGCGCTCAAGTTTCCCACTGATAGAACCATCATAGATACGGTTTCCTATACGGATTTTAATACCGCCGAGGATAGCACGATCGATGATGTTCGTTATTTTCAGGGTATTCTTTCCAATCTTTCTGGCAAAAACCTGTGAAATCTGGAGCTTTTCATCTTCGGACAATTCTCGTACAGAATATACTTTCGCTTCTGCTATTCCTTTCGCATCATTCACCTTTTCGATAAAATGATCAATCATAAAGGGGATAATATCTTCACGATGTCGATCTAAAAGCAGCATCAACGTGTTGAGGACTGTAGAGGAATAACCTGCAAAGCCAGTCGCGATGATTTGCTTTTTCTTATCGAGTGACACGCGTGGATGCTTAAGAAAAGTCATCATTTCTTTATTCGTAGCCCAAACTTCGCGGATAGCACGAAGTTCTCCTTCTATCTGATCAAGCTGGTTCTTTTCTTTACCGAGTTGAAAAAGAGCATTGGCATAGCGTCTTGATACCACTGATTCACTCATCGCTCTTCTCCTACTTCTTTAATGTAGTCATTGATCAATTGCTGCTGGTCCTGCTCGGACAATTCCTTCTCGATCACCTTGCTGGCAACCAGTACTGACAAGGAAGCAACTTGGTCTTTCAAGGCCTGGACCGCTTTTTCTTTTTCCTGCTCGATTTCCTGGCGAGCAGCAAGCTTCATGCGCTCTGCCTCTTCACGTGCCGATTCCATAATCGCACGTTCTTGCTGTCCTGCTGTTTTCTTCGCGTCTTCAATAATTGCTTGTGCTTCTTGTCTTGTCTTTTTCAACTCTTCGGAAGCTTCACGCTGCATACGCGCTGCTTCTTCACGACTTTTTTCAGCTGTATCTATTTCATTGGCAATATGTTCTTCACGTTCTTTCATGATGTTCATGAGCGGTCCCCATGCGAATTTCGCGAGGAGTGCTAAAAGAACAAGGAAGAAGAACAATTGAGCCAACATATCTCCTATCATGAGGCCGCCTTCAGCGCCGACCATCAACCAACCAGTATATGCTTGCACAGTGTCCACTCCTTTCCACAACGTTACCGTAATAGGCTCTACATGAGAAAAAATCGGCTTCGGCAAACTGCCGTCAGTCGAATTTTCTTATTTTGAACATGTACAAATTCGTTTATCAACTATGTTACAAGGTACAAAGCAATGGCGAAGACCTGCTTAGATGCCCTTCGCCATCACTGAAACTACTATATTAACCACCCATTACGATAAATGCGATAACAACAGCGATGATTGGAATCGCCTCAACCAACGCTACCCCGATGAACATTGTAGTTTGAAGTGCACCGCGCAATTCTGGCTGACGTGCAATTCCTTCTACTGTACGACTTACGATCAAACCGTTACCAATACCAGCACCAAGTGCCGCCAAACCTACTGCGATTGCAGCTGCTAAAAGACCCATAATGAAAATCCTCCTCTTATTTGTAAAAAAAATTATTTTTTTTTGAAACTTATATTAATGGTCCGTGCTAACCTTGTGAGATAGATAGACCATTGTCAACATGGTGAAAATAAATGCCTGGATGAAACCGATGAATGTACTGAACCCTTGCCATGCAAGCATAGGGATGGCCGCTCCGAAGAATCCTCCGAAGCCGGAAGCTGCAGTTGCAGCTAACATCGTCAACAGTACCTCACCTGCAAAAATGTTTCCGTATAGTCGCAAACCGAGAGTCAACGTGTTGGCAAACTCTTCAATAATCTTAAATGGAAGTAAAAATGGCAATGGACGGACGAATTGCTTTCCGTATTCTTTCACCCCATTAAGTTTAATCCCATAATAGTGGCTCAATACGACGACCATCGTCGCAAGCGTCAATGTGATGCCGGCATCTGATGTCGGTGACTTCCACCATAAATCATGTCCGACGACTACCATCAATATGACCCCGAGCATGTTCGCTACAAATATGTAGGTGAAAAGCGTCAGTCCAAGCGGTAAAAACCGTTTCCCGGTACGCCAATCCATGTTCGAGCCAATAATACCTTTGACAAAATCAATCAACCACTCAATGAAATTCTGATAACCCGTAGGTTTCCGCTGCATGTTGCGTGTTGCTGCTAAACCGATGATGAAAACGATCAGCGATGCAATAAACATCATCAACACGTTGGATAAGTTAAAATCCAACCACGAAATCCCAAAAGCATCATTCCAAATCGGTGCTCCGTGATCCAACCTGTTCACCTCTCTTCTAATGCTAGTCTCTGGTTCTGAAAAATAAAAATTCTATCATAATGACAATATAGGCTGTCATTAAACCCAATACAACTGCGATCAAATGGAAATATTCTTCAAACTGAAGGGCGATCAACACAGCTAGTCCCCCAGCCATCAATCGCGAAAAAGTGCCAATACCTTTCACTGATTTCTGCCGGGCGGTAGCTTCACCGAACTTGTCCACTTTCCGCTGCATTAACCAGAGATTGTAAAAACTGAGTGAACTTCCAAGAAGAAGTCCGAGGAATATACTGGCATACGGGGTCAATCCCCATCCCAGTACAAATAAAGCCAGAAGATAGAACATCCATTTCCGTTGACGGGTGATCATTTGCTGATAAGCTTCCATGCTATTCGTCTCCCGTATATTCTCGTACTAAATGAATCGTTCCGTATGTACCTGCTCCTACTCCCAAAAATATACCTATGATCAAGAAGAGTGGCTGCACAGCAAACTGTTCATCGAGCCACTTGCCAAGAAAAGCCCCTGCAAGTGGTCCTCCTGCCAGCTGTGAAACGATAGCACTCGTCAGCGCCATTGCTCGAAATGGATTTTTCGGTACTTTCAAACCCAACGCTCCCATCATATTTCCGGGATGGAAAAACACTGTAGAACAAGGTTATGAAAACCTTATCATTCCACACTAAGTAAGCATACAATAGGGGTATTTGGTTGTCAATGAGTTTGTGAGCAAAAATACATAAGAATTGACAATTTTCTACAGGTTTTACCTGCCTCTAAAATACCCTCCTAACATTATATAAGATTTTTCAATTTTGAAAAGAGACACCATAAAAAAAAGAGCTTGTAAAGCCCCTTTTTTATGGAAATTCCTTTATATCAATTGGTACGCCATAACTATAATGTCTGCTCTCATTCTGAATGGTAATGACTGCAATATAACGCCCGTTCTCGCCAAGATCTCTTCTTGTCAACTCTCCTTCCACTACCCCTTTCTGCTGATTGGTAAGTTCAAACAGCTTTCTTTCATAGACCAGTGTGTCAGGATTATATAGGTCTACCTTTACCTTCTCTGCGTCTTCAGGCAGATAGAATTGGTATTCATAAGTCGTGGAATCAAAAGTAGAAGTTGCAATTTCAAAGCCCATCGCACGGGGATAATCGCTTGTTTCCATCATGAATAGATAAGGCAGATCAAACGTTTGATCAGGCGTTCCCATGCGGATCCAGCCTTGATGCAGCCCTTTTTCCAAAAAGGCAGGCGTCACATGGAGCCCGATTTCGACCCGTTTCGATTGATTCGGTGCCAACGTAAACGCTTTTGGAAGTTCCCATCTTAAACCTTGTTTTTTCTTCGGAAGCGAAAAATGAACTTTTTGTGAACTTTCTTCGTTGTTCGTAATTTTTACCATAATTTTCTTTTTTGGAAAGCTATTATTGAATCTGCCAAAATTCAACTGAGAAGGATTAAACTGGAGTGCCGGCTGGACTGCTGCCTCGACATTCACTTTCCCCATTCCCTGCTCGGTCGGTGCATAGAGAAGTCCTTCTTTGTCTTTCAATGGGATTGCCGTCGAAAGCATCGCTGTTTTAATATCCTGCGGTGTCCAGTCGGGGTGCGCTTCCTTAATCAGGGCTGCTACTCCTGCAATATGCGGAGAAGCCATACTGGTCCCTTGAAGTTCCTGGTAGCCGCCAGGCACCGTACTGTTGATGGCCACTCCGGGGGCGAGTATGTCCGGCTTGATTGTCCAATTGGCAGTTACCGGTCCCCGGGCACTAAAGGGAGCCAACGAATCGACGATATCAATATATTCCGTTTCCAGCCACTCCGAGTTACCTGCTTTGCTCTTTTGCTTCAACCATTCGCCATCTTTTTTAGAAACCGCTACTACCGGAATATCGATAGAACCATCATCGATCGTTCCTTGAAACTCTCCCGCTTCATTATTATAAACAATCAGGGCGATGGCGCCGCTCTTTTCGGCTAATTCAGCTTTTTCCGTAAACGGAATCTTCCCCCGCTTCATAATGACGATTTTCCCTCTTGCGTTTTTTAAAGGCTTGTCCCCCACTCCCCCATACATGAGCTGATATCGTTTTTCCAGTTTCCACTCATTCGAACCCATCATCGGGATAAGCGGAATTGCTTTTCCAGCAAAGCTATCGGTCAATACTGGTATTTTGACAGGCGGTGTAGAAGCTCCGACAGTAATAGCCTTCTCGGCGGTAGCCGGCGAACCCACAGTCCAGTCATCCGGCCCCGTATTGCCTGCCGCTACCACCACAACCGTCCCAAGAGCTGCCGCTTTATCTACCGCAACACTTGTCGGCCAATCCGGTCCATTGACATCGTTTCCCAGCGAAAGATTAATGATGTCCATATTATCTTTTACTGCTTCTTCAATGGCCGCTATGACATGTACGGATGTTCCGAATCCACCTGGTCCAAGCGCCCGGTACCCGTAAAGCTCAGCATCTGGAGCAATTCCTTTCATTTTTCCATTAGCGGCAATGACACCGGCGACATGCGTGCCATGTATGGTCGGGTTTTCTTCTATTGTTTCCATCGGATCGTCATCAAAATCAAAAACATCAAAGCCGCCCTTATAATTACCGGAGAGATCTGGATGAGTATAATCGATCCCTGTATCGATGACGCCTACTTTCACCCCTTTTCCGGTAAAAGGAATATTTCGTTGTTCGTGTTTACCCTGAAGGAGAAAAGGGACAGATTGATTCATGTTATCATTTGCGGTTGTCCGGTAAGTTTGCACCGGGTGTTGATTGACTATCGCTTCGATTTTGCTTAGTTTCGTAAGGTGTTCCGGCTTCCCTTTTATGGCTATGCCGTTAAAAACCGTGTCATAGACAGTCATTACTTCCAGGCGAGGAAGGTCACGCTCGATTTCCCTTTTGATAAGATGAGGATCGCCGTCCACTTCAATGATTCGGGTGACTTCTTCTTTATCTTTTTGATCGAATGCAGCCAGCATGGTTAGAGAAAAGCAAAGCAGTATTAATAGGAAGAAATGTCGCAAATTAGTCGCTCTCCTTTCGTTGCTTCTATTATTTGAAGAAACGAGAGAGCTATACCGGCGAGATTTTATTAGTGAAGGTTAGCGCTTGCGGACGGCTTCGGCAAATCTCATTACTGATATTACAACTAATGCTCCCTTTACTTGAAGACTCAGTTTCGAGATAAACTGTTTCCTTTACGTTGAGAATCTCTGGAGGTCCGGGAAATCACTCGCTTTCCATGGGCGTACGGTGAGCTTCCTCGGGCTAAAGCCCTGCGGGATCTCACCATGTACTATTTTCCCATAGGAGTCTCGCAATTTCCCGGACCTCCGTGCATTAATGAGAGTAACGGAAATATCATTATTTAGCCCATCTTCCTATAACAAAAGCTGATTAAAAAGGGCTTTTAGTGGACCATGAAGAAACCTTCATCTTTATGTAGCGGTCCGTTTATCTAAAATAGGATAGGGTGGCGGGGAAACGGTGAGACTCCCGTGGGAGAAGGGGGTAGGCGAGACCCCACAGGTCGTGAAACGACCGAGGAGGCTTGCCAGCTCCCCCACAGGAAAGCGAATCGTTTCCCAGCCGCCCCTTACTCCTGACTCGGCAACGGACCCGAAGTATCTCGAAATCAAGTCTTCGACTTTACGGTCCTATTGTTGAATAAAGCTCTTGGGAAAATCAGCAACAACGTTTAACAGAACCTTTCCACAAAAAGAGCCCTGCTCTCCTCATAAATGAGGCCAGCAGGGCTCTAACTGTATATTATAATGTAAATGGATCCGGTTTATCTTCACGTTGCTTGAAGAAATAGCGAATCGCTTCGGCAATACGGCTGGAAGCCTGTCCATCTCCATATGGATTCGAAGCTTTAGCCATCGCTTCATGTGCCTGATTATCAGACAACAATTCATTGGCAAGCTCAAAGATATGTTCTTCTTCGGTCCCTGCCAATTTCAGCGTCCCGGCTTCAATTCCTTCCGGCCGTTCTGTTGTATCGCGAAGTACTAATACCGGCACACCAAGGGAAGGTGCTTCTTCCTGGACACCGCCAGAATCCGTCAAGATCAAGTGGGCACGTGAGGCGAAATTATGAAAATCAATCACACCAAGTGGGTTGATCAATTGAATCCGGTCATCATTACCTAAGATACGTTCAGCGGTTTCTTGTACTACTGGGTTCAAATGAACAGGATAGACCACCTGGACATCGTCATGGGTTTCGACTAATCGCTTGATAGCCCGGAACATCTGCTCCATGTTATTGCCAAGGTTCTCACGACGGTGAGCTGTCATCAGGACAAGACGACGATCGCCAAGATTGTCAATCACATCATTTGAGTAATTATCATCAACGGTAGTTTTCAATGCATCAATTGCCGTATTTCCTGTTACAAAAATTTGCTCTGCCGGCTTATTTTCAGCCAACAGGTTGTCCCGTGATTTATTGGTGGGTGCAAAATGAAGATCAGCCATGACACCAGTCAGCTGACGGTTCATTTCTTCCGGGAATGGCGAGTACTTATTCCACGTCCTTAGCCCCGCTTCGACGTGACCGACAGGAATCTGGTTATAATAAGCCGCCAATGAAGCAGCAAATGTCGTGGTGGTATCCCCATGAACCAATACCATGTCAGGCTTGGTCTCTTTCATCACTTCGTCCAGACCTTCCATAGCCCGCGATGTAATTTGTGTTAATGTCTGGCGTTGCTTCATGATATCCAGATCATAATCTGGTGTGATATCAAAAATATCCAGCACCTGGTCAAGCATTTCCCGATGCTGTGCCGTAACCGTCACAATCGGATCAAATTGGTCTGTGCGTTTTTTTAATTCCAGAACCAACGGAGCCATCTTGATTGCTTCCGGCCGGGTTCCGAAAATCGTCATTACTTTAATCGGATTGGTCATAGCTGACACCTCTGTTTCTTCATGGTTATTTCGTTCCAAACAAGCGGTCGCCTGCATCTCCAAGACCAGGAACGATATAGCCTTTCTCGTTCAACTTTTCATCTAATGCCGCTAAGTAAATATCAACATCAGGATGTGCTTCCTGCACGGCTTCCACACCTTCTGGCGCTGCCACGATACACATCAGGCGGATTTGGCGGGCCCCACGTTTCTTTAAGGAATCGATGGCCGCATTCGCTGATCCCCCGGTCGCAAGCATCGGATCAAGTACGATCAATTCACGTTCTTCAATATCGCTAGGGAGCTTCACATAGTATTCAACAGGCTTTAATGTTTCTGGGTCACGGTATAAACCAACATGTCCTACCTTGGCAGCGGGGATCAATTGCAGCATCCCATCTACCATTCCAAGCCCTGCACGCAGGATAGGAACAAGACCGATTTTCTTACCACTCAACGCTTTTGCTTTCGCACCAGAAATAACTGGTGTATCTATTTCCACTTCTTCGAGCGGGAGGTCACGCGTAATTTCAAAGGCCATCAAAGCAGCTACTTCATCTACAAGCTCACGGAAATCCTTGGTACCTGTGCTTTCTTTCCGTATGTATGTCAACTTATGCTGGATTAACGGGTGATCCAATACGTACACTTTTCCCATTGCCGATCCACTCCTTTTAAAATTTTAATTGACAAATGTCATGAATTTTAAATTTTGCATCCTTCAAATTGTACATAATTATAGCTGTAACTGCAAGGCAAATCCGAATGTCGTGCTCCCCTTCTTGGACACACAAAAGTCCCGCTGCCATAAATGGAGCGGGACTTCTTTATTATTGATAAAGTGGGAATTGGCTGGTCAAACGAAGTACACGGTCAGCCGCTTCCTTCATTTTTGCTTCATCCTCATGATTCTTAAGCGTGAAAGCAATGATTTCAGCAATTTCATCCATTTCTTTTTCACCGAAGCCACGGGAAGTGACAGCCGCTGTACCGATTCGGATACCGCTGGTTACAAATGGGCTTTCAGGGTCAAATGGAATAGTATTCTTATTGGTAGTTACCCCAATATCATCCAGTGCTTTTTCAGCTACTTTTCCTGTCAGATTAAGCGGGCGGACATCCATGAGCAGTAAGTGGTTGTCCGTACCACCGGAAACGATGCGGACGCCGTGCTTCTGAAGGGATTCGGCGAGACGCTTGGCATTCTTGACGACTTGCTCGGAATAAGCCTTGAAATCTTCCTGCAATATTTCATAGAAGGAAACAGCTTTGGCAGCAATCACATGCATCAACGGACCGCCCTGCATGCCAGGGAATACGGTTTTATCGATCTTCTTCGCGAATTCCTCCTTGCAAAGAATCATGCCGCCACGCGGACCGCGCAGTGTTTTATGCGTCGTTGTGGTAACAAAATGGGCATGAGGTACAGGATTTGGATGATGACCTGTCGCAACCAGTCCGGCAATGTGCGCCATATCCACAAGCAAATAGGCATCTACTTCATCCGCAATTGCACGGAATTTAGCGAAATCAATCTTACGGGAATAAGCGCTGGCACCAGCTACTATCAATTTCGGTTTCAATTCTTTGGCACGTTCCAGTACAGCATCATAATCGATTTGTTCTGTTTCTTTATCCACACCATAATCTTCAAAATTGTAGAGTTTACCGCTGAAATTGACACCACTTCCATGAGTCAGGTGTCCACCGTGGTTCAAGTTCATACCAAGCACAGTGTCGCCAGGTTCAAGAACGGTAAAATAAACAGCCATATTTGCCTGAGCACCGGAGTGTGGCTGTACGTTGGCATGTTCCGCACCGAAGATTTTCTTCGCGCGGTCACGGGCCAGGTTCTCAACAACATCGACGTGTTCACAGCCGCCATAATAACGGCGTCCAGGGTAGCCTTCCGCATATTTATTCGTCAGCACAGAGCCCATCGCTTCCATGACTGCTTCAGAAACGAAGTTCTCTGATGCGATCAGTTCAATTTTTTCCTGCTGTCGCTTTCTTTCCGCTTCCATTGCCTCGAATACTTCCAGATCCCTTTGTTTGACTTGTTGCATGTTCAGTTCCCCTCTCTATTTCCATCAAAATTGATTTAATCACAATCTGCTTCCACTTGAGGTTTCTTATAAACCGCCCGTTCGCCGCCAATCAGACGCGGTCTGGTGCGCGCGGCTGTCAGGTGGGCTTCTCCGATTGATTTTTGACTGAACCGGAGCGGCACTGCCACCCGTTTTAAATGCATGCCGATCATCGTATCACCGATATCGATACCTGATTCGGCTTTGATTTCTTCCACTACGACTGGATCCTCCATATGGTTGAAGGCATAAGCAGCCATCGATCCTCCAGCCTTAGGCACTGGAATAGCCGATACTTGCTCATAGCCGCGTTTTTCCATGGTCTTCCGTTCCATTACAAGCGCACGATTCAAATGTTCACAACATTGAAAAACAAGTTCTACCCCTTCATTCTCCTTCAAATCCTGCAATTCTTCAAACAACACAGCAGCAATTTCTTCACTTCCGGAAGTGCCGATCCGCTCGCCAGCAATTTCACTGGTAGAGCATCCGATAACAAATTGTTCACCAGCCTTCAAATGACCGCTTGCAGACAATTCACTCACCAGATTCTGGACATCTTTCCGGATAGATTCCTTACTCATGATGCCTGGACACCTCCATTGAGGATTTTACTTGTAAAAAAGGAGAAGCGTATCCATAAGGCTTCTCCAACACTCTATTTTCTATTCTATTATTTATTTTCGTATTCGGCAATCTTTCCTACACGGTTGGCATGACGACCGCCTTCATAATCCGTAGATACCCAGGTACGGACGATTTCCGCTGCAAGCCCAGGACCAATGACACGCTCTCCCATGCATAGTACATTAGAATCGTTATGTTCTCGGGTCGCTTTTGCACTGAACAAATCATGGACAAGCGCCGCACGTACTGCTTTTACTTTGTTTGCGGAAATGGACATACCAATGCCTGTACCACAAATAAGGATGCCTTTATCGAACTCTCCACTTGCGACACGTTCAGCCGCTGGTAAAGCGTAATCGGGATAATCTACCGAACCCTCGCAGTCGCAGCCGATATCTTCATAAGGAATTTCCAGTTCATCTAATACCGCTGCTGCTTCTTTACGTAAGTTTGTTCCTCCATGGTCGGAGGCAAGGATAATTTTCATGCTGACACCACTCCTTCTTCTACTAACATGATTGTAACGTGTCAGCCACTTAAATGGAAGCAGTGAAATTTTACCTTCATTTGCCGTCCCGGTTCTCAGCATCTATCTTTTTTAATAGAAACGTAATGTGTTTATCTATTTCTTTCATCGTCTCCCTGTAAATAGTCACATCCCCGCCAAAAGGATCACTGATATCAAAGCTTGGCAGTTCATTTTCCAGCTTATGGATTTCTTCTAAATCCTCTTTCAATGCTTCATACAATTTTTGCTGCATCGTATCATCATCGTACTTTTTGCGATTGTCATTGATGAACTGAATCCGTTTCTCTTCAATTTCCGTGTATGCTTGTTTCAGCTTTTCCCAATCGGCCTTAGCCTGGTCACCGGTTACATATTCTTTTAAGGTAAAATATTTATCCTGCCACTGATCATATTGCATGGCCAGTGATTGTTTATGCTGCTCACTCATTGTCAAAACAAGATCTGCCCAGTCCAGCAGTTCTGGCGTGACAGGCTGCGATTGATGATTGACTTCGATCCCTTCTTCTTCCAATACCTGTCGGGCACCACCTGAAATGGGAGCGCCTTTTCCCGCGAATACACCCGCTGATTTTACATTTACGCTGTTGTTGTTCTTTTTCAGCAACGCTTCCGCCATTGGACTTCTGCATGTGTTGCCGGTACAGACGAAAAGTATATTCATTCCGGAACTCCTCCTTACTACGCCGTTTCTATTTTCCCATTTTACCATAGGAGGAGGTGAGACACATCAGAACAGCATGTTGAGTCCGATAGCACACAGGATACTTCCGCCTAATAGTTCACTATACACCCCGAGCAGTCCTTTCGCTTTTCGGCCGAGCATAAAACCTGTCCACGTCAAAATCATGCTCATGATCCCGAAAAGCAAGACAGCCATCAGTACACCGACTCCTGACAATCCGAGGCTCAAACCAGCAGAAAAGCTGTCGATGCTGACGCTGAAGGCAAACAAAATCACACCGAGACCGATCGGAGACTGGGGCTTCTTATCATCCCTAAAGGAGGAAAAGAACATATGGGCACCGATTCCGATCAACAGCATCCCACCTATTAACATGGTCATATGATTCAACGGCGCAGATACTAACTGGCCGATTATTATTCCGATAAAAGGCATAATTACGTGAAAAATGCCTACCAATAGTCCTAAGAAAAAGATTCGTTTCAACCGCATCCGCTGCATCCCCATGCCTAATGATACCGAAAATGCATCTAAACCGAGCGCAAACGCGAGTATTGATAAGGAAACGACTTCCCCAAGCCAAACGGACTCCATAGAAAAACCTCCCCGGACATGCTATCTCACTATATGCGGGGAGGTGCATCAATATGATTCAATTAAAATTGATTGAGTTTCTTGACAGCGGCCTTCTGCAGGCGGTTCATGATAGCTTCTCCATACCCTTCTTCAGCAAAAGCTTCACCAAGGATGATGTCGACATCCGCTTTTTTAAATTCACGGAGCGCGCTATACAAATGGACAGCGACTTCTTTCAGGTTATTACGCGACCCGCAGGCAATTACACGTCTTTGTGGTAATTGTTCAGCAAGTTCATTGCTGGCGATGATTCCAATCCGCTTCCCATCCTGCTCTAGATCACGGAGTTGGTCGATAAAAAATTCATCACTTCCATCCACAAGCCATAAAGGTGCTTCCGGGGCATAATGGGTATATTTCATGCCTGGTGACTTCGGCTTCTCTTCCGTTGAAGCAAGCGCAGGGTCTACCATGACAGCTCCGATGGCATCCTCAATCTGCTGTCTTGTTATTCCGCCCGGACGTAAAATGACCGGCATGTCACTTGTACAATCCACCACCGTCGACTCCAAGCCCACGCCGGTGGGCCCGCCATCGATCAACCCCGAAATCCGGCCATTCAAATCCTGATAGACGTGGTCGGCTGTCGTCGGGCTCGGTCTACCGGAGCGATTGGCACTCGGAGCAGCAAGCGGGACCTCGCTCGCTTTCAATAACGCAAGCGCCACCGGATGGTCAGGAATTCGGACGGCCACTGTCGATAATCCAGCCGTTACATTTTCGGCACAGGTCCCGTTACTTTCCAGGACAATGGTCAACGGTCCAGGCATGAAGGCAGCCATCATTTTTTTCGCCGATTCCGGGATGTGGGTAACCAGTTTTTCCACCTGAGTAGAATCGGCTACGTGGACAATCAGCGGATTATCCGAAGGACGTCCTTTCGCTTCAAAAATACGATGGACTGCCTGCTCGCTTGTTGCGTCTGCCCCCAGCCCATATACCGTTTCTGTCGGAAACGCAACAACCTCCTGTTGATGCAGGAGGTATGCCGCTTGATTTATTTCATCTATATGCGTTTCTACACGCATCGGATTAATATTCCATACGTTCGTTTTCATAGACATAACTACTAATGCTCCTTCACATATCTTCTATTTTTATTATGCGACGAGAGCGTTGATGAAGCAAGTATCGGAGTTAAACACAAGTTATTAACAACTTACACACAAGTCTATTGTTACAAAATCCCGATATTTTACGTTTTACATTCACTTTTACACAATAAGTCATCGTTATCCACAGCACTTACCCACAGAAGTGAATAACTTTAGTTAATTTACTTGGTAAACCCAAACCTTTTCTGTGGATAACTGTTCGTTTGTGGGTAACTCCTGTGGTGCAGCGTTTTTAAAATCAAAATGCTGCAGTAATGTGTCCAACTGTTCGGAATGGCTAATGACTACCACCGAGGAAATATTAGATTGATGGATATCTTCTAAAATTGTTTGAAAAATAACTAATAGTAATTCCGGGGTAGCCTGGCTGAATAATGTCAGTTGTTTCAATTGCACCACACTTTTCTCTACAGGATGCAACAGGTAACTGCCCAGCAGCATTTGCCCTTCCTGGATTAAATAACCGTTTGTCAACATTTCCTCCTGATCCCAGGCGACATTCGCCGGATAGTTATACTTATTTTTTAATAGTTTCCAATGTTTTTCTTCTAATTTAATAATTTCCATAACAAAAACACACTCCTTTTCTATCACTAATCTATGAAAAGAAGTGTGCTTGATATGCTAAGAAAATAGATTTTTTATGGAATTCCAGATTTTCACCAGGAAAAAGTCTACTTCAACTTCCTGGGAAGCCGGTTGTGCAGTCGTATCCTGACCAGCTTCAGCAGCAGAGGCTGTGGTAGTACCATTAGCGAAGTCCAGGAAACATAATGGGGGGAACAAGACGCACCACCAGTTGTCGCCTTTTCCGGCACCAAGCGTAATCAAAATCGCTTCGTAGGTTCCTGCTGGATATATATAGTTCCCATATAACTTTGTAGGAAAATCCACCTGCTCGTCATACTTTACTTGATACGCTTGATTTACGTTTGCGTTTTCCAACGTTTCGGCGACGATTTTTTCTACCTCGCTAATTCTTCGTTCAATCAATTGACGCGCCGTCTCGATCGAGGTCAATTTTTCGACCCATGTTGTAATTTCGGCATTGACCTTGTCACGCACTTCCCGTTTCAACTCCTGATCGTCTTCCCCATTGCTGTTAGCAAGAATCCGTAATCGGATCGCTTCATCAGGAATGACTTGATAATCAGGTCCGGTGGTTGCTGCTCCTGTCGTCGTAATCGGTGAAGCTACTATAATAATAGAAATAATCAATAAGGTTATCAGTGCTTTTTTCATTGTCCTACCCCTTTTCTGTAAATCTTATGTTCTCAAGTATGGGCAGGACATTTTGATTTTAAACTCTTAATCTATTATTTTTCTGTTCAACAATAGGACCATAAAGTCGAAGACTTGATTTCGAGATGTTTATCTGATTAACGGTCCGGTGGGGAACGACTCCCTTTCCGCGGGCATGCGTTGAGCCTCCTCAGACTTCGTCTTCCGGGGTCTCACCTGTCATTTTCATCCCGCAGGAGTCTCGTCGTTCCCCACCGGACCTGGCTATAAAAGTTTCTTGAAATCTAGTTTTTTACGCCCACCATATACACGATGGTAAAAATAACGTACAAATAACCATGGTAGCGGATCTTTTCGGAATAGCTCCCATTATAATCAATAAGATGGTTTCGTTATTCCATACAAGGTAATGAGGTCTTGGAAATGGCGAGACTCCTGCGGGAAAGGATAGACTGGCAAGACCCCACAGAGCTTTAGCTCGAGGAGGCTTGCCGTCTTCCCCGCGGAAAGCGAGCTATTTTCAAGACCACATTTTCTCTAATTAAAAGTAACGAAACTAATGCTCAGCAAGTGGGTGCTTTGACTGGAAAATTAAGACTGAGATTTAACAGATGTTTCAGAATAGGCAAATACCATCCTTGGGTTGCCGTTGATATCCGAACGAACCTCCGCGTGATAGCCTGGGAGCTCTGTTTCAATGATCGCCTTGACTGCCTCCCCTTGTCGATGACCAATTTCAAAAGCTATCAGCATGGGGCGGAGATGATAACTTTTTATCTGGCGGACAATCGTATGGTACGCTGCCAGTCCTTCATCGCCAGCAAATAATGCCAGGTGCGGGTCAAACTGGACGACGGTATCGGAGAGTGTTTCCAGCTCGTCATTAGCTATATACGGCGGATTCGATACAACGATATCGATCGCTTCTCCCGCAACTGGAGCAAGAAAGTCTCCTTGATAAAACTTCACTTTGGCACCCAGTTGATGGGCGTTATGGGTTGCTGTTTCCAATGCTTGTGAGGAAATGTCCGTCGCATATACATCCAGGTTTTCCAATTCTAATGACAAAGTGCACGCAATTGCCCCACTTCCTGTACCGAGATCGACAACTTTCAGGTATTCAGAATTCAGTCCCTGCTTATCGATGAACCGTAAAACTCCTTCCACCAGTTCTTCTGTTTCTGGTCTTGGTACAAGGACATCAGCATTTACAGCGAACCGACGGCCATAAAATTCCGCTTCTCCAATCAAATGCTGCACAGGAACTCCTGTCTCCGTATGTTTATAAATATCCGCAACGAAGGCATCCTTTTTTTCATTGGGAAAAGAATCACGGCCATAAGCCATCAACTGTGTGTAGCTCATATCGAGATGGTGTTCAAGCAGCCAGTCGGCAACACCAGGTTCCCGCTGATGTTCTTTTAAAAAAAGAGAAGCCCACTGACGGGCTTCCTGAATAGTCGTAAATGATTGTTCCATGTTATTCACCAATCTGCTCCAATTTTTTCGTTTGCTCTTCAACGATCAATGCGTCAAGGATTTCTTCAAGCTTACCTTCTAAAATCTGATCGAGCTTCTGGATAGTCAAACCGATACGGTGATCGGTGACACGGCTTTGAGGGAAATTGTAGGTGCGGATCCGTTCAGAGCGGTCTCCGGAACCAACAGCGGACTTACGATTCTCATCATACTCCGCCTGCGCTTCCTGTTGGAATTTATCATAAATACGGGCACGAAGCACCTTCATCGCTTTTTCTTTGTTCTTGATCTGAGACTTTTCATCCTGACAAGAGACGACGACCCCTGTCGGCTCATGTGTAAGTCGAACAGCAGACATGGTCGTGTTAACGCTTTGCCCGCCAGGACCACTTGATGCGAATGTGTCGACACGAATGTCTTTATCATGGATGTCTACTTCTACTTCTTCCGCTTCCGGAAGTACTGCTACAGTTGCCGTGGAGGTATGGATCCGGCCGCCTGACTCCGTTTCCGGCACACGCTGGACACGGTGAGCGCCGTTTTCATACTTCAACTTTGAGAATGCTCCCTGGCCATTGACCATGAAGATGACCTCTTTATAGCCACCTACATCATTTTGATGGGATTCGATGACCTCTATTTTCCACCCTTGCGTTTCCGCATAGCGTGTATACATCCGGAACAAGTCACCCGCAAATAAAGCAGCTTCATCACCGCCGGCTGCACCACGGACTTCCATGATGACGTTTTTATCATCATTCGGATCCTTCGGCAGCATCAGGTATTTCAACCGTTCTTCCAGCTCTTCTTTCTGAGTGCTCAGTTCATCGATCTCTTCTTTAACCATGTCCTGCATCTCATCATCCAGGTTATCCTTCAGCATCACTTTAGCGTCGTTTAATTGGGTGCTGACATCTTTGTATTCCCGGTATGCCTGAACGGTTTCTTCGAGATCAGACTGCTCTTTCGAATATTCTCGTAATTTATTCGGATCACTGATGACCTCAGGATCACTGAGGAGTTCATTCAATTTTTCATATCGATCTTCAAGGGATTGCAAACGTTCTAACATGTAGATCCACCTCTTTCTCTATAACAGTCTAATTATATTATAGAGACTTGGGAGTTACAAGATGACGGGCAAAAGTAAAAAAAGAAAGGCAGCTGTGCTCCAGCCGCCCTGATAACCGAATCCCCTCATCGAACCCTTACTTTGATGTCATAGCGGGGAACCGCCCGGTAAATCGCCTGCTCAATCTGCTGTTCCCAGTCCTGTCTGTCTCCATCTGATAAACGGTCATTATCGACATTTGCCGTCACACGTACGAGCGGACCTTCCAGTATGATACGCTCGACTTCAACTCCCGGCACGCTCTCAGCAGCCGATTTGATTTTTTCGCGATCCTGCTTTAACCCCCAGCTGTCACCGACATTATTGATCATACGCGGATTATCGATCTGGCTGCCTTTTTCTTCAGGATTCTGGGTGTTCATCAAGCCTTCGCCTGCTTGATCCTGATCCCCTACACCACCGCATGCTGCGAGGAGAATCGCTGCAAATATCATTATCGCTGTCGCCTGGTATTTCATATTTTCCCACTCCTTGCGCTTTTTTCTTAGGATGTCCCTAACAGAGAAAAATATGAATCAGGCAGGGAGCGCTGGTTATTAGTTATTTTCTTAATTTTAAGCTATTTTGGCTAAATTTCTATTTTAAATTACCGAATATATGGCTGACAAAAATAATTCTAATCAAAAAGCACCAAAAACGGGTAGGTTTTTGATGCTTTAGTCAGCTTCATTATTCAATTGGATATCTTGGTTTTCAGCTGCGATTGCCTGGGCTTATTAGGCACGTCATGATGATGACGGCAACGCGGCTCGTAGGATTCTGAAGCTCCGACAAGAATGATCGGATCATCGTATGAGGCTGGTTTTCCGTCAATCAGACGCTGGGTACGACTCGCTGGTGAACCACAAACCGGACAGATAGCGTTCAATTTTGTCACCATTTCACTCAGTGCCATCAAGTCCGGCATACAGCCAAACGGCACGCCACGAAAGTCGGTATCCAGACCGGCAACAATGACGCGGATCCCTTTATCGGCAAGCTCCTCCACGACATCTACGACTTCCTCATCAAAAAACTGAACTTCATCTATTCCAACAATATCAATGGTATCATCGACGGCTGCTAAAATATCCTTCGAGTGCTCCACAGGACGGGCGAGCACGGAAGTTCCATTATGGGATACAATCGCATCCTCCGAATATCGATCATCGATAAGCGGTTTAAACACCCGGACGGACAAATTACCATATGTAGCACGACGGACACGACGTATCAATTCTTCGGACTTCCCACTGAACATACTCCCACAAATCACTTCTACCCAACCGCTTTGCTTCATCACATACACGTTGTTAGTCGCTCCCTTCCCGAATCTCCATCTATAACAGACATGGTAAAAAAACAGAAGAAGGGAACTGCCGGCAGGACAGCGACAGTCCCCTTTTCATCTCTTGTTCGTATTAGAAAAAATCCGGCCTACCTTTTGGCAAAAGCCTCTGCTTTTCTTATACTTTATTCCTTTAACACAGTTAATCTATCTTGAAGTGCAAAAAAACAGGCAAAGTTAGACGATTTGCCTGTTTTTCGCAGAAATTCGTATATCCAGTATGATATGACGAATATTACTTAATGTTGTATTTTTTCTTAAAGCGATCGACACGGCCGCCTTCTTTATCAGCTTTTTGCTTACCTGTGTAGAACGGGTGAGAAGCTGAGCTGATTTCTACGCGGATCAATGGGTATGTGTTGCCATCTTCCCATTCAATAGTTTCGTCAGATCCCTGTGTGGAACCACTTAGAAACTTGTAATCAGAACTTGTGTCTAGAAATACGACTTTGCGGTATTCTGGATGAATGCCGTTTTTCATGTTCTTCCACTCCTTTTTGCCCTGAATCCTTTGGAAACAGAGTTATTGTAAGAGCCGTATCAGGCAGAACCTGCCCTGTCTCGAAACTCACATAGAATGATTATAACAGGGGCATTTTTGCATTGCAAGAACTTGTTTTATTTTCCCTGGGGCTGAGCTCTTCTGCCGGTCGACTTGCCTTTCATTTCTTTATCCATGATATCGAAAAACTCTTCGTTATTTTTCGATGCTTTCAATCTGCGCATGAAACGCTCCGCGAAATCCGGGGTGTCAGATAATGCTTTGCGAATCGCCCACATTTTTTCCAAATGTGTTTTAGGAAGCAGCAGCTCTTCTTTCCGTGTGCCGGAACGAAGCACGTCGATAGCCGGGAAAATACGGCGCTGTGCCAGGCTGCGGTCCAGATGAAGCTCCATGTTACCTGTTCCTTTGAACTCTTCATAAATGACATCATCCATCCGTGAACCGGTATCGACAAGAGCGGTAGCCAAAATCGTAAAGCTTCCACCTTCTTCGATATTACGAGCGGCACCGAAGAATCGTTTCGGACGGTGGAATGCTGCCGGGTCGATTCCTCCGGACAGAGTACGTCCGCTAGGGGGAATGACCAGGTTGTAAGCACGGGCAAGCCTTGTGATACTGTCCATCAGTACAATAACATCACGCTTTTGCTCCACCAGGCGCATGGCACGTTCCAATACGAGCTCGGAAACTTTGATATGGTTTTCAGGTACTTCATCAAACGTCGAACTGACAACGTCTACATCTGGAGCAACCGATCGTTCGATATCCGTAACTTCTTCCGGTCGTTCATCAACAAGCAGGATGATCAATTTCGCCTCAGGATGGTTCAGAGAAACGCTGTGTGCAATCTCTTTAAGCAGCATCGTTTTCCCGGCCTTCGGCGGTGCTACAATCAAACCACGCTGTCCGAAGCCTACCGGCGCCATCAGATCCATCACCCTGGTGGAAATGTTTTTGCTTTTCGTTTCCAGCTTCATCATCCGGTCCGGATAGAGCGGAGTCAAGGCTGGGAAGTGAACACGCTCTTTCGCGGTTTCCGGGTCTTCCCCGTTGACCGCATCGACATGAAGCAGCCCGTAATAACGTTCGTTTTCCTTTGGAGGACGTACTTTCCCCGAGACCTTATCTCCATTCCTCAAGTCAAAACGACGGATTTGGGATGCAGAAATGTAGATATCTTCCGCGCTAGGGGAGTAATTGATCGGTCGTAAGAAACCGAATCCTTCAGATGGTATGATTTCCAGGATTCCATCCATGAATAAATATCCACCTTTTTCCGCCTGGGCTTTCAGAATGGCGAAAATCAGTTCCCGTTTTGTCAGTTTTGCATAATAAGATACTTTAAATTGCCGTGCTAATGCGTATAAATCTTTCAGGGTTAACGTTTCTAAATGAGATATTGTCAATTCAGCCACAAAATCACCACACTATTATATTTTTGTTACTTGGTTCCGTCTGCCGTCTTTAAGCCCTGTACCGCTATCTATCTGCTAAAGAGTAAATATATAAACAGGAGGGGACAGCAAGAAAATTGGCAAAGTATGCTATTCTTTTTCGAAAGAACATTTTTTGAAGTGATAGAAGAAATTCTCGAAGCTAATTTTGAGAAGCTTACAGAGGTTTTTCACTATTTAAGGGTTGTTTAAACTTTAACCATTTTAACTCTTTTCCATGAAACTATTCAATATAAAACTCAAAAAAAATCAGATCTATCTTTAAAATGCTTATTTTTCGGCTTAAATAAGGGAAAAGGAAGCCGTTATGACGGCTCCCTTGCCTATTAAGGTTTGATTACTAGATTCGGTTTCTTTTTCAAACTGTGATCCCCATCGATGAAACGGACAGTACCTGATTTTGCGCGCATGACGATCGTCTGTGTCGTTGCTTTCGTGCCTTTGAATTGTACACCTTGCAACAGTTCGCCGTCCGTTACGCCGGTGGCAGCAAAGATCGCGTCATCTCCGGAACAAAAATCGTCCATATAAAGAACTTTGTTGATGTCTTCGATTCCCATGCTTTTACAGCGTTCCAGCTCTTCATCATTGGCTGGAAGCAGCTTACCCTGGATTTCTCCACCAAGACATTTCAACGCCGCAGCAGCAAGTACCCCCTCCGGAGCACCGCCTGAACCAAACAGAATATCGACACCAGTATGATCGAACGCTGTATTGATGGCTGCAGCCACGTCTCCATCAGGAATCAGCTTAATCCTTGCGCCAGCGGCACGAATTTCTTCAATGATCCCTTCATGGCGCTTCCGGTTCAACACGATGGCTACCACATCTTCTACATCTTTGTTCTTCGCTTCCGCTACTGCCTTCAGGTTGTCGGCAATCGAGGCATTGATATCCACTTTGCCCACCGCTTCCGGTCCGACAGCGATTTTATCCATGTACATATCCGGTGCATGAAGCAGGGCACCATGATCAGCAATCGCAATGACAGCTAACGCATTCCATGTCCCCTGTGCCACAATGTTCGTCCCTTCTAACGGGTCGACCGCAACGTCGACACGAGGGCCGTAGCCATTGCCGAGCTTCTCTCCAATGTAAAGCATCGGCGCTTCATCCATTTCCCCTTCACCGATAACGACGGTACCTTTCATCGGGATGGTATCAAAGACATCGCGCATGGCAGATGTTGCTGCATCATCCGCTTCCTCTTTTTTCCCTCTTCCCATCCATCGTGCAGATTTAAGTGCCGCCGCTTCAGTGACACGTACCAATTCCATTGTCAAACTTCTTTCCATGGTATTTCCTCTCCATTCATATCTGAATTTTTCCCCATCTCCATGGAAACTAAGATCTTATGAATTTTGAAACTGCTCTACTTCTTCTTCGGTCATTTTTTCATGCCAGATAGTCGCCCCGAGATTTGTGAGCTTCTCTACGAGGTCCTCATATCCTCGTTCGATATGCTCAATTCCGGTGACTTCTGTAATCCCCTTTGCCATCAGACCAGCAATAACAAGTGCTGCTCCGGCACGGAGGTCGGTCGCTTTGACTTTCGCCCCTTGTAACGGAGATGGACCTGCCACAATCGCGGCTCCACCTTCCACCTTAATGTGGGCATTCATGCGTCGCAGTTCATCGATATGTTTGAAACGCGCCTGATAGATTGTATCAGTGACGACACCTGTCCCGTATGCTTTTGTCAAAAGCGACGTAAATGGCTGCTGTAAATCCGTTGGAAAACCTGGATGCACGAGTGTTTTGATATCGACGCTCTTCAGCTTTTCGCTCGTTTTGATGAACAATTGCTCATCGCTTTCTTCCACCGTGACTCCCATCTCACGCAATTTGGCAAGCAGGGATTCCAAGTGTTGAGGGATAACGTTATCAATCAGGATTCCGTCCCCAAGCGCTGCTGCCAGAATCGTATAGGTTCCTGCTTCGATACGATCCGGAATAATCGTATGGTTACAGCCGCTAAGCTGATCCACACCTTCAATCCGGATCACATCCGTGCCTGCACCTTTGATCTTCGCTCCCATACTGGTAAGCAGGGTAGCAACATCAATGATTTCAGGTTCCTTGGCAGCATTCTCAATAACCGTTTTTCCTTTAGCCCGAACTGCCGCCAGCATAATATTGATGGTCGCGCCGACACTGACCACATCCAGGTAGATGCGTGCACCGCGCAGCTCTTCCGCACGCAGGTAAATGGCTCCCTGTTCGTTTGTCACCTGGGCACCTAACGCTTCAAAACCTTTTATGTGCTGATCGATCGGACGCGGACCGAGGTGGCAGCCCCCCGGAAGTCCAATGACTGCTTTTTTAAAACGGCCGAGCATTGCACCCATGAAATAATAGGACGCTCGTAACTTCTTCACTTTACCATTTGGAAGAGGCATGGAAATCATTTCCGATGGATCGATTTCAATTGTCTGCCCCTCTTTCTTCACCGTGCCGCCAATCTCCTCCAGCAGGTCGCTTAGGATCTGCAAGTCAGAGATCTTTGGCAGACCTTCGATCGTGACTGGCGATTCAGCCAATATAGCTGCTGGAAGCAAGGCAACCGCACTGTTCTTTGCGCCACCGATCCGTACTGTACCCTCTAATCTTTTACCGCCTTCTACAAGTAATTTTTGCATGGCTAACTCCTCGCTTTTAATCCTGCAATCTACCCGCAAATGTCTGACTGAAGCAGAGATTTGCCAGTGATTGTCCGATTGATTGACATTCCCGGCAGTGTCTATTCCAAGAAATCCAGTTCTCAGTCAACCTGTTCCTGCGCTGTTAGTTTGTACAATTTTACCAATTTCATGCTATTTTTGTTGATTCCAATCAGCAAGAAATTTCTCGATACCCTGATCCGTCAACGGATGTTTCACCAATTGATTCAATACTTTAAAAGGAACCGTTGCGATGTGTGCCCCATTCATAGCAGCTTCTGTAACATGAACGGGATGACGGACGGATGCAGCGATGATTTCTGTTTCAATACCATGTCGGTCAAAAATCTCCGCAATCTGAGCGATTAATTCCAGACCGTTATGACCAATGTCATCCAGACGCCCTAAGAATGGAGATACATAAGCTGCTCCTGCTCTTGCTGCAAGCAAAGCCTGATTGGCAGAGAAAATCAGTGTCACATTGACTTTGATGTTAAGATCAGCCAATGCTTTGACCGCTTTCAGACCTTCCATCGTCATTGGTACCTTTACTGTAATATTCGGTGCAATCGCCGCAAGTTCCTTCCCTTCACGGATCATTCCTTCTGCATCCTCGGATACTACTTCTGCACTGACAGATCCGTCTACTTCTGCTGTGATCTCTTGCAAACGTTCATGAAACGAAACGCCTTCTTTAGCTACCAGGCTCGGGTTTGTCGTCACCCCGGCCAGTATACCTAAAGCATTTGCTTCCTTGATATCGTCAATATTTGCAGTATCAATAAAAAATTTCATGTAAATAATCCTCCCCATCGATGATTGCGTTTTCATAATATGTTGAAAAGGAAACCGTTCAAAAAACGGCTTCCTTTGTTCATCTGTTTATTTACGCTTTATTGGAAGAACCGAACTCACGCATTTTGCCAATGACTGTTTCTTTGATGGCGTCGCGTCCTGGTCCAAGATATTTACGTGGATCATAAAGGTCCGGCTTTTCCGCCAATACTTCACGGACTTTCTTGCCTTGAGCGATTTGATTTTCGGTATTTACATTGATTTTCGCTGTACCAAAAGAGATCGCCTTTTTAATGTCGTGTGTCGGAATGCCTGTACCACCGTGAAGGACAAGCGGTTTATCGACAAGACCCATAATTTCTTCCATGCGATCGAAACCAAGGTTCGGCTCCCCTTTATAAGGACCATGGACAGAACCTAATGCTGGCGCGAATACATCAACGTCAGTTTCGTCAACCAGCTGCTTACATTCAGATGGAATAGCATAAGCTGCTTCTGCGTCATCAACGATCAAGTCATCTTCCTGTCCACCGACACGGCCAAGTTCTGCTTCAACAGAAACGCCATGAAGATGCGCTAGTTCTACGACTTTTCTAGTCACTGCGATATTTTCTTCCAGTGGATCATGGGAAGCATCGATCATAACAGAAGTGAACCCTGCATGAATCGCTTTTGCACAGCTCTCAAAGCTGGATCCATGGTCAAGGTGAATAGCAACAGGAACCGTTGTTCCATAAGCATCCATCAATGCTTTTACCATGGAAACCACTACATTGAAACCACCCATATATCTAGCTGCACCTTCGGATACACCGAGGATGACTGGTGATTTTTCTTCTTCTGCTGCTTGAAGAATCGCTTGTGCGTATTCCAGGTTATTCAGGTTGAACTGCCCAACACCGTAGCGCTGTTCCTTAGCAGTTTCGAGCATTTCCTTCATTGATACTAAAGGCATGAAAGCTCCTCCTTCGAGTGGGTATATTATTTACTAGCACATTTGCAAATCGCACAGACATGCTATGTATGTGTAATCACAATTATAAGAATACCAATACCCAGACGAAGGTGCAACAACCCAAGAAGGATAGAGCGCTTACATCAAAAATTTTCTCAAATAGTCAATTTTTGTACACTTTTTATTGCATGATTTTGGAGATTAATTCCCGGATATCCATGATATTAAACGGTTTAGAAACCACTTTCTTCACAAAGTGGAAATCCTTTTCTGCACCGAGGCTTTCCACAGATAAACCCGTCATCAGAATGGCTGGTTTGTCGTATCCTGTCTCATTCAAATGGTGCAGCAATTCACCGCCATTCATGACCGGAAGATTATAGTCGATCACCAACAGGTTTGGGTCATTTGCTTCAATATAATCCAGTGCTTCACGCCCTGTCTCGGCACAAGCCACTGCATATCCTTCTCCTTTGACCACTTCTTCCAGTAATAGCCTGATACCTGGCTGGTCGTCTACAATCAACACTTCTTTGGCCATGATCGCTCGCCTACCTTTCTGCAGTTAAATTACGCTCATATAATACCTCCTTCTTTTTTCATTCGATATAAATTGACTTTTTTCCTGCTTATGGCAGCTTTAATTTATTCTCAACATCAGCCATTTGTGCTAAGCTATGAAAATTGAATGGTAAATAAAGGTGGGATTATCATGATGAAGATGCTGACTACCCAATTGACAGGTAAATTTCAGCAAATCGAGGAAAAAGAAACGCTCGCTATCGAAGAGGCAGCGAGAGCGCTGGCTCAAGCGATCGTAGGGGATGGAACCATTTATGTGAAAGGCTTTGAAGAAATGAAGGCTGTCGAAGCGGAAATGATAGCAGGAAAAGAAACATTACCAAAATGCCAGCGTTATCAATCCGATACCGAGCTGACTTCCATCGACCGGGTGATTCTCTCAGCAAGGTTCGCGGATCACGAGGAAGCTACAGCTATTATGCACAAAGCCCAGGCGGAGGGCTCACAGGTGATCAGTTTATCCTCCGTAAAAAACATGGAAGATCCCCTGTACAAACAGGCTGATTTTCCGGTAGATACGAAAGTGACCGACTCCCTGTTGCCCTTTGACATGGAACGAATCTGTTTTCCGAGTGCCATGACCGCACTTTACAGCTATTATGCGATCTACATTACCGTAAAAGAAATCCTATCCGAATACGAATGACTCCCGCTCCGCACCCCAGGGGTGTCCAGGAAATGGAAAAAGCGCGAAACCTTCGATGAGGCTTCGCGCTTTTTTTATTATTTTTTATAGGTAGCAGCCGCTCCAATGAATCCATAGAACAATTCCTGCGGACGAGTCGGACGGGACTTGAACTCTGGGTGGAACTGGCTTGCTATAAACCATGGATGATCTTCAACTTCGATAATTTCAATCAAGCGGCCATCAGGACTGGTGCCGCTGAAGGAGAAACCTTTTTCTTCCATTTCTTCACGGTAATGATTATTGAACTCAAACCGGTGACGGTGACGTTCGTAAATAACCTCATCTCCGTAAGCTTCTTTTGCTTTGGAACCTTCCTGCAGCTTACATGGATAGATACCAAGTCGTAACGTTCCACCAAGGTCAGAAACTTCTTTTTGTTCCGGAAGAAGGTCGATAATTGGATGAGGTGTTGCTGGATCGATTTCAGCGGAGTGTGCACCTTCTAAACCAAGCACGTTACGCGCAAACTCGACAGTAGCCAGCTGCATGCCCAGGCAGATCCCAAGGAACGGCACCTTATTTTCACGGGCAAAACGGATCGCCTCGATTTTACCTTCGATTCCTCGATCTCCAAAGCCACCTGGGACAAGAATACCATCAACTCCGGCAAGCTTATCTTCAACATTGGATGGATCTACTTCTTCAGAGTTGATCCATTGGATATCAACATCAGCATCATATGGATAGCCTGCATGTTTCAATGCTTCCACGACAGAAATATAGGCATCAGGCAATTCGACGTATTTTCCGACAAGGCCGATTGTGAGTTTATCAGATAAATGGGTGACTTTATCCACTAATTGATTCCACTCCGCCATATCGGCTGGCTTACAATCCAAGCCGAAATGATCACAAGTCAGTTGATCAAGCTTTTGCTCTTGCAGTATCAATGGAATTTTGTAAAGGGTATCCGCATCAGGACATTCAATTACCGCTTTTTTATTAATGTCCCCGAAAAGAGCGATCTTCTCTTTCATCTCTTCGGATATTTCCATTTCCGTACGCAGCACGATCACATCCGGCTGAATACCAAGTGAGCGTAGTTCTTTAACACTGTGCTGTGTCGGTTTTGTCTTCATTTCACCCGCTGCCTTGATATAAGGAACAAGCGTACAGTGAATGTACATGACGTGATCGCGTCCGATATCACTCTTGATTTGACGAATCGCTTCCAGGAATGGAAGGGATTCGATATCCCCTACGGTGCCGCCGATTTCAGTAATGACAACATCTGCGTTTGTTTCATGCCCGGCACGGAAAACACGATCTTTGATTTCGTTCGTAATATGTGGAATGACCTGGACGGTTCCACCCAGATAATCACCGCGACGTTCTTTCTTAATGACGTGGGAGTATACTTTCCCTGTCGTTACGTTGCTGAATTTATTCAGGTTGATATCGATGAAGCGCTCATAGTGGCCAAGGTCCAAGTCAGTCTCAGCACCGTCGTCTGTCACGAACACTTCTCCATGCTGATACGGACTCATCGTACCAGGGTCTACGTTCAAGTATGGATCGAATTTTTGGATAGTCACTTTCAACCCACGGTTTTTCAATAAACGGCCAAGTGAAGCGGCTGTGATTCCTTTACCTAAGGAAGACACTACCCCACCTGTTACAAAAATGTACTTTGTCACGGTCATCCCTCTTTCTTCTGTAATCTTTCTTATATCATGACCTACTGGCTGCTTCAGCAGTCATAAAAATTAACACGTAAATGTAGTGGAGCAAATAAGAAAAGCGCAAGCGCCCTGCAAGACACGACACGCATAAGCAAAAATAAAAAGCGCTCCCCGGTAATGGGGAGCGCCTTTAGGTTCGTTCAACGAAATTTTAAGAGCCCAAATAAGATTGTACTTATTTACGGTTTGAAAGTCAAGCGGCAATCAGAGGTCGTCATCTTCCTCGTCATCATCGCCAATGAAGCTAATGTCATCTTCAATTACCTCTTCCTCTTCTTCATCAAGGTCATCGTTGTCATAATCCCCTTCAAAACCATCATCGCTCTCATCAAGATCCAAGTCTTCATCATCCAAATCAAGGTCTTCCTCAAGATCTTCATCAAACAATGCTTCATCTGCAGTTTCTTTTTTCACTTTACGCTTCGGCTTTTTCTTTTTACGCTTCTTCGGCAGGTTGGAAATTTCTTCTTCCATCTGTTCTACCGGATACCAGCGTTTCAATCCCCATTTATTCGTGCCAATCGTCATGAATCCGCCGTCAATGTTCATATCCGTATAGAACTGGGCGATATAATTTTCCTTTTGTTTCTCCGTATAGCCCTTCATATCAGCAATCTCGTGGAACAAGTCATTGAAGTCGACTGCCTCTCTTTTTTCTTCCAGCATAACCGCCGCAAGATCAATCATGGACATTTCTTCAATTTGATCTTTACTATACTCTTTCAAGCTCAAGGTCCAGCACTCCTTTAATGATAATTAAGGTATATATGTCTACTTTTATCAAGTCATACGATTCTCATATTTAACCATACCTAATATTATATGGTTAGCCTATATAAAAATCAATGATTGGGAGATTTTCTATCCAAACAGGCTGTAATCCATGCCATTTGGTTTGGTCTTGCTGCATTTTTATCGTAAAATAAGTCTATCCGAAGTTCAGTTACATTAAACAAAGGAGAAAGATTCATGCGGATTGCAAAATGGCTCCTCATCATCTTTACCGTCTTCGTCGGCGGGTATTATTTATTCACGCATTACGGGATGATTCATTCAGAAGAATTGACAGGCGTACAAATTGAGAAGAAAGACCACAAGGGTGACGCTTACTATATTTATATCGACGGAGATAAATATAAAGTGAAAGATGAAAATATTTGGATGCTTTTAGACAAAGAAAAGAATTATGACCTTACTTATGAATGGTACGGACAGACTACTCCATCCATCAAGCAAATCAACCAAACCGGCGACCATGACACCGTCGGCGGCGGACACTAATTTACTGGTAAAACACTCTCATTTAGTATGAGGGTGTTTTTGTTTGGGAAATTTTGGCTTGTGGCCAATACCCATTGAAAGCCCTGGTGGTCAAATTTCTTAAAGTGGAAATAAAAGAACTCCCAGTCTGAACTGAGAGTCCTAGTATACTTTTACATATTCCGGCGATATTGTCCGCCTACTTCGTAGAGTGCGTTGGTAATTTGTCCGAGACTTGCTACCTTAACAGTTTCCATCAGTTCTGCAAAGATGTTGCCGTCACTTGCCGCTACCTGTTTTAAGCGTTGTAATGCTTCTTCTGTTTTATCTCCATTCGTTTTCTGGAATTCACGCAGTGTTTGAATTTGATGTTCTTTTTCTTCCTTCGTAGCGCGTGCAATTTCCATTGAATTGATCTCATCTTCTGAAGGCGGCGTCGGGTTCAAGTAGGTGTTGACGCCGACAATTGGAAGGTCGCCGCTATGCTTTTTGCTTTCATAATAAAGCGATTCTTCCTGGATCTTGCCACGCTGGTATTGACGTTCCATCGCGCCAAGTACACCGCCGCGGTCGTTAATACGCTCGAATTCCTGGAGGACTGCTTCTTCTACCATATCGGTCAACTGCTCGATGATATAGGCCCCCTGGAGGGAGTTTTCATTTTTCGTCAGACCGAACTCCTTACTGATGATCATCTGGATCGCCATCGCACGGCGTACAGATTCCTCCGTAGGCGTGGTGATCGCTTCATCATAAGAGTTGGTGTGGAGCGAGTTACAGTTATCCTGGATGGCAATCAACGCCTGCAACGTAGTACGGATATCGTTGAAGTTAATTTCCTGCGCATGCAAGGAACGTCCGGAAGTCTGAATATGATACTTCAGCTTCTGGCTCCGCTCATTCGCGCCGTACTTCTCTTTCATAATGATTGCCCAGATTCTTCGGGCAACGCGTCCCATCACCGTGTATTCGGGATCTAAACCATTCGAGAAGAAAAATGACAGGTTCGGTGCAAATTTATTGATATCCATGCCACGGCTCAAGTAATACTCGACATACGTAAATCCGTTCGCCAATGTGAATGCAAGCTGTGTAATCGGATTTGCTCCCGCTTCGGCAATATGATAGCCGGAAATCGAGACAGAATAGTAGTTGCGGACTTCATGATCAATGAAGTACTGCTGAATATCCCCCATCATACGCAAGGCGAATTCTGTTGAGAAAATACATGTGTTTTGGCCCTGGTCTTCTTTCAAAATGTCCGCCTGAACCGTTCCACGTACGACATGCAGCGTTTCTGCTTTGATTTGCTGGATTTCTTCGCTGTTCGGTTTACGTCCCTGTTCTTCCTCAAATTTCTCGAGCTGCTGATCGATCGCTGTGTTCATGAACATCGCCAAAATGATCGGCGCCGGTCCATTGATCGTCATGGAAACAGATGTCAGGGGATCTGTCAGGTCAAAGCCGTCATACAGCTTTTTCATATCCTCTAACGTACAAATGCTGACACCGCTTTCCCCGACTTTCCCGTAAATATCCGGGCGTTCATCCGGGTCTTCCCCATATAAAGTAACAGAGTCAAAAGCAGTGCTTAACCGCTTGGCATCATCGTCTTTCGACAGATAGTGAAAACGGCGGTTGGTCCTTTCTGGTGTACCTTCTCCGGCAAACTGGCGTTTCGGATCTTCCCCTTTACGCTTGAACGGGAATACACCTGCTGTAAATGGAAACGCACCTGGTACGTTTTCTTTCAGCAGCCAGACGAGACGGTCACCCCAGTCGTTATATGATGGCAAGGCTACTTTCGGTATTTTTAATCCGGCCAGACTTTCTGTCGTCAAATCCATGGTGATTTCTTTATCCCGTACCTTGAAAGTGTAGGTATCGCCGCTGTATCGTTCATGAAGCGCATCCCAATCATCCAGTTTTTCTTTCGCTTTCGGATCGATGTCCTGCTCATATTGGCTGATCAATGCTTCGATTTTTTCTTTAGCTTCTTCATCTTCCAATGCTTCTGCTGTCCCTTTCAATTGGTACAGTTTGCGGGCTTTTTCTGCCTGCTGTTCCGCATTGTCATGGTAGTTGCGCACCAGCATGGCGATGTCACGCAAGTATTGTTTCCGTTCGTTCGGAATAATGACATTCTGTTTTTCCACATTTGCTGTTCTTTCAAAAGAGGTTTCCTCTCCCCAGTCATAGCCTTCGTTCAACTTATCAATGATGGCTGCGAACAGGGTATTTGTTCCCGGGTCATTAAACTGGCTGGCGATGGTACCGAAAACCGGGAAAGTGCCCGGATCTTCATGAAACAGCATATGGCTGCGTTCATATTGCTTACGCACTTGCTGGTATGCATCTTCGGATCCTTTTTGTTCAAATTTATTGATAACAATAAAGTCAGCGAAATCAATCATGTCAATCTTTTCAAGCTGGGATGGTGCTCCAAATTCCGCGGTCATGACATACATGGATAAGTCGGAAACTTCTGTTACAGCCGCGTTGCCCTGGCCGATACCGCTTGTTTCCACAATGATAAAGTCCACTCCAGCTGCTTTAACGACCTGAATCGCTTCTTCAATCGCTTTCGACAATTCTGATTTGGAATCTCTTGTTGCCAGCGAACGCATATAAACACGCGGATTAAAAATCGCGTTCATACGTATCCTGTCTCCTAACAGTGCCCCTCCGGTCTTTTTCTTTGTCGGATCAATCGAAAGGATGGCCACTTTCTTGTCAGGAATTTCATTTAAAAAGCGTCGGATCAATTCATCGGTCAATGAACTTTTCCCTGCTCCTCCGGTACCTGTAATCCCCAATACCGGGATATTCTTCGTCTCACTTTGTTTTACAGCTGCTTCAAATTGAGCAGCAGCTTCACGATCCTCTTCCGGCGTGTTCTCTACGTAGGTGATGAAACGGGCGATCGCCTGATGATCTCCATTTTCCAGTTCCTTCATAGTTTCTTCCGGAACGAGCGGCGGCAAAAAGTCGCACTCTTCCATCATCTGGTTGATCATACCCTGGAGGCCATGCTCACGCCCATCCTCCGGGGAAAATACCCGTGCAACGCCATACTCATGGAGCTCTTTGATTTCACGCGGCAGGATGACGCCTCCGCCTCCTCCATACACACGGATATGGCCTGCGCCTTTTTCGTTCAACAAATCAATCATATATTTAAAATACTCGACGTGACCGCCCTGGTAAGAAGAAACCGCGATACCCTGGGCATCCTCCTGAATGGCCGCATTGACAACATCTTCAACAGATCGGTTGTGTCCAAGGTGAATGACCTCGGCACCGGTCGATTGTAAAATCCGGCGCATGATATTAATAGAAGCATCATGTCCATCGAATAAGCTCGAAGCTGTAACGAACCGGACCGGGTGCTTCGGCTGGTAAACCGTAGGTTGTTCCATCGTTCCCATCCTCCTTCAGTTATGAAGTTTGTTGATTCTGTATACTATTTGCATTGAGACCTTCTAATAAAAAGTGGACCTGCCGCTTTGTATAGCTTTCCAGTGTAAATTCTTTTTGCAGCATCCAGCGCCTGAACCCCCACATTTGTCCCTGAATGAATATATTATTGGCAATTAAAGAAACATCCTGTTCCGCCATTGGGGTGGAAATACTGTTCCGAATTACCTGGGTCAACATCTCCACCATATCTTTCTCTTTTTGCAAAACATATTCCTGAGAGTCACGAGGAAGGGACTTGACTTCCTGATACATGACTACTACTTCATCCTGCATATCATCCATCAGTTGAAAATAAGAAGTGACCGCATGAATCAAGCTATCGATCGTCTTCTTTTCTGTATCGATGACCTGCTCCATCCTGTCCTTCACCCGCTCATAAATGGAATCACAGACAAGGAACAGCACATCCTCCTTGGTACGGATATATTCATAGAGGGTGCCGATGCTGAAGCCCGAGGCCTTCGCGATTTCCCTGGTTGTCGTTTTATGGAACCCTTTTTCGATAAAAAGAGAAACGGCCCCCTTGATCATCTGGTTGCGTCTTTTCTCGACGAGACTCTGATCTTTGATCGATGAGGGTACCTGTTGATCAGCCATGGCTATTCCCTCCTTTCACTTTCCATTCCTGGAACCATTCCTTAGCCAATTGATAAGGGTCGGAACCAGTATCCTGGAAAGCCTGCTGTTTTTGATGGTCATTCTCTATCGTCTGCTCGACATCCCGCCAGATCTCTTCCCGGATCAAATCATAGACTTCCAGTTTCAGCTGTTGCTGTCGCTGCTCTTTCCCTTTTTCTGTTTCATATAAGTAGTCATGATGACGACTGATTTCCTGCCATAACTGGTCGATTCCTTCATTTTTGGTAGAAATCGTCTGGACAATCGGAGGTACCCAGCCTTTCGGGTTGGCGATCATCATATATTCTTCAAGCGTGGTTTTCAGGCGCTGCACACCTGGTAAATCCGCTTTATTGATAATGAAAAGATCCGCGATTTCCATGATCCCTGCTTTGAATATCTGGAGGACGTCCCCGCTGTTTGGAGTAAGCACTACCCCTGTCGTATCAGCAACTTTCATGATATCGAGTTCGGACTGTCCGACACCGACAGTTTCTACAAGAATCACGTCAAATCCGTAAGCGTCGCAAACCCGGATTGTATCCTTCGTCGCCCGTGCGAGCCCCCCTAGGCTTCCTCTTGTCGCCATGCTGCGGATAAAAATGCCAGGATCCGTAAAATGCTGGTTCATACGGACACGGTCCCCTAACAGGGCGCCACCGCTGAACGGACTGGTCGGGTCGACAGCAATGACGGCCACTGTCAGATCTTGTGCGCGCAGGTGAGTGAGCAGGCGATTGACGAGCGAGCTCTTGCCAGCCCCCGGCGCCCCGGTGATTCCGATATAATGGGCATTCTTTTTCAAAGAAAAAATATCACTCAGCATATCCAGTTTTTCTGGCGCGTCGTTTTCAACGAGTGTGATGGCCCTGGCCAACGCTCGCATATCCTGTTGTTCGATCCGTTCAGCTAATGGGTGCATAATAGCTTCCTTTCTACTATTCTTTTGTCAGCATACGTCCGATGACAAGACGCTGAATTTCATTGGTACCTTCATAGATTTGGGTGATTTTCGCATCACGCATATAACGTTCGACCGGATAGTCTTTTGTATATCCATATCCACCGTAAACCTGGACAGCCTCGACAGTGTGGCGCATCGCCGCATCACCGGCGTATAACTTCGCCATAGCAGACGCTTTAGCGTATGGCTTACCTTCTGACTCGAGGTAGGCCGCCTGGTAGGTCAATAGACGAGCCGCTTCTACATCAGTCGCCATGTCTGCAAGCTTGAAAGATACACCCTGATTCTGGGCAATCGGCTTGCCAAACTGTTCCCGTTCTTTCGCATAGGCTACGGAAGCATCAAGAGCTCCCTGGGCAATCCCGACTGCTTGCGCGGCAATTCCGTTACGACCGCCATCCAAGGTCATCATCGCAATCTTGAATCCTTTGCCCTCTTCTCCCAGCAGGTTTTCTTTTGGAACCTTGCAATCTTCGAAAATCAGTTCAGTAGTAGGAGACGAACGGATGCCTAATTTCTTTTCTTTTTTACCGAAAGAGAATCCTGGAGTTCCTTTTTCTACAATGAAAGCACTGATGCCACGGCTGCCTGCATCCGGATCAGTTTTGGCAAATACAATATAGATGTCAGCGACGCCACCGTTGGTGATCCAGACTTTGCTGCCATTCAGTACATAATGGTCTCCGTCAAGCTTCGCCTGGGTCCGCATGGAAGCTACGTCACTTCCGGCCCCTGGCTCGGACAAGGCGTATGCTCCAAGCTTTTCCCCAGAAGCAAGCTGAGCAAGAAAGGTCTTCTTCTGCTCTTCATTACCGAATTTATAAATTGGCCAGCTGGCAAGGGATATGTGCGCGGATAGCGTCACACCAGTGGAAGCGCAGACACGTGAAAGTTCTTCTACTGCAAGGACATAGCTGACAAAGTCTGATCCGATACCGTTGTACTCCTCCGGCCATGGGATACCGGTCAATCCGAGTTCCGCCATTTTATCAAAAATCTCCCGGTCAAAACGTTCCTCTTCATCCCGTTCGGCCGCCGTCGGCTCCACTTCATTCTTTGCAAAGTCACGCACCATTTTACGTAGCATTTCTTGTTCTTCGGTCAATTGAAAGTTCATGTCGGTATCCTCCCTGAAATATTAGTCCTTCAATAAATGTTTGCTGATTACGATATGCTGAATTTCATTCGTGCCTTCATAGATTTCACAAACCTTGGCATCACGGAAAAGTCGCTCAACTGGATAATCTTCCGTGTAGCCATAGCCACCGTACACCTGAACAGCTTCAATCGCGTTTTTCACCGCTGTTTTTGAAGCATACATTTTCGCCATTGAAACTTCTTTATTACAAGGAGCACCCGCTTCTTTCAAAGAAGCTGCATGATAGGTCAATAGTTTTGCCGCCTCTACTTCTGTTGCCATATCAGCAAGCTTAAAAGCAAGCCCCTGCTGCTGGGCAATCGGTTTGCCAAATTGCTCCCTTTCTTTCGCGTAAGCAACCGCATGCTCCATCGCCGCTTCGGCAATCCCTAACGACTGGGCTGCAATTCCGATTCTTCCGGAGTTGAGATTGGACATCGCAATCTTGAAACCTTCTCCTTCATTCCCGAGCATCTGCTCTACCGGAACTTCACAGTTGTCGAACGTCAATTGGACCGTGCTGGATCCATGAAGCCCCATTTTCTTTTCTTTCTTACCGATAATAAGGCCCGGCGTATCTTTTTCGATGATGAACGTGCTGACCCCCTGGTAGCCAGTTTCATCCATGTTGGTTCGGGCGAAAACGATATAGGTGTCCGCTTCTCCACCATTCGTAATGAACACCTTCGAACCATTCAGGATATAACTGTCTCCCTGTTTGACCGCCCTTGTTTTCAAACTTCCTGCATCCGACCCGGCACTTGGTTCTGTCAGGGCAAAGGCTCCGAGATACTCACCGGAGGCAAGTTTCGGAATATATTTCTGTTTCTGTTCCTCGGTTCCGAAATTCAAAATCGGCAGCGTGCCGACAGATGTGTGCACCGATAGGATAACACCTACTGTCGCACTTACTTTGGATAATTCGTGGATGGCAATGATATAGGAGGTATAATCCATCTCAGAACCGCCATATTTTTCAGGAATTGGAATCCCCATCAATCCCAATTCTCCCATTTTGGTGACGATTTCCCGTGGAAAACGGTCTTCTGTCTCCATTCTCTCTATCGCTGGAGCTACTTCTTTCTGAGCAAAATCGCGCACCATCTTTCGCATCATTTCCTGTTCATCTGTAAAATGAAGATTCATCGTTGTCCTCTCCCCTGACAATCAATTTTCATACGTATAGAAGCCGCGGCCTGATTTTTTACCAAGCCAGCCAGCTTTGACATACTTACGCAACAATGGACATGGACGATATTTACTGTCTCCGAAGCCATCGTACAGCACTTCCATGATATACAGGCATGTATCGAGTCCGATAAAGTCAGCCAATGTCAGTGGTCCCATCGGATGGTTCATGCCGAGCTTCATGACCGTATCGACATCTTCCGGCGTAGCAACTCCTTCATAGACCGTATAGATCGCTTCATTGATCATCGGCATCAGCACACGATTCGATACGAACCCTGGGAAGTCATTGACTTCGACTGGTGACTTACAAATTTTTTCGGTCATATCTTTGATAGACTGATAGGTTTCATCGCTCGTTTGCAAGCCGCGAATAATTTCTACCAGCTTCATCACTGGTACCGGGTTCATGAAATGCATACCGATTACCTGCGACGGACGGTTCGTGACCGCCGCAATTTCTGTGATTGGCAGGGAGGATGTATTGGATGCCAGAATCGCATGCTCTGGAGCAACTTCATCCAGTTTTTTGAACAACTTTGTTTTGACATCCATATTTTCAACGATCGCTTCGATTACAAGATCACAGTTTGACGCTTCCGTGACGTCTGTCGTAAAGGACAAGTTATCCAGCGTTTTTTGTTTTTCTTCTTCAGCAAGACGCCCCTTCTCCACCGCACGTGCCAGACGTTTCTCAATTCCTGCTTTACCTTTATCCAACGCTTCTTCAGCAATATCGTTCAACTTGACGGCAAAACCGTACTGAGCACATACTTGCGCGATTCCAGCACCCATCTGTCCGGCCCCGACCACCATGACTTGTTTAATTGACATAGATAAACCCCTTTCTTACTTTTACATCTATGGATCATTGTTTCCTGGATTATTTTTGTTTCGGTACTTCGATCAGGACGGCATCTCCCTGTCCGCCGCCACTGCAGATGGCCGCGATTCCTAAACCACCGCCACGGCGCTTCAATTCATAAGCAAGGGTAAGGATAATGCGTGCACCGCTTGCACCGATCGGATGGCCAAGAGCTACGGCACCGCCGTTAACGTTGACTTTTTCTTTGTCCAGACCGGCGATTTTACCGCTTGCCAATGATACAGCCGCAAATGCCTCGTTCACTTCGAACAGATCGATTTCATCCAATGATTTCCCTGCCTTTTTCAACAGTGAATTGATGACAATTCCCGGTGTTTTCGGAAAGTCTTTCGCTTCGACAGCGACTTCATCGTGTGCAAGAATGGTTGCCAGCGTCTCTGCTCCCATTTCTTTCGCTTTTTCGTCGGACATCAATAGCATTGCGCAGGCCCCATCATTTACTCCAGGTGCGTTTCCTGCTGTAATCGTTCCGTTTGAACCGAATACGGGACGCAGCTTGGCAAGTGATTCTTTCGAGGTATCTTTTCTTGGCGCTTCATCATTTTCAACGACGACTGGATCCCCTTTTCGTTGTGGTACATCAACAGGAATTATTTCTTCTGCCAGCTTGCCGTCTTCCATCGCTTTGATTGCCCGCTGGTGACTGCGATACGCCCAATCATCCTGCGCCTCACGGCTTAATTCATATTCTTCAGCGACGTTATTTCCATAGTTGCCCATGTGAACACCGTCAAATGAACAAGTAAGACCATCATGAACCATTAAATCCTTGACCGCGGCATCTCCCATCCGCAGCCCCCAGCGTGCTTTTGGCATGAAATATGGCGCATTACTCATGCTTTCCATACCACCTGCAACAACGACGTCCTCGTCTCCAAGGCGGATGAACTGGTCGGCCATCGTGACACTGCGCATACCGGATGCACATACTTTATTGATTGTCTCTGTTTTCACTTCCCATGGAATTCCAGCTTCACGAGCTGCCTGGCGGGATGGAATCTGCCCCTGTCCCCCTTGAAGTACAGTCCCCATAATCACTTCATTGACGTCCTCTGCCTTGTAATTGGCGCGTTCCAATGCAGCTTTGATCACTTTCCCGCCCAGCTGGGATGCAGTCAATGTACTAAGCGCCCCTCCGAATTTGGCAAATGGCGTTCTTGCTCCTGATACGATCACTGTTTTTCTCATATAAAAGCCCTCCCTTTTTTGATAACGCTTACAAAAAGTATGGAATAAAAAGAGAGTTGGACACCGGCTTTCATTACCGGTGCAGCCTCTCTTTGCAACAACTTGAATCGGCATGATTGAACGCTCGCTCAATTTACCCTCATAAGGAAAGTGTACAAAACTTTCTGTACACTTTCCACAAAAATTCAAAATATTATGCTGATTTTTCCTGTTTTTCTTCAAAAATCGATTTGGCCAGAATTTCTGCAATATCCATGGTTCCAACAGATTCCTCGACTTCTTTCGCCTTCGTACCGTCGGAAAGCATCGTCAGGCAGTATGGACAGCCACTGGAAATCATCGTAGGGCTTGTTTCCAATGCCTGCTCGGTCCGTGCAACGTTGACGCGGTTACCTGCTTTTTCTTCCATCCACATCATACCGCCACCCGCTCCACAGCACATGCCATTTTCACGGTTACGCTTCATTTCTACCAATTTCACGCCTGGAATCATTTCCAGCACTTCACGCGGCGGCTGGTATACTTCGTTGTAACGGCCAAGGTAACAGCTATCATGATAAGTGATTGTCTCATTAACCTCATTAACCGGGTTCAATCTGCCATCTTTCAGCCATTCAGCTAGCAGCTCGGTATGATGGTAGACCTCTGCTTCAAAACCGAAATCCGGGTATTCATTTTTGAACGTATTATAGGCATGAGGATCAATCGTGATAATCTTCTTGACATCATTCTTTTCGAATTCTTTGATGTTCTTCTCGACAAGCTCCTGGTATAAGAACTCATTTCCCATCCGGCGAGCCGTGTCCCCGGAGTTACGTTCTTTGTTACCCAGAGTAGCAAATTTAATGCCCGCTTCATTCATCAGTTTAGCAAAAGCAAGAGCGATCTTCTGGCTGCGGTTGTCATATGCCCCCATGGAGCTGACCCAGAATAGATATTCAAACTCTTCGCCTTCTTTTTTCAATTCTTTCACAGTCGGAATGCGGACATCCGGCTCCTGATCGCGCCAGTCTTCCCGCTCTTTCTTCGATAAGCCCCATGGATTACCCTGACGTTCGATGTTTGTCATCGCACGCTGTGCATCCGGGTCCATTTTCCCTTCGGTCAACACAAGGTAACGACGAAGGTCGATGATTTTATCAACGTGTTCATTCATAACCGGGCACTGGTCTTCACAGTTACGACAAGTCGTACAGGCCCATAGCTCTTCTTCTGTGATGACATCACCGATCAGATTATGATTCTGCGCCGCTTCCACAGAAGCAGCTGCTTCGCCGCTGCCCTGCGCCTGTGCCATTTTAGCCAGCTGGTTCCCTTCGGTATTCGAGAACGCGTAAGCCGGCACCCATGGTGACTTACCGGTTACAGCAGCACCTTTCTCTGTCAATTGATCGCGCAGCTTGATGATCAGATCCATTGGTGACAGCATTTTACCTGTTCCTGTGGCCGGGCAGACATTCGTACAACGGCCACACTCGACACAGGCATAAAAGTCGATCATTTGCAGCTGGCTGAAGTCTTCAATTTTACCGACACCGAATGAAACGTCCTCTTCAGCAGTCTCATCATCGACGTCAAAGTCGATTTTAGAGAGCTTCCCAGGTGCGGAACGGCGGGTCAGGAATACATTGACCGGAGCCGCCAGCAAATGGGCGTGCTTGGACTGCGGTACATAGACAAGGAAGCTTAACAGTACTAACAGATGAATCCACCACATGACGAAAAACACAGAAGCGGCAGCGGTTGGGCTCATCCATCCGAAAGCGCTTGCAATCAATGTCGCAACAGGTTCTGTCCAGGCACCTTCATGACCGTGCCAGATCAAGCCCATTCCATTACCAATCAATACGCTTAGCATTAATGCTCCGATAAATAACAGTACAAGCCCTGCTTTAAAGCCACGCTTCAAGCGGACAAGTTTTTCAACGTAACGTCGATGGAAGGCCCAAACGACAGCGACCAGAATCATTAAAGTGACCAGTTCCTGGAAGAACGTGAATCCTGGATAAAAAGGTCCAAGAGGCAGATGACTATCTGGCGCCAGCCCCTTCCAAATAAAATCGATGGCTCCAAATTGTACCAGGATGAAACCATAGAACATCATCACATGAATGATGCCTGATTTTTTATCCTTTAATAATTTCTTTTGTCCAAAAACATAAATCCAGATATTCTTCAATCTTTCTTTGACCGCTCCATCGAACTCGAATTTTTTCCCGAGCTTGATATAAGCGATTCTCGTCATGACAACGCGCACGAATAAATAAAAACCGTAAATAGTAACGCCTAAAAATAAAAGCCAATTCAATAATAACAGCGTGCTCATCCGTCTACCCCCTTGTTAGTATGAATCTCTCTCACTTTGCTGTCTCTCGATTTTTGGAAACGAGCCGTGAAAATTCAGAATCTTATAGCTTAACTATAAAATATGAATGAGCATTCAGTCAACATATTTTATTTGCTTTTATGTACAAATTTTGGATGCTTTAGGGGAAGATAAAGGTGTCGGTGCCTATAGAGGAGGAAAAAAATGACTATTTTACTATGGATCATAGCCGTCCTTATTATCGTTGTTTTGTTAGTTTTACTAGACTTTGTATCGGGCAGACAGCACCATAAAAAGAATCTGAGAAAGTTGACTTTCACAGAAACTTCAGGAAATTACCGCTTGTTCCAAAGCGGGAATCGCCTTTTTGAGGCTTTGTTCACCGATATTAAAAATGCAGAAACGCATATTGATACACTATTTTTCATTGTTAAGCAAGATGAAACGAGTCAGCGTTTTTATAAGCTGCTGCAGCAAAAGGCCCAGGAAGGTGTGGTTGTACGCTTGATGGTCGATCGTCTCGGAGGGTTCCGGATCAACAAATCACTGAGACAGCAATTAGAAAATTCAGGTATACAATTTCAATTCGCCGCAAAACCCCAATTTCCTTTTTTTATTTATAAATTGAACCGTCGAAATCACAGGAAGATTGTCGTAATTGATGGAAAAATCGGATATGTCGGAGGTTATAACGTTGCGGATGAATATGTAGGGAAAGATACTGAAATGGGAGATTGGCGCGATTATCACCTGCGAATGACGGGTCAAGTCGTGTCACAGCTGCATGCAGTCTTTTTAGATGATTGGTTTTTGAATACGGAGGAGAAACTCTTTCCTGCCAAGAACCACGAACGAGGGGAACATGTGCTGAAGGTTCTGCCAACCGAATACGGAGAACTGGAGGAAGTGTTAGTAAAAAAATTTTCAGCGGCGAAACAGGAAATTCTGCTTGGAAGCCCTTATTTCATTCCCTCAAGAAGCATGATGGACGCCTTGAAGCAGGCAATTCAGAGAGGCGTCACTGTCAAACTGCTCTGCCCACTGAAGTCGGACCACCCGTTTGTAAAAGAAGGAGGCATCCCTTTTTACGAGGAATTGTACCGCGCCGGTGGAGAAGTCCGCTTCTACGATGCTGGTTTCTATCATGCTAAAGTTTTTATCATCGACACGGAATTCTGCGATCTCGGTACCTCCAATCTTGATTTAAGAAGCCTTTTCCTTAATAAGGAAATCAATATTTTCTTTTACGACAGGGAATTCATCCATGATATGAGGAAGCGTTTTTTACTGGATTTCGCAGAAGGTATCCCCTTCGATGACAATTGGCTTGCCTCACGTTCCATAGGTACAAAAATCAATATAAAAATCGCGCGGCTGATCCGCCCGATTTTATAATATCATCTGAGGAAGCTGGAAAGTACCGGCCCGATCCATGCAAACACTTTGAATCCCAGATAGATGCCAATAATCCCAGCCACCCCGGCAAATGCTGGTGGTGCAGGGATAGGAAGCTTGAACCAGGCAAATAGAAAGCCAACAATAAATCCGGTCAATAACGCTAAAATGACTTCTTTCATAATAAATCTCCTTTCGTCCAGACAATCATGTTTAGTATAACGCCTACGATAAAAATTAAAAAAAGATTTTCTCTCGCTCTGAGAGAAAATCTTTTTTACGTGTTTCATTTTTATTTTTTTGAGAAAGGGTCTGGGAAAGACTCGCTTTCTTTCCCCCTATTTGTAATAACATTCGACTGAATATCTGCCAACACTTATTACAGACAGTAATCTATCACAAACCTACATTCGCTCTGGCGCAGATACTCCGATAAGACCTAATGCATTGACAAGTGTGGTGCGGACGGCTTTCATCAAACCGACACGTGCTTTTGTACGTTCCGGTTGTTCCTGGTCCAACACTTTTTCAGCATTATAGAAACTGTGAAGGTTGGATGCCAGGTCAAACGCATATTGTGTCACACGGTGAGGTGTACGTTTATCTGCTGCATCAGCAACGATTTGCGGGAATTCTCCCAGACGTTTAAGCAGGTCTTCTTCTTTTTCCGAATCAAGCAGGGACGCATCAAAATTCATATCGAACTCGACTCCCTTTTCTTCTGCCTGGCGAAGCATCGAACAGATCCTCGCATGCGCATATTGCACATAATAGACCGGGTTTTCATTAGACTCAGAACGAGCAAGGTCCATATCAAAGTCCAGGTGTGAATCGGCAGAACGCATTGAGAAGAAATACCGCATTGCGTCGATGCCTACTTCCTCCATCAATTCGCGCAGTGTAACTGCTTTCCCTGTCCGCTTGCTCATTTTCACTTTCTCGCCATCCTGGAATAAGTTAACCATCTGAATGATTTCCACTTCCAACGTATCTTTTTCATAGCCAAGCGCCTGGATAGCTGCTTGCATACGCGGGATATATCCATGATGATCAGCACCCCAGATGTTGATCAACGTGTTGAAGCCACGATCCATTTTGTTTTTGTGATAAGCGATATCCGGCGTCAGGTAGGTATAGCTTCCATCCTGTTTAATTAAGACACGATCTTTATCATCACCGAATTCGGTCGTCTTGAACCAGGTCGCACCATCCTTCTCATAGGTGAACCCTTTGTCTTCAAGTACTTTCAGCGCATTATCGATTTTCCCATCCTGATACAGGGATGTTTCTGAGAACCACTCATCGAACGGTACGCGGAAATCTTCCAAATCGACTTTGATTTTATCGAGTTCGAATTTCAATCCATACTCACGGAAATAAGCGAGACGCTCCTGCGCCGGTTTATCCGCCCACTCGGAACCATGTTCTTCCGCTAACTTTTTCCCCAGTTCGATGATGTCTTTGCCGTGATATCCATCTTCCGGCATCTCCCAATCTTTCCCGAGCGCTTGCATGTAGCGGGCTTCCACAGAATTTGCCAGGTTGTTGATCTGATTTCCGGCATCATTGATATAATACTCACGGGAAACTTCATACCCTGCTTTGGCAAGAATGTTGGAAAGGGAATCTCCGACCGCAGCGCCGCGGGCATGACCAAGGTGAAGGGTGCCTGTCGGGTTCGCTGAAACGAACTCTACCTGGATTTTTTCACCCTTTCCCGTGTCGCTTTCGCCATACGTTTCCCCTGCTTTAAGAATCGTAGCAACCAGATCCGTCAAATACTGGTTGTCCATATAAAAATTGATGAATCCTGGTCCGGCAATCTCAATTTTATCAATGGATGCTTTCGTATTATCAAAATTAGCCACGATATCCTCGGCAATAATACGTGGGGCTTTTTTAGCAATCCTCGCCAATTGCATCGCCATGTTTGTGGCATAATCTCCGTGCGCTTTATCCTTCGGTTGTTCCAGTACGACTTCCGGCATTTCTTCCTCGGTGGCCAGTTCCGCTTTTAACACAGCCTGCTGGATTTCCTGTTTCAGTTTCGCTTCCGTTTGCTCCACAATGTTCATTGCGCTGTTTCCTCCTTACGATAAGTCAAGGTTAATCGATGACGCTGGGTTATTTCCTGATTCAAGGTCAGCTGGTAGCTGATGAACAACCGTCCTTTATTTCCTTGAGATAAGGATTGGTGTTCAATCTGATCCGTAAACGTGTTCATATGAAAAACACCATACGTATGATGGTAATTGTTTTCTGTCGCTTGCTTTTTGCGGAATATCTGGTGCATCTTGACGGCACCAGAGCGTTTGATGCTCACTTTCCCTGGCTGGATGGTAATCATCGTATTGATTGGATCGCCTTCATCGGGGTGCTCGGTGAACTTGAGGACTTGGGTATCTCCCCGTTCGAAAAATCCTCCCTGTTCTTCCATGACAACTTCTTCTTTCCGACCGCTGTCCCTGATTTCCGTCACGAGGCGAATCGATACCGGTGTCTGTGCAGCACTCATACTATCTCTCCTTACGTTCCTCTTAACCTATCCATTATAAAAACTAAGCAAGAAAAGCGCAAGCCATCGAGAAATAACATTGAATTATAAGGCCGAAAAATCGAAGACTTGATTTCGAGATGTTTATCTGAATAACGGTCCGGTGGGGAACGACTCCCTTTCCGCGGGCATGCGCTGAGCCTCCTCAGACTTCGTCTTCCGGGGTCTCACCTGTCATTTTCATCCCGCAGGAGTCTCGCCGTTCCCCACCGAACCTTGCCATATAAAATTCTCTAAACCACACTTGTGGACCGCCCCATCGTGATTTAAAGAAGACGTTGTCCCCTTTATATATGAGTTAAAATAAAGGTTTAAGTTATACACTTTTTGAAAGGTTCATTTATTACAAAATTGGCTGGATGGGCAGGGAAACGGCGCCCGAGGAAGCTTGCCAGGTCCCCCACAGGAAAGAAATGAATGCGTAATCGTCTTGGGAGACATGACACGCATAAGCAGAACAGCAAAAGGGAAGGGCTCTTTCTTCCCGTTGATGGACTGCTTAAGTCGCGAGTGTCTAGGCGATGAAGCTGGAAAGCGAGTTGTTTCCCAGCCCATCCTTTCATGGTAATGGACCCAATTGTCTCGAAACAAAGTAATACTGGGATGTAATGGAGCTAAGTAAAAAAACTGCCGCACGTGGGGGTGCGGCAGTTTCCTATGATTATTTCACCCAGCCTAGCAACATTTCACGGATAAACTTGCTGGCTGCGATGGCAGTTTGTTCGGTTGGATCATAAGCGGGTGCTACTTCTACAAGGTCACCGCCGACCACCTGAATATCAGCATCTGCAATCATATGAATCGCTGCTAATAATTCTTTTGACGAAATACCGCCCGCTTCTGCGGTTCCGGTACCTGGGGCAAATGCAGGATCCAGAACATCAATGTCGATGGTGACATAGACTGGCCGGCCCTTCAAACGTGGCAGCATTTCCTTCAACGGTTCAGCCACATCATACTTCGCCATATACATTCCACTTTCTCTGGCATACTGGAATTCTTCACGCATCCCGGAGCGGATACCAAAAGAATATACGTTTTCCGGTCCGATCAGCTCACACGTTTTTCTGATAGGTGTGGAATGGGATAAGGGCTCCCCTTCATATTCTTCCCGTAAATCAGCATGGGCATCAATATGGATGACTGCAAGATCCGGATACTTTCGGTACATCGCCTTCAGTACAGGCCAGGTGACGAGGTGTTCACCACCCAGTCCTAAAGGAAACTTCCCTTTTTCTAATAGCGTCCCAATATATTCCTCAATCATATCGATGCTCCGCTGCGGGTTTCCGAACGGCAATGGGATGTCTCCTGCGTCGAAGAAATTGACTTCTTCCAGATGTTTATCCAGATACGGGCTATATTCCTCCAGACCGATCGATGCTTCCCGAATCCGGTTCGGACCGAAACGCGAACCAGGGCGGAAGCTGACGGTCCAATCCATCGGCATTCCGTAAATGACTGCATCAGCAGCGTCCCCGTCTTCCCTGCTCATAATAAAAACTTTTCCAGAATAAGCTTCGTCAAAGCGCATGTTATCCCTCCTTACTCTGTCAAATCTTTTACGAATTTTGGCAATGCGAATGCTGCTTTATGCAACTCTTTTGTATAATATTTCGTTTCCATGTCATGGAACCGCTCTTCCGGCACTTCCAGCGGGTCATACTGCTTGCTTCCGATAGTGAATGTCCAAAGGCCGCTTGGGTAAGTAGGAATATTAGCAGTATAGACACGGGTAATCGAAAAGGTTTCTTTTACATCACTGTATACCTGGCGAATTAAATCCGCTTTAAACCAAGGGTTGTCCGTCTGGGCAACAAAAATCCCATCGTTTTTCAACGCCTTCGCTATCCCTTCATAAAAACCTTTACTGAACAAATTAACCGCTGGGCCTACGGGTTCTGTGGAATCCACCATGATGACATCATAGTCATCTTCACTCTCGGCAATATGCATAAATCCGTCCGCTACTTTCACTTCAACGCGAGGGTCTTCCAGCTTGCCGGCGATTTCAGGTAAATACTGTTTCGAATACTCGATTACTTTACCATCGATTTCAACCAGGGTCGCTTTTTCTACTTCAGGGTGTTTCAATACTTCACGAATGACACCGCCGTCCCCTCCGCCGACTACCAGCACATTTTTCGGATTAGGATGTGTAAACAACGGCACGTGCGCTACCATTTCGTGGTAGACGAATTCATCTTTTTGGGTCGTCATCACCATATCATCCAGAACGAGCATATTCCCCCACTCTTCTGTTTCCAGCATATCCAGCTGTTGAAAATCTGTTTTCTCTGTATGAAGCGAACGTTTAACCTTCGCTGTTATACCGAAATTCTCGGTCTGCTTTTCTGTAAACCATGTACTCATCTATCATAACTCCCTTCGTTTATAAAACAGGTATCCTTCTATTTATTCCTGTAAACAATCAAATTATAGAGAATTCCAGAAAAAAAGCAATACTTTTTCATCCCAGGGACCTAAATCGTCCCCATGTTTAATTTTCACCCCATTATCCCATAATGTTAAAAAACATTCGAAAAAGTCGGATAACGGGGAGCGCTTAACATGAAAAAATGGTTCCAGCACCGTAACAAATGGATACGTTCACTTCTTTTGCTCGGTACAGGCACAATCGCTGTCGGGTTGGCAGCCATGATTGTGGTGCTTCTCTATGCGCTGATTAGCGGCCCACCGTCTTTGACTACAGAGCAAAACACAATCTACTACAGCCAGGATGGTAAAGTAATTGAAGAAGATTTCGGTACCAAACGGCGGTATTGGGTCGACCTGGAAAACATATCCCCTTATGTCGTTCAGGCAACGCTTACCTCCGAGGATCGTCATTTTTATGACCATTCCGGATTTGATATCAAGCGAATCGGGGCAGCTGTCTTGAAAAATATCCGCAACCTTTCCAAAGTGGAAGGCGCAAGCACGATTACCCAACAGTATGCCCGCAACCTTTACTTATCCCATGAAAAAACGTGGATCCGTAAAGCGAAAGAAGCAGTCTATGCACTCAGGCTCGAAATGTTTTATGAGAAAGATGAAATTTTGGCCGGGTATTTGAACACCATTTATTATGGCCATGGTGCTTATGGCATTGAAGCGGCCAGCCGCTACTTTTTTGATAAACATGCGGATGAATTGACGCTTGCTGAAGCTGCGATGCTTGCAGGCGTCCCGAAAGGACCAAGCTATTATTCTCCTTATAATAATGAAGAGAACGCCAATAATCGCCAGGCACGCATTTTGGCCAGCATGGAAGCAGCCGGTCATATTGATGCTGATGAAAGTGAGCTCGCATCCCGCGAAGTGCTGGATTATCAGGAACCATCAGAAGTTGAGGCACCAGATATCGCTCCTTATTTCCAGGATGTTGTTGCGATAGAAGCAATGAACCGGCTTGATATCGACCGGGAACAGCTTACTGTAGGAGGCTATCATATCTATACGACGCTTGATATTCCTACCCAGGAAATATTAGAAAAATCGATGGCACGCCATATCGATGAAAATTCAAAAATTCAAGCAGCGGGCATTGTATTGGAACCTAAATCCGGAGCAATCAAAGGGCTGGCAGGCGGCCGTGATTATGAAGCAAGTCCATTCAATCGGGTGACCCAGGCAAAACGGATGGTCGGCTCCACAATCAAACCGTTCTTATATTATGAAGCGCTTGCCAGCGGCTTTACACCGACGACACAATTGGTAAGTAAACCGACTAAATTTGAACTTGGAGATGGGGAAACCTACGCCCCAAGTAATTTCGATGGCTATTATGCCAACGAGCCGATTACAATGGCACAGGCCCTGGCGCTGTCCGATAATATTTATGCGGTGAAAACGAATGTCTACCTGGGACCGGAACGTTTGAAGAATACCTTGAAACAATTCGGAATTTCAGGAGATATTCCCGCTGTACCTTCCTTAGCTTTAGGCACAGCCTCCCTTTCGTTATACGATATGACTAAAGCTTACAGTAAACTTGCACGTCCGGAAGAGGACAACACTCCTCATGCCATCACTAAAATCACAGACAGTCACGGGAATATTCTTTATGAATACGAGCCGCCAGAAGTAAAAAAAGCTATAGATCCAGTACGGGCATTCATCACCGCTCATATGATGACAGGTATGTTCGATTCATCACTCAACGGATATATGCGTGTAACAGGTTCGAGCATTGCCGATCAACTCAGTCGTCCTTACGCAGGAAAGTCAGGAACAACCAATACTGACAGCTGGATGGTGGGATTCAGTCCTGAGCTTGTAGCGGGGGTTTGGACTGGCTACGACCAACAAAAACAAATCACGAGAATGAGCGAATTTCAATACTCCAAAAAAATATGGGCTGATGTAATGGAAAAAGCTCATGAAGATAAGAATTTTACCACCATGAAGGCACCGGAGGGTGTAATAGGCGTTTATGTCGACCCCGCAACAGGCCTGCGGGCAACTCCCTATTGTGATGCACAAAGGCTGATGTATTTTGAACAAGGAAAAGAACCAGAAGGTTTTTGTAATGAACATACGTATGAACAGGACCAGTACCATTTAGAAGAAGAGAAAAATAAAGGCGGGTGGAAGGAACTGCTGGACTGGCTATTTTAAAATCCCATAAGAAAAAGGTCGAGGAATATCCCCGACCTTCTTCTTTGTCCTAGTAAAACATGTATAACCCATGTGATAAACATTTTACAAATTTAACAAAAAAACCTCAAGATATTCACACATCATTCACAATTTCGACACATTTGTCAGCTGATTAAACTTTCAATGCTTGCTTTAATTCATCAGAGGAATTTTCCCACATTTCCTCACTATGCTCACGCAAGAATTTAGCAAGAACCGCTTTTGATTTGTCGTCCATATGCTCGACGACAAATTTTCCTTTCAATGATTTGTCCATGTGGTTGACGTGTTCAGGGAGCAGTTTATATCCCCGGCGGATTTCACGGTCAACGCGGATTTCGCTGCTGGCTACACCATAATATAGAGGACCTTTCTCTGTACGTTCAATGGTTACCCAAGTGATCCAATACAACAAACCATTTGGTACCTCTGACTTGTCGGTAAGAAACTTGATCCGCTTTTCGACAGCACTGCGGGCATGCATGGCACCCATATCGACATAAGCCTCTTCTTCGTTAGGGTCGACGATAACCGGAGACATATTTTCTAAGGTGATCGCGCCGACACCATAACCGCCGTGTCCATCGGTAGAGTCATCTTTTAATATTGTAAATTGATTTTTCTTTTTGTCTTGATCATTGTTTTTCTTGAACTGGTCAAATTCTTTCATGGTAAGGAGCCTCCTCTTTCCGATCATTTATTTTTTCATTTTAACATACTGCTTCATTCTGTTCAGTTTGTAAAACTTGCAGAAAAAGCAGGAATTTCGACAAATTATAAAGAAATAGTTTTGCAGTCTGTCGATTGGGACTTTCTCAAACCCGTACAGTAAAGTCGAAGACTTTATTTCGAGATATTATTGAAGTATAGGGGCTCCGGGAAACGATTCGGTTTTCCGTGGGCGTGTGCTGAGTCTCCTCAGGCTACGCCTTGCGGGGCCTCACCTATCACTCATCTCCCACAGGAGTCTCACCGTTTCCCTACGCCCTTTTCCATAAGAAGTTCTCGAAATCTCATTTCTTGAAAAAACGTCCATGATTACAGAAAGGAGGTCTTGGCACCTTTTTATCCTTTTTAAATGCGTCCAGCTGAAGGTTTCAACTAAACACATGAAGGGTCCGTTTATTACTAAACTGGCTGGATGGGCAGGGAAATGACGAGACTCCCGCGGGAGGAGGGTCTAGGCGAGATCCCACAGGGCGCAGCCCGAGGAAGCTTGCCAGGTCCCCCGCAGGAAAGAAATGAATGCGTAATCGCCTTGGGAGACACGACACGCATAAGCAGAACAGCAAAAGGGAAGGGCTCTTTCTTCCCGTTGATGGACTGCTTATGTCGCGAGTGTCTAGGCGATGAAGCTGGAAAGCGAGTTGTTTCCCGAACCATCCCATTCCTCTCATGGTAATGGACCCCGCTATCTCGAAACTGAGTATTTTTTTAAAAATAATGCTTATTATAAAGGAGGTTGGATGATGCCTATCGTAACTGTACAAATGCTTGAAGGTCGTACGGATGAACAGAAGAAAGCATTAGTCGAAGAAGTGACAGATGCAGTCACTAGAACTACCGGTGCCAGGAAAGAAGCAGTAACTATCGTTATCGAAGAAATGGCCAAATCCCATTACGCTGTCGGCGGTAAACGAATTAGTGATTAAAACAAAGATAAGCCCGGGCGAATGACGCCCGGGCTTTTATTGTTATTGTGAAGTGGATCGCTGCAATGGCATCGTACAGCAGCGGAATGATCCGCCAGACTTGATAATTTCTGAGAAATCAACTTCTATGACTTCGAATCCTTTCTCCCGCATCTTCTCATTCACTTTTTTATTGTGAGGCAGGCTGATGACCTTGCCTGGAGCAATGGATAGAACATTGACTCCCATGGTGAACTGTTCATGCTCGTCTACCTCAATCAGTGTGTAATGTCTGCTCAACATATCATATTCTTCTCTTCTAAGCGCGTCTGGGAATACCAAAGCGTACTCTGGGGAGAGAATATTGAATACACAATCAAGGTGCAAATACTCTTCTTTGATTGGCACCGCAGTCACATGATGACCAGGAAGCAAAGTCTGAAGATTTTCAACTCCATGGTGATTCGTACGGTCACTCATACCAACCCAGACTTTATCTCCATCTACGATGATATCTCCGCCTTCAATCGTGCCATTGGAGATCTTTTCCCAGCTGGCATTTTCCTGCTGCAATATAGCTTGCAACAATTTTTCTTCTCCTTCACGCACTTCATTACCCATATTGGAAACAATCACTTTTTCCCCGATACAGACTCCAATATCCCTGGTAAACACTTGTTCATTAAAAGACTCTTCGGGTTCCAATTCAATAACTTCTATATTATGATTTCGCATTAACTTTACAAAATCATGATGTTGCTTACATGCCTGATTGATATCTATATTTTCATCGAGGTATTTCTTTTGTGTTTCATTGATGGCTTCCTCAATCCGCATATAAGCAGGCGAGCATACAACCACCTTTTTTAACGTATCAAATTCCGATTCACACCCGATACCTTCATTCATTTTTTCCTCTTCTTTCAATACCACGGACAAAGCTACCACCTCTGTATGATTTATTCATTACTAATAATTCCCTTTATGATGAGAAGCAAACCTGTTCAGTATCCATTACTATTTATATTGTCCTATACCGTCCGAACCATTATTCCAATCAACAGTTTAAAATTGTGAAAGGTTGGCAATTGCATTTGTGTAACCAAAATAACACTCCACTGAAAGGAGGTTTAGTAATTGGCTAAGGATAATCAGGACAATAAAAAGATGGGTTATGATGAAGCAGGTCCGAGGAAAGACCGAAAGACTGAAAAACAATATGATCCGCACAGACTTTCGAATATAGCGGATGAAAATGAAGATGATCCGGTCATTCATAAATATAAACAAGACAACTATAAAGACGTAAGAAGAAACGATGATCCATCCGACACTTAATTACATTCAAATTACAAAATTGGAAAATTAAAGTAAATGAGTTTTAGACAATTGATATCGTGGTAACTAAAACAACAACTACTCAAAAGGAGGTTTCAACAATGGCTAACAACAATAAGAACAACAATCGTAAGATGAGTTATGAACAAGCTGGGCAAAAAGGCGGAGAAAAGACTAGTAATAAGTATAACCAGGAGCACTTTGAGGAAATCGGCCAAAAAGGCGGCGAGAAGACAAGCAAACAGTACAACCAGGAACATTTTGAGGAAATCGGTAAAAAAGGCGGAGAAACCACCAGCCAGAATAAAGATAAAGACTTTTATCAGGAAATCGGCAAAAAAGGTGGCGAAAAAACAAGTGAGAAGCATGGAGAGGAATTCTACGAAGACATCGGTAAAAAAGGCGGTAGAAATTCCAGCTCCAATCGGTAAATAACTTCTCACCTGATCATACAAGAGGGCTGTCCTGTAGCGAGGGCAGTCCTCTTTTGCATAGGAAGAATCCTATGTTTGTCCATTATAACAAACGTTATCTTTATTTCAAACCAAAAACCGTACCCCCTACCTAGTGGAGGGTACGGCGCATTTCTTCGATAAAGCCCCAGGCTTCGTTTATCTCATCCATCGAATAATTCTGTTTACTTTTTACTGTCCGTACTTTCTCTTCTACTTCTTCGCGACGTAAATGCTCAAAGTACAAGATGGTTGAAACGAGTTCCAGAAAACGGGAGCTTTTTTCTTTCATTTTTGTAATCCGCTCCCCCATTGCCGGCAACTCTACCTGGTAATGCTTCAGAAATTCATTTCCAGCATCTGTAAGTTGGTAGCGGTACTGGTAATAGTTCTTTTTTTCTTCTTTTGTTTCATTAATAAACCCGAGGTTGCACAGTTCCTCGATTCTTAGCGTCAGTTCCTCCGAATACGGCCCGTAAAAATGAAACTGGTAGCGTTCTTCAAAAGGAACCTCGCATTTTTTTAAGATATAAATAATTTTCTGCAGCTTCTTTCTCCCTACGATTTCATCTGAGCTGGCAAAAAAATGCATAAGCTTTGCATGATTTTCTAACATACGGCTCATCCCCTATCCGTACAAAATTTCTAGGATCCGCTTCTTAGTCTTACTCCGGTTGGACATTTCTTCGAGACGGTCAAGCGGAAAATATAGTTTATGATCGGTCCTCTTTTTCCCTGAAATCGATTCAACAATATCAGATTGACGTGAGAGTTCTTTCAATTCCTGATTCGGCATCAATAAATGGATCGGGAGACGCTCCTCTTCCTCTCCAGGCCGGTAAAAGTCATACGGCAAGTCAGAACTGGAGTCGACAACAAGGTAATAATCCGGGTTCAATCCAGCTTTATTGAATAAACGATATAATTCCATCCACTCATTCATCTGCAGATTCGGGTTAAATTCAATGTATTTGAACAGACGACGATTAACGAATCGTTCGCAAAGATCACTTAAAATCGGGTCTTCTTCATTCATCCATATTTGGAAGTAATACATGGCTACTGCTTCATCCAGCGCTAAGTATTCTTCCAAGGTAGGTTTTTCTTTGAAAAATGATAAAAAGTGTGTCGGCTTCAATGCGAACTCATAACCAGTTTCATGGAGTTCCTTGGCACGGTGGAGAATCTTAGAAAGAATCACCTCCGCACTCCGGGTGACCGGGTGAAAATAAACCTGCCAGTACATCTGATAGCGGCTCATGATATAATCCTCGACAGCATGCATCCCGCTTTCCTTAATGACGACCTGATCTTCCATCGGACGCATAACACGCAAAATACGTTCCATATCAAAATGACCATAGCTTACTCCTGTAAAGTAAGCATCCCGTTGCAAATAATCCATTCGGTCGGCATCAATCTGACTGGAAATCAAGCTGACAACTAATTTATTATGGTAGGTTTTATTGATGACATCAGCGACTTTTTCAGGGAAGCCATTTTCCACTTTAGAAAGAATTGTATTGATCGTAGTATCCCCTAATAAAATTTCCTGGGTGAAATCTTCATGATCGAGCTTGAAGACTTTTTCGAAGGAATGGGAAAACGGGCCATGGCCAAGGTCGTGCAATAAAGCGGCACATAAACATAGCAATCGTTCATTTGAATCCCAATTCGGCCGGTCTTCGAAATTATGAAGGATACGGCGGACGATTTCATAAACACCAAGCGAATGGTTGAACCGGCTGTGTTCCGCCCCATGGAAGGTCAAATAAGAAGTGCCCAGTTGTTTAACCCTGCGCAGACGTTGGAATTCCGGTGCTCCGACTAAATCCCATATCACTCGATCCCTAATATGTACATACCTGTGTACAGGGTCTTTAAAAACCTTTTCTTCATTTAATTTTTCATCTTTATAAGCCATCGGTTAATCCTTCCAATCGGCATTTTTTTCTATTATAGCTGTTTATCTTATTTAAAAAAACACCTTGACAAGCAAGGTGTCCATTACATTCTTTAAAATATATCGACCGGGCTACTCCTGGACTCACTTTCGCCCTTTGCTTAATTTTTTTTCGATTTTTTCGATCAGTTCATCTTCTTTCGGTGCAGAGATAGGACGATTGTTCACGAATGCGAATGACTTCTTCCTGCCGGGACCGCAATAGGACTGGCATCCAATTTCCACTTTAGCCTCTGCATCTAATTTTTCTAATCGTGGGAGCAGCGTCTTTAAGTTGACTGCCTGGCAATCATCACAGACGCGGAATTCATTAGCCATCGCTCATCCTCCTTCACATCGAACCAATACAATATTTTACCTAGTTTTATGGATACATGCAAGCGGCTTGTTCTGTTATACTATGGGAGGTTAAATGTGAACGGAAGGAGTATTTTCGCTATGTCTGACCTACATCCCTTGCTGAAAACAGCACAATATCGGTTCATCGATCAAAGCACGCTGGGACCGGAGTTCTCAGCACTTCAGTCTTTCGCGATGGATGATGCTCTGTCAATGTCTGTCGGCCAAGGTTCTTCTCCCACTACTGCACGGTTATGGGTCCATCATAATACCGTTGTACTCGGTATCCCTGATGCAAGACTCCCCTATATCACAGAAGGTGTCGAATACTTGAAATCACAGGGTTACCAGGTGATTGTAAGAAATTCCGGGGGACTCGGTGTCGTTCTTGATGATGGGGTGTTGAATGTATCATTGATTTTCCCTGATTCAAAAACAGTCAATATCCATGAAGGATATGATGCTATGGTGCAATTTGTACGCTACCTGTTCAGAGATTATACGGACCGGATCGAGGCTTATGAAATTACCCAGTCTTATTGCCCGGGCACCTATGATTTAAGTATCGGTGGCAAAAAGTTTGCCGGGATTTCCCAACGCAGGGTGAAAAACGGTTCCGCTGTCCAGGTCTATTTAGATATTACAGGGAGCGGTGCAGAACGAGGACGTATCATGCGCGAATTTTATAAAATCGGAAAACGAGAAGAAGCTACCCGATTCGACTACCCGGAAATCGATCCTAATGTCATGGCATCTTTGAATGAATTGCTGGATGCAGAATTCTCAGTTCCTCAGGTACGCGATATGATTTTGACGACTTTGCATGAATGGACCGGCAACATATCTATGCAACAGCTGGACGGCCAGGAAATCGAATGGTTTCATAAACGCTTCGAGCAGATGATCGACAGGAATAAAAAAGCGCTGGAATCCTTATAAAAACGGAGGCCAGTGCTTTTTTTAACGAAATAACCTTCTATGGCACGAACACTTATTTTCCAGATGTATACGGCCTGTTTCTCAGGTTCATGTTAAAATAGAAGTAATCATACAGGAGGTGTGTGGCGATATGTTCACTATTTTTATCGTAATTGCTATTTTTTTAAGTATCATCGCCTTGATTGCCACGATTTATGTAGGAAAAGATATCAATAAAACTATTTCGGAAAGAGAAAATGACACACCTGAAGATGAGCTTGCCAGGTCACAGGAATATGAAAAGGCCCCTAACCTTCGGGCTCTATCTATCATCTATATTATAACTTTTGTTATTACTATTGTTTTAGTTGCAATTTTCATCTTATAACAAATCCGGGCTCCCCTGATAAAGGGGCCCGGATTTTCTTCCTTATAGGGATTGAGCCGCTGTTATCAGGGCTAATTTATAAACGTCATCTGCATTACAGCCGCGGGATAGATCGTTCACCGGCTGGTTCAGACCTTGGAGTACAGGCCCAACAGCATCAAAGCCACCGAGGCGCTGTGCGATTTTATAACCGATGTTCCCAGCTTCAAGACTTGGGAAAATGAAGGTGTTAGCTTCCCCTTTCAATGGGGATTCGGGTGCTTTTTTCTCTGCCACAGACGGCACGAAAGCTGCATCGAATTGGAATTCCCCGTCGATCAGCAGCTCAGGGTTCTTCTCTTTAGCGATTTTAACTGCTTCAGAGACTTTTTCTGTTTCTGGAGATTTCGCGGAACCTTTGGTAGAAAAACTCAACATCGCAACTTTAGGCTCAACATCGAATAGCTGGGCGGTTTCCGAGCTTGCCAAAGCGATTTCTGCTAAGTCTTCACTGTCTGGCGACATGTTAATAGCACAATCCGCAAACACATACTTCTCTTCCTCGCGAACCATGATGAATACTCCAGAGGTCTTCTTAATACCCGGCTTCGTTTTGATAATTTGCAGAGCTGGCCGCACAGTATCTGCTGTGGAGTGTACAGCACCGCTGACAAGACCATCCGCTTTACCCATATACACGAGCATTGTTCCAAAATAGTTGCCATCTTTCAATATTTCTTTGGCATCCGCTTCTGTCGCTTTTCCTTTTCGGCGTTCTACAAAGCTTTGCACCATCTCTTCCATTCCTTCATAGTTTTCTGGATCGAGAATTTCTGCCGAAGAAATATCAAGCCCGAATTCGCCCGCTTTCTGTTTCACTTCATTTTCATTTCCAACTAGTACAGGAATGACTAAACCTTTCGTTGCCAAACGACTGGCAGCTGTCAGTATTCTTTCATCTGACGCTTCAGGTAATACGACTCGCTTACCTTTTCCATGAACTTTATCTGTTAATGTCTCAAAAAGATCACTCATATTTTTCCCTCCAATATCTTGTCCTGTTATATATGATAAGACAATTTGTGTATGAATGAAAGTAATATGTAAGAGAAAACAGTTCCCCTTATAAAATGTGTCAATATAGTGAATTCATACCCCTTATTTACTTCCGACATGAAGCCCTGTTTTGATTATGTTATATTAAGGAAGGAGCAGGATACTTACTATAAGTTTTTGATAAAGGAGCGTATGATCTATGCCAGAACCAGCGATAACCTTAGATGGATGGTATTGTCTACATGATTTCCGGTCCATGGACTGGACCGCCTGGAAGATGATATCAAGTGATGAACGTGAAAGTGCCATCCACGAGTTCCATCAATTGATCAATAAGTGGGAAAAGACAGAAAGTAATAAAACAGGCAGTCATGCTGTCTATTCCATTGTCGGCCAAAAAGCGGATTTCATGATGATGATTCTACGTCCGACCATGGAAGAACTGAATGAAATTGAAAATGAATTCAACAAAACTAAATTGGCTGAGTTCACCATCCCGACTTACTCTTATGTTTCTGTAGTAGAACTCTCCAATTATATGGCTCAAGGTAAAGACCCGGAAACGGATCCTGAAATCCAGGCACGTTTAAAGCCTATCTTGCCTAAATGGAAATATGCTTGCTTCTACCCAATGGACAAGCGTCGTCAGGGGAATGACAACTGGTATATGCTCGAAAAAGAAGATCGAGGTAAAATGATGTATTCCCACGGCATGATCGGACGTAAATATGCTGGAAAAGTACGCCAGATCATTACGGGATCCGTAGGCTTTGATGACTGGGAATGGGGAGTCACTTTATTCGCCCATGATGTCCTGCAGTTCAAAAAGTTAGTGTATGAAATGCGTTTTGATGAAGTAAGCGCCCGCTTTGGCGAATTCGGCTCATTCTATGTCGGGCACTTGCTCGAAAAAGAGTCACTTCCTAAATTCCTATCCATCTAAATAAACTATACCTGAACAGCGCTGCCACCCATACAGGGGCAGCGCTTTTTATTTTTCATAATGTGGGACCCCGTACATATACATTTACAGAGAAGCTCATCTTGTGGAATTGAAGCGGGGTGAAAAGATGGCGGTAATCCCTTCCACAGAAAAAGGTGTGAAGTTATTAGCACGACTGATGCGCGCTGAAGCAGAAGGTGACGGACAATTGGGAATGCTGATGGTAGGGAATACAGGAGTGAACCGTGTACGTGGTAATTGCATAGATTTCAAAGCAATCAATTCAATTGAAGACATGGTTTTTCAGAGTCCCGGGGGATTCGAAGCTACGCAAAAAGGCTACTTCTACCAGCGTGCCCGAGATAAAGACATTCGTCTGGCCAGAAGGACGATTAAAGGAGAACGGTTTCATCCAGCAACCAATTCCCTCTGGTTCTTCATGCCTGAAGGAAGCTGTCCTGCCCAATGGTTTGGTCAATGGAATTCAGGACGGTTCAAATCGCACTGCTTCTATTCTCCATTACAAAGCGAGTGCCCACGAGTTTATTAACGCAAAAAAGGAGTGAGTGTATTGTCACAAAACAATAAGGAAAACCAAGGTTCCACCCAGCCTAAGCAGAACCAGCCATATTATCCAGCCAACCCCTATCAATATTATTATCCTGCTTATGCAGCACAGGCTCCATCAGGGTATTATCCATCCGCCCGGCAAACTGCCCCGCCTCAGGGGATGGGAATGATGGGGACCTATCAGCAATCGATGGGAATGCCTGGAATGATGCAAGGGGGAATGCCAGGAGGCACCCAAGGAGGTACCCAGGGACAGGGAGGCATGCTCCCGGTGGAAGAATCATACATTGAGAATATTTTGCGTTTGAATCGAGGAAAAGAAGCCACCGTTTATATGACTTTTGAAAACAACGAAAACTGGAATGCAAAGATTTTCAAAGGGATTATCGAAGCAGCAGGCAGAGACCACATTATTTTAAGTGATCCTCAATCAGGAAAACGGTACTTATTATTAATGATTTATCTTGATTACATTACATTTGATGAAGAAATCGAATACAGCTATCCCTTCGACAACACAGGAGGCCAATTAGCGAACTACACGCCAAGGTAACGTTTTGTCATTATCGTCTTGTTATTAACCAATTCTTAAGCAGAGAAAAAGCCACGCCGCTTATTTGCGCGTGGCTTTACTTTATCCAAGGTGGTGACATGCCAGTGAAACACCCATATGAAAAACTGCAGCGCCTTCAAGTGTTGAGCATGATTCTGGCACTTGTTCTTGCTATTGTCGCACTCGCACAGCAAGCTTTCTCCTGGACGGTATTAGTCATGTTTTATTTGCTAGCTTTGAGCTTCATGTTCGAAGGGATGGTAGAACTGCAAAAACGGAATACTTTCCATTTCATTTCCCAGGTCCTCCGCGCCCTATTGATAGCCGTTTTCTCTACTTTCCTTTTTTTTTAATCAGATGATTTTTGTTACCGCTATCCCTAACAGTATCCAGCCGATCAAAAACGTCAGCCCGCCGAACGGAGTAATCATAGCCAATGCTTTGATTCCGGACGGGGCATAGATATACAAGCTGCCGGAAAATAGCAGGATTCCGATAAAAAACATCCATCCTGCCCCTGTTAATAGACTTGATTGAGCTTTCATCAGCAATAATCCGACAGCAAGCAAAGCACCGGTATGGAACATTTGATAAGTCACTGCTTTTTCCCATGTTTTCAATGCTTTTTCCGAAATTCGGCCTTCAAGTCCATGGGCACCGAAAGCCCCAAGTGCTACTGCAATAAAACCGTTGATGACAGCCAATAATAAAAATAATTTCATATTTCTCTCTCCTTAAAAATCAAATATAGAATCACCATTTGCTTCTTCATGGTCGATTGTCTGCTTTTTCTGTTGGTCTGTCTGCTGCCTGGAGGACGGAAGATCTCCCATCATTTTTCTGATTTCTGCAGTTGTCGGTTCATCTACCTCGGCAGGATCGGGATAAGCAGAACTGCCAGTTGACTGCTCTGGACGCTCATCTAACATCAAGTCACATAAAAGACGAATGGCCCGAACATGCTCACGAACCGAAGAGGTCTCACTATTTTTTTGCATCGCTTCTTGTATTTCATTCATCATCTTCTTCAGGACTGCTTGATTTGAAATCGCCATTATTATGACTCCTTTTTGGTTATGAAAATATCACACTATGTAGTTTAACACGTCCATACAATCCTAGACTAGAAAAAGAAAACAAGACCGCTCCCTATTAAGAACGGTCTTGTTTATGATGATACAGGGAAATCAGAGCTGGCTTGCCGGGTTCCTTTGAGACATGGAACATAAGTTAACGCCTCTTCACAAGCGTACTGCCACCACTCTCCTTCTCTTTATTGAAAACATCAATGCTCAGAGCTTTCATAATAAAGAAGAGCCAGCCTGATTCCTTCTTCTGTCACCAGCTCCTGCTGCTGTTTGAAACCATACTTCTGATAAAATCGCATCGCCGGTTCATTTTTTGCTCCAGTCGTCACATAGCATCGGCTGGTCGGGTTCAAAAACAGCACTCTATCCAGAAGCTCCTTGCCAAAGCCCTGGCGCATCCACCTTGGATGTACGGCCATACGGGTGATCCAGAAATCACCTGCTTCGAGTTGATAGGCGACCAGCGCGACTAGCCTTCTTTCTTTATATATACCCAAAAATGTCTCGTCAGCCCTACGGATATCCTGATACGTTTCCGTCAACGGCGGTAGCTTGCGGCTATGCACGTACCTCGCTTCTTGATGATAGGAAAGCTGTTGCAATGCTTCGATTTCCATTGCAACATCCTCCCTTTTGTGTGCTAACTCAAAAATGATAGACATAAAATTACATTCCCAGAATTCCCACGGCGTTTAAGAAAATCAAGATGATCAATACCGGGGCGATATACTTGATAATGCCGTACCAGACGTTACCGATCGGATTACCGGTCAAATCCGTAGCGTCCAATGCAGTGGATTTCTTAAAATACCATCCGACAAACAACGCCATGGTCAGACCTCCGAGTGGAAGCAGAATATTGGAGGCGATAAAATCCATCGACCCTTGGATATTTCTGTCCCCGATTGGCGTGAAGCCGGACCATATACCGAAGCCTAAGGATACGATCAACCCAAGTACGAACATGATAGCTCCCGTCAGGATACTTGCCATTTTCCGACTCCAATGGAAAACCCTCATAAAGTAAGCAACCGGCACTTCCAAAATAGATACAGACGAAGATAAAGACGCCAGTGTCAATGCAAAAAAGAAAACGAGACCGACAATCCCGCCAACTGGCATCTGCTCAAATATCCCAGGCAACGTGATGAACACCAACGGCGGACCGGAGCCAGGACTGATACCGAAAGCGAAAGCCGCCGGAAAAATCACAATACCGGAAATGATCGCAAAAAAGGTGTCCATCAAACCGATACCAAGCGTAGCACTCGGCAGCTTGTTCTCCTTCGACAAGTAGCTTCCATACGTAAGCATGGCACCCATTCCCAGACTTAAGGAAAAGAATGCCTGCCCCATGGCAGCTAAATATACCGATGGGTTACTCAACGCTGACCAATCCGGTTGGAAAAGAAATTTCAGCCCTTCCATCGCTCCATCAAGTGAGACACTGTATATTGCCAATCCAATCAAAATGATAGCCAGTGTAGGCATGAAAATTTTATTGGCCGCTTCGATTCCTTTTTTAACACCGATATAAACGATGGAAATCGTCAGTATCATGAAAAGAGCATGCCAGAAAAGAGGCTGCCAGGCATGAGCTGTGAAGCCGCCAAACGCTGCTTCATAACCGCCTTCAGGTGCCGCAAAGAAATCACCGGTAATATATTTCCATAAATAATACATCGACCATCCAGCTACAACGCTGTAAAAGCTTAAAATTAAAAATGATGCCAATACCCCGAAGAAACCGGAAAGGAACCATGGAGTACCAGGAGACAATTTCGCAAATGAACCAATGACATCGCTTTGCGCTTTCCTTCCGATACTTACTTCGGTTAATAACAGTGGAACCCCAATTACGAGGACGAAAAATAAATACAATATCAAAAAGGCGCCCCCGCCACTTTCGCCTGCAACATAAGAAAAACGCCAAATGTTACCGAGGCCAACAGCAGACCCCATCGCAGCCAGCATAAAGCCGAGCTTGGAGGCCCATTTCTCCCTAGCCAATAATCTTCAACTCCCTCACTCTATTGTTTGTAAATATGCCATAGCATATCATATATTCATAGATACGACGACCTATATTCTGAAATTTCATTTTATTTACAGTATGATATTCATGCTTTAGCGCTAAACCCTTTGCTCTGATTCCCGTACTTAGAAGCAGGAGCTTTGGGCTTGTATTGTAAACATTCCGTTCCTGTCGTTTTTTTCACCAGTATGGATGGCATTTCTCTTGTTTTGAATCCATAGGCCCGACATCCTCTTGGAAACTGAGGATTCCAGGTTGTGAAGAAGTACTCACACCGGAAACAATTGATTTTCCTCATCATATCTCCCTCCGATATAGCTATGATAGAATAATAGCACAGAATAAATAAAGGAAAATAGGATGATGGTGTATGAAACAATGGTTCGGTAGTGGTATCGACCAACCTTTCGACATGTTCGGCGGCAGCCATATCATCATGCTGATCATCTATTTGACAGGTCTGGCATTGATACTTGTTGGAAATAAAAAGCTTCAAAAAGATCAGACTGGCTATCAATTGTTACGCTGGTTTCTATTCGGTCTCCTGATTATTTCCGAGGTCTCTTACCAGACCTGGGCCATAGTTAACGGCGTGTGGAGCAGCAAAGATTATCTACCGTTACATCTGTGCGGCATTGCATCCATAATTGCTGCAGCTGCCATTTGGAAACAGAATCATACGTTGATAAAAATCACTTATTTCATTGCCGTCATCCCTGCCCTGATGGCTTTAGTGACGCCAGACCTCCCTCATGACTACCAGCACTACCGTTACTGGAAATTCTTCCTCCATCATATGGCGATCTCCTGGTCTGGGGTGCTACTGGCACTGGTACACCCAGTGACCATCACCTGGAAAACTACCATGAAAGCCTACGGGTTCCTGGTGTTTTATGCCATCCTGATGGGCTTCGTCAATCAAGCTATTGGATCTAATTATTTATATTTATCCAGGACGCCAGGAAAGGGAACACCGCTTGATTTATTAGGCGATGGTTTCTGGTATTACATCAACCTCGGCCTTATCACTCTTGCTTCCTTCTGGCTGCTTTATTTTATCTATCAACTTTTCACCAGACAAAGACCCCCGTCCTCTCAATAACGATGCGCGGGAATATTAATTCAGAAGGTTCTGTTAAACGCTTTTGTTAGTTTTCCATAAGAGGCTTCTTCAACAATAAGGCCGTAAAGTCGAAGACTTGATTTCGAGATATTGTTGGAGTTTAGGGGCTCCGGGAAACGGTTCGCTTTCCGTGGGCGTGTGCTGAGTCTCCTCAGGCTTCGCCTTGCGGGGCCTCACCTATCACTCAGCTCCCACAGGACTTTGAATTTTCATCCTGACTTAACCCACGCACGAAGGAAATGCGTAGCATTTTCGAGGAGTCTCACCGTTTCCCTACGCCCCTAGCTATGGGAAGTTCTCGAAATCACCCCTACGAAAACCGCCCTATGATTGAAGACTTTGGTGCCTTTACATTCTTGGTAAAAACCTAAGGATGAAGGTCTCAGCTACATTCTTCTCTTTTTGGAGGGTCCGTTTATTACAATACTGGCTGGATGGGAAGGGAAACGGCGAGACTCCCGCGGGAGAAGGGGCTAGGCGAGACCCCGCAGGGCTTTTAGCCCGAGGAAGCTTGCCAGGTCCCCCGCAGGAAAGCGAGTTGTTTCCCGGACCATCCCATTACTCTAATGGTAACGGACCCCACTATCTCGAAACTGAGTCTTCAGCAATTGGGAGCTTTAACTGTAAAATCAACAATGAGATTTAACAGAGCTATTCAGAAAAAGCGAGACCTGAAAAGCCCGAAGCTCTAATGCGGCTTCGGGCTTATTGCTGTCAGAACAAGTAAGGAGCGTATACGATAATCAGAATCAGCACCCAAATAATATCAACAAAGTGCCAGTAATAGTTGAATATCCTGTGTTTTTCCTCAAACAAGGTATACGGAAGCAGTTTCCGTTGAATCAATAGGACAATCATCCAGCCCAAACCAAATAATACGTGGGAAGCGTGAAGACCGACCAGGACAAAATAGGAAGATAGAAAGTTGTTGGTAGCCACGGTATGCCCCTCTGAAACGAATTTATAAAATTCATGAGTTTCAAAGTACATAAATATGGCCCCAAAAGTAAAGGTGATCAATAACCCAGTCATAATCAATTTGGCATTACGTCTTTCCAATCCCTTCTCGGCAATCATTAATGTTCCGCTGCTGGAAAGAAGAAAGATCGAAGACAAGACAACTGTTTTCATTTCGAATAGTTCGCTTGGGTGGGGCCCCTGTTCTGCAGGAGTATAAATGATATAGGTAGCAAATAAAGTTGCGAACATGACCGCTTCGACAAATAAGTAGATGAAAAAGCCCATCCGCTTATCGCCAAACAAATCCCTGGACATTGTTTTACTGCTCATTGTCCTGCTCCTCCTTCCTGTATACAGCTGTCCGCTCATCGTTGAATGCCCGCAACACGAAGAAACCTAACGACGCAGCTCCTCCTATAATCTGCATCCAGAGCCACCCGTATATGAAACCAAAGCTCATGATGGTCAGGGCGGCTGATAGAACAAGCGGCTGTACGGTACGGACGGAAACCGGTGATGCACGGTGATGTTCCGCCACCGGAAGGGGCTTACCCTCCTGCTTTGCCCACCATAAGGCATCACGTCGATCAATAATCGGCATTTTTTCAAAGGGATGCTCAGGCACCGGAGATGGAACGTACCATTCCAATGTTCTTCCATCCCACGGGTCTGCACCGACATTTTCCTTTTTCGGACGATGGGTCTTATATACATTCCAAATGACAAACAACATACTGGCCCCCATCATGAAGGCACCAATGGTACTGATGAAGTTATAAACAAATACTCCATCTTCCCAGGTGTAGTCATAGACCCGACGCGGCATTCCATTCAAACCAGCCAGATGCTGCGGGAAAAAGGTAAGGTGGAAACCGATCAGGAAAAGCCAAAAATGCCATTTCCCCAACTTTTCATCCAGCATTTTTCCTGTCATTTTCGGATACCAGTAATACAGTCCTGCAAACGCCCCTAAAACAGTGGAACCTATAATGACGTAGTGAAAGTGGGCAACAACGAAATAAGTATCATGATACTGCATATCTGCAGCCGCTGAGGCAAGCATCACACCCGTTACCCCGCCCATCACGAAGGTCGGAATGAATCCAAGCGCGAATAACATCGGCGTCTTGATGCGAATGACCCCTCTCCTCATGGTAAAAAGCCAATTGAACACTTTTATCCCTGTCGGTACGGCGATCATCATCGTGGTAATGGCAAAGAACGTGTTAGCAAATGGTCCTAATCCGACAGTAAACATATGATGGGCCCATACCATGAATCCCAGCATACCTATCAAAGCTAATGCGATGACCATCGAGGTGTATCCGAAGACATTTTTCCTGGAAAAAGCAGATATAATATCAGAAAAAATACCAAAAGCCGGAAGCGCGAGAATATAAACCTCAGGATGACCGAAAATCCAAAATAAATGCTGCCAGTATACAGGATGCCCAAGCTCGCCAACAAAGAAGGTCGCTCCATAGAGTCGATCGAATTGCAACAGCAACAAAGCAATTGCCAATACCGGAAACGCAACAAGAATAAGAAATGACGTAATCAGACTTGCCCACGGAAATAGCGGCATCCGTGTCAACTTCAGACCTGGAGCCCTCAGGCGTAAAATCGTGACAATCATATTGATGGCAGCGAAAATTGTACCAAGACCAGAGATCTGAAGACCGAAGATATAATAATTATTATTCGGCCCACCTGTGAATTCAAAAGTAGATAAAGGGGCATAGGCTGTCCACCCTGCATTTGGAGCAGCATTGAAGAAGAACGCCGCGAAAAATATCATTCCTCCGGTCAAGAATAAGTAAAAACCAATGGCATTTAAAAATGGAAATGCCAGATCATTGGCGCCGATTTGCAATGGGACCGCCACATTCATCAAACCAATCAACAATGGCATAGCGACAAAGAAAATCATCATCGTACCATGAGTCGTAAATATTTCATTATATTTATCCCCTTGGAAGACCCAGAACTGGTTCTCAGGTGTAACCAGCTGCAGTCTTATGAATAACGCATCTATTCCTGCACGAAAAAAGAATAGAATGGCAAATACAATGTATAATGTCCCGATCTTGCGATGATTGGTACTTGTAGCGTAATCCCATATCACCGGCCAATGCCGTTTCTTCGTTAGCCAATATAATATGACCGGGGCTCCTAAAATCACTGAAACCCATGCGGCTACGACATCCGTCGGTAATACGATCAATTCTCCAAATAAGTAAAATTCCATGCTTTCACCCCTTTCTCCACGGTTATTCTTTATTTAGCCACGCTTGAAAATCTTCTTGTTCTATTACTTCCGTTTCGAACCTCATATCAGCATGTAGCGTCCCACAGTATTCCGCACATTTCCCCTGATAGGTGCCCGTTTCCTCAGGAGTAACCTTAAGTCTCGTTTCTTCTCCGGGCAAGACATCAATTTTCCCAGCGAGTTTTGGCACCCAAAATGAGTGAATCACATCTTTGGAGGTTAAATGGAAAATAACTTCTCGATCTTCCGGCAAAACTAATGTATCATGCGTTTCTTTCCCGTTTTCATACTCGAAGGTCCATCTGAATTGTTCTCCGGTGACATTGACATGGACGGCATTATCATCTGAACTGGCACCAATATAGGAGACATCATACGTGATCATCACTGTCGGAACTGCCAGTCCAATCAGCAAAATGATCGGCAGTACGGTCCAGATGATTTCCAGTGTCCTGTTCCCTTCCTCATGCTTTGGAACATCATGACGATTTTTTTCTGTTTCCCTGTATTTCCCAGTAAAAGCAATAAACAGAAGTGCTACCACTAATACGACGAACATCATAATGCCAAAACTTAAGTAAATTAAAAATGCCTGATCAGAAGCTGTCTGGCTTTTCGGATCAAGCACACGCAGATTGCATCCTGAAAGGATAAGCAGAATTGCCATCATTGCAAGTTTTTTCATAGCTCCACGCAACCTTTGCCGATAAATTTTTAAAAAACGTTATTACCCCTTTAACCTATCCATAAATTTATTAAACCTTTGGTTTCGTTAAACATTATTGGTGATTTTTATAAAAAGCTTATTCAATAAAATGGCCGAAAAGTCGAAGACTTGATTTCGAGATATTGTTGGAGTTTAGGGGCTCCGGGAAACGGTTCGCTTTCCGTGGGCGTGTGCTGAGTCTCCTCAGGCTTCGCCTTGCAGGGCCTCACCTATCACTCAGCTCCCACAGGACTTTGAATTTTCATCCTGACTTAACCCACGCACGAAGGAAATGCGTAGCATTTTCGAGGAGTCTCACCGTTTCCCTACGCCCCTAGCCATGGGAAGTTCTCGAAATCACCCCTACGAAAACCGCCCTATGATTGAAGACTTTGGTGCCTTTACATTCTTGGTAAAAGCCTAAGGATGAAGGTCTCAGCTACATTCTTCTCTTTTTGGAAGGGGCCGTTTATTACTAATCTGGATGGATGGGAAGGGAAACGGGGAGACTCCCGCGGGAGAAGGGGCTAGGCGAGATCCCACAGGGCTTTAGCCCGAGGAAGCTTGCCAGATCCCCCGCAGGAAAGCGAGTCGTTTCCAAGACCATCCCCTTACACACATGGTAACGGACCCAACTATCTCGAAACTGAGTCTTCAGCAAAAGGGAGCTTATCTGTAAATTAAGTTTGGAAGTTTAGAAGAGTCTAACCTTTTATCTTATCTCGATATATGGGGAATTACGGATAAAATTCCAACAACATATTCACTAAAGATACCTTGTTATGATTATTTAAATTTACTTACTTACAAGGACAATATATAATGATAGTAATTTATTGTTAAAAGGGACTGAATTGTTTTATGGTGCAAAAAGAACACGTGGTATTCTTCCAAAAGAAAATATCCGAAAACCTCGAAGAATTAACAGAAAGAATATTCACTTTGTCTGAACATAGGCACCCGGAAGAACTGGAAAAGTTAACCGAAGAAGACTTAAAAGATAATAAAAGAATCGTCTATGAACTATTCGAAACAATCGCTAAAACAATGCTTTACGTAGAAAAATCCAATGAAATAGCGGCTCAATGGGGAGAGGAAATTGGAAAAACAAGTGTCCGTCAAGGCGGTTCGCTAAGTGAAGCATTGGAAAGAATCGGAGTTTACAAAGAAGTGCTTTGGACATTTATCGAAGAAACAGCACGTGACACAGATTATAATTTCAGTCATATCATCGAAGTGGTGACACGTACGGATGATATCTTTAACCATATCGTCCATGGATTCAGTCTCAGTTTCGCACGGGAAGAAGAGCGGATCCTGAAAGATTATGAAGAAAAATATTTGAAGCTTTCAACCCCAATCGTCCCTATCAAAGATTCAGTCGCCATCCTGCCGATCATTGGAGAGATTGACCAGAAACGGGCAGATGTACTGATGGATGAGACATTGAAGGAAGTGAGCAACTGGAATATCGACTGGTTGATCATCGATTTATCCGGTGTGTATGATGTGAACAATTCATTCATGAGCCACTTGCACCGTCTGCTTGATTCGCTGACTCTATTGGGAATCACACCACTCCTCACCGGTATGAGACCAGATCTCAGTATGCAGGCGACCAAACTCGGATTATTTCAAACGAGCAAAAACCGCATTACGACATGCTCTTCTTTAAAGCAAGCTATCGAGCTGTTAGACAAGAAAAATATTTCATAATACAAAAGCCAGCTTCCCATTCAGGAGAGGCTGGCTTTTTACATTATTCACTTTTGTCCTGATGGAATTTTTCTAAACGTTGTACCCTTGCTTCTAATATTTCATATTCGTCTTTCGTTACAAAGCCCATTTCTTTAGCACGCTGCTGCATTTTCGCTTTGCCCTGCTCACTCCATTCAGCATCTTTCTGCATCCCTTTTGCCATAAATTCATCAAACATTTCCCGTGCCTGTGAAGGACTGACGTCTCCCCGCTGGACTAATTCATCCAAAAGCTTTTCCGCTTTTTCTTTCCCGCTCAGAGCAGCTCCAAGCCCTAGATAAAATCCTTTTTTCAACAGTTCACTCATGATTGGCCCCTCCTATTTAAATTGATAGCATGCATCATTTTAACGTGCTTCCTTCCGAAAACTAATAACCCTATAACACCTAGTATCGCCACCACAAAACCGGTCCACATAAGAATAACTTCAGCTGATCGATACCAGAAAATGCCGAGCCCGCCTCCAGCAACAGCAGTCAAGAAGGACAAAGCAGTATAAAATAGATAAAACTGGTGGAACATTTGATTTTGTTGTTTTTCAGCAGCCCACTCCCGATCTCGATCGCCACTTTCCAAATAGCTGACTAATGCTCTCGGCAGCGACAATAGCGGCCGGGCTGTTTCAGCAGCGATATCTTTATAAAAACCATACTTGGAATCATCACCACTCATCCATTCCCGAATCACCGGTTTTCCCCAGGCCATCAAGTCGATTTGAGGATAGACAGCTGTCAGCACCCCAATGATGATGGATGTAGCTCTTCCTAAAAATGCATAATCGGCAGGCAGCTGGATCGGCTGGTTTTTAACGAATCGCTGGATATCCTCCATGATATCGTTCATAATCGTCGCATCCAGTTTTGTGAAGTCCCCGTCCAAATACATATCAACGGTTTCCCTCAACAATTTTTTAACGCGTTCTGTATCAGCGTTTTCAAGCAGAAAGTTCATTTTAAATAAGGCATCGATTACCTGGTCGTAATCATCTAAAATGAATCCCTGGATCATCATCCGGATGTAACTGGCATCCTGCTTTTTAATTTCCCCAACCATTCCAAAATCAATCACCACGACTGTACCGTCCGCTTTCAGCATCAGATTTCCTGAATGTGGATCGGAATGGAACATGCCGGTATATAAAAATTGCTCGACACATAAATCGAACAGAATTCTTGCAATTTGTTCGCGGCTGATGCCATTCTTTTTGATGAAGGATAAATCAGTGACTCTCGCGCCTTCAATCCACTCCATTACCAGTACACGCTGCGTGGAATAATCATTAAAATATTCCGGGATATAAACATTCTCCATATCTTTGAACCGCTTTTTGAAATGATTTCCGTTCTGCAGTTCTTTTTTAAAGTCCAGTTCATTACTCATAACCGTTACAATTTCTTTGTAAAGTGCCTGTAAATCCGCTTTCTTTCCATATTCCGTAAAACGGCGCAACATCCAGAAGACGATGCGGAGAGCCTTGAAGTCCATATGAAAAATGTCTTTGACACGATAACGCTGCACCTTAATAGCGACAGGAGTGCCATCATTCAGCTTCGCTTTGTAGACTTCACCGATGGAAGCTGATGCCACCGCTTCTTCATCAATATCCTGCAGGAATTCATCCAGATCTCCATTCCATTCCTCCTCCATAATCTTTTTAGAATACGAAAAAGGAACCGGCTCTACCCTGTCGACCAAACCCTCCAGTTCCCTAATGAAGGTATCAGGGAGCAAATCAGCCCGCGAACTTAAAAATTGGCCGAATTTGATCAAAAGTCCTCCTAAACGGATTGATTTGACGCGATACTCACGCGCTTGCTTTGTCATCAAATCGTCCCATTTACGTTTCGTCTCTTCATCCCAGATCCTATGGGTCTTCTGGAACCATAATAACTGCAACATGAATTTGGCAGACATCCATACGATGACAGTTATCCGGTATAACCCTATGTATTTCATTCGATCCCGCACGCCAGCTCACCCCCTTGCTTTGTTTCTCTATTTATTAGTACCCTATTTTTTCTCTCTCAATCTTAGAATTAAGCAAGTGAATCTAGTGTTAAAATCATAATGGCTACACCGCCTTACCCAGACTCTAAATCAGAGTTATCTAATGCTTGTCATCGTTTTCCGGCCAAAAATTACCGGATTCGACAATTATTTCAACATCCCCCCTAATATATTACATACATTTTCCATATATCGACTACCAGTCTTTACTAATCGAAAAGCTTATGACAAAAATCATCATTACCTTCCATTATTTTTCTCAAAACAAAGCATTTTTAGGCCATACGTCTCACTGAAACATGACTTAAGTAGCATTAATGGGATAAATTCCCTCCTTTTTTACCATTCACAATTTTCCGAATTTTGGCGATAATTATAACCATATGGAAAATATTCCATGAATTTTAGGGGGAGGAATCACAATGAATAAGAAATTCACAGCGTTGCTATCTGCCAGCGCGTTGACGTTGTCCCTGTTTGCACCAGCTGCAGGCGCAGGAAACGTCAATGCTGAAAGCAAGTACAGCAACTTCAACACGGAGCGTTACACAGACCGCATCGACATCGACGGATTGTTGGAAAAGCAGTCTCAGGATGAAGACTTCCAGAAGGAAGCGAAGCAGAAGATTAAGGAAGCGGCTGAAAACACTGATTTCATTCAAGACTCAACTACTTCTTCTGAAGGTGAAGCAGCTGGTCAGTCTTATGCGGTTGGCGAAACTAAACAGTTTTTGGACCGCAACCTTGGATTCAAAGAATTCACACTTCGCAGCGAAGGCGAGCATGTCGAAATTTGGGTAGCTAACGACCTTAGTTTCCCTGAGGGAGACCCACGTGAACCACATGTAGTGACTCAAGAGCAAGTGGACAAGCTCACTGCTGAATTCGATAACAACATCTACCCTACAGACACTGAATTTTTTGGTACTCCTGACAGCCATGACGGGACAGATGCAGTTTTAGAAGATTTGGGTATCGTTCCTGAAGGTTACTACCAAGGAGAAGGCGACAAAATCGTTATGCTTGTCGATAACATCCAGGATGATAACTACGAAGATCCAACTTATCCATTCTTTGTTGCTGGTTTCTACTGGAGCACTTTAGAAATGTATGTAGATCGTAATATTATTACTATTGATACAAATAACTGGGAAGAACGCTTGGAAAGTACATTCTATGGAACGACTATCCATGAATTACAGCACTTGATTCATGACGATAATGACTCGGACGAAACTTCCTGGTTGAACGAAGGAATGTCTACGTTCTCTGAATTCCTGGGCGGCTATGGTATTGATGAAGGATCCATCAACTTCCTGTTGGACCATCCAGAAAACTCCTTGACGAACTGGGATGAGCACGTACGAGCAGAAACAGGTCCAGAGACTATCGCAGACTATGGTCTGGTGCAATTGTTTACGCTATATAACTATGAACAGTTCGGTCAAGAATTTATCCGCTCAGTAGCTACTAGTGAACTCAATAGCATTGAAAGCTATGAGAAAGCTTTAAAGGACTTCGGAATCAACAAAACATTCAATGAAGTATATCGCGACTTTACTACAGCACTAACAATTGATGACGATAAGTTCAAGGGCGGTATCTATGGTTTCCAAAACGCTGACCTGCGGGACCTGGAAGTGGAAGATGGCAAAAAGCGTGGTAAGACTGTAAACTTTGAAAAAGCTAAGACTTATGAAAAAGAAGGCGTCCCTGCATGGGGTACGGATTACAAAGTATTTGATTTTGAAAAAAATGCAAAAATTGAAGACTTCAATTTCAATGGAGTAGACTTTACACCAACGAAGTGGGAAACTGTAGTCGATCCACTAGGTTCTGATAACCAGGTTTATTGGGGTGGCAATGGTGATGAGTTAGACAATAACATTATCTTTGAAGCCGACTTGACTAATGCAAATGAAGCAACACTTCAATTCGATAACTTTATCGATATCGAAGAACAATGGGACTTCGGTATGGTACAAGTATCAACGGATAACGGCCAAACTTGGACTTCCCTAGCAAACGAAAATACCCGTTCTGACGTAGTTGAGCAAGGTTATCCTAAAATCAAAGACAACCTTCCTGGCTTTACCGGTCATTATGAAGACTGGCAAAAAGAAACGTTTGACCTATCTGACTATGCCGGTGAGAAAGTACACATTTCTTTTCGCTATTTAACTGACTGGGGATCTAACGGAGATGGTTGGTTTGTCGATAACATTGAAGTTCCTGAAATTGGACTTAGCTATGATGGTACAAGCATGGAAAGCTTCAAGTCCATGGATGAACTGTTAGAAAACTATGTTAACTATGGGGTAAGCTTTATCAACGAAAAGAAAAATGGCAAACATCGCGTCCTTCATGTTGATCCGTTTAATGTTACTGAAGAAGAAGCTCTACAATTGAAACAATTGTTCAAAAGTGGAAAGACATACATGACCACCTACTATGCTGCTCCACAAGACAACTTGAATCCTGTTCCATTTAGTTACAGTGTAGACTATAAAGAAAAAGGTAAAAAATGATAATAAACAAAACCAGCCGGAGACACTCTCCGGTTGGTTTTTTCTTTATTCTATGGCATGCTAAAAGAAAAAGGCAGGCGAATACCTTTGCATATAAAAGAGTTAGAAGTAAAAGATTTACAGAAAGTTTCGGAATGGCTCTATCATATGAACGAGCAGGACAAGCATTTCGTCGCATGGCTTGCTTCCGACCGAAACGAAATCTATGAACAAATTTGGACATTGACGCAATTCACTGATCCCCTGGCGTATGTAGCCTGGGAGAATAATAAGATTATAGGATTCCTGGGCATCCTGCCATTTTTCGAGCAAAAACTGTGCCGTCTGCTCGGTCCGTTCGCTCTTGAACAGGAAACAGAAGTGATGGAAGGTTTATGGAATAAAGCAGCCTTTACGATGGAGCAGCATTTTAATGCTGTAAAGGTAGCCAGTTTTAAAGCCAATAGTCATTTGATAGACTTTTGTGAACGACATCGTTTCCACCTATATAATATTGAAAAGACGATGGCTATCCACCGCTATGACTACCAATCCGGCCAGCATGATGCTCGCAATGTTGTAGAAATCATGGATGATGACGAAACAGAGATCAATCGCCTTCACCCAAAAGGGGCTTATTACACCACCCAGGAAATGTTGACACTATCCCGCAAGGAAGCTAATAAGCTATGGGGCTATCAAACGGAAGGCCAGCTCAAAGGTTATCTATACTTTGAAACGATCATACCGAATGAAGAAGGGGAAATCTGCTTCGTCAACGTCGATCAGGACGAGCGCAGTCAGGGAATCGGCACGGTACTGATTGACCATGCTCTACAATACGCATTTCTCGTGCTGGGCTTGGAGGAAGTAACCATCTCGGTACGCACGAATAATGAAGGGGCAGAAAGTCTGTATCGTGAATTTGGTTTTAAAGAAGCGCAAACTATCTACGCGTATGAAAAGCTGTTCCAGGAGCCTGTACTGAAAAACCCTTTCCATTAAATACGAAAACGCAAGCAAAAAGTGCCGTGCCAAAGCCTCAGCTCAGGTTTTGGCACGGCTTTATTTATATTCTAGTAAACGTACGACCTCTTTTAATAAGCGTGACCGTTTCCTGAACTATGTAAAAAAGCAAGCTCCATCAAGAAGCTTGCTTTTTCTTAAAAGGATAATCTTATTGTTTCATCCGGTAATACTTCCACTTCTTCTCCATCTACAAACAGCTTCACACTATCTCCTTCCACTAAATCGAGCGCGATTTCATCGCGGGAGACTTTCACTTTGATCGGCCGGCCGTGGTAATGAATATGGAAGCCATAACTGTTCCATTGCTCAGGGAGCTTCGGTGTTAAATGCAGCCCATCCGGTTTAATGCGGAGGCCGGCAAACCCGAATACGATCGCCATCCAGGTTCCTCCCATGTTAGCCATGTGTAGCCCGTCTTTGGTGTTCCCGTGAGTGTTATCCAAATCCAGCCGGGCGGTTTCTTCAAAATAATGATAGGCTTTATCCATATTTCCAAGCTTGGACGCCATCATACTGAATACACAGGAAGACAGTGAAGAGTCGTGCGTGGTAATTCGCTCATAGTAATCATAGGAATGTTGGATCGTCTCCTCATCGCTATAGTCTTCCAGCAGAAAATGCGCAAGCACCGTGTCTGCCTGTTTACACACTTGATAACGGTACAAAGTCAAAGGGTGGTAATGCAATAATAAAGGGTAGTGTTCCTTCGGTGTGTTTTCAAAATCCCAAACCGCTTTATTTAGAAAGCTGTCATCCTGCTCATTAATTTGCAGACTTTCATCATACGGCAGGTACATAGCCTCGGCAGCTCGCTTAAAGCTTTCCACTTCTTTTTCTGTAAGGCCCAGCCGCTCACATAGCGTTTCAAAATCCTTACTCTGCCAATTATTCATTTTTTCATAGACACGATAAGCCCATTCCAGATTATGCTTAGCCATAGCATTTGTATAGTAATTATTGTTAACTATACAGGTATACTCATCCGGTCCGGTGACGTTGTCGATTGCAAAGGTGCCATCCCTACGGAAATGACCCATATCGATCCAAAGTCGGGCAGTTTCCATCAGTACCTCCGCCCCGTAGTCCACCAGGAAGTCCTCATCTCCGGTTGCATGATAATACTGAATATAGCTGTAGGCAATGTCTGCACTAATATGATATTGAGCAGTTCCAGCAGGAAAATAGGAGGAGCATTCTTCCCCGTTTATGGTTCTCCATGGGAAAAGGGCTCCCTGGTTGTGTCCCATTTCTAACGCTCGTTTACGAGCGTTGTCTAAAATCGAATGGCGGTAGACCAGCAGTTGCTTGGCCAGCTCAGGTGCTGTCATCAAAAATACAGGAATCATATAAATTTCTGTATCCCAGAAATAATGCCCTTCATAGCCTTCCCCACTTAAACCTTTAGCCGTGATATTGCTGAATTTATCTCTTCCAGCAGATTGCAGCAAATGATAAAGGTTGAAACGGATTCCTTCCTGCAAGGCCTCATCTCCGTCTACTTCTACATCGCTCCGCTCCCAATATTGTTTGAGGTATTTTTCTTGTGCCTCCAACAGCTGGTCTTCCTGGATGCTGTCTAACTGCCCTTTAATCCGAACAGCCTTCTGACGTAAATCCCCATTATGGCGTAGATCATCGACATAAATGTTCCACTTACTGAATACAACAGGCTTACCCTGATCGGCTTGAAATTCATACGTGAAAACAATCCGCTGCTCATCTGCTTCCTTACATACATCCACCAGCTTATCATCAAGTCCTTTATGATAACTCAGGCAGGCCATTTCCAGTTCTGATCTCTCTGCCTTACTTTTAATAAAAGCATTTTCTTCAAAAATTTCCGATTCGTTCACATGCAATAGTTTGGCATGTCCCGCTCCGACTCTTGGGTCTCCTGGGTCTACGAAGTTTTCAACTTCTCCATCCAGAGTGGATACAATCGTGATGGTATCATTGAAATTGATAGGAATTACCGAAACTTTAATAAAGAACAACTCGCGGTGTACAAATGAGACCACGCGCTCAAAATAAATTTCGACTTCTTTACCCAACGGAGACCTCCACTTGATCGACCTCACCGTTTTCCCTTTGTCCAGATGAAGGCTTCTTCCGTATTCGAGAACCTCTCCTTCCTGAATAGAAAAATGCTCTTTTTCTTTTCCTAAATAAATATGGATGGTCTGTCCATCAATGACATTCAACATTTTCTGTTGCGTATCAGGAAACGCGAACAATTTCTCCCCATAGGGGATATCAATCACGTCGTGAAAAGCATTCAAATAGGTGCCACGTACAGTTGGCACTGCCCTTCCATATGATTCTTCAAAGTTTCCTCGAACTCCAATATAGCCATTGCCGAGAAAAAATAAGCTTTCTTCATTATTCAAATCCAATTCTTTGATAGAATGCCGTTCAATTTTCCAACTCATCCCCATTACTCCTCCCTGCTTAAATTATGTCCGTTTAACGAGTCCGCACAATCTTGTACCAACTTTAATTTTTCCCTTAAAGCTGTACTCGCAAACACCCTCCCTCTTAAAAAATAGAACATCTTTAATTTTTAATTGAAATCGCTTACAATAGTGGTTAAACCGTTCATTTTACATATTTTTAAATGCTTAGGGGGCATCATGATGTTGACAATCAAGCAAACGATGATAGACCAGTTTATGAGCATGCGAATCCATAATAAAAAAATCCCTCACGCAAACCCATCTTATCTGATGGAACAACAATTGTTAGAAGCCATTTCCAATAAAGATATGGATCGGGCAGTATTATTACTTGAAAATATCAACCAGACTAACCGTCTTTCCTGCGCCAAATCTAAACTCCGGACACTTAAAAATTCAGTGATCAGCTCATGTACCTTGTTCACCCGTGCAGCTATCAAAGGCGGAGTAGACCCGGAAACGGCCTTCAAGCTAAATAATGCATACATAGAAAAGATAGAACACCTCACATCCACTCAAGCGATTTATCAGCTTGAACATTCGATGTTGAAGGAGTTTATTCAAACCGTAGAAAAAGCAGAGAAACTCCCTTATAGCCCGGTCATCAATAAAGCGATTACTTACCTTCATGAACATATACTATCTGACTTGACACTAGAAGAAATTGCACAGGCATGTTACGTCAGCCCCAGCTACTTGTCCCACCTGTTTAAAAAAGAGGTGGGGATATCCGTTGTCCAGTTCATCAATGAAAAAAGAATAGAGGAGTCGAAATATTTTCTGCTGCACACGTCCACTTCGATTGCTGATATAGCTCGGTTATTTCAGTTTTGCAACCAAAGTTACTATACCTCTGTGTTTAAAAAATATGTCCATCAAACGCCTAAACAATACCGTGAGGCAATGGCCACTCCCACGTTGAAGGAATGTTAGCATGAAATACGGGGTATACGTGTGTTGGAGGGATTTAGATGAATAAAACGGTTCAAAACGCCTTACACAACCTTGGAGACCACTCTGCTATTGGGGCGATAGATCAGGTGGCAGGTGGAGATATCAATGAAGCTTTTCACGTCACTACCAGAGAGAATAGCTATTTTATCAAAATAAATAAAGATATTCCTGCAAACTTTTTCGAGGTGGAAGCCAAGGGTTTAGAACTAATTCGAAAAACCAATACGATACGCGTCCCGTATGTCTACTATTTTGACCTACCGGAAAATGGAGCGGCCGGGGCAATGGTGATGGAGTGGATCAGCGGCTCGCCTAAAAGCGATACGGCTGAATGGTTGGGACGTAAGCTGGCCAAAATGCATCAGGTTGAAAATGAGCGCTACGGTTTTGAAGGTGACACGTTTATCGGCACACTTGCACAGCCTAATGGATTATTCGAAGACTGGTTAAGTTATTATCAGAAACAAAGACTTCTTCCCCAGTTTGAATTAGCAGCCAGACAGGGTTTAATGAACCATCAGCGCAGAAAAAAATTGGAGCAATTAATCACCCAACTGGAAAAATGGATCCCCAAACGTCCAGGAGCCTCTCTGCTCCACGGTGATCTTTGGGGAGGGAATTGGATGGCAGGCCCGGACGGAGAACCTTGTTTGATCGACCCGTCCGTCGTTTATGGAGATCGTTCATTTGAGCTAGCCTTCACGGAACTGTTCGGGGGATTTCCAAAACAATTTTATGGAGCCTATAACGAAATGCACCCACTGCCTCTCTATTATCATGATACAAAAGAAATCTATCAGTTATTTTACCTGTTAGTCCACTTGAACCTGTTCGGGGAAAGCTACGGCGGGTCTGTTGATCGTATTCTCGCTGCCTATATAGGCTGATGCTTGTTACGAATAGGCCCTCCCCTTGCCTGAATCGGATATTTCCACCAGTTCCATCGGGTAGGGTTCAAAATATGTCTGCCTTTTTAAGTATTTCTTATCGAAACGGATCGTCCACGCTTTCAAAATTGCCAACACCGTACTAAGTGGAACCTTTTCTTCGTGATACTGCCGTAGTTCATCAAGGAAATATCTTTTTTCATCGCCAGTAATATCGTGTTTAAAATAGCCGAAAATATGCTCGCACACATTGATGTGTGACGGACGGGAAGCTGGATTTCCCAATAGTTCTTTTAATTTTTCCTCATAGCGGGCGTAAACGGTGTCGCCAGGCAAGGAATCATGATTAGCTGTCAACCGCCCCATTTCTTTCACTAATTGAGGGTGGTATGCCATAAATAAATATTTGTTTTTTGAATGGAAATCAATGAGCCCTTTTACTTTCTCTGTTCTTTTTTGTTCTCGAAAAGCCGCCAGGGTAAACAGCTTTGTCAGAAAGTGCTCACGCAATGTGAAGTTTTTCAAACGGCCTTCTTCCTCAATTGCCAACCCGGGAAAGCTTTTCAACACTTCCTGGGCGAAAATGCCGTCGGTTTTCCGAACGACTTGAGGATTCTTACCTTGACTATATACTTTAACATCGGAAATTCCACATGTTGGAGACCTGCCTTTTAATAGAAAACCATCGATATCTGATAACTTGTTCAGATATTCTGCAGCAAAACTCATCATGGTTGTCGTCAAGTTTTTATCGGTCTTCGGCTGGATAAGCTGACAGCCTTCATCCGCTTCTACCAGCCGGATGACATCCCGGGGGATCCCGAGTCCGATTTCCACTTCCGGACATACAGGCAGGAACTCCACGAAGTCATCGAGGCGCTGTACTACTTTATCGGGAATAGCTTCTCCATTGTAACGGACAGGGCCGAATTCCAGGCACTTGCTTACCACTACTCTAGGAGTCGAAAAGTTACGCATCATCATATTTCCTCCTAAATACGTTTCGGTTTCTGATCGCTTCAAAAAATTTCTATTGGCAATTTACCCTTTTTGTATTAAAATTAATTTTGCTGTATTTTTATGAATATCCTTTATATCACATTATAGGAGTGTACCCCATGAAAAATTATCGTATAGCCGATCATTTGAAATTTATTATTCCATCCTTAATCGGTATCATCCTGTTTATGGTACCTTTTGCCGATACCACCGAAGATGGTCAGGAAATCATCACTATTCCGATTGCTATTTTATCGGGATGGGTAGAGACAGCACTTGCTGATCAGTTATCGTTTATCATGATGATCATCATTTCCATTACGGCCCTTGGATCTATTGTCATCCGATTGACGGGACCTGCCTTACTCGACCAATTCCCGTTTTTCCAATCTTTATTCTATGTATCGCCGGTATGGCTTATTACGCGAATCCTGGGAATGATTTTCGCAATCATGGTCTATTATCAAATCGGACCTGAAGCAATCATTTCCGAGAACACCGGTGGGCTGCTGCTGGATTCATTACTACATGTTTTGTTTGCAGTCTTCTTATTCGCCGGTTTATTTTTACCGTTATTACTTAACTATGGACTGTTAGAACTGGTAGGTGTGTTATTGACGAAAGTTATGCGTCCACTCTTCACGCTGCCGGGGCGTTCTTCCATCGATTCTATCGCCTCCTGGCTGGGAGACGGAACCATCGGTGTTTTATTGACAAGTAAACAGTATGAAGAGGGATACTATTCCAAGCGGGAGGCTGCTGTTATTGGTACTACCTTCTCTGTGGTATCTATCACCTTCAGTCTGGTAGTTATCAGTGAAGTCGGCCTGGCGCATATGTTCGTACCGTTTTACTTGACCGTAGGGTTTTCCGGTTTTGTTGCGGCACTTATTATGCCAAGGATTCCGCCTCTTTCACATAAAGCACGCACGTATGTAACCGAAGAAGCGGAAGACGTCGAAGAAAAAATTCCAGAAGAACATAATGTGTTCAGTTACGCATATCAGCAGGCTGTTGAACGCGGCAGCAAAGAAACTAGTGTGAAAAAGTTCTTTAAACAAGGTGCACAGAACATCCTGGATATGTGGATGGGTGTAGCACCAATCGTCATGGCGCTAGGTACGATCGCCCTTGTGATCGCTGAATTCACACCATTTTTCACCTGGCTGGGTTATCCGTTCATCCCACTATTGGAATTGATGCAGGTACCATATGCGGCAGAAGCGTCAGAAACTATTCTTGTTGGATTTGCAGATATGTTCTTACCTGCCATCATTGGTGCATCTATTGAAAGTGAAATGACCCGATTCATTATCGCTACGCTGTCGGTTACTCAGTTGATCTATATGTCTGAGGTCGGTGGATTGTTGCTCGGTTCTAAAATTCCCGTCAACATGAAGGATCTATTCATCATCTTCCTCCTTCGTACCCTGATCACATTGCCGATCATCGTCCTTGTAGCTCATTTTATATTTTAATAAAAAAATATACCCCGGAGCCTCCAGATATTGGAGGGCTCCGGGGTATTGTTATTTTACAGACTACTTGTTCATTTCATCGACAAAGGCCCGACCAGCGCTTAGGCTGGATTGCGGATTTTGTCCCGTGATGAAGTTTCCATCTATTTGTATATGGTCTTCCCAGTTATCTTTCGTAATGAATTTTGCACCTTCTTCGCGGAGCTTGCTTTCCAACATAAATGGCATTAACCCATCAAGTCCTGTATCGCGTTCTTCCGCATCAGTAAAACCTGTGATTTTCTTTCCTTTTACAATAGAATCTCCATTGCTGCCTTTGACACCGGCAAACCCGGCTGGTCCATGACATACCGCACCGATCAGCTTATCGTTATCGGCAAAGTGCTGCAGCACGTTTTGCAAGGTTTCATTATCAGGGAAATCGAACATGGTCCCATGTCCACCAGGCAGGAATACTCCATCATAGTTCTCAGGTGTGATGTCATCCAATTTCACTGTACTGTTCAAGGGATCCATGACACTATCATCCCACTCATCCGGAAGCTCGTTGGAATAGCTGTTCGGATCAATATGAATCTTTCCTCCTTTAGGGCTTGCAGTTGTCACATCATACCCGGCTTGTGTAAATTCCATGTAAGGCTCAACAAACTCAGAAAGCCAAAGTCCTGTTTCATGTTCTTCATCAATTTTTTGAGTGCTCGTTACGATCATTAATACTTTCTTAGCCATGGCGTCGCCATCTCCTCCTTTAATGTTGAAACTCTCTCTACTTACTATTTCACATTTCCTGTTATTTCAAACAAAGTAACCACAGCTGTTCCAACGCAGATAGAAAATAAGAAAGCCGTATCTATCCAGGAAAGCCTGGAAGATACGGCTTTGTGTTAGCTATTTAGGAGGTTTGCTGCCTTTTTCTTAACAAAGGAAGCTTTCCTTCAATGAAGGGTTTTGCCACTGTCAATGCAGGTTTGCTTGATAGCAATAGTACGATCAGCATCGATAATACAGCTAAACCTACGACGTCCATGATATTATCCACCTTGAACGCATCGATTTGCCTGAAGAATTGGATGAAGAAACCATGGAGTAAATACACATACAACGTCCTCTGTCCCAAGTTGGTAATTCTCATCTCTCTTCGGGGCATCCAGGCCATGACACTGACAATCATTAGACCCGCAAGGATATAAATACTCAAGCGTATTAATCCACCCGCATCTGCAAGCTCCAACACTTCGTATGACTTGGACCCTAACAACCAGCCTGAGTTTATTTCAGGCAGGAAGAATAGCAGCCCGGCGACTATACCCATCACAGCTAATGAAGCAATCCTTACTGGCATGGTACGCCATTTTGCGATGTTTTCTTTCGTCAGCCAGTAGCCTGCCAGGAAGAATGGGAAAAACACAAACGTCCTCGATAGACTATAGGCATGACCAATTGTATCAAAGTAGCCAACCAGAATTCCTATCGCAATTGTAATTGCCATCCCGGTAATGGGCGGAATTCTGCTGAACAATTGCAGCAGCAGATGCCAGCAGAACATACTGACTAAGAACCATAATGACCAATGTGGGTAGAACAGTCCGCTCGCCCAGCCTTCTTTTCCGATAAAAAAGAAATATCCTGTATAAATCGTTTGGAACATCAAATAAGGAAAAAGTAATTTTTTAGCTAATTTAGCAATATACCCCTTGTTCCCTGCACCTTTCGCAAAAAATCCAGCCAATAATATAAAAGCTGGCATATGGAATGTATAAATCCACATATACATCGTGTACATTGGCTTCGATCCATCTGTGAACGGTTGAATCATATGGCCGAACACTACAAGGAATATCAAGATTACTTTCGCATTATCAAACAATGCATCGCGCTTCATATGCCTCAGTCCTTTTTTATTTTAAAATCATCCTTCACTCTATTCACCTTTTTTGTGGTTTTTAAACAGGTGATCATTTTTCATTTTATACGCAAATGGCGTATTATAGGGTATTTTCAAATAGATGTTATGTAATTTTAAGTGGGTTGATAAACTCCGTAACCAGTCTGTAACAGACCATAAAAAAAGCAGCTGACCGAATCAGCTGCTTGAGATACCTTCGTTCTATTATTTAAAATCGATCGCCCAGGAACCGTCAATGAAGACTGGTTCGGTAGTGCCATCATCTAACTCACCTTGAATTTGTAAATCTTCCGATCCCATCATGAAGTCGACGTGGACCAGGCTGTCATTAACTCCATTTTGATCCATCTCTTCTTTATTCATATCCGATCCACCTTCAATGTTCGTCGGATAGGCTTTGCCCAAAGCTAAATGGCAGGAAGCATTTTCGTCATATAAGGTATTGAAGAAAACATGGCCAGATTGCGAAATTGGTGACTCATGGGGTACAAGGGCGACCTCACCCAACCGTTTAGCTCCTTCATCCGTCTCAAGCAGATGTTTCAAGGTGTCCTCCCCTGCTTCTGCTTTATAATCCACTACTTTTCCATCTTCAAATACAAGTGTGAAATTCTCTACTAAGCTGCCACCATGATTCAATGGTTTAGTGCTCGTCACCTTCCCGTTGACTCCATATTTATGCGGCATCGTGAACACTTCTTCCGTAGGAATATTCGGGTTGAATTCGATGCCGTCATTTGTTTTGGTAGAACCGCCATGCCAGATGTGTCCCTCTGGAAGTTCAACCGTCAAATCCGTACCAGGTGCTTTATAGTGAAGCTTGCGATATTGCTTTTCATTTAGAAATTCTCGTGCCTGACGTAATGTTTCATTATGCTCGTTCCAGGCTTCTACCGGATCATTCTGGTCGACACGGGTAATCTTGAAAATCTGATCCCATAATTTATCAATCGCCATTTTTTCCGTGCGATTCGGGAATACTTTCTTCGCCCATGCCACCTGAGGGAAGGCAATGATGTTCCAGGATACTTTATCATTCATGACATAGTCGCGGTAGGTGGTCAGTGCCTGAGCGCTTGCTTTATTAGTAGCAGCGATTCGTTCGGAATCCACATCACTCATCAAATCAGGATCAGGACCGTAAATGGTCAATAAAGAATATCCATCTTTGACCATTTCCTCTAATCCTTCCGCTTTCCACTTTGGAAAGTTGGTCAGTACATCCATTGGAGCGTTTTTCAATTTCATGTACGAAAGCATTTCGTCATTCCATTCTACATGGACGTTTTTCGCACCTTTACCATAAGCTTTCGCAGCGATAATCCGTACTAGCTCGGAAGCTTCCAATGGTGCATTTAAAATCAAGCCTTGTCCCTTTTGTAAGTTGACTCCCTTTGTAAGGGCTAAATCTGCATATTTTTCCATGTTCTTTTGGTTGTTTTTCATACTGTCTACCTCCATCTATTGCCGATTTTTTTGCTATTCTCAATTATTTCATAATTTCGGCATCTTTCCCAGCGAGATCATTCGAAATTAACGTCGGGTGACATTAACAATCAGCAACCGACAATCTATCCTTTATATTTCTCCATTTTAAAACATACAAACCCCCATTGATCAATCATTTGACCAACAGGGGTTTTACCTGTACCTATATAGATCTAGACGGCAATATCTTTTTCAATAGCATCTCTATCATTGAATTTAATCACATCAAGTTTTCCTAAAATACGTGATGTTAAAGTTCCCGAGGTCATGGCACCGTTGACGTTCAAGGCTGTTCTTCCCATATCGATCAGTGGTTCCACGGATATGAGTAATCCTGCTAAATAAACGGGCAAATTCATGGAAGACAGCACAATCAAAGCTGCGAAAGTAGCCCCTCCCCCAACTCCGGCTACACCAAAGGAGCTGATCCCGATTATCAAAATCAGTTGGACCAGAAAACCGGGGCTGAGTGGATCGATTCCCACGGTAGGTGCGATCATAACAGCAAGCATTGCGGGATAGATACCGGCACAACCATTCTGACCGATAGTAGCTCCGAATGAAGCGGACATGTTCGCAGTCCCTTCATCTACCCCAAGACTATTTTTTTGAGCAGAAATATTTAACGGAATTGTCCCTGCACTGGAGCGGGAAGTAAAGGCGAATCCTAATACCGGTAATACTTTTTTCACATAAGTGAATGGGTTCAGACCTCCAAACGCTAGCAATACCAGATGAAGCACGAACATCACCAATAGGGCTACATAGGAGGCGAGCACAAATTTCCCCAGTTCCAATATTCCAGCCACATTCGTCTGGGCAACTGTACTTGCCATCAGACCCATAATGCCGTATGGGGTCAAACGAAGCACCAGGGTAACAATTCGCATAACAACTGCATAAACGGCATGAACCCCTTTAATAAAGACCGCCGCTTGCTCTGGATTCTTCCTTCTTACCCCAAGAACCGCAATCCCGACAATCGCTGAAAAAATAACAACAGCTATAGTAGAAGTTGCTCTGTCACCGGTCATATCCTGGAACGGATTGGAAGGAATGAATTGTAGAATCTTCTGAGGAGTAGTCATCCCTTCTACTTCACCTAACCGTTCTTCCATAAAGCTTCCTCGTTCTTGTTCCGCTTGCCCCGCTTCAATCTGTTCCGCATTCAAATCAAAGGCAAGAGAACTGCCAACCCCTACGACTGCCGCTACCATGGCGGTAGCTACCAGAATACCTATGATCCACCCTGACATCTTCCCTAATTCGGATGTTTTTTCTAAATTGATGATCGACTGGATAATCGATACCATGACGAGCGGGATGACAATCATCATTAACAATCGAACATAACCACGGCCTACAATACTGTACCAATCTGTCGTTTGAGCTACAATGCCTGATTCTGCTCCGTATGCAATTTGTAAAAATACTCCTAACAGAATCCCAAACCCTAACCCTGCGAATACACGCTTGCTGAATGAAAAATGTTTTTGCTGCAACTTAACCAACGCTCCGATAAGTACAAGTAAGATAGCAATATTCAAACCAACCAACACATGAATCAACACCTTTCTCCATCTAAGAAATGGTAAAGCTCCTCTTAAACTAATAATACTTATCAGTTTAATTGGTTTTAAATAAGATACCGCTATTTTATGCAGCTATCAATGGTTTGTTGCTTATTTTTAATTATATGAAAATTTAATCTTGTCCTAGTCAAAAAAAAAACTCACGCACCATTGGCGTGAGCTTTTCTATTATTATCCGAGCATTTTATTCAAGTTAGCCATTTCAATAGCTGCCGATGCTGCTTCCCAACCTTTGTTGCCAGCTTTCGTGCCAGCCCGCTCAATTGCCTGTTCAATCGTATCCGTAGTGATGACACCGAAAATCACAGGGATGCCACTTTTGCTTGAAGCCTGAGATACTCCTTTAGCGGCTTCACTGCATACATAATCAAAATGAGGGGTGGAACCTCTGATGACAGCTCCAAGGGTAATGACCGCATCATATTTACCGGATTCAGCCATTTTGGAAGCGATCATCGGGATTTCAAACGCCCCCGGAACCCAGGCTGCTTCCACCTGGTCTAAATCTATTCCATGACGCTTCAACCCGTCGAGCGCGCCTTCGTATAGCTTGCTGGTAATGAAATCATTAAATCGTCCAACAACGATTCCAATTTTTAAGTCCGATCCGACCAGATTTCCTTCGTAGTGTTTAACCATGTACTTTTCCTCCTTCAATTCCTAAAAATGAAATAAATGACCAAGCTTTGACTTTTTCGTTTGCAGATATTTCTCATTTTCAACTCGACTAGGCATTTGAATCGGCAATCGTTCTACGACTTCTAATCCATGCCCGCCCAAGCCGGAAATTTTTCTCGGATTATTTGTCAATAAGCGCAGTTTGGTGATGCCCAGGTCCTTCAAAATCTGGGCTCCAATGCCATAATCCCTTAAATCAGGGGCAAAGCCCAGCTTTTGGTTAGCTTCTACGGTGTCCAGCCCCTGCTCCTGCAGCTTGTAAGCGTGCATTTTGTTCAACAAGCCGATACCGCGTCCTTCCTGGCGCATATACAATAGAACTCCACTGCCATTCTCTTCGATTTGACGGAGGGCAGCCTCAAGCTGTGGCCCACAGTCACAACGGTAAGAACCGAATACATCACCAGTCAGGCATTCGGAGTGGACCCGTACCAATGTAGGTTCATCCGACTTGATTTCCCCCTTAACTAAAGCGACATGTTCTCGGAAATCAACATCATTGGTATAGCCATAAGCCTTGAAATCACCATATTCTGTTGGAAGGTTGATTTCCACTTCCCGTTTGACATGATTCTCATAACGGTTACGGTATTTGATCAAATCTTCGATTGTGATCATCGTCAGGTCGAATTCATCCGCCATTTTTCGCAAATCAGGCACTCTTGCCATCGTTCCATCTTCTTTGATGATTTCACATATAACCCCAGCAGGATCTGAGCCAGACAGCTTAGCTAAATCTACTGCAGCCTCTGTATGACCAGCACGGCGCATGACTCCTCCTTCTTTCGCCAATAAAGGGAAAATATGGCCAGGTTTATTAAAATCCTCTGGTTTCGATTCAGGGTTAAGCAGTTGTTTGATGGTATCTGCCCGCTCTGCAGCTGATATTCCTGTTGTTGTATTTTTATGATCTATACTGACAGTGAAAGCCGTTGCCAGCGAATCCGTGTTTTTTTCTACCATTGGGAATAAATCCAGTTTTTCAGCAATCGGCTGGCTGACTGGAGCACAGACTAATCCTTTTCCATAAGTAATCATAAAGTTGATCATTTCTGGTGTCGCATATTCCGCCAGTCCAATCAGGTCCCCTTCATTTTCCCTGTCTTCATCATCACAGACAATAACGACCTTTCCTTGCTTCAAATCTTCTAGCGCTTGCTCAATAGAGTCAAACATTTCGGTCACCTCTCTCAATTTCCTCCAAACCCGTGTTCATCCAGGAAGGCTTTCGTCAAGTTTGAAGATTGGCTCTTTTGGCTATGTTGACCAGATAGAAAATGGGCAACATATTTACTGATCATGTCACATTCAATATTTACGTTATCCCCGACACCTTTCGCACCTAGGACTGTATGTTCCATCGTGTGTGGAATCAACGATATCGTGATAGTATCTTCACTGACTCCAAAAACGGTCAAACTCGTTCCATCGACAGCGACCGATCCTTTATAAACAAAATACCCCAGTAAATCATTGGATAAAGATATCTCATAATAAACCGCATTCGCTCGGCTATTTTTGCTGACAATCGTTCCTTTTCCATCGATATGCCCGGAAACAAGGTGACCTCCGAATCTGCCATCTGCTGCCATCGCTCGCTCCAGGTTCACTTTGCTGCCTTTTTTCAACTCATTTAAATTCGTAGCATGATAGGTCTCTGGCATGACATCGAAAGAAATAGACTTATTTTTAATTTCAGTAACCGTTAAGCATACACCGTTAATGGAAATACTGTCCCCAAGCTTTGCATCCTCAAGAATAGTATTAGCTGTAATGGTTATTTCCATCGCTTCTGTTTTAGATGTGATGGATTGGATTTCTCCAATTTCCTCTACAATACCTGTAAACATGTTAAGTTCTCCCCTTTGGAATGGCGGTCACTTTTATATCTTCACCAACCATTTCCGTTGAATAAATACGTAAATGGAGCGCTTGCTTCAACTGCTCGAATCCTTTTCCTTCTACAGGGGTAAGAGCATCTTTACCGCCCAACAGCTTTGGAGCGATATAAGCGACCAGTTCACTGACTTTTCCAGCGCGTACAAAAGCGTCGGCGATCGTTCCTCCACCTTCTACAAGTAAAGAAGTAATATCCTTCTCACCCAAATAGCGCAGCACTTCCGGGATCTTGATTGCGGGAGATTTCAATGAGATGACCTCGACATGGTCTTTGGACCGGTATGCTTTCAATTGATGTGGGGAGACCCTGCTGCTCGTTATAATCCAGGTAGGAGCCTCATCATTTTGAATCAGTTGAGAAGAAAGTGGTGTCCTAAGATGATTGTCGAGTATGATGCGTACCGGGTTTTTGCCATTACCTTCAATGCGGGTAGTCAATTTCGGATCATCATTGATTACGGTCTGTACGCCAACTAATATCGCATCACAACGACGACGATAATGGTGACCATCGTTTCGGGCAGCGTCGCCTGTAATCCATTGACTTTCCCCAGTTGAAGTAGCAATTTTCCCATCCAGAGTCATTGCGGTTTTCAAATAAACGTAAGGTTCACCAGTTTCAATGAAGTGGAAAAAATTAGTATTAAAGCTGTCAGCTTGCTCTTTCAATACACCAGTTGTCACTTCAATTCCGGCATTTTCCAGCATTTTGATGCCTCTTCCGGCTACCTTCGGATTTGGGTCATCGGAAGCGATCACCACTCGTTTTATTCCGGCATCAATAATTGCCTGTGCGCACGGTGGTGTTTTTCCATAATGACTGCAAGGTTCCAGGGTGACATAAATCGTTGCATTTTTTGCCCTATCACCCGCCATCTTCAAGGCGTTTATTTCCGCGTGGGCTTCACCTGCTTTCACATGGACCCCAAGTCCGACCACTTCATTATCCTTCATAATCACCGCTCCTACAGATGGGTTCGGCGAGGTCTGGCCTACTGTCTGTTTTGCCATATCAATAGCCAACTTGATATATTGTTCATCTCGATCCATATGTTCCTCACCTCCATCATTCCTGTAGGAAATTAATACATTATCGTTATCATTAGAAAAAGTTTGCTTATCACCAAGTCCTTATGGCGAAAGCATGGGAGTTTCTTATACTTTAATCCTTTAATAAAGTTAAACTTCTTAAAGTACAACAAAAAGACCCTGAAGAAGGCATACTTCTCCAGGGTCACTGTAAATGTCTTTTATTTTTAAGTACGCTTAAGAAGCCATACTTCCAGAATTTATGACCATTTACCTCTTTCCTTCTCCCATCCAGACTGTTACTGTCGGCTTTGGATTTTCACCAAATCAGGGGAAATACCAGATGCCATGCACCCTTTCTCAAAGTTGCCTTAGAAAGTATTTCCCGTCGCGGGCTGAGAGCTTGATGCTCATTACCGCCGGTTGAGAATTTCACTCGACCCCGAAGGAATTTACGTATTCGATTTACATCCACTTACCTTTAAATATAAAGGAAATAACGTAATTTAGCAATTCATCTGAATTTTTATCTGTAAAGAGGTACTCTTACAGTTATTCCCACCATATTTCTCCTCTCTCAGGTTACACTATAAAAAAGAGAGATAGGAGTGAAAATCATGAAACGTAAAGAACAAAAAGATAAAGGTTATTCAGATTTTGCTAATGTTGAGACGCAACGCAATTTTTTGACTCATGAAGACTTTACTGAAGGACCATACGGTTCACCAATTAAAAAATATGATCTTGCCGAAAATAAAAGCACCCCGTGGAAAAAAGGACAGCAGCCATATAGTGCTTTCACATACGAAAACCGCAATCTTCATGAGGATTTACCACGTCAATATCCACAGGCTCACCCGACTCACGATGATAAAGAAATTGATACGGAAGCGCCTTATGATAATGCTCCAAATAAAGGGGATAGTTAAACCTGCCTGGTATAAAAACGGGGGATTGTCCCAGTAAGACAGTTCCCCCATTTCAAGTTGCCCATTATTAAAAACTTCATATACCCTCAGTGTTCATCAAGACAACCCGCCATCCATCAGGATCTGCTATGGTTGTGCCTTTTTCTTTCCAATATCCGTTTTCAGGTTCAACCTTATCGTAGCCTAATTTCTTCAACCTCACCACTACGTTATCTAGTTGATTTTTATCAGGTATGTAAAAAACTAATAAATTGTCTTTAGTAGGGGCTGGGCATGGACTTCCTTCATCATGACTAGTAAACTCAAGATGATATTGAGAATTGGGCATCCCGAAAATCACACCCTTGTACCCTCTATGACCAGAAAATTCTGTGAGCCTTTTCAAGCCGATTCCTTCTTCATAAAATTCAATAACTTCAGCTAGTTTATCCGTAGGCCTTGCGATCCTTACTTGCACTGCAGAAAAGTCGTTGAACTCCACTCCCAACACCTCTTCCTTATTTCATCACTTTATCTCAGAATAACATAAAAAAGCAGTTCAAACTGAAGTATAATACACTTCATCTTTGAACTACTCCCTCTAAAACTTTGCGTTATTCGGAAATGGAAGTATCTGCTTCTAAAGCCAGCTCTACATTTCCTTGAATCGCTTTGGATATCATACAACTTGTTTCAGCTTTTTTAACCAGCTTATCGAGTCGCACTAAGTCATCTTTTGACGCGTCTTTTTCCAAAACAACCTTAGGACGGTGAATGATCTTTTGATAAGTGAAAACACCGTCGGTGACATCCACAATTCCTTCCGATGTTAATCCCATCTCTTTCAATGGAAGGCCGGCACGTTCAATCATAGCTGCCAGGGTAATTATATAACAGGTGGACGCTGCCCCAAGCAGCATCTCATCAGGATTTGTACCGATATCGGGGCCATCCATCTCTTTGGGGATAGATATCTCTGTTTTCAACTTTCCGGCGTCAATGTAGCCGACGGTATTCCTTCCGCCAGGCCAATCCGCTTTTAAATGGAAATGATGTTCTGCCATCTTCATTCACCTCGCTCCAATTTATATCTATTGTATAGAGGAACATGCAAAAATTCCAAAAAAACAACCATGCCTTGTGGTGGCATGATTGTATTAGTGATCTTGCTCAAGCAATTCTTTTAAAACGACAGCGTGATTATGCTCCTCATTCTTTGCACCATACAACAAAACCAGACGTTCATTTTCTGCCATCTTTTTCAGTTGTTGCAATTGTTGTTTACGTTCTTTACTGTTATCAATTTGTTCTTTGTAATATTCCTTGAACTCTTCATACTTCTCGGGATCATGATCGAACCATTGTCTGAGTTCTTTACTCGGTGAAATTTCTTTCATCCATTCATCTACATGCGCTTGTTCTTTCGAAATACCCCGGGGCCATACTCCATCAACTAGAACTCGGTTGCCTCCTAAAGGATTCGATTCATCATAAATCCTTTGTAAAACGATAGACATATTTCTTACCCCTTTCTCATCCTTACCTTTTCTTATTACCTGATTTGCAAAAGAATAAACCTCTCTTTCGCAATTTTATCAAAGCCATTACAGGACACTGGTAATTCAAATGTAAGGAGCAGGGAGAAAACTCAATCCCGCCAGTCCTTACGAAAGCGTTCAATTTTCATTTCCAAATCCTTGATCATGCCTGCCAGATGGTCAAGTTCAGCAGCTCCGGCAACTTCCTCATCCATAGATGAAGCTACTTCATGAAGCATTTTAATCCGGTTCTTTAGATATCTGAATTGTTCGTTTGACTTTTCTGTCGCTTTACCCAAAACCGCCATCTCCTTTTAAAATAAAAGTTGTTAAACCATAGATATAATATTTATAAAAACAAATTCCCCTGACCCTCGATAGAAACAGCAGCAATCAGCTTTAAATAATAATATGTAAAACAGCCGCACCTTCCAGGCACGGCTGTTTGTCTTATTCTTCCGGAAGTTCTTTTTTACTGGATAAGAACCAGCCAGCAGCTGCAATCAATACGAGCACGCTGTAGAAAATAACTTTCCACAAAGTCGAGTGCGCAAAGTGTTCATCCAACACCTGGATATTCGGGTGGGCAAGCACAGATACAACCAGCTTGACACCGACCCAGCCGACAATTACAAAAGCTGCAATTTCTAACCCTGGACGTGTCTGCAGCAGTTTTACAAAGACATTGGCAGCAAACCGCATGATGATAATCCCTATCATACCACCAGTCAGCACTACGGCAAACTGAGCACCGTCTAAGCTCCCCACATCAGGTAAAGCTGTACCTGGAAGTGAAACAGCCAATGCTACTGCCGCCAGAATCGAGTCGACTGCGAATGCTAAGTCAGCAATTTCGACCTTAAGCACAGTTGCCCAAAAACCTTTTCCACGTTCTGGTCCTGCATCTTTATCTGCTTCTTTTTCATCATCTTTACCTTTCCATTTATCATATAAATGCTTGATGGAAATGAAAAGTAAGTACGCAGCACCAAGAGCCTGGACCTGCCAGACGTCTACCAGGAAAGAAATGATGAACAACGAACCAAACCGTAATACAAATGCTCCGGCCAGCCCATAGAATAATGCTTTTTTCCGTTTTTCTTCCGGCAGGTGCTTAACCATAATGGCGAGTACCAGAGCGTTATCCGCTGCCAGTATCCCTTCAAGGCCGATGAGTACAATCAGTACCCAACCATATTCAATCAATAATTGCGTTTCCATACTAATTCCAGCCCCTCCAAATAAAAAATGATCTCCACCTCATGGCAAAGATCATAAAAACAGACCTTTACCAAGAGTGGTAAAGGTCTCGCTAACAACGAATGTTGTCAATAAAGCCGGGGATGACTCCCGAAATGACGACTTTATTGTTTAAAGCTACTCCCCTTTAAGGAAATACTAATGTACTGAATATCATACCACGAAGCGTTAGAAAGTCAATTGCTTTATCTAACGTTCATGGATTATCTATCTTTTTGTCATAGCTGCTATATTCATCCTATACCCACATTCAGCTAATATAACACTATTTATTAAATTTTTTTAACTGACCTGCCACTATCTTTATTGTTTACATGAAGGATATAATGGATACATAATGATAGTTATTATTTTACATAAAAAAGGTGTGTGTGTAGTTTGTTGGATAAAACCTGGTTCAGAGTATTAGTCGCTGCTATCCTCGTTTCCCTGCTGATTTTCTTATTAGCTAAAATCGACTTCATCTTCGACCCATTATGGTCTACCATTGGTGCAGTCGCGGTGCCTTTCATTGGTGCCGGGATTCTTTATTATGTGACGCGACCGCTCATGTACTTTTTAGAAAAATATAAAGTGCCACGGCTGCTTGCTATATTGGCTGTTTACCTGGTTTTGATACTGACCGGATATATCATCACCCAATTCATAGCACCAATCGCCCAGCAGCAGTTTTCCCGTCTGATTGACAATCTCCCTAAGATGATGGACAGTGTACAACAGTTCATCGTCTACTGGCAAAACAACCAATCGCTGCTTCCAGCGCAAATTTCAGAAGCGATCAAACCGGAAAATATCATGAACAATGTAGAGAAATATTCCGAGAGTGTGACTACCGCGCTAATCAATTTTCTCTCTTATTTAGTCAGTTTCGTATTTGCTTTAGTACTGGTTCCTTTTTTCCTGTTTTTCTTGTTGAAAGACGGAGAAAAACTCGTACCATTCATCCGTCAATATTTAAATAAGCGTGTCGGCGACAGTTTTGCGCGGTTGGCACAATCCGTTGACCACACCCTGCAGGCGTTCATCCAGGGACAGCTGCTCGTAAGTTTTTTTGTCGGCGTATTGCTTTTGATCGGTTATCTGATCATACGCCTTGATTATGCTTTGACACTCGCTTTATTTGCCATGTTGACCAACGTCATTCCATTCATTGGTCCTTTCCTGGCTGTTATCCCCGCGATGCTTGTCGCTCTTTTTCAGGACCCGATCATGGCAGTATGGGTAGCAGTAATCATGTTGATCGCCCAGCAAATTGAGGGTAATTTAATTTCTCCGAATGTGATGGGCAAAGCATTAAGCATCCACCCGCTCACCATCATCACATTGATACTCGCAGCCGGAAGCATTGCCGGGTTCCTTGGTATCCTGTTCGCAATCCCGGTTTATTCCGTCGTCAAAACGATCATCCATCACCTATATCAGGAATGGATGGAAAGCCGCGAAAAGAAGATCACAGACATCGATTGATGAAGACGAACCCTCCTATCCTGCGATAGGAGGTTGAATTTTTTTGTGATTGCTTTACGATACAATCAATACGTAAAAAGGAGAACACCTTCATGCAAGAAACACCTAAACTTTGGACAAGGCCATTCATTTTTCTATTACTAGGGAACTTATTCACCTTCATGAGCTTCCAAATGCTCCTGCCTAACCTCCCTCCTTATATTGAGTCTATTGGCGGAAGCAAAATGGAAATTGGTCTCGTTACCACCATGTTTTCTATAGCAGCAATATTGATCCGGCCCTTCATTGGCCATATCTTGATGACCAAAGAAAGAAAACTGCTCGTATTAGCAGGTTCCGTTTCTCTACTGGCCATGACCCTGCTTTATCCGATTACGCAAATTGTCATCATTCTTCTGATACTGCGGTTTGCCCATGGACTTGCCTGGGGCTGGTCGACGACTACGAATGGAACTGCAGCGGTAGATATCGTACCAAGGAAGCGTGTCGGGGAAGGAATGGGTTACTTCGGACTTTCCATCACAATCGGGATGATCATAGCCCCGAGTCTTGGAATATTCCTTTATCAGCATTACACATTCAACCTTTTGATTTGGATTTCAGCAGCACTAGGCATTGTCGCCATCCTATTATTTTCTTTTACCAGTTTCCACACGCCGGACAATGTCAAGGAGAATCAGGAAGCACCTCCTAAATTTTCATTCGCAGGTTCCTTGATTGAAAAAAGGAGCTGGTACCCGGCATTAGTTACTTTTTTCACGACCTTCGGTTATGGTTCAATCGTTACCTATATCGTTATTTTTGGCACTGAACGCGGGTTGAGCGGGACTTATCTGTTTTACTTATTCAATGCATTGTTCGCAACTATTTCAAGGCCGGTCACCGGGCGTTATTTTGACAAGAAAGGTCCATGGAATCTGATTATGGTATGTACATTGATCGCTTTTATCGCAATGTGGGTGCTTGCAATCGCGGAAACAAATATGCACCTGATCATATCAGGCGCCTTATTCGGTCTCGGCTACGGTTCGATGATGCCTGCATTCCAGGCATGGGTTATTTCAAAAACGACAACGGCCAGAAGCGGTATTGCCAATGGAATGTTCTATTCTTCGATTGATCTCGGTATAGGATTAAGTGCTGTTGTATTAGGTGTGATCTATCAATTTGTTGAAACGGCATCATTATTTAAGATATCCAGTTTCCTCTTCCTTCTTGTCTTTATCTTGACGTGGCTGGATGCAAGGAAACAGACAGAACCCTGGGAGCCTGTCAGCTGAGAACAAAAGCGCAAGCGCCTTGCTAGTAAGGACGTTCGACTAAAAACGGCACGTCCTCAAAAAAGACTTTGTCTTTTTCTGCGAAGTACATTCTAAGAAGTAGTTCTAGTGTGCCAACGTCGATCTGACCTGCATCCTCGAAAAAGGAAACCACTTTTTCTTCGTGCGATGTCGTTCTAAGAAGCGTTCCTTGTCCTGCAGGCCCCCGACAAGCTTAAGCCAAGCCTCGCCGTGACGTTCCTTGTCACAGAGAGGATCGACTTAAGACCTCGAGGGGGTAGGCGCTGGAGCTGGATGCAACCCACTGCAGGAAAGCACCCACGACCATAAAATTTAATAAATTCAAAGACAACAAAGAAAAAACCACGAAGAAAATGAATTCTTCGTGGTTTTTTCATTTTAAAGAGGCTTATGGGATAGCCCCTTGTACATCTAAAATTACTCAGCACCTGCTTCTTCGATTTCTTTTTGAAGCTTGTCTAAAATTTGGCCATCCACAGTAGAAACTTCATTACGATAGAAGTCACGGACAGGCTTTGCTTTTTCTTTGAATGCTTGGCGCTGTTCTTCAGACAACTCTACAATTTCAGTTGGGTTTTCCTCATCATTTTTGATGACTTCCAGGTATTCTTCGTTTTGTTTCTTTTGCTCTTCAAAAACCCACTCTTGCATTTCTTCCGTAGTTTCTGTAACCATCTTCTGCATGTCTTCAGACAACCCATCGAACCAATCTGTGTTGACAGTAGTCATCGCTACATAGTTGTTGTGGTTAGAGATTGTCATATAATCCTGGACTTCATGGAAAGAAGCATCTCCGATGAAGAAAATCGGGTTTTCTTGTCCTTCCACTGTACCACGGTCAAGAGCTGTATATAATTCAGACCAGGACATTGGTGTTGGTTGCGCACCATACGCCTTGTAGGATTCTAGAATCAAAGGAGATGTCTGGGTACGCATTTTGAAGTTTTGGAAATCCTCTGGTGTTTCAATTTTCTTACTGGAAGTCCACTGCATAGCACCTTCAGTCCAGAAAGATAATGGAGTGATGGAATGTTCTTTATACTTATCAACTAAATCCGTGTTCAACGCTTCACTCGTATTCAAAATTTCCTGTGTTTTTTCAACACTGTCCGGGAATAAGAAATGAAGGGCGAAGATTTGTCCTTCTTTTACCATGTTACCTGTAAAGCCAGGAGACATGACTGCCATCTGTACAGCACCACTTTGCAGCTGTTCTACCTGGTCACTTTCTGTACCTAGTCCGCCGTACTCATAAACTTCGATATTGACTTGACCGTCGGACTTTTCTTTCATGCGCTTGGCAAATTCTTCAGCGTACTCATATTGTACTTGTCCTTTTACTTCTTCCGTGACAAATTTCCAATTTTGTGTTTCACCGCCGGAGCCTGAATCGCCGCCATCTCCGCCGTTACCGCCACAAGCAGCTAAAACCATACCAATGGACAACACTAGTATGAAACTAAATAAACCCTTTTTGTTAAAAATGGTAATTACCCCCTACAATTTTTTTATATTATCCCCCACTTTTTACAATAAAATAAGTGAGAGCTCCTCAAAGAAAATCAACAAGAACGAAACAAATACCAACATGATAATATATGGCGGGGTTCCTTTGATAACTTCCAGATACGGTTTATTGAATACCGCACTGGCAGTAAATATGTCGACACCGAATGGTGGTGTTGCAGACCCCAATGCTGCCTGGAATGTAATTACTACACCTAAATGAACAGGATCTACACCTGCACTCATCGCAGCTGGATAGAAAATCGGCGTCAAAACTAAGATGACAACGATTGGGTCGACAAACATACATCCGATGAAGAAGAATAATGTAACCATAAGTAAAACGAATATCGCACTTGGCTCAGGTCCAAGCACCGCCTCTGTGATCATCTGAGGTATTCTTGCAAACGAGATGACCCAGGTGAATGCTTGTCCACCAGCTACCAATACGAATACCGCAGAAGTTACCAGCCCGGTAGAACGTGCGATTTTAGGTAATTCTTTAATATGAATAGAACGATAAATCAATACTTCAAGAATGAAAGCGTAAAGAACAGAAACACCAGCTGCTTCCGTAGGACTAAAGATACCTGCATAGATCCCACCGATAATGATGATCGGGAACCCTAACGGGAGCAATGCTCTTCGTAAAGTCCTGAATCTTTCTGCCCAGCTTGATTTTGCTGTCAAGGGAATGTCGGCGACTTTAGCATAAATGATACTATAAATTGCAAATAAAAGGAAAACGATAACACCTGGCACGATACCGGCAATAAACAAATCTCCGACAGATGTCCCGGAAACAAGACCATACATGATCATTCCGATACTTGGTGGAACGAGCAATGCAATATCACTGGAGTTGATGATCAAGGCAATCGCTGTAGGGTCTTTATAGCCGACCTTCAATAGCCGTTCTCGCATTGGTGTACCGATTGCTACGACCGTCGCCTGGGTTGACCCGGAAATGGCTCCGAATAAAGTACAGGCGGCTGCTGTGGTAATCGCATAACCACCACGCAGATGACCGATGAAAGAACTGATGAAATCGAGCAATCTATTCGATGTTTTACCAGTGGTCATAATATCTGCAGCAAAGATAAACAACGGAACAGCCAGCAGTACATAAGGCTCGATCCCCGTAGCAAACTGCTTCATTAAAATCATTACGTCTAAATTCGGAAAATATAAGAAAAGTACAACCAGTGGTGCCGCCATAAGCGGGATCATCATTGGGAAATTCAATAACAATAGTACAACCATGATTGTTAATAAAGTAGCTACCATATTGTTTTCCTTTCTTGATCAAATTTGTGTGCTCTAATATTAGTGTAAATTATAGGTGGAGTTCCTCTTCTACATCCCGTTCATTCAGTTCTTTGTCATTGTAATCTTTCGCGTCTGTTCCTAAGTACACTTCATCCCGGTTTGTAATATTGATAAGCATATTTCGTAAAAATTGAATGCCCCCCAGCGTAAACCCGACAGGAAGCGCAATATACATATAGTAAGATGGAACCTGCATAGCTGAAGTCACTCGTCCTGAATCCTTTAAATCAATAACATATAAGTATGAATAATAAGCAAGTACAAACAAGAAAAATGCTGTTACCGCGGGGATGAGAATCATAAGTATCTTACGTACTTTGAATGGTGCAAGATCATAAAACGCTGACATACTGATATGTCTGCCTTTTCTGGCAGCGTAGCTGATCCCCATAAAGGTTGCGATAATGACGGAAAACTGACTTACTTCGTCAGCAAAAGGCGGGGAGTAAGTGAATAGTGCTCTTAGAAGAGCCTTACCAACGACCATTACTGCAATAACAATTACAGCATAGCTTAAAATGAATTCTTCTAATTTTAATATGAAATTGTCTAGCATCCTAAGTAGTTTCAATGTAAGTATTCCTCCTAAAATAGTGCAGGAATTATCAGAAAAAAGCTCATGTACTCTCTATCATACCTAATAGATTTCGCTTACTCAAACTTTCCTATTCTTTATAATACGCTTTCAAAGCACAAAATAAAGGATATAGGTTATATAGTAAGCACATAGTTATATATTGTCTGAAATACTGGGTAATCATCCTTATTTCAATATATTATCAGAAAATTCACTAATTTTCTACCTTAAAAAGTAATTCATTTCTATCTTTTGGTAATTAATTGGGTGTTATGATTCGGTATTAAATCGATATACCACGGATTCTCCTATAGGAAAATAGCCTATCTTTTTATAAATGGAATTAGAAGCCGGGTTATCAGCATCCGTATAAAGACTGCAAAATTGATAGCCCTGACCTAATAATTTTTTAGTAAGTGACCAGACAGCACTGGTGGCATATCCCTTTTCTTAATGTCTGTCAGGTGTGTAAACAGCGTTGACAGTCGCTCCGTTTCTGGTATTTCTGGATTGATTCACCATCGAAACCGGCTCTTTATCGACTACCCATAAGTGCATGGTACCTGCAGTTACCATACGATCCGCCAACTCCTCTGCATCATCTTTAATAGACCGTTCCCCGGTTTCAACTCCAAAATTGTACAGCCAGTTGGTAATCAAACTTTTGTCTGCTATGCCTGCCACTTTCAATTCCCCCTTCCCTAAAGTGAAAGGCTGTAATGCATCCAGACGATATACATATTGGTTCATATGTACCCGGGATTTCCCTTTGCTTATTTTTGTATAAGCATGGATGAATTTTGTTGCTCCTTCCTTTTCACCAACCACTCCACCGACAGGGTAATTGTTATGGTAAAGAAACTCAGCGGCTTTTTGAAAAACGGAATCATCCGCAGCGCAAGCTGGCAGCACCCATTGATTCCTCATTGTATGTATAAGGGTGTAAACGGCCTCCTCGCCGGTCTCCACTGTTATTAAATCTGCTTCTGCTGGTTGTCTTCTCAACCGATCCGCGATTCCTAAAGGCAAGTTATTTAACGCTTCTTCTTTCATTAACAAAGGTTCGACCTTTTCGTAATATACCTGTGGATCTTGATATGTCTTTACCTCCATCGTCTCTCCCCCCTTTTGACTCTGTTAAATCTCAGTATCTATTTTACAGTTAAAGCTCCCTTTACTTGAAGACTCAGTTTCGAGACTTTAGATTGCAATTATGGTGGCTGGGAAAACGGATCGCTTTCCGTGGGCATGTAGTGAGCTTCCTCAGGCTTCGCCTTGCGGGATCTCACCGATCATGTTCATCCCACAGGAGTCTCACCGTTTTCACAGCCACCATACAAGGGTTAGAATCTCGAAAACGCCTATCAAGAATAGTGTGCTTTGGAACAGAAAGCACATTCAAATTAGCATTGTAATAGGATTTTCTTCACAAAAGGGATGGACTTCCCAAGCACGATTTCGAGTATCTTGTATGGCAAAGGGCGTGGGGGAAGGGTGAGACTCCCGCGGGAGAAGGATCTAGGCGAGATCCCACAGGGCGATAGCCCGAGGAAGCTCGCCAGGTCCCCCGCAGGAAAGCGAATCCTTCCCCAACGACCTAAACTCCCTCAAATATTTCGAAATCAAGGCTTCGACTTTACGGTCTTATTGTTGAATAAGGCTTTTTGTAAAAATAATAACGACGTTTAACAGATACGTCGTATAAAATTTCAATAACTATACCATACTTGACAATCCCTCTACAATAGAATTAGAGGTGATATCAGTGACAAATAAAGAAATCCAGGATCAAATTGCTGAATTAAAATCTGACTATGTCCGTATTCAGGGAGATTTAGATAAGATTGAAGCTACTGGTGGAAATGTTTCTAATGCAGAAAAGCAGTTGCAGCAAATCGAAAATCAGTTGAAAGAACTGAATACACAGCTGGCAGAAAATAAATGACAAAAGTGCCGGCCGCCAAAGAAGTATGGCGGCCGGCACTTTGTTTATGCCCGCTCGTTTTCATTCCGCTGTTCTTCCAGTCGTGTTTGTATTTTGTCTCGTTCTTTATCCGGCGGCATGAGACTGACGACGACGTCACCCTGTTCTGCCTTTGTATCAAAATCTTCTGTAAAGAAATCAACCTTTCCGGATGGCTTTTTAATCAATAACAAAATGGCTCCTTCATTTTTATTGTTCATATAATCCTTAAAGGTGTACTTAGAGGTGATATTCGTCTTCCTGAATTTATAACCTTCTCCGGCTAACTGATTCAATTTCTCCCAGGAAGCTCCTTCTTCGAACAAGATACGTCCGCCAATTGAATGGACCAGTCCTTCCAAATTATCTCCACTCTGGTTACGCAGACTCAATTGATATAAATTATTCCTTCCGAAAGTCGGCACAAACGTCGTGCAAATGAGGGCATTATACGAATCCAATTCAGATGCAGCAATCAAATACTCGAATGGTGTCATATCCATTGTGTATTCCGTCTGTTCCGAAAGTATCTCTCCATGGTAGATCGGGACACCGGCACGCCTTGCCGTCATCAGCCGCTCCCAGGATGAGTCGATGATCATCACCGGAACTTTCAATTCTTCCAATGTTTTTGCGAGCGTGACTGTAAACGTACTGCTGCCATTTATCAATACTCCAGGTGGACCTTCCATTGATAAATTCAATTTTTTAGCCAGCCATTGTATAGAAAAGCCGTGGGCGACGACCGTAGAAAAGACCAACGCGAACGTAATAGAAATAAGCAGATTGGCATCTTCATATCCTTCATCCAACAGCACACTTGCAAAGTAACTGGAGACAGTCAAAGCGACAATCCCACGGGGGGCAATCCACCCGACGAGCAGTTTTTCTGATTTTGTAAGATCTGTTCCAATCGTTGAAACCCAAATCGACAGTGGTCTGACGACAAAAAGCATCAGTAATACAAACCCGATGATCTGGATATTTAATATTTGAAACAACGTCTCAGGAGTCAATGAAGCTGTCAGCATAATAAAGATCGTTGAAATCAATAGCAACGATATGTTTTCTTTGAAATGCCTCATATCAGAAATAGATGGGATGTGCAGGTTTGCAAGCGTCATCCCCATTGCCGTTACAGCCAGCAAGCCAGTTTCATGGGTGATTTCATCTGCAATCGTGAAACAAGCAATGACTACAGTGAAAACAACAGGGGATTTCAAATATTCCGGCACATACCCCGTTTCAAACATCCACCCGACACCTCTCCCGCATGCCCAGCCTAGTAATATAGCAAACAAGGAGGCAAGGAAAAAGGAGAGCAGACCGATTATGCCGATCTCATCACTAAGAATGAATCGGATGAACTCAAACGCAAAAACAGCCAGCAAAGCACCGATCGGATCAACGATAATACCTTCCCATTTCAAAATCTTAGCAGGACGCGCTTTTAATTTAGCCTGCCTTAATAAAGGAAGGATGACGGTCGGACCTGTCACGATGAACAACCCTGCAATGACAAAAGCCACTGCCCAGGATAGTCCAGCCACATAATGGGCGGCAAACGCACCAAGAATCCAGCTGATAAAAGCTCCTAACGTCACAATCCGAACGACCGGACGACCAAGGCCCTTTACTTCTTTAAAGTCCAGATTCAGACTTCCTTCAAAAAGAATGATGGCTACAGCCATCGCAATGATTGGACGATAGACTGCACCGAAATCCTGTTCTGGATTAATCAAACCGAAAATAGGTCCTGCTAACAAACCCGCAATCGACATCAGTACGATTGCAGGAAGCCGAAAACGCCAGGCAGCCCACTGGGAACCGATACCTAAAAGTCCGATAAGCATAAATTGCAATAAAATAGAATCAATCATGACATATCCCCTTCGCCATCCTGTTTGGACGGCATCCTTCTTGATGACTCCTAATATATAAACTTAGCAACATTCTATAGCTCTGGATTTTTCATGTAAACTATTACGTTTAAGATTCTTACCTTTACCCAAATGACAGGAACGTTAATCCTAAGGTTAAAATTGACAATGACCGCCGTTAAAAAATATATTGACATCGATTAACCCGCTTGATAATATTAGCTCGTCTTGTAAATATTCTAAAAAATCAGAGATGCTCCAACCATTTGAAAATAGCATCATCTGCCTTTCTATGACATACATGAAAATAAACGACAAGGGTTACATTACGTATAGAGTCGTCCCTCGCTCAGGGACGGTTTTTTTACGCCTTCGATCCCTGAGTGCAGAAGGAGGAAGTTTAAATGAAATCAAAAGATACTCTCTTTATAGGGTTTATGTTATTTGCATTATTTTTCGGGGCTGGGAACCTTATTTACCCGCCTACTTTAGGGATAGAATCGGGCACATCTTATTGGCCCGCTATCTTCGGTTTTGTATTGACAGGCGTCGGTATCCCCGTGCTTACGGTTACCGCAATTTCGCTGGTTAAAAATGGAACGATTGAATTAGGCAGCAGAGTCCATCCAGCATTCGGACTTGTTTTCACCTCAGTAGTCTATCTGGCCATCGGTCCTTTTTTCGGTATTCCAAGAGCAGCCAATGTTGCTTACGAAATGGGAGTGCAGCCGCTAGTTCCTGGAGGAAACACGGGAGTATTATTAATCTTTACGCTCTTCTTTTTCGCCCTTGTATTCCTGGTGAGTCTGAACCCTTCTAAATTAGTGAATCGTGTCGGTCAATGGCTCACACCGTTATTATTGGCTGCCATTGTAGCATTAGTGGTCGGCAGCTTCTTTTTATTGGATGGAACTGTCCAACAACCTGCAGAAAAATATCAGACGTCTCCGTTTTTCACAGGTTTTTTGGAAGGGTATTTGACGATGGACGCCATTGCCGCATTAGCATTCGGCATCCTTGTGATTACCGCCCTTAAAGATCGTGGTGTAACAGATCGCAGACAATTGACGGCTTTCACCCTTAAAGTAGGGGCCGTGACAGCTATCGGGCTTACTACTGTTTATGCATCGATTGGATGGATCGGAACAAAGATGGCGACAGCAGGCAATTATACAAATGGTGGAGAAATCCTGTCTGGTGCCGCACAATTAATGTACGGTCAGACCGGAACGCTCCTGCTTGGTATAATTGTTGCCCTTGCCTGTTTCACTACGTCTGTAGGATTGACGGTAGCCTGTGGCCAATTCTTTAGCAAAACATTCCCGAAGCTTTCATACAATGCTGTCATCACGCTGGTGACTATCGGAAGCTTTGCTGTAGCTAATCTAGGGCTGAACCAAATCATCGCCTATTCTGTCCCGGTTCTTGTCTTTATTTATCCGATTGCCATCGTATTAATTGCCTTAGCATTTGCTAACCAGTTATTCAATGGCTCACCATTCGTTTATCGTGGTGCTATTTTACTGACTGCTGTCACTAGTTTATATGACGGACTCGCAGCATTTGGAATGGACTTATCCAATGTGGAACCATTGATGCAGCAACTACCATTCTTCTCTCAGGGTCTGGGCTGGGTCGTACCAGCTTTGGTTGGAGCATTGGCAGGCGGACTGCTGCAACTGCTTGTAACGCCTAACGATAGAAAAGTGACAAATTAACTATAGTAACAGTCCACACAAAAGGCAGGTCAGTTTAGCTGACCTGCCTTTTGGTTGTAGAGCAGTCCTTTACAAGTTTTTTGGCGGGCAGAAAGGACTCTTCTTCCTTGAACTCAATCTGGAGCAGGCAGCTATAACACTAGCTCCTTCACCTTTTCCTTTCCGCGTAAGTGAGTGTCTTTCATTATTGTTCTAGTAATGTGACACTTACTTTAACATCAAGTGTCTGTTGACCTCCACGGTAAACACCTTGCAGCGGACTGACATCAGCATAGTCCCTTCCGGTTCCAACACGGATATGCTGTTCCAACGCTTCTACGTTGTTCGTCGGATCGAGTCCTACCCAGCCGATGCCAGGCACCATGACCTCTACCCAGGCGTGGGTGGCAGCATCGCCGACGAGTGCTGAATTCTCCCCTACATACAAGTAGCCGCTGACATAACGGGCAGGTATCCCCTTAGATCGGAGAACCGCCAGCATGATATGCGCATAGTCCTGGCATACGCCTTTTTTATTAGGCCAGCTTTCATATGCTTTTGTATTCACATGGGTCGCTGTACCATCATACACGATCGATTGGTGAAGATAGGCCATCAAATCCAATGAGAACTTTACCGGATCCGTCGGGTCGCCGACAGCCGCCGTAATTTCTTCAATTTGCTCCTTATATAAAAAGGTGTAAGGTGTTTCATTCAAATAAGCTAAATAATGTTTATGAAAAAGTTGAGAATGGAAAATCTGACGCATTTCGTCCGTGAAATGTATCATCCGCAGAAACGGACTTTTTTGAATGCTCACCACAGAGTTTGTTACTACCTTCAAATGCTCATGCTTTTCAGGGATATAAAAAGTCTCGACATGATTGCCCCATAAATCGATGTGCTCCTTCGTCATAGAAGAAGGTGTAATTTCTGTGCGGTAGGATAATAACCGCTGGCATTCATCAGTCCTCGGCTTCAAGCGGATATGGTTCATGCTTTGATCGACAAAGTTTTCGTAGTAAAAAATATTCGTATGTTCAATTTCATATTTCATGATGACAGTCCCCCAGGCACGGAAAAATTCGTTTCGTACTAACGTATGATGGAGCTATCCTTATAGTACCCGCCTTCCTCATTTTATTTCGACAGGTTCAATCAAGTAGTAGGTTTCAGAGAAAACCTGGCTGACTTGAATGCAACGGTTTTGGAAATGATCCAGGAATCCCATCAGTTCCTCCATCGACATCCCTTCTAAGTCGAAGGAAGTCACTTCCTGTTGAATCGTTTCTAACAGTTGAAACAACCGCTCTGAGTAATGATGAACCTCTCCTTTTTCAAGTTTATGAATAGTTTCCATCACATGATCGACACAATACCGGATGGAACGTGGGAACCTTTCTTCTTCAATGATGAAATGCAGTACATGCATGGCATTCATTTTAGGTGGATATTCTTTAATATAGGCATCATAACCATTCACCAGCCTTAAAGCCGCCAGCCAGTAATAATGATGGTTGATCGATCCTTGCTTTTCCTTTCTTGCTTTCTCACAAATGACATTTAAAATTCTTGCTGTCTTCTCGGCTCTTTCCAGCCACTTGCCTATTTTAATGAATGAATAGGAAACACCACGTGTCATCGTTGATTCTATCACTCCCTGGGAGGTCATCGATGCCATGGTGATCGTATGGAGGAAATTTTGGATTTCATGGATGGTGAATTCATTGCGGCGAACTGCTGGCAGGTCCAGATAAAAACGATTCAGTCCTTCCCAGACCCCTTCCGGAATGATATCTCTGGTTGCGCGAGCATTCTCCCTCGCATACGTCATACAATTGACCAGAGAATTGAGATTACCAGCATCGAATGCCACGTATTGGATGATTTCTTCAGATTTCAATTCCGTATATTGAGATTGGTAGTCTGCTAAAGACGCAGTGATTTCCAACACTTCTTCCCAATCACGATCAAGTACCTCTGCATCATTCGCCTCCAGCATATTGATCAGCTGTACATGCAGTGCCCGGGCATTGTTTTCCGCTCGTTCAAGGTTTCGTGCCATCCAATATAAAGAATCAGCCACTCGACTAAGCATGGCCATCCCCCCTCTCCTGCAGCACCCACGTGTCTTTTCCTCCGCCACCTTGCGAGGAATTGACAACCAGCGATCCCTCTTTCAGAGCCACCCGCGATAACCCGCCAGGAAGTACGTGACTATCTGCTCCGCTCATCACAAACACCCTGAGATCGACATGGCATGGATAAAAACGGCCAGCCTGGAAAGCAGGTGCACGCGATAATTTGATTGTAGGCTGGGCAATATATTGACCTGGTTTCTCTAAAATCTTTTCCCGGAACACGGCAATTTCTTCTTCCTCTGCATGAGGTCCAATCAACATATCGTAGCCCCCGGAGGCACCGACATTTTTCACTACTAATTCATTCAGATGATCAAGGACATAAGCCCGCTGTTCATCATCTCTTAAAAAATATGTCTCTACGTTCGGTATGATCGGTTCTTCATCTAAGTAATAGCGAATCATGTCAGGAACATAAGCATACATTGCTTTATCATCCGCCACACCATTTCCGATGCCATTCACAATCGCGACATTTCCTTTTTGATAAGCACGGAGTAGTCCACGTACGCCTAAAACTGATTTCGGATCAAAGGCATCCGGGTCTAAAAAATCATCATCGATCCGCCGGTAAATGATATCAACCCGCTTCAATCCACGAATCGTTTTCATATAAACGATATCATTCCGAACCAGCAAATCACGACCTTCGACCAGTTCAATCCCCATTTGTTGCGCAAGGAACACATGATCATAGTAAGCAGAGTTGTAGCTGCCCGGTGTTAAGAGTACTGCACATGGCTGTTTGGGTGATAATGAATTGACAGGTACATGAGTAACAAGTGCTTGATGAAGTTCAGACAACTGGTGCTCGAGGGTTTCAATCGCATGCTCAAAAAATAATTCAGGGTAGACCTGCCGCATGACATATCTATTCTGGAAGACGTACGACATACCTGAAGGATTTCGCAAATTATCTTCCAGCACCCGGTATTCACCGTGTTCATCACGGATTAAATCGATTCCTGCTAAAAAAATATGATTTTGATAAGGGATGTTCAACCCTGAGGCTTGTTCATGATAGTAATATGGGTTTTGCTCCACCAGTTCGCGGGGAATGATGCCATCATTGATGATTTCCTGGTCATGATAAATATCTTCAAGAAAAAGGTTGAGAGCTTTGACGCGTTGTTTCATTCCTCTTTCGATGCGCTGCCAATTTTGTGAAGGAATGATGATCGGCACAAAGTCAAACGGCATTGTCCGTTCGGTCCCTACCGAATCACTATAAACAGTAAAGGTGATACCTTTTCTTAAAAAGCTGAGTTGAGCAGTTTCGTTTTTTTCATGGAGGACTTCAACAGAAAAACGGTGGAGCATTTGAAAGAAGTGTTCGTAATGAGGCTTAGGCTGGTCTCTTTCAATCATCATTTCATCAAAAAAACTGTCAATTTCGTATTCAGTCAGCATATAACATTCTCCCCCCTATTTTAAGTTGTATAGGTTCTTATACCCTAAAAAAGCACCAAGTAGTCAGAAAATTGCCCAAACTACCTGGTGCTTCTGTTATACTATTATTTGATAGAAATAGCAATCTTTCCTTGAGCATGGTGAGATTCACTCAGCTCATGAGCCTCTTTCAATCCTTCTTCGGTAAAATCGAAATGATGTCCGACCACTGCTCTTACCTTGCCTGTTTTGATCAATTCAGCAATTTTGGTTAGCTGTGCACCATCTGGCTCCAGCCAGTGGAATCCTGCTTTGATGCCTCGTTCTTTCGCTTTTTCTTCCTCAGGCGGCTGCACGATGGATACAAGCTTTCCGCCCTCTTTCAGAATATCATAGCTTTTCTCCTGCGCATCGCCGCCGATGGTATCTACAACAATATCAAAGTCCTCCAGTACTTCACTGAAATCCTCTTCCTGATAATTGATGAACCGGTCGACTCCAAGCTCGGTCACCCAGTCCTCGTTTTTACCGCTTGCAGTGGTAGCGACATAGGCACCGAATTGCTTTGCTAATTGAATCGCGTAGCTTCCGACACCACCGGAACCGGCATGAATCAATACTTTGTCCCCATCTTTGATATCCGAAAAGTCTACGAGACATTGCCAGGCTGTAAGACCAGCCAATGGCACAGAGGCCGCTTCGTCATAGGTGATATTTTCTGGCATAGGAGCAAGCAGCCGTTCATCGACAGCAGCATATTCGGCATATGTTCCAAGACGAGTCAAGTCTGGACGCGCGAATACATTGTCACCTTTATTGAATTTCGTAACATTCTTACCTGTTTCTGTTACGATACCAGCTAAATCCCAGCCTAGAACGATTGGAAAATCAAAATCGAGCATCTCTTTTAAATAACCCTCTCTAAGTTTCCAATCGATCGGGTTGATTGAAGTTGCATGAAGTTCGACCAGCACTTGATCGTCCGTAATTTCAGGTTTATCTATCTCTCTCATTTTCAGTTGTTCTTTATCTCCATAATTGTCAATTACAATTGCTTTCATAAATGATACCTCCAATCTTTTGATTCTTGAGTAATTTTCCCCTGTCAGATTGTATTAAACATGGTACCATTAATAAAGGATTTACAAAGGATGATAGATGATGCTAGAACAAGCAAGAGAAAAATTACAAGAATACTTCGGCTACCCTTCCTTCCGGCCTGGCCAGGAAGATGCGATTTCTCAAATACTTCAAGGTAACAATACGTTAGCTGTGATGCCGACAGGCGGTGGGAAATCCGTTTGTTATCAAATACCCGGGCTTGTCCAACCGGGCACAGCCATTATCATTTCACCACTGATATCTTTGATGAAAGACCAGGTGGATGCCCTTACCTCCATGGGAGTGGCAGCCACTTATATTAATAGTTCTCTAAGTATAGAAGAACAGCAGGAACGCGTGCGTGATATGAAACGTGGCCGCTATCAATTCGTGTATGTTGCACCGGAGAGGTTCGACTCCTCGAATTTCTTTTATGCGATCCAATCGATTCCATTAGCTCTGATTGCTTTCGATGAAGCACATTGTATTTCGCAATGGGGACACGATTTCCGACCAAGCTACCGCTCCATCGTTCCGTTATTGAAAAAGCTTAACAACCTTCCGACAATGATGGCATTGACAGCCACAGCGACCAAGGAAGTCATTCACGATATCCAGGAGTTGCTCCTTATACCGGAAACGTTTGTCATTAACACAGGATTTGCCCGAGATAATCTCTCATTCCGACTGATCAAAGGTCAGGATAAACGCGACTTTCTACTAAACTATGTAACCGAACGGAAAACCGAGTCCGGGATCATCTATGCAGCAACCCGAAAAGATGTCGATTTCATTCATCAATTTTTACTAAAGAAAGGATTCCAGGCAGGCAAATATCACGCCGGGCTTACGGAAGACGATCGAAAAGCAGCACAGAACAGCTTCATTCAGGATGAAACGCTGATTATGGTTGCAACCAATGCATTCGGCATGGGGATTGACAAATCGAACGTCCGCTACGTCATCCATTATTCGATGCCGATGAATATCGAATCCTATTACCAGGAAGCAGGTCGTGCAGGACGGGATGGTGAACCAAGTGAATGTATCCTGTTATTTTCCGGACAGGATGTCAATCTCCAGAAATACATGATCGACCAATCCGCCTTGCCCGATGAAAAAAAAGCGAAGGAATACGAAAAGCTGCAATCCATGGTCAATTACTGCCACACCCACCATTGCCTGCAGCAATATATCCTCGATTACTTCCATGACCCGACAGGAAGTGAACCGTGCGGACGCTGCTCCAACTGCTTGTATGATGGAGAACGGGAGGATATGACGAAGGAAACCCAGATGGTTTTATCCTGTGTCAAACGTATGGGTGAACGCTTCGGAGCTGGCCTGACTGCCAAAGTACTGCGCGGGTCCTCTGATCAGAAAGTGAAAGAATTCGGCTTCAACCGTCTGAGCACCTATGGTTTGATGTCTCAATATAAGGAAAAAGAACTGACCAGCTTCATTCATTTTTTGACAGCAGAAGAGCTGTTGAATCCCGGACAGGGGAAATTCCCGACTTTGCAGCTGACACCGAAAGCGGTCGATGTATTAAAGGGTGAAAAACAGGTTTGGATGAAAATTGAAAAAACAGCGCAACATACCGCCGTGGACTACCATCAGGAGTTGTTTGATTCCTTGCGTAATTTGCGTAAAGAAATTGCTGACGAACATGACCTTCCGCCATACGTCATCTTTTCCGACGCTACGCTCAAGGATTTTGCGCGTTACTTCCCGGCCTCCAAGTCAGACATGCTGGCGATCAAAGGTGTCGGGGAACGGAAGTACGAACAATACGGAGAAACCTTCCTGGCTGCCATCGAACCCTGGAAAGAAAAAATCCCTGCCAGTAAAGCAGTCAAAGGGCCGACTCCAATTTTCCAAAAGAAATCCGAGCAGGATAAAGAACCAAGTCACATGATTTCTTATCGATTGTGGAAAGAAGACGGCAAAGACTTGTCAGCAATTGCCCGTGACCGTGGTATGAGCGAAATCACAATTGAAAACCACCTGTTTAAAGCAGCTGGAGAAGGCCATGATTTCGATTGGGAGCAATGGTTTGATGAAGCAACTGAAGCAGAGGTACTCCGCGCCCGCGAAAGTTTGGAGGAGGAGGAAGGCTTGAAGGCGTTAAGAGAAGCACTGGATAACGCTTATACTTACACCACCATTAAAGGTGTGCTTGTGAAAAACGGACTGATGTAAATGAGCCCCGGTTGTTACTGGGGCTTGTTTTTTTGTTGTGGATACCTATTATCTCCTAACAGGCTGGGCATTTTCGTCAACTGTTAAGTTTCTTCATTCTTAGTAAAAAAATAACTGCCAGGAACCCTGGTTATCGGGTTCTTGGCAGTCTAAAGTTCATTTGGAAAGGTTCTTTATTCCCCTGTAACCAGTTGCAGTTCAACAGGAATAAACTCTTCTACGTCTTCCCCATTCAACACGCTAAGGGCAGTTTCAATTCCTTTTTCACCAATTTTATCTGGCTGTTGTGCCACAGTCGCTCCCATCCGGCCTTCTTCAATTGCTGCCTTAGCATCATCAATTGCATCGAAGCCTACGACAACCACATCTTCATTCATACCAGCAGCTTCTAATGCTTCAATCGCGCCTAATGCCATCTGATCATTATGGGCGAAAACAGCATCAATTTTAGGATTCCCCTGAATGATATTCTCCATAACCGTCAACCCTTTAGAGCGGTCAAAGTCAGCCGGTTGAGAAGCCACTACTTCTATTCCACTTTCTTCATCTACAATGTTATGGAAACCTTCTCCACGTTCGCGAGCAGCAGACGAACCAGGAATACCCTGCAGTTCTACTACTTTTCCTTCACTTTCAATTTTCTCTAAAATGTGATTGGCGGCCATTTCTCCACCTTTAACGTTATCAGAAGCAATATGCGCGGCAATATCTCCTCCGTCTGCCTGGCGGTCAACCGTGATGACAGGGATGCCAGCATCATTAGCCGACTCTATCGCACTCACAATAGCAGCAGAGTCAGTCGGATTGACCAATAGCACATCTACTTTTTGCTGGATCATATCTTCAATATCACTGACCTGTTTGGAAGGATCGTCCTGTGCATCTTTTGTCTGTACTTTCACACCTTCAGACTCAGCTGCTTTTTCCATCCCTTCATTTAAGGTGACGAAAAACGGGTTATTTAATGTGGAAACGGAGAAGCCAATAGTCTTTTCTCCTTCACCGGAAGAGCCCCCGCTTTCTTCACTGCTATCAGACCCAGGTGGCTCTGTAGAACAACCCACCAGCAACATTAAAGCTAGTACACCAAGAGCTACGTGTTTTACCCAATTTCTCATTTCTAAATTCCTCCTTTAAAAATATTAAGCTGATTTTTTACGGTCGAGTAATACTGCAAGCAAGATTACTCCACCCTTAACCACTTGTTGATAGAAAGAAGATACATTAAGTAAATTCAAACCATTGTTTAACACACCAATAATTAAAGCACCAACCAATGTTCCAACCAGCCAGCCTCGTCCTCCTGAAAGGCTGGTTCCGCCTAATACTACGGCCGCGATAGCATCAAGTTCATAAGTGAAACCGGCATTAGGCTGGGCAGAATTTAAACGGCTGGTCAGAATAATTCCTGCCAATGCTGATAACATTCCTGTTAGAGAATAAACCCAGATCTTAACACGATCCGATTTGATCCCCGAAAGAATAGAAGCGCTTTCATTGCCGCCAATGGCATATACTTTTCGTCCAAAAGTCGTTTTTCGTAGAATAAAGACCAATATAATGAAAGCTGCTCCCATCAAGATAACCGGAAAAGGAATACCGAATAAATAACCCTTTCCTATCATTTCAAAGAAAAAACTGTCGGAAAGACCAGTTACCGGACGGCCATCCGTATAGACTAACGTCAGCCCGCGAAAAATTGTCATCGTAGCCAATGTAGCGATAAACGGGGCTACTTTACCCTTTGTGATGATCAACCCATTAAATGCTCCCATCAATGCACCAGCAATCAGACCAATCAATACAGCCATTACTGGATCCATACCGCTGGCAAGCATTCCTGCTGTCAGTGCCCCGGCTAACGCCAATACGGATCCGACAGATAAATCAATCCCACCTGTCAATATTACAAAAGTCATTCCAAATGCAATCAATGCATTGATAGAAACTTGCCGTAGTACGTTCAAAATATTTCCCAGGCTCAAGAAATTGTCACTCATCACACTTAAAATGATGATGATCAATAACAAACCGATCATGGATCCTAAGGTTTGCATCCATTCGCCCAATGATTTATGTTTCATTGTTCATTCCCCCCCTGTTGCTGCGTACATGATTTTTTCTTGGTCCGCTTCATCACGGTTAAGAATTGCTCCTACTTTCCCTTCATGGATGACCATGATCCGATCACTCATCCCAAGGACCTCAGGGAGTTCAGAGGAAATCATGATGATAGCAACTCCAAAGCTCGTAAGCTCGTTCATAATATGATAGATTTCTTTTTTCGCTCCGATATCCACGCCTCTCGTAGGTTCATCCAAAATCAATAATTTTGGTTGTATTCCCAACCATTTGCCAATTACCACTTTTTGCTGATTCCCGCCACTTAATGAGCCAACTGTCTGTTCAGGTCCGGTAGCTTTGACATTGAGGCGTTTCATCAATCGATCTACCAATTCTTGTTCTCTCTTTTTTTGGATGATTTTATTTTGTGAGACATGGGGCAAATTGGTCAACGCCATGTTTTCCCTGATCGTCTGGTTTAGAACAAGACCTTTTCCTTTACGATCTTCTGTAATCAAGCCGATACCTTTGTTGATTGCATCCGCAGGGTGTTTGATTTTAATAGGTTTTCCATCCAATCGGACTTCTCCACCTTTAAACTTCCGTGCTCCAAAAAGGCTTTCCATGATTTCTGTACGACCCGCACCCATCAGCCCAGCTACGCCAAGAATTTCACCACGGGCAACATCGAAACTTATATTCTCAAAATATCCAGGGGCAGATATATCTTTCACCTGTAAAAGTACTTCTCCTTCACTTCTTTCACGATGCGGAAACTGTTCCCCAAGATCACGACCTACCATCATTTTGACGATTTCATTTAAATCTGTAGTAGAAGCATCCCTCGTCCCTACATATTCTCCATCACGCAAAACGGTAATGCGGTCGCATATTTTGAAGATCTCTTCCATTCGATGAGAAATATATACGATACCTACTCCCTGCTCCTTCAGACTATCAATCACCTTAAATAAAGCTTCGATTTCTTTGTCTGTCAAAGCTGCTGTAGGCTCGTCCATGATCAACACCTCTGCATCGGTGGCAATCGCCCTTGCAATTTCAATCATTTGCTGCTTTCCGACAGACAACTCTCCTGCTTCCTGATCAGGGTCAATATAAACACCCAGCTTATCCAGATACTCAATCGTCTTTTGCTTCATTTCTTTTGAGCGTAAAATACCCGTACGACCATACTTCAGTTCTTTTCCCAGAAACATATTCTGAGCAACTGTCAATGTCGGGATAATATTAAGTTCCTGGTGAATGACCGCTATCCCGTCTTTTTCTGCCTGTTTGGGGTTAGTATAAGTCTTTCTCTCTCCACGAATATAGATCTCTCCATTATTCCTGGGATGAATCCCTGTTAAAACTTTGATCATAGTCGATTTCCCTGCACCATTCTCACCCATCAGTGCATGAACTTCTCCAGTTCGAAGTTCGAAATCCACTCCTTTCAACACTTCCACAGGTCCAAAAGATTTTTTGATACCCTCAAGTTTAATGATGGATTGTTCCAAAATTCCTCCCCCCTTTTTCTTAGAAAATCACTCCAGCATGCAGGATGACATTGGCATAAGGTGTGTTCTCCCCTGTCCTGATTACAGCTCTTACATGACTGGTTTCCTGTTTCAACTGTTCGTGGGATATGTATCCCTTTTCAATCGAACTATATTGCTCTTCTATATATTTGTTGAGTTGAGGGTTATATTCTTTGATTTCAGAAGCGAGTGTCATTTTTTCCACTTCCATATCTTCTAAAACGGTGTCCAGCACTTCCTGAAAAGAAGGATGGCCCAAGGTCAATGCTACATCTATCTTTTTTACATGAGATGGAATCGGCAGTCCGCAATCAGCAATTACTACTTGATCTGTATGACCCAGGTTCGCTAGAACTTGAGCAATTTCACTATTCAATACACCATGCTTTTTCATGTTCCACTTCCCCCTCCTCTATCCCTCAAAAATTGAGTCACTTCACTATCGGCAGGCATACCTCCTTGGGCTCCTGGCTTCATGACCGATAATGCTGCGCCAGCATTAGCATAGTTACAAGCATCTCTTAAGGAGTCCCCTTGAGCCAGGCGGGTACTCAACAATCCGCAAAAGGTATCCCCAGCTCCAGTTGTATCTACAGCTTCGACCGGGTAGGCTGGAATATTTACGGTATGGCCGTCCTGGTAGAAAACGACGCCCAGTTCCCCTTTAGTAATGATCAACTTATCCTGCAGCCGATGTATATTTTCATCACTGACAATCTCTGAGATTTCTGTTTCATTAGGTGTCAGGTAAGTTATCTTTTCTAATAATTGATTACTTAATGGTTGTGCCGGAGCCGGGTTAAGGATAATTGGCACCCCAGCTTCATAAGCTATCTCCGCAGCTCTCTCAACTGCTTCCATAGGAATCTCCAATTGTAAAAGCACCATATCGCTTTCTGCTATGGTTTCTTTCTGTTCTTCTACCTGTTCAGCTGTTACCTTTCCATTTGCACCTGGCACAACGATAATCCGATTATCACCTTCAGTCAGTAAAATGGTGGCTGTTCCAGTAGCTAGGCCTTTTATGGAACGTACACCCACAGTGTTAATTTGTTCCTCCATCAGCATATGTGACAGTTCTTGTCCAAAGCTGTCATCACCAATTGCCCCTACCATAGATACGTCTGCACCACTACGAGCAGCTGCTACTGCTTGATTGAATCCTTTCCCTCCCGGATAGGTAGCAAAAGACAGCCCATGCAACGTTTCTCCCTGAGCAGGTATCCGATCGGTGGTAGTCGTCAAATCCATATTGATGCTCCCAATCACAGTGATTTTTGGCTTCTTCATCATCATCCCTCTTTTCTTCTGGTGGATTCACGCTCCATAAAGGTAACGTCATATTCTACATTTTCCTGTTCCGTTGTCGGGTCATTTATTTTATCTATCAACATTCGGGCTGCCCGTTCACCAATTTTATAGATTGGCTGTTTAACGGTAGTAATCGATGGGGTAGTCAATTCTCCAAGAGAGATACCATCAAACCCCACAACAGAAATATCATCGGGTACTTTTTTCCCTGATTTTTTCAGAGCCTTCAATGCACCAACCGCCATCAAGTCATTTCCGGCAAAAACTCCATCAATATCAGGATAAGCTTTTAATAGTTTTGTCATCGCTTGTTCGGATTGCTTCATATGATAACCCCCGTTTTGAACCAATCCCGGTTCAAACCACTTACGATGGGATACTACATCTAAATAAGCTTGCTTTCTTTGCATAGCATTATCTACATTATCCGGTCCTGAGATGTGAGCGATTCTTTCACAGCCAATGTCTATGAGATGCTGGACGGCTTTTTTGGCTCCATCCTTATTATTTACAGTAACTGCAGGTACTTTCCGATCAATGATACGGTCAAGTGCAACTACCGGGACATTCAAATCTTTTATATGTTCATAAGCTAGTGTGCTGGTGACGACAATAAAGCCATCTACCTGCTTTTGCCGTAATACCTGCATATATTGTCGTTCTTTTTGCTCACTGTCATCGGAATTGCATAACACAAATGTGTAATCCAATTGGTTGGCGACATCTTCTACAGCACGTGCCAACTCCGGGAAATAAGGGTTAGTGATGTCAGGTACAATTAAAGCAATCATTTTCGACTTTCTCTGATATAAGCTTCTAGCAACGTCATTCGGTTTATAGTTAAGTTTTTCAATTGCATCAAGCACCTTTTGTTTCGTATCGGGATTGACACGCTCCTGTTTGTTGATGACCCTTGAAACAGTAGCTACCGATACTCCTGCTTGTTTTGCCACATCTCTAATAGTTGCCATTTCTGCACCTCTCAAAATCATGTAACCGGTTACATGATATAGCTAAAATTAAACCGACTGTTATATGTAACCGGTTACATATAACATAAAATAAAACAGCTCTCCTGTCAAGCATAGAAGGACTGCTTATATTCTTACAATAACTTCGCCATATAATACTCATTCACATACTTTCCATCAATCAATAAGGAGTCCCGTTTGGTGCCTTCCACTTCAAATCCAGCTTTTTTATATAATCCAAGACCCGCTGCATTACCAGTCACTACGGTCAGCTCCAGGCGGTGGATGCCTTTTTCTTGTGCCCATGCTTCCAACGCTTGTAAAAGTTTTGTACCGATCTTCTTGCCACGGAAATCAGCAAGGATACCAATCACTAAATAGACAGAATGCTTTATTCGTTTAGCTTTCCCGCCCACAGCGATCAAGTATCCTGCGAGATCCCCGTCCAAGTCCGCCAGAAAGATAGCTGCATTCTCCTGATCCTGGATACTTTCAATCATCGTTTTTTGGCGTTCAATACTTATATCTCTTTCACCGGATTCATAAAGCATAAAATTCGACTCGGCTTCCACTTGCTGGATCAGCGCACGGAATTTCTCAGTATCAGCTATATCAATATGTCTTATATTCATGATTGTCATTCACTCACCTTGTCTAAATTTACATTCACCAAGGGTTTCTCCATCCCACACCAATTCCATGTGATCGCCATCGACAATTGGGCCTACTCCTTCAGGTGTACCAGTGAAAATAATATCCCCTTCACCTGTGCCTAAATGTGTACCACAGTAATCAATCAGTGTTTGCAGGTCAAAAATCATTTGCTTAATGTTTCCCAGCTGCACTTGTTCTCCGTTTTTCATGAGAGCAAAGTCTTTTTCTTTACACTTCTCTTCTCCCGGAAAAGTAATGAAGTCACTGATGACTGCTGCGTTTGGAAAGCCTTTTGCCATCAGCCATGGATGCCCTTTTTTCTTCAGTTCACTCTGGACATCACGCAAGGTAAGATCAAGTCCAAGCGCCATACTTTCAACAATTTCGTTTACCTTTATACCTTTTTCATAAGGCCTGCCCAGACGCACTACCAACTCTGCCTCATAATGAACCTCCCCCTTACCTCCCGGAAGCATGATTTCTTCTCCATCAGCTTTTACCAGTGACCGGTTCGGTTTAGAGAATAAAAGTGGTTTCGTCGGCACATCATTATTCAACTCTTTAGCATGGTTCACATAATTACGCCCTACACAATAAATGTTCTTTATTTCGTTCATTGGTATCATCCTTACTTCATTCTTTTTTTAAAAACATAGCTTACTTTGTCATAGTCCACTTTTTCTTCGTAGAAACGATGGGCGTCTGTACGCTGCAATCCAGAAGACAATGCCACACTTTCGTAGCCCTTCTGTTTTGCCCAGTCATGAACAAACTCTAACAACACTTTCCCATAGCCATTGGAACGGCTATTTTCATCTGTCACTAAATCACATACCCAAATAAACCTTCCATAATAAAGCGTGGTCATCGGTTCGAAACCTACTACTGCTACAATCTTTTCTCCATCATATAAAGCAAACATACGGTAACCGTCTGTTTCTTTGGCTTCCGCTACTAATTGATAATAGGTAGAGGCATCAAGGTGAGTTCTTAGCTGCTTTATTACTGGGTAAGCTTCTAAGATATCTTCTTTCGATTGAAGCTCTTTGAGTGATGGTACCTCCATGGCAAAGCTCCTTTATCAGAATATTTTCAATATCACTAGATTAACATATCTCACCCCCACCAGGGGTAAAAAAGAATGGGCGACCTTTTGAAAACATGGTGCTATAAACAGTTAGTTATTGGTGAGTTAGCGCAAAGATAGTTCCGGCCCGTTGAAATCGTACAACTATCACTTATTGGACTCCCACTGACCTAGCGCGTTTCATTTGTCACCTACTGTCAAAATCAGTATAATTTTATAATTGGTCTATGAAACTATGTTATTGAGATAGATAGAAAAGGAGGAGAACTCATGCCGGATCAGAATTACAATAAAGTTTTAATGGCTGGATTATTGCTTGCAGGTTCGTTCATTACTATTCTTAACCAAACACTTATGATTACGGCTATTCCTCCGATTATGCATGAAATGAACGTATCAGCCAACTCAGCACAGTGGCTCACTACAGTCTTTATGCTTGTCAATGGAATCATGATTCCTATCAGCGCCTTTTTGATAGAGAGATTTACCACAAGACAACTGTTCATTACTGCCATGAGCGTTTTTACTTTTGGAACGATAGTCGGAGGGCTTGCGCCTAATTTTCAGCTGTTATTGGCGGGGAGGGTCATCCAGTCGGCTGGGGCTGGTGTAATGCTGCCCTTGATGCAAACGGTGTTTTTATTGATCTTTCCTGTTAACCGCCGTGGTGCGGCGATGGGGTATATTGGACTGGTCATATCCTTTGCACCAGCAATCGGGCCAGCGTTATCAGGCTGGATTACCGAACATTATACCTGGCGCGCTTTATTTCTAATAACCTTGCCGCTTGCAGTTATCATCATTGCGGTCGCCTATTTCATTCTAAAAAATGTTACCGAGCTGAAAAACCCGAAGGTCGATATCCCTTCCATCATTATGTCTTCCATCGGTTTTGGAAGTCTGCTTTATGGGTTTACCAGTGCCGGGAATAACGGCTGGGACAGCTTGATTACCATATCAGCGCTAGGAATTGGCTTACTGACGCTTATATTGTTCATTACCAGGCAATTACGAATGCACCACCCAATGCTCGAATTCCGCGTATTCAAATTACGGACGTTTACCATTACAACTATCATTGCCATGATCACTTTCATGGGGCTTATCGGTTCGGAAACTCTGATCCCGTTGTATATGCAGAATATGCGCGATTTCACTGCTTTTGAATCAGGTCTTGTACTTTTGCCCGGTGCCCTGATTTCGGGATTCATGTCCCCCATCACTGGCCGGATCTTCGATAGGATAGGAGCACGATTACTGGGAATTGTCGGCCTGACACTGATTACTGGGGCCTCTCTGGCACTTTCTTTCCTGGATCCTGCGACAACTATCGTTTACTTGACCGTTATGTATGCGATTCGGATGTTCGGTCTATCCATGGTGATGATGCCTATTACAACTGCAGGATTGAATGAACTGCCAAACAAATTGATTCCGCACGGTGCTGCAATGAGCAACACGATGCGTCAAATTGCAGCATCGATTGGTACAGCCATTCTTGTTACAGTAATGACATCCACTGCCCAAAGTGCAGCCCAGCAGCCTGATGTAGCTAATCCGGATATTCACGGGGTCAATGTGGCATTCCTGGTGATTACCGTATTGTCTTTCATTGGTATACTATTATCGATTTTCGTTAAAAAGACAGCTCCACCAACGGATGAAGAACTAGAGACGACAGAACAAGATCAAAGAAAACAAGAAAAACCAGATGCCTGATCAAGATCAAGGGGGATACATGATGTATCTCCCTTTTTATTTTGGTTGAAATAGACGATCGATTGGATCGTTTCCAAATAAAAGCTATAATAAATACAGGAGGCGATTTGATGGACAATTCAAACATAACTCGTAAAGATGCGATCGAACTGGACAACCAAGACAAGCTTGCGCACTTTAAAAAGGAATTTTACATAAAAGAAGAAACTTTATATATGGATGGAAACTCGCTGGGACTGTTATCAAAGCGTGCAGAAGAAACGCTCCTCACCTCTCTGGAGGACTGGAAGCAGCATGCGATCGAAGGCTGGACAGAAGGGGAACAGCCATGGTATTACATGTCCGAAAAACTCGGTGAAATGACAGCACCTCTGATCGGGGCAAAGAAAGAAGAAGTAATCAACACCGGATCCATCACCACCAACCTGCATCAACTGCTGGCCACCTTTTTCAAACCAGAAGGGAAAAAGACGAAGATTTTGGCTGATGCTCTGAACTTTCCTTCCGATATCTATGCTTTAAAAAGCCAGCTCCGTCTACACGGGTTGGATCCTGAACAACACCTGATCCAAGTGCCAAGCGATGATGGCCGGACGCTTGACGAGGATACAATCATCGAGCTGATGAATAACGATGTAGCTCTGCTGCTGCTCCCTTCTGTTCTATACCGCAGCGGCCAGCTCCTTGATATAAAGAAACTGACGAAAGCCGCTCATGAAAAAGGGATCATCGTCGGATTTGATTTAGCTCACTCCATTGGCGCCCTTCCCCATGAACTTCATGAGTGGGAAGTGGATTTCGCTGTATGGTGTACGTATAAATATTTGAACAGTGGCCCAGGTGGTGTCGGCGGACTTTTTGTTCACGAAAAACATTTGGGACAAGCACCCGGACTTGCAGGCTGGTTCAGTTCCCGAAAGGATAAACAATTCGATATGGATCACACCCTGATACCGGCAGAAACAGCAGGTGCCTTCCAAATCGGTACACCGCACATATTAAGCTCCGCGCCTTTAATCGGTTCCCTGGAAATATTTACAGAAGCAGGAATCGAAAATATTCGCAAAAAATCACTGAACCAGACCGAGTTCATGATGAAGTTGATCGAACAAGAACTGGATGGCTTCGGGTTTACGATTGCGAACCCTCGTGAAAACGAACGACGCGGCGGCCATGTCAGCCTTGAACATGACGAAGCTGCAAGGGTCTGCAAAGCTTTAAAAGAAGAACATATCATTCCTGATTTCCGCTCACCGAATGTTATACGGCTTGCTCCAATCGCCCTGTATGTATCTTATGAAGATATATTTGAGATGGTCATGCGCTTAAAGGAAATCATGGAGAAGCAATCCTACAAGAAGTTTGAAAACGAACGAGGTATTATTGCATAAGGAGGTTAGATTATGAAAATCATTGATATTTCCATGTTGCTGGATCAGCAAACTCCCCCATGGCCGGGAGATGAGCAATACGCTTACCATTTAACGTGGTCTATGGAAGAAACAGGCTCGGTCAATGTCGGCAGCATCAAAATGAGCAACCACACGGGCACTCATGTCGATGCCCCTTTTCATTATGATAATAAAGGGTTGAAAATAGCCGAACTACCGCTGGAAAGATTTCATGGTCAAACCATAGTGGTCAATATCGAAGGAAAATCAAAGGTAGGGGTGAAGGATTTAAAAGGTATTGATTTTTCCGGAGTATCTAAACTGTTACTCAAATCTAACAGTTGGAAGGACCGAACTGCCTTCCCTGAAGACTACACCGTCCTCGGTGATGATCTCGGTCCGTTTTTACACGCCAATGGCATCGACCTGGTCGGGGTCGACACTCCCTCCGTCGATCCAGAAACAAGTAAAGAATTGAAAGCCCACCACAGCTTATATGAAAATGATGTGCTGATTCTGGAAGGATTAGTGCTTGATCACGTAGTTCCCGGACAATATGAACTCAGTGCCTTTCCGCTAAAAATGGCAGAAGCTGATGGCAGCCCTGTCCGTGCGGTATTGAAACAGAAATAATATTAGAAAAACTCGGCTTATCGCCAAGTCCTTATGGCGAAAGCCTTAGTTTTTCTTATACTTTAATCCTTTAACAAGGTTAAACTTTCTTAAAGTATAAAACAAGGGGCTGTCCCAAAGCCTCTTTAAAATGAAAAAGAGGCCGGGACAAAAGAATATAATTTAAATAAATCCCGAACAAATTCCATTGAATTGTTCGGGATTTATTTATTCAACAATATATGAAGTACCGCTTCGTCAAAATACTTCGCTTTCCGCGGGCACGGCCTCAGCCTCCTCAGAAAGCACAGACCGCTTTCTTCCGGGGTCTTTGGACTCGTGCTGTTCCCGCAGGGCGAAGCCCGAGGAGACTTGTCGTCTTCCCCGCGGAAAGGGAATCGTTTCCCAGCCCTACTGTTACGGTATCAACAATAACGAAAAGGGGCTGCCCCAATTAGTCTATTACAGACTTATGGGATAGCCCCTTTTCTAAATTATAGTTTTTGATCGCGAGCCATTTCCTTAGCTACCTTTGGTGCTAACCAGACGACTGGTAGTAATAATAGGGAAACGGGTACAGCGGTTACGACAATGAAAGATTGTAATGCACCGACTCCACCTTCTCCAATGAATAATAAGATAGCTGCTAATGTTCCCATGACTACAGACCAGAAAATCCGAAGCCACTTTTGCGGATTCCCTTCTCCTGTAACTGCCATAGCAATCGTATAGGACATCGAATCATTGGTGGTAACTACAAATAAAATAGTCAGCAACAGGAAAAGCGGAGAAATAATTTCGCTTAACGGGAACTGCTCCGTAATTGCGAACATGGCAGCCCGTTTCCCTGCTTCATTCAATGCTTCCGATACAGAACCTGCTGTTTCTAATTCAAAGAAAATCCCTGACCCGCCAAGCACTGTGAACCAAAAGGCCGAAATCACCGGCGCCATAATAGAAATAGCCAGGATAATCTCTCTGATTGTTCTGCCTCGGGAAATCCGGCTTACTAAAATAGCCATCATTGGCCCATAACCGATGAACCATCCCCAAAAGAACACGGTCCATAAAAATAACCATTCTTCATCAGCCCGGAAGGTACTCATCGGAATGAATTCTTGTACGTAAAAACCAAAAGAAGAAATAAAGTAATCAATGATAAAGCCACCAGGGCCAAACAAAAGTACAAATAACATCAATACAACCGCCATACGGACATTAAAACTGCTCAACCATTGAATCCCGCGGTATAAACCAGTAACCGCTGAAATAGTAGAGATGATTACCACGGCAATAATAATCGATAGCTGGGTCCCGAAAGTATCCGGAATACCGAATATCGTGTTTAAACCATAACTAGCCTGCGCTCCAAGAAAGCCGATTGGGCCAATTGTACCTGCTGCAACCGCAATGACCGAAAAGGCATCAATAATCTTACCGAACCAACTATCCCTGAGCTTTTCCCCGAAAATAGGATAGAGAAGCGTCCGGGGCTTCAGCGGCATCCCTTTATAATAATGCCCATACATCATTACAACGGCACTAATCGTACCTAAAATCGCCCAGGCAAGAAAGCCCCAGTGCATAAAGCTTTGTGCCAATGCAGCATTAATGGCTTCTGTCGTGCCCGCTTCGATTCCACTGTGAACCGGTGGTACTGTCAAAAAGTGATACATTGGCTCCGCAGCTGCCCAAAATACACCGCCACCAGCAAGTAGAGTTGCCATAATAATAGACAGCCACTTCCACAAACCGATTTCAGGTTTATCCAATCCACCCATTTTGATTTTTCCTTTTTTGGAAAAAGCAAGCCAGAGACCGACAAAGAAGGTCGCAAGCATCAACAGCTGCCAAAAGGCTCCGAAATAGTTAGAGGAAAGGACAAGACCTTGGCTTACCAGTTCAGAGACCATTGTTAAATCTATAAAAGCTAATAAAATAAAAATAAGTAGCGCTCCACCACTTATAATTAAAACAGGCCAGTCAATATGCCCATAATTTTTTTTATTCATAGTTAACTCCTTTATTATACGAATTAAAAACACAATATCGAACTATACCAGTTATCTGATCCTGTTGCAAACCAAAAAAACCTCATCCGTAATAGGGTGAGGTTTCTGTCAGGATATTATTCTTATTCACCATCCGTATCCCGGTCTTCACCAGGAGCCAGTCGTTTTTGACACTCTTTACAAAGCTTCACCTTTTCCTCTTGTTTGCTTGCCAGTAACTTACCACAATTGCTGCATTTTCCAAATTCGTTGGGGTTGGCTTGAAAGCCTGTCAAATGAGATTCTGGGCCAGTCATAAAACACAACTCCTTGTCATTCGATATATTTTTGCTTTACCCGAATCAAGGAAATCAAAACCCAGTGTTCCATTGGACGCCATACATTTGAAAGAACAGCAAATTATATTAAAATAGAATCAGTTTCACAGCAGGAGGAACTTCTATGTGGAGAGATTATTCAAAACAAAATAAGCTGATGCTGATTTTGGCAGCTGCTCTCATCATCGGGGCTGTCATATTTTTTATAAATTCAACACCTACCAGCTCTCAGGACAATGCAAACATCACCCCTACTTTATTTGTGCACGGGTTTAAAGGAGGTCCAGGATCCTTTAACACCATGCTCGACCGGTTCGAGGAAAAACGATTGGGGCAGAAAGAAATGGTCATTCGCGTATCTACTGAGGGTAAGCTTTCCATCCGCGGGGACTTTTCCGGGAGCAAACACCCTTTCATCCAGGTGATTTTCGAAAAAAACCGCGCATCTCTCCATCAGCAGACATTCTGGCTGCAAGAGATAATGGGAAAACTACAAACTGATTTTGGAATTCAGCAAATGAACATGGTCGGCCATTCGATGGGAGGTTTAGCCTCTGCTAATTTTTTAGTCCAGAGCGATGGCACGTATCCGAATGTCGAAAAGCTGGTGGTCATGGGGAGCCCTTTCCTGGGAATCGAAAAAGAAGAATATTTTGCGATGAATACCGGTGAGGCATTGATCGATTTACGCGAAGATGCGAAGGCACTGACGGCGTTGATAGGAAGTAAAAATAGCTTTCCTGACGATATTGAAGTCCTTGCCATCGCTGGAATGATCGATGGAAAATATACAACAGAAAATGCTGACAAGGTAGTGAAACAAAAAAGCTATGACGGAGGAGACGGACTAGTAAGCGTATCCAGCGCGCTTGGCATTAAGCAGGTGGTGTCAAAAAGCAATTACCACCAGGAAGTGATTCATGATGCTTCAGCCACGCACTCCGGGCTGCATGAACATTCAGATGTTGACCAATCTATAGCAGAATTTCTTTGGTGATACTCCGATTCTGCAATCCCCCGTTCAAGCGGGGGATTTTCATTCTGCTTCAATAATGAAGCTCGCAAAATCTTCGCCTTCCACTAATACTTCCATTAACCACAGGCCTGGCTTATCTAAACCAAACTTCGCCCCACTCGCTGCATCTGCAGAAATATCTTCAAAAGAGTTACCACTGATAGCCTTTTTATAAAGTTCGATCGATTCATCCGCTTCTTCATGGGTAGCGATCAAGGTATATTCTTTTCCAATAAGCTCTTCAGGGTCACCCCAGAAAAAAACACTGTACAACCTTCCTTGAGGGCCAGCAGGGAAAGCAGCCTCATCACTTTCACCATTCTCTTTTACAATAGCAAATTTACCTTCTTTTCCATAGTAAGTCCGGTCTTCAACTTCGAACGTTTCGTCCTTGCTCCATACTTCTTTCTGCTCCGCTTCACTCGAGCAGGCAATTAACAATAAAAGTATTATTATTACACTGACGGAAGCCTTCTTCATAGCACCTTCCACCCTTCCGTTCATAATCCATTAATAAGACTATTCGTCATTTTCTTTAAATAACCTCCTATTTTCTAAGCGATAATCAACGATGCCTTTACTAAAAGCCTGCTCAAAAAGAAAATGCCGGATGCTGTATCCGGCATTTGTCTATTACCTAATCAAATTTAATGGCCCAGCTGCCTTTACGCATGACCGCTTCTGTCGTCCCATCTTCCAATACGCCATCAATATCCAATTCTCCAGATCCCATCATGAAATCCACATGGGACAAACTGTCATTTACCCCGTGCTTATCAAGCTCTTCTTCATTCATATCCGATCCACCTTCTAAGCTGTTTGGATATGCTTTACCTAACGCTAAATGACAGGAAGCATTTTCATCATAGAGGGTATTGTAGAAAATCAAACCTGATTGGGAAATTGGCGATTCGTTCGGTACGAGTGCCATTTCCCCAAGACGGGTGGAACCCTCATCTGTGTCCAATAAATGCTTCAAAGTAGCTTCTCCTTGTTCCGCTTTATAATCAACAACTTTTCCTTCTTTGAAAGTTAATGTAAAGTCATCAATCAGGTTTCCGCCATAATTCAACGGCTTCGTGCTTGACACCTGGCCGTTTACGCCGTATTTATGAGGAACTGTGAACACCTCTTCGGTCGGCATATTGGCATTGAAAGGTATCCCCTCTTTTTCCGTCTTGGATGCTCCTCCCTTCCAAATATGCCCTTCCGGAAGTTCGACTTCCAAGTCGGTTCCAGGTGCTTTATAAATGAGTTTTTTATATTTTTTTCGATTCAGGAAATCCCTGGCTTGGGCAAGAATATTGTTATGCTCTTCCCAGGCAACAACTGGATTTTCCTTGTCGACTCGGACAATTTTAAAAATCTGTTCCCATAATTTAGTGACTGCTTCCTCTTCACCAGCTTCAGGAAATATCTTTTGTGCCCAAGTAGTGATCGGAATAGAAACAATGGACCACTGGATACGGTCATTCATTGTAAAGCTGCGGAAGTTTTTCATGGCCTGGGCTCCCGCCTTATTAGCTGCAGCTATTTTTTCCCCATCTATTCCTTTTAATAGATCCGGATCAGTTGAACGGATGGATAAAATAGCAGCTCCACCTTCCGCAAAGTAATCATACATATCGACTTTCCATTGGGGGACCTCAGCAAGTGTTTCTTTTGATTCATACTCGTACTTTGTACGGGTAATAGCATCATCACTCCAGTTGATATGTACCGTTTTGGCCCCCATTTCGTAAGCTTTTTTAACTACCATTCGTGTGAAATCTGCCCCTTCAATGGTCGAGTTGACCATCAACATTTGATCCTTTTGCAAGTTGACGCCTGTTTTCAACGCCAACTCGGCATACTTTTCTAACATTTGCTGTTCTGGCATCTTTAACTCCCTCTCTCTAATAATTTATATCTCGTATCTATTATTCCATATATTGTCTGAACAAACAAAAAAATCCGCAGTCTGTTGCCGCGGAAATTTTTGACAATTATTTATTTTCTAATTCTTCCACTAGTAAAGATAATTCTTCCCAGCGCTCCATTGCCTGCTCCAGCTCATCCTCCAAAATTTCCTGCTCTTTATATAAGTCCTGGACTTTACCGAGATCACTTCCTGCTTCTGCAACAGAAGTTTGTACATTTTCTATTTTTTCCTCAAGATCGGCTATTTTATCTTCAATGCCTTCCCATTCTTTTTGTTCATGATAAGAAAGCTTCCGCTTCCGTCGTACCGGTTTTTCCGCAGCCTTTTCCTGCTGCTTCTTTTCGGCAGCTTGAAGACGTTCTGTTTGTTTCTTCTCATCCATATATTCACTATAATTGCCGTGGAACTTTCTGATTCTTCCTTTACCTTCGAAGGCGATCAAACGATCGGCTACTCTGTCGAGGAAATACCGATCGTGGGAAACCGCGATGACTGCACCTGGGAAATGATCGAGATATTCTTCCAGGATACTCAGTGTTTTCGTATCCAAATCATTGGTTGGTTCATCTAAAAATAGAACATTAGGTTCCTGCATGAGCACACGCAACAAATAAAGACGACGACGTTCTCCACCTGAGAGTTTCCTGATGTAGGTCCATTGCTGAGATCTCGGGAACAAAAATCGTTCCAGCATTTGTTCAGCTGTGATCTCCTTGCCATCAGCAGTAGTGATCACCTCGGCCACTTGTTTGATGTATTCGACCACCTTCAAACTGTCATCAATTTCTTGATGATCCTGTGTATAGTAGCCGATTTTCACTGTCTCTCCGATATCAATGGTACCTTTATCAGGTTCGATACGCTGTGCCATGATATTCAATAGTGTAGTCTTACCACTTCCATTAGGACCGATGATACCCAAGCGTTCTTCAGGCACAATTAAGTAACTGAAATCATCAATCAGCGTTTCTCCCGCAATCCTTTTTGTGATAGCTTCGAGTTCAATCACTTTTTTGCCTAACCGATTCGCTCCAATAGCAATATCCATATTCTGTTCCGCACGGGGACCAGATTGATTTCGTAATGACTCTACTCTCTGCTTGCGAGCCTTCTGCTTAGTCGTCCGCGCTTTTGCACCACGTCTTAACCATGCCAATTCACGCCGGAGCGTGTTCTGCCTTTTTTCCTCTGAAACTCGTTCCTGCTCGTCCCTTTCAGCCTTTTTTTCCAAGTAAGTTTCATAGTTTCCTTCGTATATATAAAGGCTGCCCCGATCAAGTTCATAGATCAAATTGGTTACTCTGTTCAAAAAGTAACGATCGTGGGTGACGACAATCAAAGCACCTCGGTACTGGGAAAGGAATTCCTCCAGCCACTCAATGGTTTCGTTATCCAGATGGTTGGTAGGTTCGTCCAAAATCAACAAGTCTGCGGGTTGAATAAGTGCCCGGGCAATGGCGACTCGTTTTTTCTGGCCACCTGACAACTCCCCTGCTTTTTTATCAAAGGTTTCAATCCCCAGTTTAGTTAGAATCGTTTTAGCTGCCGTATTTGCTTCCCAGGCATCGTTTTCATCCATTTGCTGCTGGTTCATTAGCAGCCGTTCTTGAAAGCTTGTATTTTCCGGTTCGTTTTCCAGTAATTGCAAGGATTGTTCATAGTCCCGCATCGTTTTCATAATCTCAGAATCGCCATAATATATCTGTTCCAATACAGTCAATGCTGGATCAAGTTCTGGTTCCTGATGCAGATATTCGATTCGAAAATCCTTCGCATGCTTCATCTCCCCGGACTCCTTTGAATCCAGGCCAGCGAGCACCTTCAGCAAAGTCGACTTACCTGTTCCATTGACTCCGATCAAACCAATTCGCTGCTGCTGGTCTATCGTAAACGATATATTTTCAAACAGGGTCTTCTCCCCATATGTTTTCTTCAAATTTTCCACTTGCAAAAGACTCATATCTATCACCCTTATTATTAAGCTTGCTCTATTATAACATTGAAGTCTGAAGTTTCTTACCAAGAAAGAATAAAGCCCTGGTAATAAGGCCAGTGCAGGACAAGTGTGACAAAATTGAAAAAGATTATCAATTAGGCTTGACTTGAGAATCATTTTCAGTACAATTATATATGACATTGAAAATCATTATCATTTAAATGGTTAAAATTACATAGGAAGGTGGAGGAACATGAAGAAGAACAAATTATTCGCATTAAGTTTTGTATTTATCTTTGCAATTTTTGCCCTTGCAGCTTGTGGGGGATCTGAAGAGGACACAAGTGAATCGTCCGGAAATGAAGACAAGGCATCTGAAAATAAAGAGGCAAGCGGTGAGGTAAACCTATACACAGGACGCCATTATGAAACTGATCAGGAATTATACGATAAGTTTACAGAAGAAACAGGGATCAAAGTCAATGTTATTGAGGGTAAAGATGATGAGTTGATCGCACGCTTAGAACGTGAAGGAAAAGCATCTGAAGCAGATTTATTTATTACAGCTGATGCAGGTCGCCTGCATCGTGCAAAAAGTAAAGACCTTCTGCAAGAGGTAGAAAGCGATACACTTAATAAGAACATCCCAGAAAAATTCCGTGACGAAGAGAACCAATGGTTCGGCTTGACCAAACGTGCCCGTATCATTGCTTATAACAAAGAAACTGTTAACCCGGAAGAAATCAAAACCTATGGGGACCTTACAAAAGACGAGTGGAACGGCAAAGTTCTGATTCGTTCTTCCGACAACATCTATAATCAATCCCTTGTTGCATCCATGATAGCTACAGAAGGTGAAGAAGCAGCCAAGGAATGGTCTCAAGGCATTGTCGATAATATGGCTCGTGACCCTAAAGGCGGCGACCGCGACCAGGCGAAAGCAATTGCTGCTGGTGAAGGCGATGTCGCTGTCATGAACACCTATTACCTTGGTAAAATGTTGAATTCCGAAGATGAAGAAGAAGTAAAAGTTGCTGAAGGATTAGGTGTCATTTTCCCTAATCAGGATACTACCGGCACCCACGTCAACATCAGTGGTATCGGAATGACTTCAAGCAGCAAAAACAAGGAAAATGCAGTGAAGTTGATGGAGTTCCTTTCTCAAGAAAAAGCTCAGAAAGATTTTGCGGAAGCAAACTATGAATATCCGGTCAATCCTGAGGTCGAAGCAGCAGAAGTTCTTCAGTCCTGGGGCGAGTTCAAAGAGCAGGATATCAACCTGACAAAACTGGGTGAAAATAACGCAAAAGCAATCAAGATTATGAATGAAGTCGGTTGGAAGTAATTATGAAAGTTTCATGACATAAGTGCCGTACCTTTCTGGGGTACGGCCTTATGTATATGTACATTTCCATTGAGAACTGTTATCATTAATAGTGACCTTACTTCATAAATCAGTAAGTATAAACATTTATATTTATTGATTTATGAAGTAAACCCTATACGTCGTATGTCGCCGCCTAAAAGGAAGTGTCCGATTTGAAGTTTTATCGAAAGCTCCCAGGTTATATGAATATATGGACCGTATTGAGTATGATCATCGTCCTTCTCATTCTGCTGCCTAATTTGACGATACTGATCAACTTTTTCACCCAAACTACCGAGAACTGGGAGCATATCAAAGAATATATTTTACCTTTACTTTTGAAAAACACTTCTATCATTATAGTGTTTACAGGCATTCTGACTATCCTGATTGGCACAAGTCTGGCATGGCTGGTATCCGCTTACGATTTTCCCTGGAAGGGATTTTTCAAATGGGGACTGATTCTGCCATTGGCGATCCCTCCCTATATAGCAGCTTATACGTATAATGGAATGTTAAATTACACAGGGACGATCCAGACGATTCTTCGAAATGAATATGACATAAGGGTAAATCAACAGTATTTTGACATTATGAATCTACCTGGTTCCATTTTTATTTTTACTTTATTTTTATTTCCCTATGTATATACGATTACCCGGGCATTTCTCGCCAATCAATCTTCATCCTTGATAGAAAATGCACGATTACTTGGCAGAAATGCATTTGAGATATTCTTCCGGGTAGTCCTCCCTATTTCACGGGGTGCTATCATCGGCGGAGTGAGTCTAGTATTACTGGAAGTTCTGAACGATTATGGCGTGGTCAAATATTTCGGGGTACCTACTTTCAGTACCGCCATCTTCCAAACGTGGTTCAGTATGGGAGATTTGAATGCGGCTATCAAACTATCAGCCACACTTATGTTCATCGTGTTTGCTATATTAATCATTGAAAAGGTATTAAGGGGCCGTAAGAAATACAGTTATACCACAGCCAAAGTCAAACCGCTGACACCGATTAAATTGACCGGCTGGAAGGGTTGGACCGTTTTCGGCTATAGCTTACTCATATTCAGCCTCGGGTTTTTGATTCCTTTCCTCCAGCTTCTGGATTGGATGTTCCTGACGTTTGAAAAAATCGCAAGTCCTGTCTTTATCAACTTGATAACCAATTCCTTGCTGGTAGCATTTATCGGCTCATTTATGATCGTTACATTTGCAGTTATCATCGCTAACTTCACCAGGATGCACAAAAGCTGGCTTTCTAAATCAGCATCCCGGATCACAATATTGGGATACTCGATACCAGGAGCTGTCATAGCAGTTGGAATCAGTGCTGTGTTCATTGATATTGATAACCTGTTATTCACTTTTTATGAATCTGTCGGTATGGAAGCAACCTTATTTTTAAGTACCAGCTTGTTCATGTTAATATCTGCCTATGTCATCCGATTTTTGGCAGTCGGTTATAATTCGATCGAATCAGGTTTTGATAAAATAGGAAACAAGTTCACAGAAGCTTCCCGGATGCTCGGGATGGGAATGACTAAAACATTCTTCAAAGTTGACCTCCGATTGATCAAAGGGGCAATCTTCAGCGGGTTTATCCTGGCATTTATTGATATTTTAAAAGAATTACCGCTCACCTTGATTTTAAGACCATTCAATTTTGATACATTATCGACGAAGGCATTCCAATACGCCAGTGATGAACAAATTCATGAGGCATCATTGGCATCGCTTATCATCATTGTTATCAGCGGGATTGCGATTTACATTTTCCATCAAGTTATAGAAAAGGAGCCGAATTGATATGTATATCCAAATTAAAGACCTATGTTTCTCTTATACGAACAAAGGTGATAAAACCATTGATAACTTTTGTCTTGACATTGAACAAGGAGAAATCATCTCAATCCTTGGCGAAAGCGGCAGTGGTAAAAGTACCGTACTCCGTCTGCTAAGCGGCTTAGAAACACCAACGAACGGAACAATTAAAATTGGTGGAAAAGTAGTCACAGATGATCGCACCTTCATCTTGCCAGAGAAACGGGGAATCGGCATGGTATTCCAGGATTATGCTCTTTTCCCTCATATGACAGTGGCAGAAAATATCCAGTTTGGTCTTAAAGGGTTTACCCGTAGTGAGAAGAAACAACGTGTGGATGAAGTGCTTGAACTTGTTAACATGGAAAAATTCAAGAAACGTTATCCCCATGAATTGAGTGGAGGGCAGCAGCAGCGGATTGCTCTGGCAAGAGCACTTGCTCCAAAACCATCTCTATTATTATTAGATGAGCCGTTCAGTAATTTGGATGCCGACCTGCAGATCAAAATCAGGGAAGAATTGAAACAAATCATTAAAAAAACAGGGATTACTTCCATTTTTGTCACCCATGACCGGGAGGACTCCCGTGCCATTGCCGACCGTATTATCACAATGCGTGACGGAGCCGCTCATGACTGGGAATCTCTTTGTACTGTAAGAAATAACACGAATACCTATGACTATGAGATGGAAATCATGTCGTAAAAATGATAAAAACCAGATGCGTTGCTGTCGCATCTGGTTTTCTTTCTTTTTGTCTCTGTTAAACGCTCCTGTAGATTTTCATAATAGGTTTATTCAACTATTGGGCCGTATTATGGAAGACTCAGTTTCAAGGTTCTTTACCATAAAACCGTTAGGGGTGGCTTGGAAACTACTCGCTTTCCTGCGGGGGATCTGGCGAGCTTCCTCGGGCTATCGCCCTGTGGGATCTCGCCTAACTCCTTCTCCTGCGGGAGTCTCGCAGTTTCCCAACCAACCCATCCGAAGGATGAGAGAAACGAACCCCTGCCATAAATGAAGATGTCTTCCATAAGCCATATAAACCTATGATGCATGTTATAAGCACATTTTCATGAGTAGCTCTCCCTATGCTTGAAGGAAGGCATACCGAAGTTTCCGTTTTGCTCACTTAACGCAAGGAGGTCCGGGAAATTGCGAGACTCCTCGAAAATGCTACGCATTTCCTTCGTGCGGTGTTTATTCAAGAAGCTCATTCAAAGTCCTATGGGAGTAAAGTAGATGGTGAGATCCCGGAAGGCGAAGCCTGAGGAAGCTCACCGTACGCCCATGGAAAGCGAGTGATTTCCCGGACCTCCAGAGGCTTTCAACTTTAACGGAAACAGTTTCTCTCGAAACTGAGTCTTCAAGTAAAGGGAGCTTTAACTGTAAAGTCAACACTGTGAGTTATCGCATCCTTTAATAAAGGAATTTTATTCTTTCCATGGGAAGGCTGTGCCAAATTTATTGGCTAGTTCTTTAGATTCTTTGCTTCGTTTCTTTCTTTGAGCATGACGATCAGGTGCACCTTCGTGCAACCATTTTTCTTCATCTGATTCCGGGCGTACAGGAGGAACCGGTGTAGGCCGGTTATTTTCATCAACGGCTACCATCGAGACAAAGGCAGTGGTGCAAACTTTCCGTTCACCACTCAATAAATTTTCAGTTATTGCCTTTACGAATACTTCCATCGATGTATTATGGGTCCATGTCACATAGCTGACGAGACAGATGGTGTCCCCTTCAAAGACGGGTTCCAAAAAGTCAACAGAGTCAATGGAGGCTGTCACCACTGGCTTTCGGCAATGACGCGTTGCGGATATTGCTGCCACATCATCGATGTAAGCCATTAATTTTCCTCCAAATAATGTCCCGTGGCTATTCGTATCCGGAGGAAGGACGTGTGAGTTCTTTACTGTCAATGAATCAATACATGCTTTCGTTTCCATTACAATCTCTCCTTTAGTGGTCATGTGGTATTGTCGGCTTTGGAAGAAGAATTTTAAAGGTTGCCCCTTTGGCATCCTCATTATTTTGAGCGATGACCTTTCCTCCACTACGTTCAATGATCGCTCTTGAGATAGCTAACCCAAGCCCAGTTTCTCCTTCCTTTCCTTTGATAAAACGTTCAAATAATTGAGGGAGAATTTCTTCAGAAATACCGTTGCCATCGTCCTTGATTGCAATCATGATATAATCTGTCGTTTGCCTGGTATTTATTCGCACATGCGATTCAGCATGACGAATACCATTTGCAATTATATTCACCAGGGCTTGCATTACTTTTTCTGGATCTACATATAGGTTGTACGATACTGTCTGTTCATAATCAAGCTCTATTCCCTTTTCTCTCGCGAGCGGGTACAGCCCTTCTTTGGCTTGTTCAATCAATTCATCAATATCAATATTTTCCGGGTGATAGACATTTTCATCACTATCCAGTTTAGCCAATAAAATCATTTCGTTAACAATTTTCTTCAATCTTTCCGTTTCCTTGATCATGACAGACAATCCTTTATCTGCCGCCTCCCCTTCGAACACTCCATCACGGATTCCTTCAGCATAACCCTGAATCGACATCAACGGTGTTTTCAATTCATGGGAAGCGTTTTGGAAAAACTGTTTCTGGGTGCGGATGTAATTCTCTAACTCAGCAGCCATGGTTCGGACACTATGTTCGACCTCTTCTATTTCTCCACTCGCTTTCACCGGTTTTAGTTCCTGGAATTTACGGTGCTCAATCTTCTTAAGTTCTGTTTTCAACCGGATTAACGGTGTCACTAGTCTGCGGTTCATAAAATGACTGATGGCAACCGCCAGCAGCAAGCCAATGAACAATACGAAGATCATACGCCACGCAAACATCGTTTGGACAGCCTGTAAGTCTCTCAACGGCGTAGCTAATACTAAGATGACACCGTCTGCCTGAGGGGTAAAGGCGATATCGTAGACGACAAAGTCTTGTCCCTGGCTTTCCCAGAGATCTTCCTCATGCAAAGTCTCGTCATATTGACTTGCCCAGGCAGCAGCAGTTTCTGGTGGTAAAGTAGAAAACAGGATCTCCCGCTTGCTACGGTCGAACATCAATACACGGAATTCACTATCCCTTAAAAGCTGGGATAATTGATTCACTTTTAGAGGGCTATCCTCTTCGTTCAGTAACTCTATCAACAATTCCCCTCTACCTTCCAGCTGCCGCTTTTCATCTTCAATCAGCATATTAAGAATCAGGGAATAAAGGATAAAAGCAGTAATCGACATGACTATGATAATTAATGTTGTGAAGGCAACATTCAGTTGATGGAGCAGCTTCATGACTCCGCGCCATCTTCTCTAAGCCGGTATCCATATCCCCAGACCGTTTCTAAAGGAATGTTAACCAGCTTTTTTCTTAAACGTTTTACAAGATCATCTACAGCACGGTCACTGCCGAAATAATCTTCACCCCAGATTTGTATCAATAATTCCTCTCGAGAAAAAGCACGATTGGGATTTTGGGCAAGCAACTTCAGCATATCGAACTCTTTAGCGGTAACTTCCACCTCTTCCCCACTCCAAAAAGCCCGACGTTCATCCATGTAAAGGGTCAAGCCTTCCACTTGAAGGGTTTCCTTATCAGATGGAAAAGCGGCTTTATTCATCGCTTCCCAACGGGTCAGCTGCCGTTTTACTCTGGCTACCAATTCCCGTGGGCTGAAGGGCTTGGTCAAATAATCGTCTCCTCCGAGTTCCAGCCCTAATATCCGGTCGATCTCCTCATCTTTAGCAGAAATAATGATGATGGGGACTTGTGAGCTTTGCCGCACCTGTTTACAAAATTCATACCCATCCATCCCTGGCAGCATGATATCGAGTACCCATAGATCAGGTGGAGCCTGTTGGAATAATTCCCAGGCTGCTTCTGCAGATTCCATCTCGTTCACATGGTAGCCATCTTTCTCCAAATAAGCTTTGACGATATCACGGATATTCGGGTCATCTTCAACAATTCCAATTGTTTGTTTCATGTTAAAGCCTCCTTCCCAACCTGTCTGCTTCTATTTTTACCCTAATTGATTGGGTGTAGTTCCTCTTCTTTCTCATTTTACACATTTATTCCACATTTTCTCCAATCTCGTGCCAAACCTGAAACGTAAACTAAGAATTGTCCAGGTTAGGAAATATCATTTTAAAAGGGGACCTGTTTATATGACTACAGAGCAACAACCGCAAAAGCGCACAAAAAAACGCGCTTATTTTGCTTATGGAGTTTTCGGAGCAATAGCAGCTATTTTTCTCGTTACAACTATCTTTCAATGGAAAGGCATTTCCGTTAACATCAATACAGAAAATCCGACAGCCCAAGCCAATGAGTTGAATATCGGGAAAGAAAAAGAACCCGTCACCCAGGCTATTGAAAAAGCCGGCGGAGCTGTTGTCGGAATCTCTAATATAAAACAAAGCAGTCCAATGTCACAAAAATCCGGTACAGGTTCAGGGGTCATCTATAAAAAAGAAGATGGTAAAGCCTATATCGTCACCAATCATCACGTAGTTGAGGGTGCGAGTCAACTGGAAGTGATTTTGAATGACGGTACAAAAATTGAAGCAGAACTTGAAGGAAGCGACCCATTGACTGACCTTGCCGTTTTAAAAATAGATGATCAACACGTCAAGCAGGTTGCCGAATTAGGTAAGGCCGAAGACGTAGAGGTAGGGCAAACAGCCATCGCCATCGGCAACCCGCTTGGTATGGAATTCGCCGGGTCAGCCACGAAGGGTATCATCAGTGGATTGAACCGTAACATTCCGGTCGATATCAACAAAGACGGCCAACAAGACTGGCAGACAGAAGTTATTCAGACAGATGCTGCCATCAACCCTGGTAATAGCGGTGGCGCACTCATTAATCTTCAAGGCGAGGTAATCGGGATCAACACGATGAAAATCGCCAAAAATGAAGTAGAGGGATTAGGCTTTTCCATTCCTATGGATGTGGCGAAGCCGGTCATTGAGGATTTGGAGACCAACGGTGAAGTGAAACGTCCTTATATGGGAGTTTCCTTACAGGATGTGCGGCAAATACCTGCTAATATCCTCACCGACCAATTGAATCTCCCTCCAGACGTTCAGCATGGTGTCATTGTCGGTGGTGTCAAGACCGGGTCACCTGCAGCAAAAGCCGGACTTGAACAGAACGACATCATCACGGAAATCGAGGGAAATAAAATTGAATCCCTGGTAGACTTGCGTAAATATCTTTATAAAGAAGCTGAAAAAGGCCAGGAAGTAGAATTGACAGTCTACCGGAATGGTGAACAAATTAAAACCAATTTAGAATTGTCAGCTCAGTAACACAGTGTGAAACAACCTCCCCCCCTAAATATATAAAAAAGCCTGCACCTTGATTGCCAGAAAGGTGCAGGCTTTTTTAATGGTATGAAACATGTATTCCGGTACATTCAACATTTTTTCTAATGCAAAATCTTCTATTATAGGGCCGAAAAGTCGAAGACTTGATTTCGAGATATTGTAAGAGGGGAAGGAGCGTAGGGGAACGAGTCGCTTTCCACGGGAGTTCGCTGAGCCTCCTCGAGCTGACGCTCTGTGGGGTCTCACCTGGAACTCTTTTCCCGTAGGAGTCTCCCCGTTCCCCTAAGCCCCTTGCCACAAAAGATTATCGAAATTGCCCATGAATGTCCTTATCTATTTTTTTGAGTGTAATCCTATCACAATCACCTATTGATCGTACTTTCTGGTTCAAAAAGCACACTATTCTTGATAGGCGTTTCGAGAATCTCACAATCATATGGTGGCAGGGAAAACGGTGAGACTCCTCGAAAATGCTACGCATTTTACTTCGTGCGGTGTTTATTCAGGAAGCTTATTCAAAGTCCTGTGGGATGAACATGGGCGGTGAGATCCCGCAAGGCGAAGCCTGAGGAAGCTCACCACATGCCCACGGAAAGCGATCCGTTTTCCCAGCCACCATAATTGCTACCTAAAGCCTCGAAACTGAGTCTTTAATTAAAGGATTGGTGATAACAATCTGGCGATGGATTCTTTGAAACGTATCCACTTCGATCGGTGTTTATAAAGTTGAACGGTCAACTGGGTAGAATCAGTGATATCATCCAGGAAACTATCCTCCAGCTCTTTTGCTAAATCCGGGTGGTACAGGAACGCGTTTACCTCGAAATTTAACCTGAAACTCCGCACATCAATGTTTGCAGTTCCGACAGATGCAATCTTTCCATCAACCACAATGGTTTTGGCATGTAAAAAGCCTTTCTGGTAAATATAAATCTTCGCCCCGGCCTCTAATAAATCTCCGACATTCGAATAGGTCGCCCAATATACAAAGGGATGATCAGGCATCCGTGGAATCATCACCCTGACATCCACACCAGACAGGGATGCTATTCGTACAGCATCTAAGAGACTGTCATCCGGAATAAAGTATGGTGTCTGGATATAAACGGAATCTTTTGCTGAGAGGATCATTTTAATATAGCCATGCTTTATTTGTTCCCATTCCGAATCCGGACCACTGGACACGATTTGCATAGCGACATCACCTTTAGGCTCAGCCTGGTAATACCGGTCTTCATAACTGATATCCTGCCTCGAAGCATGATTCCAATCAAGAATGAAACGGGTCTGCATGTTATGCACAGCGCCGCCTTCTACTCTCAAGTGTGTATCCCGCCAATAACCGAACCTCTTGTTGAAGCCTAGGTATTCGTCTCCGATATTAAATCCGCCGATATATCCGATTTTGCCATCAATAATTGCAAGTTTCCGGTGATTTCTGTAATTGATTTTCATATTCAACTTAGGTATCAAAGCAGGAAAGAAAGCCTCTACTTCAACGCCAGCCTTTTTAAGCCTTCTGACGAACTTTCTGCTTAATGTTCTTGAGCCCATGTCATCATATAACACACGCACTTTAACGCCTTGTTTGGCTTTTTTGATGAGAGCTTCTGATAATCGCTGCCCAAGCTGGTCATCCCGTATGATGTAATAAAGCAGGTGGATATGTTCCTTCGCATTTTCAATATCCTCAATCAAAGCATGAAATTTTTCTTGCCCGTCAGTAAATATTTCAATATGGTTATCTTTCGTTAATAGAGCGTCGTTATTTTTCAAGTGTAAGTAAAATAAGTCTTCAAAAGTTTCAAGTTCCGTATGATCCAATTTTAATGTATCTTGTTCAATCGAGCGAAGCTGATCCTGAACTGCCGCTAACAGCCCAAGCCTGTTCTTTTTATCCCAAGTGAATATCTCTTTTTTACTCAGCCTTCTTCCAAAAATTAAATAAAGTAAAAACCCACCGACAGGAATGAATAATAATACCATTAACCACGCCCAGGTAGCGCTCGCATCCCGTCGTTCTAAGAAGATGATGGCAAATGCCAGTAAAACGTTGATTACAATCGTAACACTGAATAAGTAAGGGGCCATTTCAAAGTCCAGCATCTACCTCACCCTTCCTTGACTAAAAAAATAGCACTGCCTAAAATATAGCATATTTATCTACATTCGAAAAAAATCGAAGGAAGAGACATGCCCTGTTTGCATACCTCTTCCTTATCCTATTCATTATGGCTGTATTTGCCTCAAGATTTTAATAAGATGCCTTCTTTTTTCAATGCTTCTACCGCTTCGTCCAACGCTTCTTCACTTTCTGCTGCTACCGTATGCATATGAATGCCATCAGTCAATTCTGACAGGAACGATGCTTTTGTTTCCCTGATATTATCTAAGAACTTCTGTACGTCCCTGCGATTCCAAACCAAAACGGAAGCGGTTAAGTCACCATAGACCGGGTGTTCCACCGTTACATCTTTAATGAATACCCCATGATCAACCAGGATAGTCAATTCTTTTTCCGTTTGCTCCGGCGTATGCTTTACAGCGATTGTGCGTTCAACCGGAGGTGCATCTATACTGTCCGTCATATAGATATATCCCTGACTTGTCGCTACAATCGGTTCATTCTTAGCTTTCAATAATGAAACATCTCCGACAATTACTTGTCGTGACACTTCCATCTCCGCAGCCAGTTCGCTTCCCGTAATCGGTTTTTCACTGTTTTTAAGCAGTAGCAGAATTTCCTCCCGCCGCTCGGAAGCTTTCGGTTTTTTTTGATCTTTGACCATACTCTCTCTTCCTTTCCTGTCCGGTTATCTTATACTTATTTTATCATAAACATTCACTGGGACAGGAATTGCAACAAGGAAGTCTAAGCTTTGGCTGCCCGGTGGATATGCAGGGTTAAATAACCGATTTCCGAGGAAGGGAAATGAATATCACATTTCTCTGACAGATACGTAGTCATATCTACGGCACACTGGTAAGCTTTTTGGTATTTTTCCTGGATCATGACTAACATGTTTTTGTCCACCATGTTAAATTCTGATTGTTCTCTCGTTCTTTGTATCGCACGGTTCAAATGGGTCACTAAATGCTGATAGGCAACATTATTTTTGGATAAAACTTTCTTATAATATTTCTCTATCTTCCAAACAAGGTCACGAATGATAGCCACTTGTTTTACGGATTCACCGGTGCCCTCATGCATCCATCTTCCACTATGAATGAAAATGGCGATATGCCCGGCCTCTTCTTCTGCCAATTCACGATCAAACCTCTCTTTAATCGTGCGTAATGCCCATAACCCAACTTGATATTCTTTTGCATACAATATACTTATCTCTTCTATCAAGCCATTTTGAATCGTTACATGCTTAGGTGGATCGTTTAATAGAAAAGATAGGTGATCTGCTAATTCTAAATGAACAGAATCACTCAACTTCGTCTGTAAATAATCTTCTGCATGCGTGATGATATCTTCTGTCAAGCGAATGATCTTTTGCGGTACCATACTAAGAAACTCCTCATACTGTCCCATATCTCCATTCATATCAATTACTTTGTCAATTTCATTATCATAGATCGGGTCTCCTTTTCTTTTATCTGCAGCAATTCCTTTTCCTATTACAAATTTTTTCTGGTCTTTAATCGAAGTAATGACGATATCCTCATTAAGCACTCGCTCTATCCTCAATCCGGTCATCTCCCTCTCACGATAGCCTACTTTGTTTGTATGGTCATAATTGGTGTTTCTCCACGAACAGCTTTCTCTATGGTGTGGTGATCCATCTTGTCAGCGACTTCATTGTAATTAGTAATGATTATTGGAGTTATCGTACTCTTTGCTCTTTCCTTCACAAGGTCCATGTCAAACGTGATCAACTTGTCCCCGGTTTTCACTTTATCTCCTGCCTTCACGTATCCTTCAAATCCTTCCCCTTCCATGCTGACGGTTTCCAAGCCAATATGAATCAGGACTTCGACCCCAGATTTCGTCTTTATTCCAACAGCATGATTGGTATGAAAAATTTGAACAATCTCGCCATCCACAGGACTTACTACTGTTCCATCGGTCGGCTCGATTGCCACTCCTTCGCCCATCATCCGTTCGGCAAAAACTGGATCAGGAACCTCACTAAGGTCGACTACTTTCCCTTCGACAGGGGCAATAACTTTCACTTCACCACTGTCTTTTTTAAATAGATTTTTAAACATCGGTTTCATCCTCTCTTAATTTCTAAAATGAAAATCAATAACAAAATCAAGGATCGAATATAAAATCCGCTCATGAACTTCTTAAATATATATCTTTTATTACCCGATAAAAGTAACAATCATTCCCCTCAATTAAAATCAAAATTTATTATTATAAATATTTTTCAATTTTTGTAAAGTAATTGTAAAAAAGGATTGACGTTCCAAATTTATTTGGATATGATGTTACACAAATAGTGATAATTTACTGAAAATTTAAACAGGGGTGTATTATGAATAACTTTACAGATTTTCAGTCCCAACCGCCTTTGCTGGAAGTAAACAACCTGGAGACCGCTTTTGAAATTGACGGAGAATGGCATAATGCCGTAGATAATGTCAGTTTCCAGGTGAAACCCAAACAGGTAATTGGCGTGGTAGGCGAGTCTGGCTGCGGAAAAAGCGTGATGTCTTTATCTATCATGAAGCTTTTGCCAAAAGGTATCGGAAAGATTCGCAACGGAGAAATAAAATTCAACGGTAAAAACATGGAAAATCTAAATGATAAAGAAATGAATAAAGTACGCGGTAAAGATATCGCAATGATCTTCCAGGAGCCAATGACTTCTCTGAACCCAGTGTTCACAATCGGTTTTCAGTTATCAGAAGCCTTACATAATCATTTTAATATTTCGAAACAGGATGCTCGTAAAAAGGTTATCCATCTACTTGATAAAGTTGGAATTTCCCGCCCTGAAAAGGTTGTAGATGAATACCCTCATCAACTATCCGGGGGGATGCGCCAGCGTGTCATGATCGCCATGGCAATTGCCTGTGAACCAAAATTGCTGATAGCCGACGAGCCTACCACTGCTTTGGATGTTACCGTCCAGGCTCAAATCCTCGAATTACTGCAGGAACTTCAAACAACAAATGACATGTCAATCATCTTAATCACACACGACCTCGGTGTCGTAGCCGAAAGCTGCCATGAAGTTATCGTAATGTATGCAGGTGAAGTAGTAGAGCAGACGGATGTGGTCACTTTATTTGAAAGCCCGAAGCATCCCTATACGCAACTTTTGATGCAATCTATTCCACGTATGGATCAGGAGGAAGAAGTTCTGGCTTCGATCGAAGGTATTGTCCCTTCCCTGAAAAATATGCCGAGACAGGGGTGCAAGTTCGTAGATCGTTGTCCAAAAGCGATGGATGAGTGTCGAAGCATCACCCCACAATTAAAAGAAAGCAGCCCCGGCCATGGCGTGAAGTGTCTCCTTTATGAGTCAAGCTGGGAGCAGGAAGGGATGAAAGCCAAATGAGTAACGTCGTAGATATTCAACATAAGGAACAGTCTCCTCCCCTCCCTTCCAACCATGAAACCTTATTAGAAGTAAAAGACTTAAAAACTTACTACCCAGTGAAAGGCGGCTTCTTCCGACGAACAGTCGGACATGTCAAAGCTGTTGATGGGGTTAGTTTCACATTAAAAAAAGGGGAAACGCTCGGGCTTGTGGGAGAGTCCGGCTGCGGTAAATCTACCGCTGGTCGTACCATTTTAAAGCTGTTGAAACCTACCGGGGGCAGTATTGTGTTTGATGGTGAAGATATTACGAAAATCCGAGGTGGCCGGCTAAGAGAACGCAGAAAAGATTTCCAGATGGTCTTCCAGGATCCCTATGCCTCTCTGAACCCAATGCAAATGGTCGGCGATATCGTATCAGAGCCAATCAAAAACTATTATCCCAGGAAAAAGGCGAAAGAAATCAAACAGGAAGTAATGGAATTACTGAACCGGGTCGGATTGCCTGAAGATGCTTACCATAAGTATGCGCATGAATTTTCGGGTGGTCAGCGTCAGCGGATCGGCATCGCCCGGGCACTTGCCCTCAAGCCGAAACTGATCATAGCGGACGAGCCAGTTTCCGCACTTGATGTATCCGTGCAATCCCAGGTGTTGAACTTGCTGAATGAACTTCAAGATGATTTCAACTTGACCTACCTCTTTATTGCCCATGACCTCAGTGTCGTCAAGCACATGAGTGACAAGATCGGCATCATGTACCTCGGTCATATCGTAGAAATCGCAGATAAGAAGTCTATTTATGAAGAACCGCTTCACCCATATACGCAAGCATTAATTTCTGCCGTTCCTGAACCAAATCCCAAAAAGAAAAAGGAACGAATCGTGCTCGAGGGAGACGTACCAAGTCCTGAAAATCCTCCATCTGGATGTCCTTTCCATACAAGGTGCCCGGTGGCTGTGGATAAATGTTCCACCATCAAACCAGAATTGAAGGAGGTGAAACCAGGACGCCAGGTCGCGTGCATTCTGGTTGATTGATCTGATTCATTCATTAACTATTACAGGGGGTAACCACATGCAAAAGAAGAAATCTTTTTATTGGCTGGCAGCTATGCTAATGATCATGTCTTTGTTTATGGCTGCTTGTAGCAATGGCGAGGATGAAGCTGGAGCAGCAGAAGATGACAAAAAAGAAACAGAAGGCAATGAAGGCGGCGAAGAAGCAGCTCAAGAAGGCGGAACGATCGTCTACGCTCTTGATGCAGCACCTGAAGGCCTGTTCCACTGGAACTGGTATGGCATCCAAACGGACGCGGAAGTTCTTGATTTATTTGATGACGGCTTGATTGAATATGATGAAGAATTAAAACCTGTTCCTAATATTGCAAGCTGGGAAACTGAAGATAATAAAGTCTTTACCTTCAAATTCCAAGAAGGTGTCAAGTGGCACAATGGTGATGAGCTGACTGTCCATGATTGGGTATTCTCTTTAGAAACTCTTGCTCATCCAGATTATGAAGGTCCTCGCTACACAAACGTCCAAACTGTTGAAGGTGCAGAAGCTTTCCGTAACGGAGAAGCGGATTCCATTTCTGGCCTTGAAGTAATCAATGACTATGAAATTAAAATCACTTTTGATAAAGCACGCGTCAACAACCTCTTGAACCTTTGGACTTATCCAATGAACCGTACAGCATTCGAAGGCATCGAAGTCGCTGATATGCAAGGATCTGATCCAGTACGCCGTACACCAATCGGTACTGGTCCGTTCAAAGTCAACAAAGTAGTATCTGGTGAATCTGTCGAGCTTGTAGCCAATGAAGACTACTGGCAAGGCAAGCCTAAGCTGGATAAAATCATCATTAAAGTAGTTGACAGTACAGCCGTTACAGGCGCTCTGCAAAACGGAGATATCGATGTCGTAAGTGTACATCCAACCATCGGTAAAGATGTGGAAGCGATGGAAAATGTTGATTTAGTAACCGCTCCTGGCCTTTCTTATTACTATGTCGGATTCAAGCTTGGTAAATTTGATAATGAAAAGAAAGAAGTCGTCGAGCAAAAAGAAAAGTATGCGGATAAAAAGCTTCGACAAGCAATGATGCATTCCATCAACCGTGAAGAATGGATTGAAGCTTTCTTCGGAGGGTATGGCGATGTTGTTAACCGCCCAGTACCTACCGCTCACTGGATTGCAGCTGACAACGATGATTTGAACACCTATCCGTATGACCCTGAAAAAGCAAAAGAAATCCTTGATGAAGCTGGCTATGTTGATACAAATGGTGATGGTTTCCGTGAAGATCCTAACGGGGATGAGTTTGTCGTCAACTTCTCTCACTATGCAACTGGAAACCCGACATTTGAATCCCGTGCCAAAGCCCTTACCCAATATTGGGAAGAGGTTGGCTTGAAATCAACACTTGAAATGATCGAAGTCAACCAGTATTACGACATGGTTGAAAAAGATAACGAAAATATGGAAGCCTTCTTTGGCGGTTGGGGCTATGGTGCCGATCCAGACCCATCCGGTCTATGGAAATCAGATCAGCTGTGGAACTACCCTCGCTGGGTAAATGAAGAAAGCGATCAGCTTTTGGAAGATGCGCTTGACGTGGAAGTCGTGGGAACAGACGAAGCAAAACGTAAAGAGCTTTACGTCAAATGGCAGCAAATCGTTAATGAGGAGCTTCCTATGCTATTCATTACCGAACTGCAGGAAATTTATGGTATGAACAAGCGCGTAGGCGGTTTGACGTTAGACGTCTCCGGTTTTAACAGTGCACACGAATGGTTTGTGACAGAATAAGCCACTGGCCAAACTGAAAAAAGATAAGGAGCATACTCATGTTAAAGTATACTTTACGTAGAATCTTAGGCATGATCCCGATGCTTCTCCTGATATCCATTGTAGTGTTTTCCCTGGCATTATCTATGCCAGGGGATCCCTTCGGTGGAGAAATTGATCCTAATAATACTGACCCTCAATATATTGAGGAAATGAGAGAAAAAGCAGGACTTAACGATCCGGTTCATGTACAGTATGGCAGATGGATTTCTAATTTTATGCAGGGAGACTTCGGTGAATCAACACGCTATAAAATGCCGGTTGCTGAACTTATCGGTGAACGTATGCCGAACACGCTTTTTCTAGGTATCACCTCACTAGTCATTACATATATTCTCGCATTCGTTATGGGCATGTACGCTGGCCGGAAGCCTTACACGACGGCTGATAATTTAATTGGCGGTGTCAATTACCTCGGCTTGGCCATCCCCTCTTACATTGCGGGTGTTTTTGCAATTTATTTCTTTTCCTTTAAATTGGGCTGGTTCCCTTTCAGTGGATCAGTCGATATAACGCTGCAGGATGGGTCGTTTGAATACTATCTAAGCAGGCTCCACCATGTATTTTTACCGGCAATTGTATTAGGTGCTCTTGGTACAGCCAGTTATACCCAGTTCTTACGAAATGACATCATTGAGAGCAGCCGGAAAGATTACGTCCGGACTGCCCGCGCCAAGGGTACTCCGGAAACTAAAATTTACAACAAACATATTCTCAGGAACTCGATAATTCCATTAATTACTTTCTTAGGTTTTGACATCGTCACTTTGATCAGTGGTGCAATCATTACAGAAGCGATATTCACCTACCCGGGTATCGGCCAGCTTTTTCTGGATTCTATCAACAACCGTGATTACCCTGTAATGATGACATTGACCATGATGTTCTCGTTCCTCGTTTTATTTGGGAACATGATCGCTGACCTGTTGTATGGAATTGTCGATCCAAGAATTCGTGTAGACTAGGAGGGCTGAACATGGCAGAAGTAATCAATGATACATCCCTTACTAAAATCAAGGCTCAAAAGTCAATGTCACCATGGGCAGTCGCAAGAAGAAAGTTTCTCCGAAACAAACTGGCTATGATAAGTCTATTCTTTTTGATGACCGTCTCTATCCTTTCTTTTCTGGCACCCTACATCACTACTGCCGATATCACAAGAGTAAACATCGGCTCCATGTCTTTGACACCATCGTCCGAGCATTGGTTCGGAACAGATAAAAGCGGCCGTGATGTATTCACCAGGCTGCTGTACGGCGGACGAGTATCTTTGCTTGTCGGTATCTCCTGTACCTTACTGATCATTACATTCGGAACTTTAATCGGTGCATTGGCAGGATTTTTTGGCGGCATTGTCGATTCCTTACTCATGCGTTTCACTGATTTCATTTTGAACTTTCCCTTGCTAGTATTCGTTATCGTCCTGAACGCTGTATTCTTCGGGAAGCTCGGTGGTGTTTCAGTGCTGATCGCAGTAATCAGTGTTCTCGGATGGGGCGGGGTCGCACGTCTTGTCCGAAGTAAAATACTGTCTGAGAAAGAGAATGAATATATTCTCGCAGCCATCTCGATCGGTTCCAGACCTGCTAAGGTAATCATGAAGCACCTGCTTCCAAACGTATTGTCTACCATCATTGTACAGGCAACACTTACCTTTGCAGCGATGATTGTGGTTGAATCCGGTTTGAGTTACCTTGGATTCGGCGTACCTGCAGAGACACCCAGCTGGGGCAATATGCTGTCTGCATCACGAGAACCTGATGTGCTGCAAAACATGCCATGGATTTGGATTCCTCCAGCCTTAACTTTGGTCATTACCATACTTTCCATTAACTTTATCGGAGAAGGTATCAAAGATGCCCTTAATCCAAAATCACTTCGTTAATATAAAAAAGCAGGAACCAAATCGGTTCCTGCTTTTTTTGAAGACAGATATCACCCGCTTTCTCAGGGACAAATGTTGTTTTTTTAATTATTAATTTTTTCTTTTACAGCTGGTAATTTACTTAATGCCTGCTCCAGGTCAGACCAAATGTCTTCCCATGCTTCCAATCCGACAGAAAGACGTATCATTTGATCAGTAATCCCCATTTTCATCCTTTCCCCTTCTGGCACAACCGCATGGGTCATTGTAGCCGGGTGCTGGATCAGACTCTCTGCGTCCCCAAGACTTACTGCAATCTGTATGAAAGATAACTGGTTCAGTAACTCTTGGGCATTCTCTTTACTTCCTTCGATTTCAAAAGAGATAAGCCCTCCTCCCTGCTTCATTTGCTTTTCCTTGATGGAATAGTCAGGATGGTTCGTATCACCTGGAAAGTAGACCCGTTTAATCCCAGGATGTTTCTCCATCTCTTTGAATATTCTTTCTGCATTAGAGGAATGGCGATCCATCCTCACTGGCAGCGTTTTCAATCCTCTAAGCAGTAGCCAGGCATCAAAAGGTGACATTACTCCACCGATATCCTTTTGAGTCGTCATCGCTACTTCACTTAAAAATTCCTTTTTTGCCACAACAAGGCCAGCGACGACATCGCCATGCCCACAGATATATTTAGTGGCACTATGAATCACGATATCGCAGCCAAGTTCTAGCGGTCGCTGTAAATACGGAGTGGAGAACGTATTATCTACGACAACTGGTATATTATATTCTTTTGCGATACGGGAAATCATCTCTAAATCCAATAAGCGCATCGTTGGATTGATCGGTGTTTCAATATAAATGCAGGCAGTGTTCGGTTGAATTCTACTTCGCACCTCATCTTCTGTCTCCATTAAACTGAAATCACTTGTGATATTATATTTCTCTTCCATCATACTCAATAATCCAAATGTACAACCGTATAACCCTTGTGAGCAGAGAATATGGTCTTCTGCTTTTGTCAATGCCACCAGCACAGCTGATACAGCGGCCATCCCTGACCCAAACGCAAGTCCCATTTCCCCGCCTTCCAGCTCAGCGATTTTTTCTTCGAGCGCACGGACAGTTGGATTACCTAAACGAGAATATATATAACCTTCTTCCTCCCCTGCAAACCTTCTCTCTCCTTGTTCCGCAGAATCAAAAGTGAAGGTAGATGTTTGGAAAATCGGCGTGGATAGACTTCCTAAGTGTTGTTTAGAATCGTACCCAGCATGGATGACTGATGTTTCAAATCGTTTGGACTTGTTCATTTATTTTTCTCCCCTTTTTGAAAAATCTCCCTCTTCTTTTATCATATGGCAAAAACGCTCTTATTGAAAGCGTTTACAATAAACTTATTTGATTTCTTTCCATCGCTTTTCACATGAAAAATAAACAGTTGGTAAACCTAACTAGAAATGAAATCAATAGGAGGATTTCTTATGAAAGAATCGAGAAAATGGGAACAACCTGAACCCTTATGGCGTGAAGATACGGAACTCAAGAAATTCGATTCCCTTGAAAAAGATGGCAGTGCTGAAGTTGTCATTGTGGGGGGCGGAATTACAGGTATTACTACAGCTTACCTGCTGGCCAAAGAAGGTCGTGATGTAGCTCTACTTGAGGGCAGTAAGTTATTGAATGGTACAACCGGACATACAACAGCCAAAATCACCGCCCAGCATGATTTGATTTATTATGAATTGATGCAGCACTTTGGTAAAGAGGGAGCCCTTGCCTATTACAAAGCTAATGATGAAGCGCTCCGTTTTATCCGGGGTACTGTAAAACAGAACCAAATAGACTGCAACCTGCAAACCGAAGATGCCTGTATCTACTCTACTACCGATAACTATACAAGAAAGCTGGACAAAGAGTATCAAGCCTATCAGGAATTAGGAATTCCTTGCGAGTATAAGAATGATATCCCTATCGACGTTGATGTGCAAAAAGCATTGTATATGAAGGACCAGTCTCATTTCCATCCACTGAAATATCTATCCTTTTTATTAGATGAATTTATTAAAAACGGTGGTAAAGTTTATGAAAATACGGTAGCGGTCGATGTGGAAAGGGATCCTGAGTTACGTGTGGTGACTAAAGAAGGCCACCGGGTTTCATGTGATCACATCGTTTCCTGCTCCCACTTCCCTTTTTATGATGGAACAGGATTCTATTTTGCCCGCATGCATGCTGAGCGATCTTATGTAGTAGCTATCCAGCCAGAGCAGGAGTATGCCGGGGGGATGTATTTGTCTGTCGACCAGCCTGTCCGCTCAGTCAGGAAAGCTTCTTACGAGGGGGAAGAAGTCTTACTGATCGGCGGTGAAAGCCACCGTACCGGTGAAGGTGTTGATACCGATTTCCATTACAGGGCGCTGGAAAAATTTGCCTCGGAGACATTCGGCATCAAAAAGAAGCTTTTCCAATGGTCCGCTCAGGATTTGTATACCCTGGATAAAGTACCATACATTGGACAAATAACGAAGAATAAGGACCATATTTATGTAGCGACCGGCTATAAAAAATGGGGAATGACCTCAGGCACAGCAGCGGCTTTACTATTACGGGACCAGATTACCGGTAAGAAAAACCCTTATAGTGAATTATTCCGCCCGTCCCGCTTCCAGGCAGACCCAAGCTTGAAGAAATTCATTACGAACAACCTTAATGTTGCCAGCCATCTTATGGAAGGAAAATCGGAAATGCTTGGCCACAGCCATGAAGCTCTTAAAAAAGGAGAAGGCGGTGTTATTCAATACAATGGCAAGCGTGCCGGGGCCTATAAAGATAAAGACGGGCAGGTATACCTTGTCGATACCACCTGTACGCACATGGGCTGTGAAGTCGAATGGAACAGCGGCGAACACAGCTGGGACTGTCCATGTCACGGCTCTCGCTTCTCCGTTGAAGGGGACGTCATGGAAGGTCCGGCTAAACAGCCATTGAAGCGCTTATCCATAGACGAGAATACCCAAGAAAACAATCAGCAGGAAAAAGATATGCCAGAGCCAGTGTAATGAAGCAGCCAGCCAGAATCCTTAAGATAAAACAGGATTCTGGCTATAGTTTTGTCGGTGTTTAGGTGACGAAACGTGCATAAGTAAGAAAATACCTGCCTTAAGGGAGATAGAATCAAAATATGAGTGACAATTTTGAGGGAAAAAGAGACACTTCAGAAATTTTATGAGAGTTTTTTCCAGTATATGAACATCCCCCTCCCCCGGTAATTCTCCTGCAAAAATTCCATTGCTTTATTACACTAAATTCCCTTATAGTGGAAAGATAATGAGTCGCTAAGGGGGTTGATGTAAATGGATGAAAATAAAATCGGTATTATCTATACAGGCGGAGCGTATGTATTATGGGGGTTCCTCCCTATCTACTGGAAGCTCGTACAGGAAGTCTCACCGCTTGCTATCCTCGGCCACCGGATCGTCTGGTCGTTTGTTTTCATGACAGGAGTAGTCCTTATTTTACGCAGATGGCCAGCTTTTAAAGCGGAGATACGGAGAACTTTAAAAAATAGAAAAAGTGCTCTCGGGATCACGTTCGCTTCGATCGCCATCAGCATCAATTGGCTGACATACATTTGGGCAGTCAACACAGACCACGTCGTAGAAGCCAGCCTGGGATATTACATCAATCCTTTAGTAAGTATTTTGCTTGGCATGATTTTTTTCAAGGAAACCTTCACTCGACCGCAATGGTTAGCGTTCATACTTGCTGTGGCGGGGGTTGGCTATATGACCATCAATTTCGGTTCTGTGCCATGGCTTGCGTTATTATTGGCGTTCAGCTTCGGGGTCTACGGTCTATTGAAAAAAACGGTCGATTTGAATGCCATGTTCGGCTTGACTATTGAAACATTGATTATGACTCCTGTCGCAGCTATCTACCTGGTTAGCCTGCCTCAGGGAAATTGGGGAGAAATCCAGTGGATATCGATGACGTCATTGTTACTATTCGGAGCAGGTGTCGCTACTGCCATCCCACTATTGCTTTTTGCCGGCGGAGCTAAACGGATTCCGCTTTCGATGGTCGGCTTCTTACAATATATAGCTCCTACGATCATGCTGCTTATCGGAGTATTTTTATATAATGAACCATTCACTAAAGTTCATATCGTTTCATTTTTATTAATATGGTCTGGACTCTTGATTTACACATATTCCAGGGTCAAGCGACTGCGTAAGTATGATCAGGCCGCTTAGCAATGCTCTCAGGTATTTGGTATGGTATGATGAAATAAAGAACTTCTATTAATGAAAGGGGCAATTAGTATGGGGCTGTTAGATGAACTAATGGGTAATGCTTCCGAAGTTGATATGAAGGACGTCGAAAAACAACTCGAGAAAGTAGTCACTGCTAATGAACGAATTGAGAAAGCATACAAAGTTTTAAGGGACATGATGATTTTCACGAATAAACGTATGATTTTAGTAGATAAGCAGGGAATGACAGGTAAAAAGATTGAATTCCATTCAATCCCCTATAAATCTATCACGCATTTCAGTGTAGAAACAGCCGGCACTTTCGACCTCGATGCCGAATTAAAGATTTGGATTTCAAGCACCTCGGAACCGATTGTAAAACAGTTCCGCAAAGATAAAAGCATTTATGATATCCAGCAGGCAATCGCAGAGTATGTAACCCAATAACGAAAGCACAGGAGTATATCCTGTGCTTTTTTTTATGTCTGCTCCACTTCTATAATTTCATCCAGTACCGGATAAGCCGCTTCTACTCCTTTTTCCGCCACCAGACAAGCAACCCCTAGTGGAGTCTCCCAAAAAGAATCAGGAATCTGCGGAGTTTTCAGGCCTGCCGGCTTGAATAATGCCCTGTATATTCTTTGCACATGCTGCTGGGTCAGCTGCCTGTCCTCCACCCGCTCTCCTCTTGCTATTAAAAATACATAGCGCATCGATTGGAAAAGGTTGTCACCAGGCATGAAGGTATATTCTTTGAATAACTTCAATTGTTTTACCACATCTTCTTTCAATCCATTCCTTGCCTGTAAATCGTCCAGATGGGCAAGCAGGTGGCTATAAACTTGCTGGAAAACCCTTCTTTTTTCTTCCTGCATGACTTTATCCGTATAAATTTCCTGCATTTTTTCATACGCTGAAGCTTTGGTCCACATATTCCGTCGACCTCCCTTTCCCTAATTTACAGCTCTTCTACCTTTATATTAACATTATTTTCCGACTAAAAAGAAGAATCACCCTGCTTGAATTCGGGTGATCCTTCTCCTATTTTCATAGATTATTCGTGTCCGTTCCCTTTTCCTTTTTCATGCCCTTTACCATTACTATTTTCGTGCCCTTTACCTGTTTCTTTCTCAGGCTTTACGGAATTGGCAATCAAATTGATAATCTCTGTATTGTCCATTACCCCTTCAAAGTCTTTACTTCCTGTACCCGCGGCAAATACCGGTACCATATTACCTGTATGGCCGCCTGTATCGCTTTCAGCCCGGATGTCGGTATCTACTGCACCGACTTTATAATGATCAGCAATCACGGAGCCTATTTCCCAACCCACACGGTAAGCTGCATAAACTTCCCCATCATTGTCTTTTACATTTGAAAGGAACTCATCAACTTCTTGATCTGTTAAGTCGATAGCAGCATGTTCGCTGAATACCTGTTTTACACTTTCAACTGTGAATGTCCCTGTCGCTTCATCTTTCTCGAGTTGCTGTGCCATATATTCCGGAGAAACTTCGATATTTTTCAATGACTCAATATCCATTGGTTCAGTCGCTGACATACCCATTGTCTCGTGGTCAGCCAAAACAACAACCAAGGTGTCCTCACGATCTTGTGACCACTTCACCACTTGTTCAACGGTACGATCGAATTCCATTGTCTCCTGCCATACCCCAGTTGCATCAGCAGCATGAGCAGCATGGTCAATACGGGCACCTTCCACCATCAGGAAAAAGCCGTCTTCATCCTGCGAAAGTACATCTAAAGCTTTGTTCGTCATGGCTTCTAAGGTTGGCTCCTCACTATTCAGCTCATCACGGTCAGTCTTATAACTCATGTAAGAGTCGTTGAACAAACCTAGTAATTTATCTGGTGTTCCTGATGCTTCAAGACTGCTTTCATCGGTGACATATTCATAACCTTTTGATTGGAAGTCATCGATCAGTCCGTTTCCTTCCTGGCGGTCAGCACTGAAGTAATTCTTACCGCCGCCCAGTAATACATCATACTCGTTTGCAAGCATTTGCCGAGCAATCTCCTCCTGGCCTGACCATCTGTCCGCAGCACTTCCCCCAAAAGCCGCTGGTGTAGCATCTGTTACTGTATTCGTTGAAATGAGGCCTACTTTTTTGCCGGCATCTTGATATAAATCTAATATACTATCAACTTCTTCTCCCGCAGCATCTACACCGATGCCCCCGTTATAAGTTTTACTTCCAGTAGCAATTGCTGTACCGGCTGCGGCCGAATCAGTAACAAAATTATCAGCCGAATATGTACGCAGCAAGCCTACATTTTCTAAAGATTCCATGTAAAGCTCTTCGTTTTTCCCACCTTCCAGCAATCTGGCAATCTCCATCTGCCCTACGCCCATGCCATCTCCAACCATGACAATGACATTCTTAGGAGAGTTCTTATTTACCTCTACTTGTTCTTTTTCCTCACTATCTGCTGTAATCGAAAAAGGAAGTGTGTCAGAAGCAAAACCGAAAGCGCTTCCAGAAACGATGATACCTGTTGTGATAATAGCTGATAATTTCTTCTTAATCGACATATTATTCCCTCCACTTGGATTTTTTGTAAAATTTTGAATGCAAATCCAGTGTAAATAATAGGTAATAGAATCGTCAACAACGGCCCCTTGAAATTGCAATATAACTCTGAAAACACTACCTATTTACTAGAAAGCCAGCTATTCCAATCTATGAAAAACATAAAAAAGTCCCTTCCACCGAAAGGGCCTTTTAGTATAAATTATTCATCAGTCATCATGCTTTCCGCTTCCTGCTTAATCGCTTGCCATAAAATCGGCGTATCTTTAGAGTGATGTTCCAGTAATTCAGGAAGATGCGGGGTGATTTTGTTCCAGACAATCGGGTTTGCAGCCATAGTATCCATAAAAGCTGTTTCCTTCGGTGACCAGGACCGGAGCGATTGTATGTAGTCCAGGGTCAATTCATAAGATGGCATCAACTGCTGATCCCGCTTTTTGTGGTACTCCTTCATCACTTCATCCCACTCAGCTCCGCCACTATATTGTTCAATAGCATCCGCTAACAAGAATGACTGCAGGAAGGCGTCGTTGATGCCCAGACCTGTGCTCGGATCCTTACTATGACCTGCATCTCCTATTAGTGCCCATCCCTTTCCGTAAGGCGTCCGGAAAAAGTTTTCGACCCCGGCACTTCCAGTTATGCGTCCCTGCAGTGCAGCTTGCTTCATTCTTTTATCCATTCGATAAAATTGCTTATAGTGATGTTCAAACATTTTCTGAGGCTGACTGGCAAACTCTTTGAATTCATCCGGGTGTATTTCCAAACCAAGACAATCTCTCCCATGCTCCATCGGAAACAAAAACCCGATTCTACCGTCCTGAAGAAAGATTTCTGTGGCGGGCTCCTCCAGCGGTTCTAACCCTTGATAATATCCGTAAAATACCGGTCTGAGGGCTGGAAGTTCGTTATACTTTTCAGCGCCTACCCATTCAGCTATTTTTGACCGCATCCCATCTGCCCCTACAACAATAGGGGCATGAATATTTTCTTTGCTCCCACTTTCATTGATAACTTCCACTCCAAAAACACGGTCTGAGTTCCAAATAAGCCCGGCAGCCCGAGTCTGTTCCCTCAACTCTACTGTCGAATTATCCAACGCATGTCTGGTCAGGATATAATCGAGAAAATCCCGTTTGGGAACCAGCGTATATGATGTCCGCGGTCCTTCAACCAAACTGTCCTTTATGTAGGTCCGCATCCTTGTTATTTTTCTCAGTCCACCCTTTTCCACGTCTTCCAATACACCTAATTGTCTTAAATAGTCAAGATGTGACAGGTGGTGAGTAGAAAGTGTATCGCTAGGGAATGATGCTTTATCGATCAATAACACCTTTTTTCCCTGTCTGCCTAATAATATCGCAAGGCTCGCTCCCGCTGCTCTTGCTCCTACAATGATGACATCATAGTCAGCTTCGTTCATCCTATCCCGCCTTTTCACCATTCATCTTATTTAAGGATAGGTGAATTTGAGGACTTTTGCCATTAGAAAAACTTGGCTTGTCGCCAGGTACTTATGTGGAAACCCTTAGTTTTTTCTTATACGTTAATTCCTTAATAAAGTTATACTTTCTTAAAGCACTAAAAACCCCCGCACATTTAAATGCGGGGGCTTGTCGTATTAATACGTTCTCTCTTCGATTACTTCCTTATTTTCATCCTGGATGGATAATTTACTTGGCTTATTTTCTTGTGCCATCTGTTCTGCTTTTTCAATGGCTACCGATTTTTCATCGTATAAATCTGTCGGAGCTGTATCCTCAATTTTTACAAACCAGCCTGTTACGTCTTTGTTAGGTTCTACACTATATTGTTTCATGTTATACACTCCTCTTCCTTCGTTCTTGCTACCTATGTTCCCATTTTGCTCTTCTATAAAACATCACCAGCTTTATCTGATAATATAGGCTCTTTAAACGTTGTGGTTGATTTTTAACAGTCTTAATTCAATTATACGGCCGAAAAGTCGAAGACTTGATTTCGAGATATTGTTTGAGAGAAAGGTGTGTGTGGGAACGACTCGCTTTCCACGGGAGTCCGTTGAGCCTCCTCGAGCTAACGCTCTGTGGGGTCTCACCTGGAACTCTTTTCCCGTAGGAGTCTCCCCGTTCCCCCACGCCCCTTGCCACATAAGATTATCGAAATCACCTTTGAATATCCTTACCTAATTTAAAGAAAAATTCCGTTACATTGCTGTATTGATCGTTCTTTCTGCACCAAAAGTACCTACTCTTGATAGTAGTTTCGAGATTCTTACAATCCTATGGTGTCTGGGAAAACGGTGAGACTCCTCGAAAATGCTACGCATTTCCTTCGTGCGGTGTTTTTTCAAGAAGCTTATTCAAAGTCTTATGGGATCAACATGATCGGTGAGATCCCGGAAGGCGAAGCCTGAGAAAGCTCACTACATGCCCATGTAAAGCGAGTGATTTCCCGGACCTCCAAACGATCACCACCATAACGGAAGCAGTTTCTCCGAAACTGAGTTTTCAACAAAAGAGAGTTTAACTAGAAAATTCACCACTGAGAATAAAAAAGTGTTTGACTTTAAAAAATTTATCATCTAGAATACGTAGCAAGCATAAATATTGGATTAAACAATCGAATCTCTTATCGAGAGCGGCGGAGGGACTAGGCCCGACGATGCCCGGCAACCATCAAGCATTGCTTGAAAAGGTGCTAATTCCTACAGATCTGTGGATCTGAAAGATAAGAGGAGGAAACGTACATACGCCCTCTTCTTAGGAAGAGGGCTTTTCTATTTCCCTCTACCTCCTTTCAACTCCTCCCACTTTTCTGAACGGAATGCTCTCTCTTTCGAAACGATTGCTTATTTCATAATCATTTGAAGGAGGAATTTTCATGAGTTTTTCATCCCATCACTACAATCCTGAGACCCTATTGCTGCACGGAGGACAGGAAGCTGATCCTTCCACTGGATCCCGTGCGGTGCCCATCTATCAAACTACTTCCTATGTTTTCCGTGATACGGAGCACGCCAAAAATTTGTTCGGCTTAGCAGAACCAGGGAATATTTACTCTCGAATCATGAATCCGACAGTTGATGCTTTCGAACAGCGGATCGCGTTGCTTGAGGATGGAGCAGCCGCTGTCGCCACCTCTTCCGGAATGGCTGCAATCACATTGGCGATTCTGAACATCGCTTCTGCAGGTGATGAAATCATCGCCTCCACTAATTTGTATGGCGGTACGTATAACCTATTCACCCATACACTGCCTCGTTATGGCATCACCGTCAATTTTGTAGACAGTACGGATCCAGAAAATTTCAGAGAAGCTATTACGCCTAACACAAAAGCGATTTTCTCTGAAATTATCGGTAACCCGAGCTTGAATGTATTGGACATTGAAGAAGTTGCCGATGTTGCTCATGAAAACGGCATCCCGCTTATCATTGATAACACCTTTGCCACCCCATATATTTGTAAACCATTGACCTGGGGAGCGGACATTGTCGTGCACTCAGCTACCAAATGGATCGGCGGTCATGGAACAACCATCGGTGGCGTAGTCGTCGATAGCGGACGATTCGATTGGACGAATGGCAAGTTTCCTGGATTCACAGAACCCGACGAGAGCTACAACGGGCTTCGCTATGCATACGATGTCGGTCCATTAGCATTCTCTATCAAGCTGCGTGTCCAACTGCTGCGCGATATTGGAGCCTGCCTCAGTCCGCAAAATGCTTTCCTATTGCTTCAAGGGCTGGAGACTCTGCACCTTCGTATCAAACAGCATACGGAAAACGCGCGAGAAGTCGCCCAACACTTAACCGAGCATGATGGAGTGGAATGGGTGAATTATCCTGGCCTTGAAAACCACCCTACCCATCATTTGGCGAAAAAATATTTACATCATGGAGCAGGGTCGATTGTCGTATTTGGAATCAAAGGCGGCAGAGAAGCTGGCCGTAAGATCATTGATAATATTAATCTATGGTCTCACGTAGCAAATGTCGGGGATGCTAAATCATTGATCATCCACCCCGCATCCACTACTCATCAACAGCTGAGCGCCGATGACTTGGAAAAGACAGGAGTTACAGAAGAATTGATCCGGCTTTCGATCGGACTGGAATCCACCGAGGACTTACTTGCTGAGCTGGACCAGGCAATTGCCATCGCTACAGGAGAAGAAAACCCGGCGGGGCCGGCCAAAGGAAAAGACACTGTTCAAACAGTACTTGGATCCTCTCTGGATCGTGAAAATGGCGACCTGAGACGTCGTGTCATCACTACGGCAGGAGAACTCTCTGACAGTGGCAAACAGGAAGTTAAAAAGCTGGAACGTTTAGGTTTTATCATCAAAGATATCTCTGAAAAAGATGAACTGCTAGATACCAAAGTCGATATCGTCTATAGCGAATCTGCAGTTGAAACCAATAACAATAAAAAAGAAATCACTAACCTCTCTCCAACTTTGGTCTGGGTGAAAGAGAATAAAGCTGTCACGTTTGATAAGGATCTTGAAACCGTAGCAGGAGATAACCTTTATGAACGCGCAGTTACTCTTCGACAAGCGACGGATCACTCGGATGCAGCGCTGACTTTATAAGAAACTGAGATATAGAAATAGTCTGTTGGTAGAATACCCGGCAGATGCAAGGGCGAAGGAGGATTACCATGACGAAAATAAAAGCCGCACTGCTTGGTTACGGTACGGTCGGGCAAGGAATTCACGAAGTTCTTCATGAACACCAGGAAAGGTTCCGGACCCTCCTGGGGAAGGAAGTAGAAATTGTTGCTATCCTTGTCCAGAATCCTTCTAAACACAGGGACCTTCCGGAAAATATAGTAGTGACTACAAACTTTGAAGAAATTATTACCCTTCCTGAACTGGATGTTGTATTTGAAGCGATTGTAGGTGAGGAACCGGCACTTTCCTACCTCACACACGCTTTGGATAAAGGTGTCCACGTCATCACAGCAAACAAAATGATGTTCGCCAAGCATGCGAAATTCCTGCTTGAAAAAGCTCGGGAAACCCATGCGAAAGTAGGTTTTGAAGCTACAACAGCTGGTGGAACTCCTGTAATTCGTACGATTGAGCAGCTATTGCAGGTCAACCGGGTAGAAAAAATTGAAGCGATCTTAAATGGTACCAGCAATTATATTTTGACAGCGATGAGCGAGCGTTCCATTGATTTCGAAACTGCCTTATCCGAAGCGAAAGAAAAAGGTTATGCAGAATCAGATCCTACGAATGACATCGATGGGACGGATGCATTCAACAAGCTGATGATTTTAAGCCAGCTGATATTCAATGACCAGCCGGATTGGAATAAGGTAGAAATAACAGGGATCCAGGACATTACTAGTACGGATATTCAGGATGCACAGGATAATAATGAGAAATATAAACACATTGCTGTCATATCTAAAGAAGGAGATCAACCAAAGGCTGAAGTTTCACCTTTACTGCTCTCCTCTTCCCATCCTCTCTATAACATTGACGGAGTGGATAACGCCATTGCTATTTCGAGTAATATAGTAGGTACCATCACCCTGATCGGACCAGGGGCAGGCAAATTACCAACAGCCAGTGCAATGGTTGAAGATTTAGTTGCCATATTCCAACACGAACCTGAGAATCATTCCATACACCAATACAAAAACCAGGCAGCAGTATAAAGAAAGCAGCAAGCTCCTCTAATCAGGAGCTTGCTGCTTTTCACCTCTATGGAAGCCATGCCAGCACAGGCACTGCACCGGCCATATCTGTTTGTTCCTCTTTCTTCAACTCGCTTACAGTTACAAACTGGTAACCTTCCTCATCCAACCTTCTGAGCAGAGGTTCGATCACTTTGTCTACATACGGTGATGCTTCCTGCAGTGATATGATTGCCCCATCTTCTGCTTTAGCCATCACTTCTTTAATAATGGATTGCGGCTCTGACAGACGCCAAGTTTCAATATTATGACTATTAATGATCGGCAGCCCGGCAACTTGTTGAACTTCTTTATTTACATGCCCATAAGGAGCTTTTACAATGCGAGGATGTTTTCCAGTCAATTCCTCCAGCTTAGCTGACGTACGATGTAATTGTTCTTCTATAGCAGACGGTTCAAGTCTGGTCAATTCACGGTGGTTCCAGGAGTGGTTCCCGATTTCATGTCCGGAAGCAGCGATTTGCTTCACCAGTTCTGGATAATAAGCCAGTCGGTTTCCGAGCACGAAAAAAGTCGCTTTTCCGCCATAAGTCTCTAATTCCTCCAGCACCTGTTTCGTTACTATCGGGTGCGGTCCGTCATCAAATGTCAAAGCAATTTGCTTATCTTTCTGTCTTTTCCTTAGCTGCTTTGTACTTCGCTTGGTATCCTTGAATGATGAGCTAAGGTTTTTAGAAAGGGGCTCCTGCTCCGGGTTATTGTGTTTCAAAGCCTGGGAATATCTTTCTTTCATAATGTCACTCAGTTGATATTGAGGCACTGTCACCTTCACAACCGGTGCTGTCTTTTTCTCATTGGACGGCTGGTAATAAAATGTCATGCCATCTTCGTTGAAAGAAAACTTTTGGAAGCTTTCTTCTTGAGGAAGGATAGAGCGTTTAACCCAATCTTCATCAAAACCGGACTCCAGACGCTCGTTGATAAGCAACTGGTTTATCACATATTCCGATAGCTTACCTAAATAATCGCTATCCTTTTTGAACAAGTGTGCCACTTTTAAACGCTTTCCTTTAGAGACATCAAAGTTAAGGACAGAATTACCAATTACAGGATGCTCCCCCCCGAAATCAACAACTTCTTTGAATTCAATACTGACAATTCCCCCGGAAGTATGAAGAAGCTCAAAGTCAATGTTAAACTCATGTGGCTCTTTGCTGTTCTCCTCCTGCTTCAATTGGTAGCTGTCTTGTTTGAACTTTGCTATATTTTTCTTCACATAATCCACTATTATCTGGTTCAGTTGATCATTGGAGGTCTGAGGATAGTGTACCGCTAACCGGTAATCTTCATATTCCTCGATGATAGACTCTATTTCAAAATTCAGTTGTGTTTCATTGTCACCCTTTGATTGCTCGCTTGCCTTTTTATCAGTACTTGCTGTTGTGAATGAACAAGCAGTTAATAGTATGAGCAACAGAATTGTTATTGATATTATCATTCGCATCATAGTTAGATTACCCTTCTATGGTTAAAGTGAGTAACCTTATTGTAACATGTTTGTAATATTAATCGACATTTTTTTTAGTTTATAGCGAAAAAATGCTATTTCTATCACAAATTCGTTCGAACGTCCCATAATTCTGGAAAAAAACGATGGTCGAGAACCTTTTTTAAATAACCGACACCGGAGGATCCGCCGGTTCCTGTTTTATGCCCAATGATTCGTTCAACTGTTTTCATATGACGGAAACGCCATTGCTGAAGCCAATCTTCGATATCGACCAGCTTTTCAGCAAGCTGATAGAGATCCCAATATTTTTCGACATTTTCATATACAGTCGTCCAGGCAGCTTCCACAGTAGAATCACCGTGATACGTTTCGGTGAAATCACGATTGACAAGGTCAGGGTTAATATCGAGTCCTGCCTTTGCAAGGGCTTCGATTGCAGCATCGTAAATGCTTGGCGATTCATAAGCATTTGTCAATTTAGCGTGAAGCTCTGGATTTTTCTCATAAATTTTCAAGACATGCGATGTCTTGTAACCAAGAGCGAATTCAATCATGCGGTATTGGTAGGATTGGAAACCGGAAGCCTGTCCCAGCTGATCACGGAACTGAATATATTCTGCTGGTGTCAGCGTTGATAAAACGTCCCAGGCATGGATTATTTGGGTTTGGATTTTAGAAACTCTGGCAAGCATTTTAAAAGCACCCTGTAAATCGCCCCCCCTGATTGCATCAATGGATGCGCGTAATTCATGCAAAATCAATTTCATCCAAAGTTCACTTACTTGATGGATAATGATAAACAGCATTTCATCATGATGGTCGGACAAACGATTTTGAGCGTTTAGAAGTTGATCAAGGTCAAGATACTCGCCATAGGTCATGCGTTCCCGGAAGTCAGTATGTACTTTTTCATTCGCTTTGGAATCTTCATACTTCAATACTTTCACACTCCTTTATCATTATTAGTTATAGTTTACCATGTTCTCCCTGTCTCTTTTAAAATTCCCCCTTAGAAAGACTTGGCATATCGCCAAGTCCTACGTTTTTCTTATCCTTTAACCCTTAAATTTTTTAAAGTAAAAAACCCACCAGCTTTCACTGATGGGGCCTGATTAATTAGATATAACTTCCACTGGATAATTGAAGAATATACCATTCTCTATTACCCCTGGGATTGCATTCAAGTCTTGTTCTGTCGTCAATCCGATATGGTTAAACCTTACCTCTAATATCAGATTACCGGCTTCCGTAATAACCGGACCATCTTTATGTTTGGCCATCCTAAGGCCAACTGCGGAAACATCCATTTCCTGCAGCCTCGTTTCAACAAGATGGATAGCGCGTGGATCAATTTCCACTGGCACAGGAAAATTATGACCCAGCCGGTTGACGAATTTGCTTTCATCTACCAGGATATACGTTTTTGGTGAGCTGGCCATCACCAGCTTTTCTGCAAACATTGCTCCTCCACGACCTTTGATAAGGTTGAATTCCGAATCGACTTCATCCGCGCCGTCGAAGCCCCAATCCGGCCTTGCTTGTGCTAAGGTGGTAGTCGAAATACCTGCTCGCGCACAGCTTAAAGCTACTTCAACTGAGGTGGGTATAGCAGTTACTGTCAGATTTTCTCTTTTCACTTTATTAGCTATTGCCTGAATAGCAAGAAAGGAGGTAGATCCTGAGCCGACTCCTATTACCTGCCCATCCTTTACATGTTCTGCCACTTGAATAGCCACTTGCTCCTTTTGCTCTCTGTTTGAAATATCACCCGTCCATTTCAAATTTCCTGCCAATTGATTGTTCCATTTCAACACAATCACCTCTTCCGTCTATATCTAGTTGTAGTATTCCCAATAATCAATTCTATAAAGCGCTTAATTGATGGCATTATGATTCCTGGTCACTTAAAATAGAGCAAGAAGCTAGCAACGGATAAGGGGGTAATTGTTTGGGAACTTATTTATTACGGGGCATCGGTCAAATGCTGCTGATCGTGTTTGGCGGAATATTTATATGGAATTTGATTCGGTACGGAAGTCTTTATTTTGTCGCATTAGGCATGGCAATTGCAGGATGGCTGCTCTATTTCTGGGGAAAGAAACGAGAAAATAAAAAAGAGGGAACTAGTTGACACTTAACTGTTCCCCCTTTTAATTTGTAAACACGATTAACAGGCTTTTTATTTACAATAGATCCAGCGGGCGAAGCTTGGCTTCGATTTCTTCACGCTCGTGCTCCAAAAATGGCGGCAGGGACAAGTTTTCGCCCAATGATTCAATAGGTTCATCCACATCGAAGCCAGGTGTGTCCGTAGATAGTTCGAACAAAATGCCGTTCGGTTCCCGGAAGTATAGCGCTTTGAAATAATGGCGGTCTACTTTTCCCGAATTGGGTACGCGGGCTTGCTTGATGCGCTCAGCCCAGGCATCATACTCTTTCTCATCCGGCACACGAAAGGCTACATGATGAACACCGCCCCTGCCAAGGCGTTCCTTTGGCAGGTCAGGATGTGTTTCAAGATGCACCTCAGCACCCGCTCCTCCCTTGCCGGTAGCATAGACCTCTATATCCGGAAGGTTTTTACTAATAAGGGATGGGTAAGAACCGACATTTGTAAAGCCCATTAAGCTGGTTAACACTTTTTCCGTCGGTTTCAAGTCAGCAACAGTCAATGTCACTGGCCCCAGCCCCACAATCCCATACTGCTTTGGAATCTCTTCTGTTTCCCACGGTTCACCAGGTTCTACCCCTGCTTCATCGTTATCTGCCACTAATATTAGTTTGGTACCTTCATTATCTTCAAAAGCAAGCGTTTTTCTCCCTGCACGCTGGATGATTTCGCCATGGGTGACACGCTTTTCCTCAAACCTTCGCTTCCAAAATCGTAATGCCTCCGTGTTGTTAACACGAAGTGAAGTCGCCGATATGCTCGACACACCTGGGTGAGTCCTGCCCAGCATCGGAATATCGAAAAAGGTCACCTCTGTACCCGGGTTTCCTTTCGCATCCCCATAGAATAGATGATACGAGGTTGTATCGTCCTGGTTGACAGATTTTTTAACCAGACGCATCCCCAGCACTTTTGTATAGAAACGGTAATTATCTTCAGCTTTTCCGGTCAAAATGGAAACATGATGCAGGCCTAATAATTCCATGTTAGTGCCTCCTGTTAATTATCTCGAATTTGAGATAATTTTATAGTAAAACTGAATGAAAGTCAACTAAGTAACCTGGAGGGTGCATAAAACCTTACATGGTAAGGTGGCTAATAACTATTACAAAAGCCAGGCCCCTTATTTTTACAAGTCCTGGCTTTCTTTATGCAGTCTTCCACAGCTAGTTATTTAATTGTTGAAGTCTATTTTTTAAATAATTGATACTAATCTCTAAGCTTTCAAAGGGTGTCAGGCGACTCTCATCCTGTTCTACGATCCACCATTGAACCCCCACTTCTTCACCCGCTTCCACTTTCCTGGCGCAAGGTATACATTTGCACAGCAACTGGTATATGTACCATCCCAATTCTCCCCTTCCTTCCAGTCATTGGACCAAATCGTGTTTGAAAGCATAAATGACTGCCTGTGTCCGATCATGCACTTCCAGTTTACCAAGAATATTACTGACATGAACTTTGACGGTTTTCAGTGCAATGTACAACTCATCTGCTATTTCCTGGTTGGTTTTCCCTTCTGCTATCTTCAACAGAATTTCCAATTCACGACCTGTCAACTGTTCATGCAAGGGCTCCTCCGGTTTCTTGCGCATGCGATTCATAATTTTCCCTGTAACTTCCGGTTCCAGGATCGACTGCCCCTCATAAGTGGCCCGAATAGCCGAAGCAATTTCGTTTGCTTTCGAGGTTTTCAACATATAACTAGTGGCACCGGCTTCAAGCGCAGGATAAACTTTTTCATCATCGATGAAGCTAGTGACAATGATTATTTTTGCTTCGGGCCAGGCATCAGTGATTTTTCTGGTCGCTTCAATTCCATCCATTTTTTTCATAACCAGATCCATCAGGATGATATCCGGCTTCATTTCTAAAGCTAATTTTACAGCTTCCCCTCCATCATCAGCTTCAGCCACCACCTCGATATCCGCCTGAGCGGAGAGATAGGCGGATACACCAATACGAACCATTTCATGATCGTCAGCAAATAGCACTTTAATCATTGCCCTCACCTTCCTTTACCGCAGGAACTTTTACTTCAAGCCGTGTCCCTTGCCCTACTATACTCACGACCTTTAATGTCCCACCTACTTCAAAGGCTCGTTCCTGCATGTTCTGAAGCCCATAGGAGCTTGTTTTCGTCTTTTCTACATTAAACCCGACTCCATCATCGATGACTCGCATGATAATTATTTCATCGCGCTCAATCAACATCACATGAAGACTATTTGCTTTTGCGTGCCTTAAAGTATTAGAGATCGATTCCTGTAAGATTCGAAACAGCTGGTCCTCTACGCCTTTATCAAGTTTGAGGTTTTCAATATTCCAATCAATCGTCATCGGAACCTTTTGTGTCAGTTCTGCAAGCAGTTCCTCTACACCTTCTCTGATCGATTTTCCCTTTAGAGCTACCGGGCGTAAATGAAGCAGCAGCGCCCGCATCTCCAACTGGGATTGATGGATCATTTTTTCCACCATAGCCAATTGTTTTTTTGTACCCGTATCATCCTGGTCTTCACCTTCATTGATTGCTGACATCATCATCGAAGCAGCGAATAACTGCTGACTGACAGAATCATGCAACTCCCTGGCCAGGCGGTTACGCTCCTGGATGACTACTTCCTGCAGGCTCTTCTCCCGTTCATTCGCTCTCTCCGTCGCCAAGCGCTGCGACAGTTCTACCTGTTTCTTCATTTTTTCTTCAAGCTCGGAGATATGTCGATGAATATCTATGATTTCCTGAACAGTCTCATTTTCCGGTTCGCTGCGTTTCTGCCCTTTGAGTAAATCGTTCAACTGCCGATCGATACTATAAAGCTTTCGTCGCCAGAACCAACCGTAGGATATACCGGTAATCAAACCAACACTTACAGGGAGGATGATGATCCACAGCAGATAGGGAAAATCAAACACTTCTACTTCCCATAAGTCTGTCCAATCGTGTAACGGAAAAGCAAGGAAAGTTGCACTTGCTATGATTACACCCGTAATTACGGCGAAGAGGATACCGGAGAATATTTGACGTATCACCATATTCATACCCGCTTCACCTCGATATCACCGGAAAGCACTGTCGTTATAATTTTCACTTGCGGCCGCTTTTCCCCATAACCTTCTGTTTGATAGGCAAGTTTCTGATTGATCAATTTCGTATGAGGGTTATCAAAAATAACCGCACGTCCGAATACTGCACTATGAGAGATGCTCACTTCGACTTCATAAGGAACATAAATTTCGATATTTCCAAACATGTGGCGAATCGAGATGACCGCTGTTTCATCAGGAAGCACCGTATTGCTGAGATCGATGATCCGATCGCCGAATCCCCCATGGATATTGATATCTTTCCATTGAAACGCTGTATCTGCTGTTTGCTGATTACCAAAAAATCGTTGCTGGAAAAGAGGTTCTATCTTAAACAGCTGTTCTGGAATATTCGGGGACCCTTCCGGCTTCACATAATCTGCTTCATTTTTAGAACGGGAATAATGAAACAAAAACAATATCAGTATAGCCACAATTAAAAAGCGGACCGCCATCATATTAAGAATAGTGAAAAACAGACTGACAGTTCCGACCCAAAACAGCACCTTAGCCCATAAATGAGAGTATTTCTTCCAGCCGACATACATCAAAAATCCAGAAAACACTACAGAAAAAATCAGGCCGCCATTGAAAAAAGCTACTTCCAGCACAAAAAGGAGGGCACCAATGATAATAATCCAGTTCCATGTGTCTGTATTCATCCATTTAAGCACAAGGCGCCTCCTCCTTTCTTTTTTATGTATAAAAAGACGCATAAAACTGCGCCTTTTTAGGATATCATGTTTTTAATGATTCGCTGTAGCCTTTTCTTGTTCCTGCATTTGCTTTTCCAGTTTAGCGATTTTACTGTCGAATGTATTGTGATAATAAGCACTGTTCACTTTATACTCCAGGTTATCGATATAATGCTCCATCTCCTGAAAGCGATTATAGGAATTTTCTGATGTGTGCTCGATTACGTGGTTCATTTTGTGATGAGCTCGTGCGACATTTTCCCGCCCCATCAATTCCATCCGCTTCAAATACATATCTTTCAATCGATGCTTCATATCCTCGTATTTACGCTCCAGCTCCTCCAGATGCTGAACTGCATCCTGGCGGGATACTTTCATACGTTCTGCCCGTTCGCTGTATTCCTCGTACTCTTTCATGGCGAATTCGTACATCGTCTCTTCCCCGGCACGCTTGGCAATCTCAGCTTGTTTTTGCCGCTTTTCAGCCATGTCTTGTGCTTTCATCTGTTCCCGGGCAAATTCTTCTTTTAATTTATGCTGTCGTTCCACCAATACTCTCACTTTTTCCGTTTCCTGTTCACTTTGACGCAAATATTGATTCAAAACAGCCATCGGATTCTTTTGTTCCTTCTTATCCAATATTTCATGGAAATCAGCAGTAATTGTATCTTTCATACGCGTGAATAAATTAGCCATTAAAAAACGCTCCTTTGTTTAGTGTTAGTAGTTTTTCATTTCCGACCATTGCTTTTCGAAATTCGTGAACGGATCCTCTTTTTTCGAGGGTACGATTATCTCGTCATCATGCTTTTCGTGCTGCCACTGCTTATAAATTACATACAAGACATATGCGGCACCAACACCTATAACCGCATAAATGTTAGCAAATGCAATGCTTAGGATAAGCAGGCCTGCTATGACCCATCCGATTTTACCTGCTGTAGAATCGCTCTTGATGAATTGCCTGAATACGATATACAACAGCCATACGCTTACCCCAAGCAAAACCATCGGTCCAAGATTAGCCAGTAATACAAACAGAGCGATCAGCCCCGCAATAAACAACATAAACTTTTTCATCATCCTGCCTCCTTTCTGTTATCTTGACTTCATCTTACCTTGTAAAACGATGGTTAATAATGAGCCTAAGCTATATTTCCATATAAGACCTCAGGCGTATTATTTTTTAGGTTTTTTTAAAATTGCACTGGTCATATAAAACAAAAATGTGTTAATATACATATTATCGTATATTTATTCTTTCGTTGGTTTCGATTTACCAATGATAAAATCTACTTTATTGTTCATACATCAGGAATAGCACTGCATAAATATAAGATTAAAGGAAGAGAGGAGAAATGGTTAATGATTCAGGAACAGACGGTTGCCAAACCGGCAAGTACACTGTTTGGTAAAAGCTTTTTGACACTAAAAGATTTCTCGGAGTCTGAAATACACCATCTGATTGATATGGCAGAAGATTTAAAAGCTAAAAAGAATGCCAGTATCCCTCATCGCTATCTAGATGGGCAAAATATCGCTATGTTATTCGAAAAACCTTCGACACGGACACGATGTGCTTTTACAGTCGCATGTAATGACCTGGGGGCCCGCGCAGAATACCTGGGGAAGAACGATATTCAGCTCGGGAAAAAGGAATCGGTTCGGGATACAGCCAAAATACTTGGTAGCATGTTTGATGGAATCGAATTTCGAGGGTTCAGCCACCAGACAGTCGAGGAATTGGCAGCCCATGCAGGGGTGCCCGTATGGAATGGTCTGACAGATCTCTATCACCCCACTCAGGTGCTTGCTGACTTTTTAACCATCAAAGAACAAGCTGGACGTTTGAAAGGGATCACGTTTGTTTATGTCGGTGATGGACGGAATAATGTGGCCAATAGCCTGTTGATCGGCGGTGCAAAAGTTGGGATGGACATACGGATTTGTTCCCCTGAAGCACTTTTCCCAGAAGAATCAATTGTCCAATATGCCAATCAGACAGCAAGCCAGACAGGTGGAAAAGTGACTGTCACGGCCAATATTGATGAAGCGGTGGCAGGAGCAGATGTTCTATATACCGATGTATGGGTATCCATGGGAGAAGAAGATCAATTCGAAGAACGGATCAAGCTGCTCCACCCTTACCAGGTCAATCAAACGATGGTTGAGAAAACGAATAACAAAGATGTCATCTTTCTCCACTGTCTGCCGGCTTTTCATGATATAGAAACAGAAGTGGGAAAAGAAATCTACGAAAAATTCGGGTTATCCGAAATGGAAGTAACAGATGAAGTTTTCCGCAGCAAGCATTCCTTCGTTTTCTCCCAGGCAGAAAATCGCCTGCATACGATTAAAGCACTGATAGCAGCAACCAACCAAAAAGCATAGTTTTATTTTGAGTGGCAGGGAGGGAGTTACTTAACGGGGCTTTCTTCTGACTTAACCCCTGCCCATATAAAAGCGGATTACCTCCCGTAAGGTAATCCGCTTTTCTTACTCTATGATCTGCAATTCTTTCGGAAACTTCGTTAGTGTCTCATAGCCATCCTTTGTAATCAATACATCATCTTCAATCCTGACCCCGCCAATTGCCGGATCATAGATGCCAGGCTCAATGGTGTACACCATTCCTTCTTTCAATTTTCCATCATTCATGTGGCTCATAGAAGGAAATTCATGCACATTGATACCCATACCATGACCGATGCGGTGCGGGAACTTGTCTCCATATCCTGCAGACTCGATAATATCCCGGGCAGTCTGATCCAGGTTGCCGATCCTCGACCCTGGCTTACTAATTTCCAAGGAAGCTTTCTGAGCTTTTAAAACCGTTTCATAAATCTCTTTTTGCTGATCGTTGGCAGACTGATAGACAAACGTACGTGTAATATCAGAAGTGTAGCCCTCAAGTACGACTCCTAAATCAAATAATACGAAATCGCCTTTTTGAAGCTTGCGGTCGCCAGGCGACCCATGGGGCTGCCCGGACTTTTCGCCGAATAATACCATAGTGGAAAACGACATTTCACGGACGCCTTTTTTCTTGAGCTCATATTCGATTTTCGCAAGCACTTCCATTTCCGTAATTCCTGCCTTCAGAGCTTCTACGCCTGCTTTGACGCCATAGTCGGCAAGTTCAGCGGCACGGCGAATAATCTCTATTTCGGAAGCATCTTTGATTACACGCATCTCATTCAATATACCGGAAACGTCAACGATCTCATGTTCCGGAAATAATTTTAATAACGATTCTGTTCTGCCATAGGATAGAACATCCTTTTCGATACCTAAAACGGATAGGCTGGTCATTCCTTTTTCATTTAATGAGTCCCCTAACATGGCCCAAGGATCTTCATGGTCAGCGTAGCCGATTACTTCATATTGCCAGCCAGATTCACGCAGCTGGCCGCTTTCCATTCCAGGAACAATGGCTACCGGTTCCGCTTCCGGAAAAACCATCAACCCTATCAGACGCTCATGAGGATCCGTATGAAAACCACTTAAGTAAAAGAAGTTCTCTTTCCCGTTAATAAAAGCACCATCTATGCCGGCTTCTTTCAAAAGCTGCCCCAAATTCTGCAAGCGTCGCTTCATTCTACCCACTCCTTATTATGTACATTCTTCCTCTATGATAGCGGAAAAGACTGCTTCTTAAAAATAATAAAAGCTGACCGAGGGGTGGTCAGCTTTAACAAGCTCTGTTAACTATCCAGTCATCAATAACATCTTTTAACAGTTTCGATATTACAATAGAGTTTTCATACTCTCGCCTATCTCTCTGAAATCATTCATCACCTTCATAAACGAAGAATCAGCAAATTCCTTCCTGTCAATCCCCTCTTCACTCCATTCCGTCATCCCCTGTTGGAACTCCTGCTTGAACTGTTCACCCATAGATAACAGCTTATCCTTCACCTCTTGAATATACGTAGGTATTTGAGTCTCTGTCACCTTTTGTTTAGTAGTATCATAAGCATTTTCTAAATAAGTCAGTATATTAGTTTCTTGTAAACTTTCTTTAGATTTTTCATAGGCTCCTATAAAAAATTGCTCCACTTCCTGGACAACCTTCTCCCCGTCTTCGCTGTAACTACTAGAAGCTTGGACGGTCCCTACTTGACTGTATGCGGTCAGAAGTGAAGCCGTGAAAAACAAGACAAACATTTTTTTCAAATTCATTCCTCCCAGATGTATTTCTATTGTTGAGGGACATGGAACTCAATGATATGGCCATCGGGATCACAGCAGAAAATTTGAGCAAAACCACTGGTACTATCGGGCTTCTCTTTTATTTCAATTTCACTGGCTTTCAAGTGTGCCGCTGTCTCCTGATAGCTGTCCACCCGGAATGCGACATGGTTCCCTCTTGTATCGATATGGCGACCAGGGTTGTAGATAAACCCGGGATCCTCGATTAAATGCAGCTGTTGATGTTCCCCTATCCGGTACCACGCGCCCGGAAATGAGAAATCGGGTCTGTCTTCTTCCACTAACCCTAGTACTTCTCCATAAAAACGCTTCGCTTTTTCCAAATCACTTGTCTTTAAACTGATATGATGAATCATTGCCAGTTTCATATATTTTCTCCTTTCTATGTTACATTACTGATAAATTTATTTAAAACAAACCGACTTTAATAAAATCGACATTCCCGTGAAACATGTTTTCATCGTGTCATGCTTCCGATATAATAAGGTGGTCACAGTATTAATGATAGTATTTATTTTAGTAGGAGGATTTTTATGGATCGTACGCGTTTTCTAGTTCGTGTTTCAGCAATATACGCTTTGATCGGTGCCTTTATCGGATCCCATATGGCAGGCGCAGGAGGATATGAATTCAGAGCAGTTCACGCCCACATCCTTGTTGTCGGGTGGTTATCGCTATTTGCTTTTGCCATCTATTATAAAGTTTTCCCCATCCCGAAAAAATCAGTGCTGGCAACTACTCAAGTTTGGACAGCTTTCATCGGGTCGATTGGACTGACAGCAGGAATGTGGCTCTATTACGTCAAACCTTTCGGGGGAATGGACACTTTCAATCTGATCTTTTTCATTGTGGGCGGATCGATTTTAATGCTTTCCTTCATTGTGTTCGCCATTATGACGTTTGTCCAGGGAAACTATATTTCAGAAGATAACTGATAGGGAGGGAGGCAGGCACATTGATGGAAAAAATTTCTTTTAAGAATTCCCGTCATTTGAATTTGATTGGGGAGTTGTATCCAGCTTCACAGGAGAGGATTGTCATCATGTGCCACGGCTTCACTTCTGATAAGTCTTTAAAAGGCAGATTCGACCGGTTCGCCAAAGCCTTCCACCGTCATGGATTCAGTGTATTGAAATTCGATTTCAGCGGCTGCGGGGAAAGTGATGACGACCGAATCACCCTGCAGAAAGAAATAGATGATTTACAGGCCGCCATATCTTATGTAAAAAACTTAGGTTTTACGCGAATTGGTCTCTATGGTCACAGTCTTGGCAGTAGAGTCTGTCTGGAAAGTTTCACCGAAGGTGTCGAGGTTATCATGCTAAGCGGGGCCCTTACGGGGCCAATCAAATATGAGTGGACCGAACATTTCACGGAAGAACAGCTGGACGATGTGACAGTCAAAGGGTTCCTTGTCGAAAAAACTCCAAGCCTTCACCGGGAGAATATCCAAATCGATCGTCAAATGCTAATGGATTTTGAAACGTGTAACCAACAAAAGCTCTTATCAAAAATCGACTGTCCCGTGTTGATTATCCATGGGGATGCCGACGAGGAAGAAGTAAAACTCTCCAACGTCTCCAGACTAGGGTTGAAATGGCTTCCTCGCTCGTCAAAAATTGAAGTCATCCATGGCGCTGATCATTCATTTTTCGGCTACCTGAATAAAGTAGAAAATTTGCTTATGGACTGGCTGGTAAAACACCTCGCACCATAAATAATACGGTACCCTCCAGCCAATCACTGATCAGTAACTTTAAAGAGGCGATCATCGTCTGCTGCAGGAGAGCCTCTTCCATCGGTATTATTATTGATAAAATAAATCTCCCCGTTTTTAATCGCGACATCGCGGATACGCCCGTATTCATCCGTCATTACCATGGGTTCCAATTCATTCAAGTCCATGGCACGGACAGCCTGCCCACGCAGACTGGCAATGTACAATCGATTACCTTCGATTGCCACTCCGGATGGAGCCCAGGTGTCGGTACCGGTATGGAAGATAGGCGTCACCATACCTTCTTGTTCTTCATCCCCTTTTATCACAGGCCAGCCATAATTACTCCCTGCTTCAATTTTGTTGATCTCATCATGAGCATTGGAACCATGCTCTGATGCATACATTTCTCCATTATCAGTCCATGCGATCCCTTGCGGATTACGATGTCCTAAAGTGTAGACGTAAGAGTTTTCAAAAGGGTTATCCTCTGGTATGCTGCCATCCAAATTCATCCTGAGAATCTTTCCTGCCAGACTTCCCACTTGCTGGGCTGCACGTTGGTCCGAAGCATCGCCAGTAGTAATATACAGCTTGTTATCAGGACCAATTTTTATACGGCCGCCATTATGAAAGCTGGAACCCGGTATACCCTCAATAATCACGTCTACCTCCCGCCATTGTCCATCTTCAAGACGAATGACAATCACCCGATTTTTCGTGGTACCATCCTGTCGATAAGTATGATAAACATAAGCTTCTTTCGTTTCTGCAAAATCAGGACGGAGCTGGAAGCCGAGCAATCCGCCTTCACCTTGCTGGTGAATAGACTTTTCGGTTATGACCTGCTGTCTTTCCTGATTTGTACCTTCTGCCCAGGAGATAATATTCCCCTCTCGTTCCGTGATAAAAAATGTATCCCCGGCGATTTCAATATCCCATGGAGAATTCAAGTTGGCGGTCAGCACTTCAATTGTAGATCTTTTACTGTTATTTTCGTCAGGTGTATTTGTCTCAGGATTCTCATTACTTGAAGAACATCCAGTAACTAAAATCAATGTTAAGAATAAGAGCAACAATTTGTACATGATCCTCCACCTTTCTTACTTCACTTAATTAAAAACCAATCGGCCAATGACTTAATATTTCTTGACCGACTGGTTTTTTAGTTGAAGACTCAGTTTCGAGAGAAACTGCTTCCGTTACATTTGTGAGTGTTTGGAGGTCCTGGAAATCACTCGCTTTCCCAGCCGCCCCCTACTCCTGACTCGGCAACGGACCCGAAGTATCTCGAAATCAAGTCTTCGACTTTTCGTCCCTATTATTGAATAAGTCTTTTATGAAAACTCAGTAACAACGTATAACCGAGCCTTTAGAGTAGATATGGGCCAATGAACACGGTCACCAATAAGAGATGAATACCTACAAAGTAAGTGAATTTCATCGGGATTCCCCAATCTTTCCACTTTCCTTCCTTCTCCATCAGTAGATAGGCTATCACCGCAAACACCGTCAATAGCAACCATGTACTGCCTTGGAAATTCAAGTATTCCGGCATCCTGGCCATCAGCTTTTCAGAAAATAACATGTCATTCCATATTAAGGTCGATAATAAATAAAGCCCTAACGCCGTGTACATAACCCATCTCTTTCCTTCTTCCACTGCTCCACCGAAAGCACCCATCATTAAGAAAATAAACAGAAACGGCCATAAATACCACATAAAAGTGATGAAAAAGGTGAATGGCGCGTACGAAAACATTCCTACCGTCTTTCCAAGAGCGCTGATAAAATCAGCCTGCTTGTACCCTTCTGCTTTTGTGAGCAACGCTTCCTGTCTGGAAGCGACATTAATTTTATTCGCTTCGCCCTTTGCATCAATCCACAGGACAGTATCTCCTCCTACCCTGCTTGGATTCAGAGAACGTTCCGGTGTATTACTCATCCTGGTCACTTTAGTTTGATTTTCAGTCATTTGCAACTCATAAATATTGAAGGCAGGCGTGTCTCTGTAGGTGGTCTTTGTCGCACCATGGGCAGCAAACAAAGCTTTAGCACCATCTTCGTCCAATGAAAGCTGCAAATCACTCCACTCTTTCAAGCTCCCATGACCAAAGGGGTCCTCGGCCTCTACAGTCTGTATAGATAGTTGGCTCCCCTTAAATTCCTCTGCTGTATAGTAATAATGATACTCCGGGGTGCCCGAAACACTTTGTTTTTGGAGCGTACCAATCATCATCCCAAGCTTCCCCTCCTGCACATCAAACGCTACTTCTCTCACAGTTTCGCCTGATTTTACAGGAAAAGTCTTGGCTGCCAATAACTCCATGTTGTGCTGCTCTCCCATTTGATAAACCTTTATACTGGAAGTGCTGTTTCCTGGAGTTACAGTAAGTATATGTAGACCAGCATCCGTTTCCTTAATAAAAATATCTTCTCGTGTGTTATCTAATTCTAAAATGTTCTCAGATTGCAATGTGTCTGGGTCAAGGTGAAGCAATTGATTTTCCTGCAAGTAAAATACATGGTTTTGTACGGGAAAAAAGCCATCAATTTTCGTCAGCTTCTCCCCCTCTTCCCCATGAAAAAGTGTTTGTGAATCAGTATAAATCAAGGTTTCTCCATTGTTATAAACCCGGGAAAACTTTTTATAACCGATGGCATATTGATTTTCGGATTGCATGTTCCACTTTTTGTCATATGTTCTTTCCGTCAATGACCCTTCATGGAAGTAACTGACTATGTAACTATCTTCGTTTTCATATATAAATGGGTCTGTTCTTAGAGGAGTTTCCCCAATTTCAAAACTTCTGCTTACCCCATCACCAGCCGGCTCCGTCACTTTTTGCAAATTTTCAAAAAATAACAAAGCTGCTCCTCCCATTAAAATAATTAGCGGAAAGATCCAATAGCTTTTGTTCTTATACCACATCCAACTCGCACCTCCTATTACTATATTACACGAATGGAGTGGTAAAAAGTTTCAAAAAATGTAAAAAAGAAGGGGATCCCCTTCTTTTTTACGCACTTGCCTTATTTTCTTTTCGTTTTTTTCTTATATCTATTTTTGTCAAAATAGATACGATTAAAGCTATGACGAAAAATCCAGCGAAGTAAAGCAAGCTGCTTTCATAACTTCCTGTCGTATCTTTCATCCATGCAGCAAAAACCGGTCCGACTAAGCCTGCTGCGGCCCATGCTGTCAGAAGGAATCCGTGGATTGCTCCCAATTCTTTTGTACCAAACAAGTCACCGATAAATGCAGGAAGTGTAGAAAATCCACCGCCATAACAAGTATAGATAACTGCAAGAAAAATAACGAACAATGCCGTTACAGTTGTCCATGGCAAGAGGATGAATAATGCTATTTGCAGGATGAAGAAAATCAAATACGTGTTCCCTCTTCCAATATAGTCAGAAAGACTTGCCCAACCAATTCTGCCTCCTCCATTGAAGATACCCATGACCCCCACAAGGGTAGCGGCAGCCGCTGTACTCATCCCGACACTTTCAACTGCTAAAGGCTTTGCTGCGGAAATAACCGCAATCCCACAGGTAACGTTTATGAACAACATAATCCATAAATAATAAAAACGCTTCGTTTTGATTGCTTCTTTCGCGCTTAGGTAAGCGAGGTCTTTTTTGTTATCTTCCCCTGTATCACCTTCAAATCCTTCCGGTTTCCAACCCTCAGGCGGACGCTCGATATACAAAGAAGATAAGATCATGATAATGAAGTAACTGACACCCAAAATATAAAAGGTCATCGCAATACCAACAGCGCTAATTAAAAAATCCATTACCGGGCTTGCTATAGCAGCAGCAAAACCGAAGCCCATGATTGCCATCCCGGTTGCCAAACCGCGTCGGTCCGGAAACCATTTAACTAAGGTCGATACCGGAGCGATATACCCGACACCAAGGCCGACTCCACCTAATACTCCATAGAAGATATACAGCAGCCATAGTGATCCCATCTGGACGGCAAAACCAGAACCAGCTACCCCAATCCCAAAAAAGATAGCAGCCGTAATTCCGGCGACCCGGGGACCATATTTTTCAACAAACCAACCCAAAAAAGCTGCAGATAAGCCTAAAAATAAAATCGCGAGACTAAATGTGAATTGTACTTGACTGGAAGACCAGCCAAACTTTTCCCCTAAAGGTGTAGTGAAGTTGCTCCATGCATAGACCGATCCGATTGAAATATGGATGCCAACCGCACACAAAGCAATTAACCAGCGGTTCTTTACTTTTTGATTCGACATAACAAACCCTCCGTCACAAATTCATAAATATGGATTAGACAACTAATATTGACATTTCCCTTATCCGCTTTCATAAAACTTAAAAATTCACAAAAAATTCATATTTAAACCTTAGGGTTATCCTTCCCTATATTTTTTTGGATATAAAAAAAAGACGCAATTGATGCGTCAATTTTTCAGGTGATTTTACAATGTGTATTATTTCCCCGGAAATAATGACGGCCTTCCTCATTTATTGACAACATAATGAGACCATTCCGGAGGGAAAAGACTTAAATATTTATTTGTCAGGAAACGATCATCTACTAACAAGATGCTGCCGTGGTCCTCTTCTGACCGAATCAACCTGCCTCCGGCTTGAAGCACTTTATTCATACCAGGATAAACATAAGCATACTCATAGCCGTTTTTACCTTTTTCATTGAAATAATCCTTAATTAAATCACGTTCCATACTTCTAGGGGCCAGACCTATCCCAACGATTGCAACTCCGTTCAAACGATCTCCTCGTAAATCCACCCCTTCGGAAAACACTCCGCCAAGCACAGCAAAACCGACAAGCTTTTGGTCTTCTTCTTGAAAGCTTCCTAAAAAGTCATCACGTTCTTGCTCCGTCATTCCTTGGCTTTGGATAATCGAACGGAATTTCCCTCCTTGCTTGTTCCGTTTTAACCATTCTGAATAAATAAGTTCCATATAATGATAAGAAGGAAAGAAAAATAAATGGTTTCCCTTCACCCTTTCTACCATTTCATATAAGCTATCTGCCAGCTTAACACTGGTTTTTTCCCGGTCTTTATACCTGGTCGACAACGGCTGGACAGTAATGTCTACCTGGTTATAGTCGTAAGGGGAGCCTAATTGTAAGATATAATCTTCTTTTTTCCCGCCCAGCATATCTTTGTAATATGGAAAAGGGGATAACGTAGCAGAAAAAAACACAGAAGCTCCATATTGTTTACTGACCTCGTTCAGTAAATAAGAGGGATCGACACAAAACAAATGCAGGTCTACATTGTTTTTTTCAATGCTGCCATAGATGACATAATGATCATCTACCAGCTGAAGAATTTTCAGGAAGTTTTGTGCTTCAAAATAGGTTTCCAGCAACAAATCGTTTTGTTCTCTCTCCGGTTCCTCCCTTAATTCTTGTTCCGCTTGTGCTACAAAATGATCGATCGCTTCTTCCATCATTCCCGGCACTTCTTCTAACAGAAAGTTCTGTTCTATTTTGTGATCGGCAAGCAAGGTATCAAAAGCTGCTTCGACATAACCAACCGCTTCTGACAGCTCTCCACCTGCATAAAGCTCCTTCAAATCATAAAATGCACCACTGGCCAGGTCAGAGGAAAACATACCCCGGGATCTTTCGACAAGATTATGAGCTTCATCCACAAGTAAGGCTGTTTGCTTCCTATCTTCGTTTACCATCCTTTTCAAGGAAACCCTCGGGTCGAAAATATAGTTGTAATCTCCAATAACTACATCGACGATATAAGCAAGATCGAGAGAAAATTCGAACGGACAAACCCGGTGTTTTCTTGCATATTCCTCGATCACCCCTCGAGTCATCTGTGTTTCATTCCTTAAAATATCAAGGATGGCTCCGTTTACTCTGTCATAATACCCATCTGCGAATTCACAGTATTCCGGTTGGCAGATCGTTTCTTCTTGAAAACATATTTTATCTTTGGCCGTCAGTGTAACCGACCTGAGGCGAAGCCCATTCTCCTCCATCAACGCTAGCGCTTCTTCGGCTGTCATTCTGGTTATTGTTTTCGCAGTAAGGTAAAAGAGACGTTCTGTGTCTGTATCTCCCATTACCTTTATGGCAGGAAAAAGGGTGGATATAGTTTTTCCAATGCCAGTTGGAGCCTGTCCGAATAAGTTCCGTTCTTCTTTGATTGTTTTGTATACCGCCCCCGCCAATTTTCGCTGACCAGGCCGATACGTGGAGAATGGAAATTTCAGGTCAGAGATACTTTGATGCTTCTCTTCCCTAATATGGGCAAGAATCCGGGCATAGGAAGTGTAGGAAGCTATGGTTTCATCCATAAAGGCTGATAGTTCTTCAAATGAGCAAGTTTGTATGAATCGCTTTTTTTCTTTAGTAGTTTTCTGAACATAAGTCAACTGAACTTTTATTTCGTCGAGTTGATGATCCAGCGCATAGATATACGCATACCCCTTAGCCTGGGCCCAATATACCGGAAAGCTGTCTCTCGTCAATTCTTCAAGTGGCATGGATGTCGACTTAATTTCATCGATTATCACACTTGTTTCAGTTTTCAACAGACCGTCACAACGGCCGTGTACAATGATTGTCATTCCCTCTTTTTTGAATTCTGTCTTTAAAAAGACCTCTTTTTCGTCTTGTTCCTTATACTCTCTCTGGATGTGCTGATGTATGAGCGTTCCTTCCATAAGTGAACTACTCGAACGAAAACGGTTATCGATATTGCCCCCACGATAGACATATTCGACTAAGGAACGGACAGATATTTTCATCTCTTTCATGATATTTTCCCCTTCAATCATCATTAAATCCATTGGCCACGGACAATTTGTCCTCATTAAAATCGAAACATGTATAATAAACGTTTGTCTATCAGAATATTACTGTAATAAGGAAACAAAATAATTTCCACAAACCAGTGGGAAAGCATATAATATAGTAAAACAGACGATACAGGTGTGATACTGTGAAAAACAAATCATTTTTACTTATAATCACGGCCATCATTCTAGTGACAGGCCTTTTTATTATAGCCATTTCACAAGAACAGCCTGCTACTAATAATGATACGGCTCATGAGAACCAAGAGCAAGCAGACGATACAACTGAACCCGAGAAGAAAGAAGATAGTCCTGAAAATGACGATGGTAACGAAAAAGAAGAAGACAAGACGCTTGGAGAAGATATAAAAGAGTCATTTACAGACGCGCTTGAAAATGCAGTAGGCTTGTTTCTTAAAAAGGATTTGAAAATAGTGGCAATTGGCGATTCCCTAACCCAAGGGGTCGGGGATGACACAGAGAAGGGTGGCTATGTCGGCATTCTTGAAGAAAATTTGCGGAATGAAGAGCTGAATCCTAACCTAAGGATCGAAAATTACGGTAAACGTGGAAATCGTACCGACCAGCTTATCAAACGTATGCAAACGGAAGAAATATCCACTTCTTTGGAAGATGCGGACATTGTTTTAATTACAATCGGTGCCAATGATGTCATGAAAGTCATTAAAGATAACTTTCAAAATTTGGATTATCAAGATTTTGTAGAAGTCCAAGATCAGTATAAACAAAATTTAGAGGAAATATTTCAAATGATACTAGAGAAAAACCCGGATGCAAGTATTTATCACTTAGGTCTTTTCAACCCGTTTGAAGGGTATTTCACTAACATTCCTGAAATGGGACAAATTATGAGCGATTGGAATCAAATCGGAATTGAAGTGTCGGAAGAATACGACGCGGTTACATTTATTCCTATTGAAGATCTCTTTATGAACCCGGAAGAAACGTTGTTGTGGGAAGATCATTTCCACCCGAATAAAAAAGGCTATAAACTTATTGCCGAGCGCGTGTTAGAATATATAAGACCGGATATTGAGCAAAATCAATAACCCGATTGAAATTCATAATTTATCAGGTGGAATGATATGAAATTTATAGACTTTAAAAATAAATGGAAAGTATTATTCTTGGCACTCGCAGCTCTGAACATTGGTATTATTATTTGGATTTTAGCTTTAATTTTTTTACCTACTTCCTATACGATCGTCAATGTAGATGACCAAAAGAAAACGGAAGAAGCTGAATTCACGATTGTATCGACCAAAGAAAACCTTGAACAGCTCGTCAACGAGTTTTTAAGCCAGCTCCCCAGTGATGATGACTTGAACTACTCCGTGTCATTAGAGCGTAATGTAGAATTGAAAGGCAATATCAAAGCATTTGACCAAAAAATCCCATTAAAAATGAACTTTGAACCTATTGTTCAAGAAAACGGAGATGTCGTCCTCCAACAAGAGGGAATATCACTGGGAAAGCTGCCACTTCCTAATAAGAAAGTATTGGAGTATGTCAATAAGAGTTTTGATCTCCCTGAATGGGTGATGATAAACCCTAACGATGAAACTATCTATGTTGCAGTCACCGAGATGAAACCCGCCAGTAACTTCGACCTCCGTGTAGATCGTTTTAATCTGAAGACAAACCAGCTTGCATTTAAAATCAGAGTTCCGAACCATAGCTTCCGATTCGCACAGGAATTTGCAAAGGAAAACTTTTGAACGTAAATCACCCCCCTGCTTTCATGATAACAGGGGGGTGATTTCGTTCTTATTCATATAAATCTCTCGATACGTGTTTTAAAAAAGGACTCATTTCTCCTATATAACAAATATCCAACTCATGCATAGCCCTTGTGCATGCAGTATAAAACAGCTTCCGTTCACTTTCCTGGTAATAAGTGGAGACAGAGGCATCCGGGACAATAACAGAATCAAATTCAATCCCTTTAGCCAAATAGACAGGCAGAACCATTAAGCCTTTTTCAAAAGGCTGTGATTCTTTATAGATGAAACGAAGAGAGAATTCACCTTCTAAATTTGCTACAATATCCTGACATTCCTCTTTAGTCTTGCCGAGGATTGCTATGGTTTCCTGCCCTTCCTTCTGTCTTTCCTTGATAACCTTTTTCAATTGATCTACCTGCTCCGTTCGCTTATGCAGCCCATAAAGACGCGGAAGCCGTCCGTCTCGATTAAAAGCCTCGATTTCATGGCCACCAGGAATAAGTCTGCTCGTAAAGTGGACAATTGGCTTTGTGGAACGATAACTGCGCATCAGCTGTAAGCGCTCCACATTCTTATAACCACCTGCTGCCTCAAGAACGGTTGGAGCCTCTCCTACATTAGCCAATATTGCCTGGTTATAGTCCCCCAACAGTGTGAAGTGCGCATTTGGAAAGAGCTGCTGGATGAATTCAAATTGAAACGGGGAGTAATCCTGTGCTTCATCGATGAATACATATTGGATTATTGGATTAATTTTTCTTCCTTCTATTTGATCCTGCAAGTATAAATACGGCGTAATATCTTCTGCTGGAAGTGTTTTTGATTGAATTGCAGAAATCGTATCTTCCCCTATCTTTTTCCAATTATCTGGATAATCCACTGGTAAATCTTGTTCGAATAACCCTTGATATAACTTTTTCATGTGAATAAATTTCAAATTCTTGATTTTATTACGTAATGGCCGAAGACTTCGCTCCACAATCATTTTCGCCAACATTTGCTCTTCCCGCTGATAATCATCAAAAGTTTCTTCATTGAAACGTTGATTCTTTTGCAACTCTTTGAATGCGTCCAAATAATCTTTTTTATCCATAAAAGAAGCTTCTTCTACCGGCCAATCTTTCGTTAATTCTTCGTTAGCTAACTCGTCGATCTTGGCTAACAGCCAATCCATTACCAGCTCTATTTTATTTGGAATCGACATGTTTGCATTTAACTGATAAAAGTAATCGGAAATCTCTGTCCCACTGACTACCAGCTCACCTCGGAACTTGATATTGCGGAAACTCATGCCCTTTGTTGCGAGTTTAATGGCATATTGGTCTATCATCTGCTTGAATGCCAGGCCAGCCTTATAATGAATGCCATCAATCCTGGCATCATAGTTCTTTGCAGCTTGCGATGATAACAGATACTCCAACTGTTCGAATGGTGATTCCAGTGTATATTCATCATCCAGCCGTTGTGCAGCATATTCTTGAAATGTATTTTGCCGCATGTTTTCTTCTCCAAGCTCAGGCAATACAGAAGACACATAACTGATGAACATTTGGTTTGGCGAGAATAGCAAAACTTGATCAGCACGAATTGTCTTACGGTAGCGGTATAGTAAATAGGCAATGCGCTGCATGGCAGCAGAAGTTTTTCCGCTTCCGGCGACTCCCTGTACAACAAGCATGTTATTTTTCTCATAGCGAATGATTTGGTTTTGTTCTTTTTGAATTGTTGCCACGATGCTTTTCATTTGAGAGGTAGCATTTCCGCCAAGTACCTGCTGGAGAAGTTCATCACCTATCGTCAGACCTGTATCAAACATACCGGTGATTTTACCATTTCTAATTAAGAATTGGCGTTTGAGTTCCATCTCACCTTTCATCTTGCCTTCAGGAGTTTCGTATTGTGCGGGTCCAGGAGAGTAGTCATAATACATACTGGCAATTGGAGCGCGCCAATCGTAAATGAGGAAATCATCCTCCTCCTTATCCATAAGAGAGCCAATACCGATATACACCGTTTCTTTCTGACCACCTTGCTCGGTAAAATCAATCCGGCCAAAATATGGTGAGTCTTCCAGGCGGCTGTATAGTTTGATCGACTTATAGAATTGCCCATGGCTCCGCTCACGTTCGGATAAGAGCTCTGCTTGCTGTTTTATACTGGCATAAGTCTCAATCACTTCGTCCGGTTCATCAATATTGACGGTGACATCATCCCAGAAGTTTTTCCTTAAATCAATGATGTTTTCTTTGAGTTGCCCGGTATTTTCTTCAAGCGATTGTCTTTTTGCCCGAATAAGCTCGATAATTTCTTTAACACGCGCTTGTTCCTGTTTCCATATACGGGTGTTTTTCTCCAATGGCCACACTCCCCATCTTTTCTATCTATTCCTGTTGACAATGACTGATTGGTGTAGTAAAATTATAATTGGATAAATTTAAAATTTTACAAAACTTGAATAGACGTATCTTATTCTACTATACGTTGAAAGAAGAAACAATATGAAAAGGGCACTTTTGTGCCCTTTTTTATATGAGCATGTTAATCCCTATCACCTTAGTAGGTATTATAGCTTAAGATATGTTAAAATCTTTATATATACAGATGTAAAGGAAGTGACGGTATGAAAGTTGTAAATAATATGGCAGAATTGATCGGAGATACACCACTAGTCAAGCTGAATCGACTTTCTCCGGAAAATGGTGCAGATATATACTTGAAACTTGAAATGTTCAACCCTAGCGGAAGTGTTAAAGACCGTGCTGCTTATAATATGATTGTAGAAGCTGAAAAAGCAGGTCATTTGAAAGAAGGATCAGTAATCATTGAACCGACAAGCGGAAATACCGGGATAGGATTGGCTATGAGCGCTGCGGCAAGAGGCTATCGAGCAATCCTAGTCATGCCGGATACCATGACACAGGAACGAATCAATTTATTAAAAGCGTACGGTGCGGAAATCGTGCTGACGCCAGGAGCTGATAAAATGCCTGGCGCCATTGAAAAAGCAAAAGAATTAGTAGCTGAAACTCCGGGCGGGTTCATGCCGATGCAATTTGAAAATGAAGCCAACCCTGATGCCCATCGTCACACTACAGCTACAGAAATTATTAAAGCGATGGAAGAATTAGGCAAACCTTTATCTGCATTTGTATCCACAGCCGGTACAGGTGGAACGATTACAGGAACGGGAGAAGAACTAAAAAAACATTTTACCGATATGACCATCCATGTAGCAGAACCAGCAGGATCCCCTGTATTATCAGGCGGAAAGCCAGGCAAGCATAAACTCGTCGGCACTAGCCCTGGTTTCATCCCAAGCATTTTGAACCAGGGAGTCTATGATGAAATTTTCAAAATTGAAGATGACGATGCTTACGATATTACCCGTCGGTTAGCACGAGAAGAAGGAATTCTCGTTGGAACTTCCGCAGGTGCTGCCTGCTATGCGGCTATCCAGGTCGCAAAACGGAAGGATCCCGGTGAAGTGATCGTTGCCATCGCCCCAGATACAGGTGAACGTTACCTATCCGGTGACCTTTTCCGTATATGAAAACAAGCAGCCCGATTCATTAATGAATTCGGGCTGCTCTTTTCATATTTATGTTTCATCTTTTCCTATACAAATCAGCAACGTTTCAATTACTAGACACCAAGCCCCTTCTACATACGATACAAATCGCGAAAACGTAAATGCCATCCTAAGTGGTAGGACAGCACCCTTAACAGGATAATCGCAAAGAACAACAGGTACATTTCAAAAGTATCGTCGATATCCACCCAACCGAGACCAATCACTCCCCCGGCAAAAAGGGCCCATACAGCATAGATTTCCTGGTGCAGGACCATCGGTTTCCGTTGGGCTAGAACATCCCTCGTCATGCCCCCGCCAACTCCTGTCAATATAGCTGCAAAAATTATTCCGCCGAGCGGGAATCCCGCAGCAATCGCAAAGGCAGCTCCCTGGATTGCGAAAGCAGACAAACCAATAGCATCCAGATAGATGTTCCAGCGATCCCAAAACATCACCCAGTTTTTAGGGAAAAAGTAAACGATAGCTATCGTCGACACAGCTATATAAAATAGATACCCCTGCTCCCACACATGGACTACCGGTACGTCTAAGGCGATATTCCTGATGATTCCACCCGCGAAAGGCGTGGCGATCCCCAACATAAAAGTGCCAAATATATCGTATCGCTCGCTTAAAGCAACAATTGCTCCGCTAAAAGCAAAAGCAGCAACAGCAAAAATATTAAGTAATTCCCAAGCCATTATAAATTTCTCCTTGTAATCAACTATACTTTATATTATCAGGATTGACTGGGGACCACCAATGATTATTATATTTCTTCCCTTTACTCCGATGCACTCTTGTAATCGAGTCTTCCTATAAATCCTCCTCTGGGGTTCCAGAAAAAACTTCCATACCATCACTAGAAATATTAAAACTATCGGTTAATAGAATTTATATAGAATTATCCTGACCCCCTGAGACGTTAAAAGTACCTTATACCTATCTTTTTCCCTACTTTTCTATTAGTGTTGCAATTTGCCACAAGGAAATCTGATAATTATGCAGAATTACTATCTATAGAAGTATGGCTACAGTGAGGAAGCGGTTAAATGAGAACATGGCTGATCAAGCTCAGAAAAGATAAAATGTACACCCAGCAGGAAGTAGCATCAAAGGTTCATATCGACCGGGCTTACTACGCTCAAATCGAAAATGGCACACGTAATCCAAGTATATTCGTCGCTAAACAAATTGCAGACTTCTTCCATATTCATCCGTCTGTTTTTTTCACAGAACATATCAGTGATCCTTTTCAAACCGCCTTGCTAAGCTCTCCGGTGGTATTGGCCCATTGCGGAACCGATTTACGTTATACCTGGGTTTTTAACGCCCCTTCTCATTACAGTGAAAATTCCCTGTTGGGAAAACGGGATGATGAACTGGATTCCAGTGAGGGAACACTCTCCCTAATGGAAATGAAACACTCTGTAATCAAGGAAGGAAATCCTCTTCGACGTACCATACGTTTTCCATTACCGGAAGGAACTATCATCTACGATATTTTCGCCCAGCCTATATATGATGAAGAAGGTAATATTACCGGCGCTGCAACCTGTGCCACAAAGCTTTCCTGACTTTTGAAAGGAGTACCTATGCATGGAAAACCTATCCTATGAAATGTTAATTCAAGCTTATCGCGCTGCACTTAAGCTGAATGTGGATGATGAGTTTATAGAGCTCTTGCAACAAGAAATGAGGCGCCGGGAAAGGAAACAGGATAATACTCCAGGTTTCCGTACTACACGATGATCCATAGCCCAGCATGTACTTCTTCTGCATCACAAAAAAAAGGACGCAGATCGTCTACGCCCCTCTTATAGGTTTCCCAAAATTGTTCACCGATTCAATCGTTCCTTCACCCAGTTGATCAAACCACCCATCAGAATGAACTCCAACTGGCGAGGTGAAAGTGCATGCTCCACTTTTATTGATTTATCTTTCCCTTTCACTTTTACTTCAAATCGATTGCTTTCTTCAAGCTTCTCCCTTAACCCCTCAAATTGAAGGACATCTCCTTGTTCTAATTCGCCCCAATCTGACTCATCGACAAATGTAACAGGCAAAATCCCGAAGTTGGCAAGATTCTGCCAGTGGATTCTGGCAAAGTCCTTAACAAGCGCGACCCTTAGGCCAAGATACCGGGGAGCTAACGCGGCGTGTTCACGACTGGACCCTTGCCCATAGTTTTGCCCGCCGACGATAGCGTGGCCACCATGATCACGTATTTTCATTGCCCGATCATAATAGGTTTCATCGACAATTTCAAAACAAAACTTACTGATTTCAGGAAGATTGCTTCGGTATGGAAGCACCCTTGCTCCTCCAGCCAGGATTTCATCTGTAGATATGTCATCACCCATTTTCAGCAATACAGGAAGTTCTAAATGTTCGGGGAGTCCTTCCATCTTTGGAATGGTAGCTATATTCGGCCCTTTCACCAACTCTACCTGCTTCGCTTCTTCTTCCGGTAAAGGCTCTTGTAATAAATCGACGTCTACCGTTGGATTTTCCGGTTCGTGCACCTCCGGATAATCGATATCAAGTGTACGCGGATCTGTGATTACTCCTGTAAGCGCAGATGCAGCAGCCGTCTCCGGGCTGACAAGAAATACACGATCCTCTTTGGTACCGGACCTGCCAGGGAAGTTACGCGGTGTAGTCCGTAGACTGTTCCTGCCGGTCGCCGGGGCCTGTCCCATCCCGATACAGCCATTACAGCCTGCTTGATGTAATCGTCCTCCAGCTTGGATAAAGTTAGCGATATGACCCTCTTTTGAGAGGTCGAGCAGCATTTGTCTGGAGGTGGGATTCAAATCAAATGATACATTTTCTGCTACTTTACGACCTTCTACCATTTTGGATGCAATAGCAAAATCACGGTAACCAGGGTTGGCGGATGATCCGATATAAGACTGATAAATCGGTTCACCGGCTACGTCACGCACAGGAACAACATTTCCCGGACTTGTCGGCTTCGCAATCATTGGTTCCAGTTCAGAAAGGTTGATTTCTTCTTCCAAATCATAGGTAGCATCTTCATCCGCTTTCAGCTCTATCCATTCATCTTCTCTATGTTCCTGCTTCATAAACCGCTTCGTTTCTTCATCCGATGGGAAAATGGTTCCTGTTGCCCCAAGTTCTGCCCCCATATTTGCAATAACATGGCGGTCCATAGCAGAAAGGTTCTTGACCCCTGGACCATAATATTCAAAGACATGATTGGCTGCCGCTTTCACCCCATGTCTTCGAAGCATTTCCAGAATGACATCCTTGGCGCTAACCCAATCCGGCAATTCTCCGGTCACTTTTACGCCCCATACTTTGGGCATTTTCACATAAAAAGGTTCTCCTGCAATCGCCATTGCTACATCAATTCCACCGGCGCCTATCGCCAGCATACCCATACAGCCATTGGCACATGTGTGGCTGTCGGAGCCTAACAGCGTCTTGCCGGGTTTTGCCAGACGCTGCATGTGGACAGGGTGGCTGACACCATTTCCTGGTTTACTGTAATAGAGTCCGAACCGCTTAGCAGCACTTTGCAAAAATAAGTGGTCATCAGGATTCTTGCTGTCTTCCTGAATCAAGTTATGATCCACATACTGAGCAGAAGCTTCTGTCTTGGCCCGGTCGACCCCCATCGCTTCCAATTCCAGCATTACCATTGTTCCGGTAGCATCCTGGGTGAGGGTCTGGTCGATTTTTAAACCGATTTCTTCACCTGGAGTCATTTCGCCTTCTACGATATGATCTTTAATCAGCTTTTGAGCTACATTTAAGCCCATTTTATTCCTCCTTTATCAGACGCTTGTAAGTAATCTTATTCGATGCAAATTTAGCCTATATATCCCATTACCCGAGAGAGAAGATTAGTATGCACTATATTAAAAAAATACACCCGCATTTAGCTGCGGGTGTATTATGGTTCGTTCCATTTATTTTTCTCGTACTACTGGTAAATCTTCTTTAGTCCAAGCGGCATATCCGCCTTCAAGGTTCTTCACATCTTTAAATCCATGCTTTTGCAATACACTGGTTGCTATTGCAGAACGCGCCCCAGATAAGCAATGAACTACCGGTGTTTTGCCTTCTGGAATTTTGTCCAGGTTATCCGGAAGAGTGCCAACAAAGATATGCTCAGCATCTTCTAAGTGACCTTCATTCCACTCTGACTCTTCACGAACGTCGATGGTGACATAGTCTTCATCTTTCTGGTATTTGTCACGCAGCTCTTTTGGCGAAATGTTTTCATAAGTTTCCAGGTTAGACTGTTTAGAAACTTCATCTGCTTTCACATACGCTACCGCACGATCAAGACCGATTGATTGCAGGGTTAGGTTGATATCATAAGTGTCTTCTTGATCAGCAATCAATACGATATCTTTATCATAATCCATCATCCATCCTGCCCAATTGGCAAATGACTTATTGAACGGGATATTGATGGTTCCCTCGATGTGACCTTTAGCGAATTCCTGTTTAGGACGGGTGTCCAGGATAATCGTATCGTCATTTTTATAACTATCCAATCTATCGACAGAAATTTGCTCTAAGTCTTTATCTTCAAGGAAATCCGGACCTTCTTTATTGATTTTCTTCATCATAGCGAAATATTTCGGCGGTTCTGGCTGACCGCTTAGAAGGTTTTTCACAAACTCATCTTCATTATCCTGTTTGACAGCCCAGTTATTGATTTTTTCATAACCTACGGTTGAAGTTGGTACAGCACCCAGCGACTTACCGCAGGCACTTCCTGCTCCGTGGCCTGGCCAAAGCTGGACATAATCAGGCAAGTCCTTGAATTTTTTCAAGGATTCAAACATTTGGTGGGCACCTTTTTCAGATGTACCCTCTTCTCCTGCTGCTTTTTCAAGCAAGTCAGGACGGCCGACATCTCCGACAAATACGAAGTCTCCTGTGAAAACACCCATTGGCACTTCAGATCCGCCACCTTCGTCTGTCAATACGAAAGAGAGACTTTCTGGGGTATGACCTGGAGTGTGCATAACATCAAAACGAACCTTACCAATATAGAATTTATCCCCATCGTTAAGCAGCTCATGATCGACATCATCCAGATACTGATACTTCCAGTCTCCACCGCCTTCGTTAGATAAATAAAGTTTTGCGTTTGTACGCTTGGATAACTCGCGCGCACCAGAAACGAAGTCAGCGTGGATGTGTGTTTCTGTTGTTGCTGTAATATTGAATCCTTCTGCTTCGGCAGTTTCCAGATACGGTGTAATATCACGAGCCGGATCGACGACTAGAGCTTCGCCCGTGGCCTGACACCCGACTAAATAGGACATTTGTGCAAGATTTTCATCGAAAAAATATTTGAAATACATGAAATACCTCCGTTTTTCATTTTTTCATTGTATATACATTATATACCCTGGAAGGTATATCAGTAAACCCTTAGGCTTATTCAAGATGTCTTCTAATATACCCATATCCGTTTATGTTTTATTTAAACATCATGGTTCTCAGAATAAAAAAACCGCCATATGAACTCACCCCACTTGTACGTGGTAACGACAAAGGTGCAGTTCATAGGCGGCTGTCATTCACTTTCATTATAGTAGGCAACTAAGGTATCCAAGGGCTTTAATTCTTTCAATGGTGATAAAATAATCCGGTTATTTTCTTCATTTACTTTGATAGCATCAATCTCATCGTAAGATAACCCTTGCAGGTCATGTTCCATACCAAGCTTTATTTCATTCATCATGCCGAGAACACTGCGGTCATGTGTTTTGGTATAAACAATTTCCTGCCCGGCATCCAGGAAATCATCGATGATAGCTTGATCGACCTTAAGTAATCTTAGCAGCTCTCTTAACGAGCCCATAATGACTTGATCCATATTTTTGAATTGTTCCTGTTTTAAGCCGAATAACGTCAGGTTCAACCCCGTCTCATCATTCATTAATAAGATACATTTTCTCCGCTGCATAGTAAAAAAGTTCATATGCCATTGATAAATTCTTGGGCCTTCCACAGCATCCGCAGGCTGGACTTCTTTCTTCAATTCTTTGGCCATTTTAGCTGTAACTCCTATTTGCATCATCGCTGCACTCACCTACTTCTGTAATATCGGTCTAACATCTATTTTTCATCTTAATGTATAAATCCATTCAATCCAAGTAAATCGCTGGCGTACTAATGATTCTTTCACAAATGGTTCTGTTAAACGTTGTTTATTTTTCATAAGAGCCTTATTCAATTATTGGGCCGAATTATGGAAGACTCGATTTCGAGATGTTTATCTGAATAAAGGTCCTCTGGGGAACGACTCCCTTTCCGCGGGCATGCGCTGAGCCTCCTCAGACTTCGTCTTCCGGGGTCTCACCTGTCATTTTCATCCCGCAGGAGTCTCGCCGTTCCCCTCCGGACCTTAACGTAGAAAGTTCTCGAAATCACACTTATGGCATAACATCTTTGAAGAAGACTTCTGCCTCTTTATATCCTTTATAAATGCTTTTAGGATCAAATTTTTAGTTGTACATTCTTTCTCTTTTTGAAGGGTCCGTTTAATACAAAACTGGCTGGATGGGAAGGGAAACGGCGAGACTCCCGCGGGAGAAGGGGCTAGGCGAGATCCCACAGGGCGCAGCCCGAGGAAGCTTGCCAGATCCCCCGCAGGAAAGCGAGTCGTTTCCAAGACCATCCCCTTACATACATGGTAACGGACCCTTAGGGAGCTTATCTTTAAAATCAACACGGAGATTTAACGAAGTCTCTAATAAATAAACACTTCCAAAAGAAGCTGCTTCATTCGCTCCTTATGGAAGTGTTTTACAAAGTGGTTTCTCGTAGCGGAAAAGAGATTCTATTTTATCTGAAAGTTGAGGGTTATTTACTACGCCTGGCAAAATCCACAAACCTGAATTTATCAGGACGGTGCCTGGATTCGGTAAATTGAAAGAGTGTCGTATCTTCCAAATAGACAAAACTGCGGATGACGACCATTTGATCGTGATTCTCTACATCCAGCAATTCCTTATCTTCTACCGAAACCGGCTCTATGACGATTTCTTTTCTGGCATAGCTAATGGCAAGTCCCAACTTTTTTTCGATATATTCATACAGCGAATCTTCACAAATGGTTTTGGTCAATCCTGGGACTATATCTTGTCGGATGTAGTCTTTGTCCAGGATTACCTTTTCACCATCAATTTCTCTTGATCGTACGACACGCCAGATCGGGACTCTTTCAGGATTATCTAAAAGTTCGGCTAACTCCGTGTCAGGTTCCAACAAATACAGCTCGTGCACCTTTGTCCGGATTTGCTGGCCGGATTGATGCGTCAATTCCTTGAAGCTTGTCAGCCCGGAAACAGGAAACTCGTATTTATCACTGTCCAAAACGATCGATCCTTTCCCTCTCACCTTTTGGATATAGCCGTTTTGCGCTAACAAATGAAGGGCTTTACGGATCGTTTCTCTTGAGGTGTCATAACGCTCGCAAAGCTCATGCTCGGAAGGCAGCCGTTCTCCAGCCCGGAAGCTGCCGTCCCGAATGGACATTACAAGCTCATTGTAGATATCTAAATATTTCTTTTTCATAATATCACCATTACCATTTTAACATTAGTGGATGTGATAAACGACGGACTCATATGGCCGCAGTCCTAAACCATCGTAGATATCCTTGCCCGAATCGGGATAATTGCTGATCAGGATATCCACTTGCTTTCCTTTGAGGTCGAACTTATCAGGCATTTTTAACCGTGTCGCCAATCCGTAGAAATTATTGACGACGAGAAGGGTTTCATCCTTCCACTTGCGTACGTAAGCAAAAACTTGTTCATCATCCTGCACAATCCATTCGAAATCACCATGGGTGATGATATCAAAATCTTTTCGAAGCTGGATCAACTGCTGGTAGTGATAGAACAAGGAGTCTTTCTGTTCCATCGCTTTTTCAGCATTGACCTCTTTATAATTGCTCGCCACTTCAATCCATGGCGACTGATCAGAAAAGCCGGCATTTTCACTTGTATTCCATTGAACTGGAGTACGTGAGTTATCACGGGATTTCTGCTTCAAAATCTCAATGATCTCGTCTTCCGGCACCCCTTCTTCTTTCAGGATGTTATACATATTGAGGGATTCAACATCACGATACTGATTAATAGATTCGAAGTAGGGGTTCGTCATTCCAAACTCTTCCCCTTGATAGACGTAAGGCGTACCTTGCATCATGTGGATCGTCGTCGCCAGCATTTTTCCCGATTCTACTGGATAATTGACATCATCGCCAAATCGGGACAGTACGCGGGGCTGGTCATGGTTGCACCAGAACAAAGCGTTCCATCCTTTGCCGGCGTTCATTTCTTTTTGCCAGGTAGAAAGGATTTTCTTCAATTCATAAAAATCGAAATCTGCCACTGTCCACTTTTCGCCATTCGGGTAATCCACTTTTAAATGATGGAAATTAAACGTCATGCTAAGCTCTTTCCGCTCGGGGCGTGTATAAAGGATGCAATGGTCGATGGTCGTGGAAGACATTTCACCGACAGTAAGCAGATCGTACTTGCCAAATACTTCCCGATTCATCTCCTGCATGTACTCATGAACACGCGGGCCATCGGTATAATATTTGCGGCCATCCCCAGGAGCGACACTACCATCATCATCCGGAAAAGCCTGGTTTTTGGAGATAAGATTAATGACATCCAAACGGAAGCCATCGACGCCTTTCTCTGCCCAGAAACTCATCATTTCGTAGATGCTCTTACGCACTTGTTCATTTTCCCAGTTCAAATCGGCCTGGGTTACATCGAATAGATGCAGGTAGTATTGATCAGTCGTTTCGTGATACTGCCAGGCAGAGCCGCCGAATTTGGATTTCCAATTGTTCGGTGGACCGCCGTCTTTGCCATCTTTCCAAATGTAATAATCGCGATAAGGATTATCCTTCGATTGCTTCGCCTGCTGGAACCATTCATGATCGGTTGACGTATGGTTCACAACAATATCCATTATCAGCTTCATCCCGCGTTCATGGACACCGGCAATCAGTTCGTCGAAGTCTTCCATCGTCCCGTATTCCGGGTGAATATCGTAATAGTCACTGATATCATAACCGTTATCCCGCTGCGGGGATTTATAAGGAGGGGTCAGCCACAGGACATCGACCCCCAGGTTTTTCAAGTAATCCAATTTTTCAATGATGCCTTGCAAATCACCCACACCATTGCCTGTCGTATCATTAAAACTTTTCGGGTAGATTTGGTAAACTACTGCTTTTTTCCACCACGCTTGGTTCATTTAAAAACACCACCAACTTAAATTTTACTCAATCATTAACAGTCGCCTCTACGTTTCGCCCAAAGGTAAGTGATCACTGCAGGCAGGATGATAACGATTGCCATACCGATGAAGAATGGCATCCATTTTCCGGCACTGATTGACAAGAATCCAGGGATCCCGCCAACACCAATGGAAGTAGCTGTTACACCGGCTACCGTTATATACATACCCGCGATACCAGAAGAGATCAGGGCAGCGACAAACGGATATTTGAAACGGAGGTTGACCCCGAACAATGCCGGCTCGGTGATACCGAGATAGGCAGAAATACCGGATGTGGAAGCCAGGCCTTTCAGCTTTTCATCTTTTGTTGCAAGCATCATGGCAAATGCTGCCGAACCTTGAGCAATATTCGACAAAGCAAGCATCGGCCACAAGAAAGTTGTTCCTGTACTTCCGACAAGCTGGATATCTACTGCCAGGAATGTATGGTGCATACCTGTTACGACTAACAGACCATACAAACCACCGTAAATCAAACCACCTAATGCAGCGAATTGATCAAAAATCGATACTAATCCGTCAGTAAGCAGATTACCGACAAAGAACATAGCAGGTCCGATGAATAGGAAAGTTAAAAATCCAGTTATCAACAATGTTGTAGGAGCTACCAGCAACAATTGCAGAGAATCCGGTACACGTTTACGTAGCCAAACTTCTGATTTGGCTAACACCCAGGATGCTAATAATACCGGCAGTACTTGACCTTGATAACCGATTTTTTCAATCTCCAGGCCGAATAAATTCCATGTCGGTATATTGCCTTCTTTTAAAGCATTACCATAATCCCAAGCGTTCATCAGGTCAGGATGGACTAAAATAAGACCGAGGACAATACCGAATAATGGACTGCCTCCAAACTTTTTCACTGCCGACCAGCCGATCAGACCTGGCAGGAATACAAATGCCGTATTGGCAATCAGATTGATCATTTCAGCTATGCCGGACCACTGAGGATAGACATCGATCAATGATTTACCTTTATAAAAAATGTCCGGACCGGCAAGAATATTGTTCAGACCCATCAACAGACCAGCTGTAACGATCGCTGGCAGAATCGGGATGAATATATCTGCAAGTACCTTAATGGCTTTTTGAAGCGGATTCATTTTTTCCGAAGACGCTGCCTTGACATCTTCTTTCGTCTGTTCACCGATTCCTGTGATAGAAATCAATTCCTGGTAAACTTTATCGACAGTACCCTGTCCAATTACAATTTGAAATTGCCCATTTGTTGAAAAAGAACCTTTAACTGCCTCGATGTTGTTCAGTTTCTCTTGGTCGACTTTGCTCTCATCATTTAAGGCTAAACGCAAGCGTGTGACACAATGGGTAGCGGCATTGATGTTTTCTTCTCCGCCAATGGCTTCTAAAATCTGTTTTGCCTGATTATTCAAATCCATGATGGTTTCCTCCCGTATAGGTTAGTTGGCCTTTGGCTTGATCTGCATGATTTCAGTAGAACCAGCTTCCACATCACCCTGATTATAGAAATCCAGGGAATACTCATCACTGTTTGTGATAATCACCGGGGTAACTGTGCTTGATGCTTTTTCCTCTATCTTTGCAAGATCAAAAGTCACCAGGGTCTGTCCTGTCTTCACTTTATCCCCTTGCTTTACAGAAGCTTCGAACCCTTCCCCGTTCATGCCAACTGTTTCCAGACCGATATGAACCAACACTTCGACACCGGCTTTGTTCTTTAACCCAACTGCATGTTTCGTCGGGAATAATTGGACGATTTCTCCATCAAATGGTGCTACCGCTTTTCCTTCGGATGGTTGGATAGCAAGACCTTCTCCCATCATTTTTTGTGAAAAAGTTGGGTCCGGCACCTCAGTCAGGTCAACCACTTTCCCCGTGACAGGAGCTGTCAGAATTGTCTCTTTATTGTCTTTGCCAAAAAGTTTTTTAAACATAGTAAGTTTCCCTCCTAATCAGTTTTTCCCAATCGCCATGACATGTATATACAAGTTATGAATCAATTATAATTTGTATATACATGTTTTGCAAGCGTTAACAATAATTTTTTATTGGCTGTTTTAAATCTTAATGTTACTTACAGTTAAGCTCCCTTTAATTGAAGACTCAGTTTCGAGGTAGTAGGGTCCGTTACCATAAGAGAAATGGGATGGTTCGTGAAACGACTCGCTTTCCAGCTTCATCGCCTAGACACTCGCGACATAAGCAGTCCATCAACGGGAAGAAAGAACCCTTCCCTTTTGCTGTTCTGCTTATGCGTGTCGTGTCTCCCAAGGCGATTACGCATTCATTTCTTTCCTGCGGGGGACCTGGCAAGCTTCCTCGGGCTAAAGCCCTGCGGGATCTTGCCTAGCCCCTTCTCCCGCGGGAGTCTCGACGTTTCCCTGCCCATCCAGCCAGTGTTGTACTAAACGGACCCTTCAAAAAGAGAGAGAATGTAGCTGAAACCTTCATGTTGACGCATTTAAAAAGGATGTAAGGGCGCCAAAGTCTTCTTTCTATCATGGTCGATTTCTCCATAAGTATGATTTCTAGAATTTCCTATTATGGCAAGGGGCGTAGGGAAACGGTGAGACTCCTCGAAAATGCTACGCATTTCCTTCGTGCGTGGGTTAAGTCAAGGTGAAAATTCAAAGTCCTGTGGGAGTTGAGTGATAGATGAGGCCCCGCAAGGCGAAGCTTGAGGAGACTCAGCACACGCCCACGGAAAGCGAATCGTTTCCCGGAGTCCCTAATTCCAACAATATCTCGAAATCAAGTCTTCGACTTTTCGGTCCTATTGTTGAATAAGTCTCTTAAGAAAAATCGACGTTTTACTGAGCCTTTTGTTAAAATAACGCAAACAAAAAACTGCTCTTGAGAAGTGGAGTATCCACCAATCAAGAACAGCTTTCATTTTGCTTGTTATATACTATAATCTTCATTTTTCTTATCGGTAATAAACATATGTCCCGGGGCATGGGTGAGCATCAATTCCGGCTTCATGTGCATGGCGACTGCCTGAGGAGTAACACCGCAGGCCCAGAAAACCGGAATTTCTCCATCCTCGACCGTTACAGGATCACCAAAATCCGGACAGGATAGATCAGATATCCCAATTGCTTCCGGGTTCCCTACATGAACTGGGGCTCCATGTACGGAAGGAAAACGGCTCGTGACCTGGACAGCTTTAGGTATGTCGGCTGCTTTCACTGGACGCATACTTACAACCATAGGACCTGAAAACCGACCTGCAGGCACACACTGGATATTGGTCTTGTACATGGAAACGTTCTTTTTTTCTTCCATATGCCGGAGCGGAATACCATGCTCTATCAATGCTTGTTCAAAGGTAAAGCTGCACCCGAGTAGAAATCCAACCATTTTTTCATCCCATTGTTCTGTTATATCTCCCAGCTCCTCAGTCAGCTGGCCATTACGGTACACCCGGTAACCAGGTAGATCGATCCGCAGATCTGAATCTGGTGCAACCAAACGCGGCACAGGCGAACCAGGCTCTGTTACATCTAAAACGGGACAGGGCTTCGGATTGCGTTGACAAAATAATAAAAACTCGAACGCCATTGCTTCAGGCAGCACAACCAGATTTCCTTGAATATATCCGGGAGCCAGACCGGAAGTCGGCCCGGTCCAGTATTGCGTGCGGATTTTTCCACGTGCTTCCTCTGGACTCCATTTTTCCGGTCTTTCCATTTGCGACTCCTCCTCTATTTTATTCAAATAATTGCGGAATACCTTCAATTAGCGTGATGAAGCCCATATAGGACATGACAATGACGATCAAGGCCCCAAATATAGTCATCCAAACCGGGTGCTTATAATCGCCGACGATACTCTTTTTATGGGCAGCTATAATCATGACCCCCAACGCAAGCGGCAAAATTAATCCATTCAGGGAACCAACTAAAATTAGAATGCTGACCGGACGCCCAACAGAAACAAATACCAAGGTTGAAATAGCTATGAATCCGACAATATACCATTTATGGTGCTTCTCAATTGATTTACTGAATGATCGAATGAAGGACACTGACGTATAAGCTGCACCTACAACAGACGTAACAGCTGCCGCCCAGATGACCACACCGAATATTTTATATCCTATTGTACCCGCTGCCGACTGAAATACAGTGGCGGCTGGATTCCCTGGATCTAATTGTATGCCCTGGGCAACCACTCCAAGCGCTGCTAAAAACAGAAAGACACGCATGATGGAAGCAAAGCCGATCGCTGAGACTGCACTGCGGTTGACATATCCCAACGACTCCTTTCCCTTCACTCCTGCTTCCAATAACCGATGGCCGCCGGCAAAGGTGATATAGCCACCGACAGTCCCGCCGACCAATGTCACAATTGCAAGAAAGTCTATCGTATCAGGGGCAAACGTCTTTACAGCCGCTTCTCCTAGCGGAGGAGTCGCAGTGAACATGACATAGACCGTCAACCCGATCATAAGAAACCCCAGCATTTGGGCGAAGCGGTCCATCACCTTACCAGCTTCTCGTACGAGGAATACGCCGATAGCAACAAGGCCGCTGAAGAATGCCCCCATTTCTGGTGAAATTCCGAACAGTACGTTGGTACCTAATCCTGCACCAGCAATATTACCAATATTGAAGGCGAGACCGCCTGCCACAATCAGGGCAGACAAAACAAAACCAAGTCCCGGGAGCAGCTTATTCGCTATGTCCTGGGCAGGTTTTTCTGAGATAGCGATGATCCTCCAAATGTTCAACTGGGCTCCGATATCAATGATAATCGAGACCAGGATAACAAAGCCAAAGCTAGCTGCTAATTGCTCTGTAAAATGTGTCGTTTGCGTCAGAAATCCAGGCCCAATGGCAGAAGTCGCCATCAAAAAAGCTGCCCCCAACAGCAGTCGCCTTCTTGATCTTTTGTCCATATGCTCCACTCCTTGCTGTTATTTCAGTACATCTTTGATTTTAGTAGTTTCAATACCAGATTCTTTCAATGCTTGATTGATATATTTGGCAAAATCCAAAGCGTTTTCTCCGTCACCGTGGATGCAAATGGTATCTGCCTGGACCTCAATATCTTTTCCCTGGACGGTATGGACCTTCTTTTCCTTTACCATCCGAATCACCTGGTTGACTGCTTTCTCATAGTCAGTTAGTAAGGCATTTTTTTCTTTCCTCGATGTCAAAGAACCATCTTCCTGGTAGGTCCGATCGGAAAAGACTTCACTTGCGGTACGAAGACCTGCTTTCTTACCCGCCTTCACCAACTCACTGCCTGCTAACCCAAATAAAACGAGTTCTGAATCTACTTTAAAAACGGCTTCAGCAATCGCTTCCGATAAGTCCTGACGCTTGGCTGCCATATTATATAATGCCCCATGTGGTTTGACATGCTGCATCTTTCCACCTTCAGATTGAACAAATCCGTTCAATGCTCCGATTTGATAGATGACAAGTTCATATGCTTCCTCTGGAGAGATGTCGATGTTCCGCCTGCCAAACCCCATCAGGTCAGGTAAACCGGGGTGCGCTCCGATACCTACCCCTTTTTCCAGGGCCATCGCTACTGTCTTTCTCATTGTTGTGAAATCACCCGCATGGAACCCGCATGCCACGTTAGCTGAAGTGATATAGTCAAGAATCTCTTCATCACGCCCTTTTTGATAGGTTCCAAAGCTCTCTCCCATATCACAATTTAAATCTACAATCGACATGTCATACCCTCCTAATTGAATTTCAGACGTATTCCTTGAGCAAGCTGCTGGATACTACGCTCTCTTTCTAAATAAAGTTGTTGTGCTTCATCATGGGATACTTCCTGAAAACGTACTTTCTCTCCAGGTTTCATTTGCGCCATTAACGGTATATCGACCGAGGCGATTTGTCCGATTTTCGGATAGCCCCCCGTTGTCTGCCTGTCAGCAAGCAGAACGATTGGCTGTCCATTCGAAGGTACTTGGATCGTACCTAAAGCTACCGCTTCTGAAATCATGTCCTCCTCTTTTTCTACATATAATCCCGGACCTTCCAGGCGATAGCCCATCCGGTCAGACTTACTGCCGACTTTAAACACCTCGTGAAAGAAGGCTTCCCTGCTTTCCCTTTTAAATGAATGGTATTGTCTTCCCTTCATGACTCGTACCGGTTGCTCTTCCTGAAAGGACGGGATAAATTCAGAAGCTACATACCAATCCATACTGATGAAATTTCGATCTTCGGATTCCTTTCTTAATGAAGCCAATATCTTCTTAGCCACACCGGAAGCTTCCTCTACTCGTAGTTCATCATTATCCTGCAAAGCCCTTCCATGAAAACCGCCCAGACCGGCGCGGAGATATGTCGACTTGCTTCCCATGACTTCCGGAACATCAAAGCCGCCTGCGACAGCTAAGTAAACCCTGGCCCCTTCTTTCGCTTGTCCAAACCGGAGTTTACTGCCTTTTTTCACAAAGACAGGACGCCACAGCTTGACCGGCTCATCATCAATCGTTGCCGAAAGATCCCCGCCGCAAAGCGAGATCAACGTATCATTTTCAAATCTTAAAACGGGACCTGCCAATGTCACTTCCATGGTAGGTACGTCCTCCTGGTTTCCTACAAGCAAATTAGCAATCCGGTGAGCTACAGGATCCATCACACCGCTGGCAATGACCCCTTGCTTTTGAAAACCGGTCCTGCCAAGATCCTGGAGGCTGGTCAGAAGCCCTGGCTTTAAAACCTTTATCATGCTTCACCCTCCTTGTAAGCGTCATATTCCTGTCGGGTAATCGCCTTAAAAACGACTTTATCTCCGGCTTGTAATAAAGAGGGGTTCGCTTGTTCCGGCTGAAACAGAGGTAATGGGGTCTGCCCGATTAACTGCCAGCCGCCAGGAGTCTCAATTGGATAGACACCTGTCTGACTGCCTGCGATACCGACAGAACCTGTTGGAATCTGAAGTCTTGGTTCTTTTTTCCTTGGGGTCGCGATCTTTTCTGTCATGCCTCCGATATAAGGAAAGCCTGGGGCAAAGCCGATCATATAGACAAGATAATCTCCCTGCGTGTGATAATCGATGACCTGCTTTTCTGTCAGACCATTATGCTCAGCGACGAAGGAGAGGTCTGGACCTAAGTCTTCCCCGTAACAGACAGGGATTTCCACGACTCGTGCTTGTGCAGACTCACCTTCTTTCAGCGTGGCAAGGTTTCTATCAAGCTCTTCGGCGACCAGCTCATATGGCAGCCGGAATTCTGTTTTTCCCAAGTAATCCAGTACTTTCACAGGGTCATAGAATACAGCTACTGTTGTAAAAGCAGGAATATATTCAGTCATCCATTCCAATGGTTTATTTTCAAAATAATTGGTTGCACTTTTAACTCGCTTATGTGCATCTTCATCTATCGTTTTTCCAAACTCAATAATGACCGCCTGATCACCCAGCGGGGTTATTTTATAATCCAAACCATGGCCTCCTTTGCAGCCCGGACTTTTCCGATTTGTATATTTTCATAAAATTCTATATTCATAAATGGTAAACGAACTAGAATGGCAATTCAATCTTAATTTTCTGACATTTGTTATTGGATATATTCCCCATTCCCAATTACAAATAACGATGATAGAGCATTTTTCTTTCAAGGTGTCCAGGAGTATGATATACATTTAGGATGACGACATAATATTTAGGGTATCGAAATAATTGATTTGAAAGAAGTGATTCATTATCGTTGACCAAGAAAAACTGGCACAACGAAATCTGTTCATCATGTGGTTTGCCAACTTCTTCATTGCAGGAAGCATAACCATGGTTTTGCCCTTTTTATCTTTATATATAGATAGCTTCGGAAACTTCTCTGAAGCATATGTACAGCAATGGTCCGGGTGGGTGTTTGGTGTCACCTTTGTGACCGCTTTTTTGTTCGCGCCTATCTGGGGACGAGTCGGGGACAAGTATGGCAGGAAGAAAATTTTAATCATTTCCGCCTTTGGGCTCGGACTCTCTGTCTTCTCGATGGGACTGGCTGACTCAGTCTGGCAGCTGTTTTTCCTCCGGTTATTCATGGGGGTTTTCACTGGATTCATCCCAATGTCTCAAGCGTTAATCGCAACGCAGACACCGAAAAACATTGCGGGTAAGGTGCTTGGAACCCTGCAGACCGGGAGTATCACGGGAAGTTTGATGGGCCCGATGCTAGGGGGATTATTAGCTGATTCTTTCGGTTATTCTGCCACTTTCCAGGGAACTTCGATCACTGTCTTCCTATCAGGATTGATTGTCATCTTTGGAATCAAAGAAGTGAAAATGGAAGATGAAAATAGTGACAATAAAACCAGTTATTCCAGCAGGGAAGTCATCCGCCATATTGTCAGGCATCCCGTACTGGTAATGGTCATGCTGGTATCCTTGTTCGTGCAAATTGCCCATTTCAGCATCCAGCCTATTTTGTCCTTATATGTTGCTGAATTGCATGGTACGGCCAATCTTGCTTTCTTTTCAGGAATCGCGTTCTCTGCAGCAGGGTTAGGTAATTTGTTGATGGCCAGGCGCTGGGGCCGCATTGCTGACCGGGTCGGTTATATCAAAATTCTCGTATTCCTTTTATTCATGGCAGGAATCGTTTATTTACCAGGAGCGTTCGTTACGAGTATATGGCAGTTAGTCATTATCCGTTTCCTGCTGGGGGCTTCAATCGGAGGAATTATTCCAGTACGCTCTGCCTACATCCGCCAGGAAGCTCCGCTCGCTATGCAAGGAGAAGTACTCGGCTATAATACCAGTATTCGTTTCTTAGGAAATATGATTGGTCCAGCACTCGGAGGAATGCTTTCCGGATATTTCGGTTTTTCATCTGTATTTTTTGTTACCAGTACATTACTGGTAGCCTCTGGTATTGCTATGTACATGACTATGCAGCGAAACCAGAATGCCGCTAAACACCATGCGCATTCCGTCTGAATATGTAAAAGCCTCCCGTTTTTTCACGAAAAAGAATGGGAGGCTTATTTTTATTTTCATGAAAACGGTTTATAATATAGGAAAAAGGTCTTCCAAATCCTTTCTATTTTCCTATTTAAAGGGGCGCTTCTTATGAAAAGAATTTTCTTTCTCCTCATACTATTTCTCATTACAGCTGCCTGCAGCCAACCGGAGCGTACTATTTTATCTGTCAAAGACCTTGCCTTAAAGAATTCTGACGTCCAGGCAAAACAAGACTTCCCTTCCAACCCCAAAATAACCCTCTCCGCTATCGGTGATATTCTGATCCATACTCCCGTTTATCGCGATGCACAATCTGCCGGTGGCTATAATTTTACCCCCATGTTCAAGGATGTTGCACCCTACCTGACAAACACCACGTTATCCATTGCTAATCAGGAAACGATGATAGGCGGAACCGACTTCGGCCTGTCGGGATATCCAGCATTCAACAGTCCCAAGGAAGTCGGGGATGCATTAAAGGCGAATGGCATCGACATTGTTTCCATTGCTAATAACCACACGCTCGACCGCGGAGAAAAAGCGATAAAACAGGCTGTCTCTCATTGGAATGCTATCGATATGGCCTATACGGGAGCCTTCAAAAGTCAAGCAGACCAAAACGACCTGCGTGTAATACCAACTTCAGAAGGAATCGATGTCGCATTTTTAAGCTATACGTATGGCACGAACGGAATACCGGTACCTAAAAATAAAGATTATCTTGTCAATTTGATTGATAAACAAACCATCAAGTCAGAAGTTAAGCAGGCAAATCAAGCGGCGGATGCCGTTGTTGTCAGTATGCACTTCGGCGATGAGTATCAACGTATGCCTAATAATTATCAAAAAGAATTAGCACAAATGATCTCAGATGCCGGTGCCCATGTCATTCTCGGTCATCACCCCCACGTCCTTCAGCCAATCGAAATGCTTGATGGAAAGAACGGAAATGAAACACTTGTCATTTACTCATTAGGAAATTTCCTTTCTGCTCAGGAAGAAACCTACAGGCGGATCGGAGGCATCCTGCAAGTAGAGATTGAAAAAGACAGGCAAGATGGATCGATCTATGTAAATCAACCTGCGTTCATACCAACTATCGTTGACTATACCCCATTTGCCAATCACCACGCAGGAACAGACTTTAAGATAGTGCCGATGCATACCTCTATTCAGGAAGAAGTAATCCCTGAGCAAAAAAAGGTATACGAGGATATTAAAAATCACATGTCCCAGTGGCTTCCTGAATTACGTTTTCCTTCTTCATAAAAATATGATTTTTCTCACACAATCAACAACCGAGCTGTATCAAGCTCGGCTTTTTTTGCACTTTAAGAAAGTTTAACTTTGTTAAAGGATTAAAGTATAAGAAAATACTAAGGCTTTCGCCATAAGTACTTGGCGACAAGCTAAGTTTTTCTAATCGATTTATTGAAGATGTGTTTAAAATTACCTTAATATTGTGAAAATAATATTGGAATCTGTTACCATAAACTTAATATCGATATTCTTCATGCATGTTTTACCCTAAAAAATGTAAGGAGATGTGAAAATGCCTAGAAAAACTCCACCATTTTTACAGAAACTAAAGTACTTAGGTAAAACACAGCCAGAGACAGAACACAGTGAAATGTCCCCGAAGTCGCGGAGCAATACGGAAAATTACTACCGCAGCCGCTGGCAGCATGATAAAGTTGTCCGCTCGACGCATGGAGTCAACTGCACCGGCTCATGTAGCTGGAAGATCCACGTCAAAGATGGGATCATCACCTGGGAAACCCAGCAGACAGACTACCCTACCACCGGCCCGGATATGCCGGAATACGAGCCACGCGGATGTCCGCGAGGTGCCAGCTTCTCCTGGTATACATATAGCCCCCACCGGGTGCGCTATCCTTATATCCGTAGTAAACTATTAGAGATTTGGCGAAATGCCGTAAAAAAAACAGATGACCCTGTAAAAGCATGGGCATCTATTGTTGAAAACCCTGAATTATCCACGCAGTATAAACAGGCACGCGGAAAAGGAGGGTTCGTCCGTGCAGAATGGGATGAAGTAGAGACGCTGATTTCCGCTCAGCTCATCCATACCATAAAACAGTACGGACCGGATCGGATATTTGGATTCTCCCCTATTCCTGCCATGTCGATGGTCAGTTATGCAGGCGGAGGCCGATTCCTCAACCTGATCGGCGGCGTCCTGTTAAGTTTCTATGACTGGTACGCCGATTTGCCGCCCGCTTCTCCACAAATATGGGGCGAACAGACCGATGTCCCGGAAAGTGCCGACTGGTACAACTCCAGTTATTTACTTGTTTGGGGCTCTAACCTTCCACAGACCCGCACCCCTGACTCCCACTTCATGGTGGAAGCCCGCTATAAAGGTACAAAAGTTGTCGCCGTCAGTCCGGATTACGCTGAATTCGTCAAATTCGCCGACGATTGGCTTCCGGTACAAGCCGGGATGGACAGTGCACTAGCGATGGCCATGACCCATGTGATCCTCCAGGAATTTTACATCGATAGACACGTTCCTTATTTTGATTTTTATGCAAAGACCTACACAGACCTTCCTTACTTAATCACATTGAAAAATACCAAGCACGGCTTAAAAGCGGACCGCTTCCTGCGTGCAAGCGACCTTTCCCTCACCACAGAAAAAGCAGAATGGAAAACAGTAGTCTATGACGAAGAGACCAAAGATTTTGCCATACCAAATGGTTCGATTGGACACCGCTGGGATGGTGAAAAGAATTGGAACCTGCTGAAGGCAGATAAAGTGAATAATGTCGATACGCTATCCCCTGCCCTATCCTTACAGGGACACGAAAGTAAAATCGACCAGGTATGTGTCGCAACGTTCGAGCAGGATGATAACCGCGTCTTCAAAGCTGACATACCAATTAAAGAAATCGAGACCACAGACGGTCCGGTTTATGTAACGACCGTATTCGACTTGATGTGCGCCCAGACAGGGGTGAATAGAAGTCTGAAGAAAGAAAATCCCGCCAATTATGACGAAGACCGTCCATATACCCCGAAATGGCAGGAAAAGTATACAGGTGTCAGCGCCAAACTTGTCGCACAGATTGCAAGAGAATTTGCCCAAAATGCCATCGACAGTAAAGGACGCTCGATGATCATCATGGGATCAGGGATCAACCACTGGTACCATTCTGATACGATTTACCGGGCGGTACTTAACCTTGTTTTGTTGACCGGCTCCCAGGGGGTCAATGGAGGCGGCTGGGCGCATTATGTCGGCCAGGAGAAAGTGCGCCCACTCGAAGGATGGCAGACGGTTGCGATGGCCCGGGACTGGGGCGGACCGCCAAGGCTGCAGAATGGCACCTCTTTTTTTTATTTCGCTACCGAACAGTGGAAATATGACGAACAGAAAACACGCGATTTGGCTTCCCCATTGATTGAACAGCCAAAATATCAGAATTTAGCAGATTATAACGTGTTGGCGGCACGGCTCGGTTGGCTGCCGTCTTACCCACAGTTCAATAAAAATGCTATCGGAATGTATGATGAAGCAAAATCACCAGAAGCCAATACCGAGCATTTAGTGGATGCTGTGTCCAATAAGGAGATGAATTTTTCCATCGAATCTCCGAATGATCCGGTCAATTTTCCAAAATCCATGTTTGTCTGGCGCGCGAATTTGATCGGCAGTTCCGCCAAGGGCCATGAATATTTCCTTAAACATCTGCTGGGTACGCACGGTCATAACCTTAGTGAAGAAACCGAAGACCTGGAGGCAAAGGAATTGAACCTGGAGATTCCATCAGCGACTGGCAAGCTTGATTTACTCGTCAACCTGGATTTCCGGATGTCAGGTACCGGACTGTACTCCGACATCGTCCTTCCGGCGGCCACCTGGTATGAGAAGCATGATTTAAGCTCAACGGATATGCACCCGTTCGTCCATCCATTCAACCCGGCCATCACCCCTCCGTGGGAGAGCCGGTCGGACTGGGATATTTTCAAAAAACTTGCCAAGCGATTTTCTAACCTGGCTGCACAGCATTTACCGGAAAAGGTATATGATACGGTCGCTACCCCGCTGTTGCATGATTCTACCGATGAAATTGCCCAGACATTCGGGCATGTACCTGATTGGAAGGCAGAAGACAGTAAACCGGTCCCTGGGGTAAACTTCCCCAAAATCCAGGTGGTTGAAAGGGAGTATTCTAAAGTCTATGACAAGTTCATTTCCCTTGGTCCGAAAATCAAACATTCTATTGGAGCCAAAGGAATGGCCTGGGATGCAAAGGAAGAGTATGCCAAACTGTTCGATATGCTTGGCCCATCGAAAAAATCGGCTTTCTATAAAGACTGTCCAAGCTTATATAACGATATTGATGTTGCCGAAACGATATTGACGTTATCCAGTACAACCAACGGTTCCCTTGCAATGAAAGCCTGGAAGACACTCGAGGATAAAACAGGACAGGAATTAAGGCACCTTGCAGAAGAGCGCGCGGAGGAACATATCTCTTTCGCTGAAATTACTGCCCAGCCGCAAAAGGTCATCTCTTCGCCTGTCTATAGCGGCACCGAGACAGGCGGACGACGCTATTCTCCGTTTACCACGAACGTTGAACGGATGATACCTTGGCGGACACTGACCGGAAGGCAGCACTTTTATTTAGATCATGAAACGATGCTTGAATTCGGAGAAGAACTTCCGACCTTCAAGCCGCCATTGAAAAAGGCATCGTTTTATTCAACGGACAACAAGCCAGCCGAAGGGCAAAAAGAGATTACATTAAGATACCTGACCCCACACTTCAAATGGTCGTATCACAGCACGTATGGTGATACGCTACCGATGCTGACTTTGTTCCGGGGCGGCCCGCACGTCTGGCTGAACAACCTGGACGCTGATGAAGCAGGTATCAAGGATAATGACTGGCTCGAGATGTACAACCGGAATGGTGTCGTCGTAGCCAGGGCTGTCACGAGCCACCGGCTGCCGAGAGGCGTCGTGTTCATGTATCACGTACAGGACCGTCTGATTAATGTACCTGGTTCCAAAATTACCAAAGATCGTGGAGGTACCTTCAATAGCCCAACAAGAATCCACATCAAGCCGACGCAGATGATCGGCGGATATGCCCAATTGAGTTATGGTTTCAACTACTATGGTCCAACCGGCAACCAACGGGATGAACAAGTACAAATCCGTAGAATGGACCGAAGCGAGGTGGATTGGCTTGAAGATTAAAGCACAATTTGGAATGGTCATGAATTTAGACAAGTGTATTGGCTGCCACACCTGCAGTGTCACCTGTAACAATACATGGACAAACAGACCAGGCGCTGAATATATGTGGTGGAACAACGTCGAAACGAAACCCGGGATCGGTTATCCGAAGGAATGGGAGAATCAAGAGAAGAACAAAGGCGGATGGGAAATGCGAAACGGAAAGCTTTCCCTGAAAGCCGGCGGGAAAGCGAACAAGCTTTTGAACCTTTTCTATAATCCTGACATGCTTGACCTTGATGAATATTACGAACCATGGACATATGAATATGAGCACCTCGTCCATAGCCCGGAGAAAAATCATCAGCCGGTCGCAAGACCGAAGTCACAGCTGACCGGTGAATATATGGACATCCTTTGGGGACCGAACTGGGAGGATGACCTGGCAGGGGTCCATGAAACGGGTAAGCGCGACCCGAACATGCAAGGCGTTGATGAGAAAGTGAAATTTGAATTCGAGCAGGCATTCATGATGTATCTCCCGCGAATTTGCGAACACTGCGTCAACCCATCCTGTGTCTCTTCCTGTCCATCAGGTGCCATGTATAAACGGGAAGAAGACGGTATTGTCCTTGTCGATCAGGATGCATGCCGGAGCTGGCGTTTCTGTATGTCCGGGTGCCCGTACAAAAAGGTCTATTTCAACTGGCAGACCAACAAAGCGGAAAAGTGTACGTTCTGTTTTCCGAAAATCGAAAACGGCGACCCGACCATCTGCTCGGAAACGTGTGTCGGCAGAATCCGTTATATCGGTATCGTCCTTTATGATGCGGATCGTGTCAAAGAAGCGGCTTCGGTTCCGAATGATCAGGATCTTTACGAAGCACAGCTCGATTTGATTCTCGATCCGAATGATCCGGAAGTAATTGCCCAGGCGAAAAAAGACGGCATTCCAGAGGACTGGATTGAAGCAGCCCAGGAATCCCCTGTTTATAAACTGGCCTGCGAGCAAAAAATCGCTCTTCCACTCCACCCGGAATACCGTACACTGCCAATGGTCTGGTATATTCCACCGTTGAGTCCGATCGTCGATGCTTTCAATGGTCATTTCAATGATCTTGATCCATCTGTCGTTTTTCCGGCAATTGATCAATTCCGGATACCAATCGAATATTTAGCCAACCTGATGACGGCAGGCGATACCGAATTAGTTGCGTCCGTGCTTAAAAAACTGGTTGCCATGCGGACGTACATGCGGAGTGTCGACCTTGGCAAAGAGCCTGATACCACGCTTATTGATGAAGTCGGCGTCTCGGAACAAATGGCGCGGGATATGTATGAACTATCAGCAATTGCTAAATATGGCGACCGCTATGTCATCCCGAAAGCCCACCGTGAGCAGGCTGAAGACATGTTTGCCCATCAGGGCAGCGCAGGCTTTGATTTTATGGATGGATGCGAATCCTGTGCGATGAATGGTGAATGGAAAGATCCTTATGAGTATAGTGAATCCTATTGGAGTGATGTTACAGGGGGTGCCAAAGATGGAAGACAGTAGAAATATATTGAAACTCTGCTCTCTGTTCCTCCGCTACCCGGAAGAAGAGTGGTTTCAGCAGGAGGACGTCAAACTATTTATTGAAGGTTTATCCGAGGATTCCCAAAGAAAAAATCTTTTACGCTTCTGGGAGTATGTCGAGGCTGCACCGTGGCTTGATTTTAGCCAGAATTATGTGAAGCAGTTCGACTTCAGCAAGGATTGTTCCTTATATCTGACTTATGGTGTTTTTGGTGATAAACGGGAACGAGGCCTGGGATTCGTCAAACTGAAGCTGGAATTCGCCAAAGCAGGCTACTTCATCAAAGATGATGAACTACCCGACTACTTTCCGTTGATCCTTGAATTCCTGGCGGAAGCCGAAGAAAGTTTTATCCAAAAGCTTTACTATATTCATAAAAAAGCGATCGATCAGCTTTATGAACAATTGCGTGAGCAACGGTCTCCGTATGCGTTTGTCGTAGCAGCCGCTTTGGAAACGTTGGATTCCATCGTCGCCCGTCGCGAAGCCAAAACGGTATGAAGGGATTGATTCGAGTTGACGCCAATCGATTTTTTACTTTGGGTAGCGTACCCATACATTACATTAACTATTTTTGTCGTTGGTCATATTTACCGGTACAACCATGACCAGTTCGGATGGTCCGCTCAATCCAGCCAGTTTTTAAAGACCGATCCCCTATTGAAATGGGGAAGCATTCTATTCCATTACGGAGTGATCTTAGTATTTTTCGGCCATGTGGGCGGGATACTCGTACCCCAATCATTTTACCCGCTGATTGGAGTAACAGAAGAGATGTATCACTTCGGCGCCGTCTGGTTTGGTGGTGCAGCAGGGGCAGCCATGGTCATTGGCGGTGCCCTGCTCACTGCCCGCAGACTCCGCAATAAACGCATCAGCACTACTGGGTCACGTAAAGACCTATGGGTGCTTCTGCTTATCGGTATCGTCACAGTAGTCGGTTTTACCAATACGGCCTGGTATACGGCTACAGGAGGAGAGTTCGACTACCGGGATACAATCGGTCCATGGTTCCGGGGAATTTTAACGTTCAGGCCGATGCCTGAAATGCTGGCTACTGCCCCGTGGGGCTTCCAGGCTCATGTATTTGCTGCCTTCACCTTGTTTGCCGTATGGCCGTTTACACGACTCGTCCATGTATGGAGCCTGCCATTGGAATATATCAAACGAAGATATATCATTTACCGGCGTGCCAATCCCAAGCAAACGAACAAGAAAGCACAATAGAAAGGAAGATGAGGATGTCAGGACCTGCACTTCGTCAGCTTGACGCCCACCGCTCGATCCATGAAGCGGCTTATGGGCAAGTGAAGGATATGACAGAGGTATTAAAACGTCTGTATCGCGAAGAGCGCCTAGAAGAAGCGAAACAGGCGGAAGCGATTTTGATTGAACATTGGCGTGACCATATTATCTCCCACGCGACATCGGAAGAGGAAGGTCTATACAAAGATATCAGGCAGGCTTATCCGGAGATGGCTGATACAATCAAGCAGCTGACCAGGGATCATGATTTATTAAGAAAAATACTCGCCCGTATCGAGGAAAGTTTATCGGAGGATGAGCAGTCTGAAGATCGCCTTATGATGTACGACACCCTGCTTGTAGTTAATTGGCACCACAGCCGCGATGAAGAACATTATTTGCTTGATCTATAAAACTAACGGGATGCCCCATGGGGGGGCATCCCGTTAGTTGATTCTACGTTATTTTTCGGGTGTGATTTCCGAAAACATTGCGACATAGCCGGTTACAGGTTCGTTTTTATTACGGATAGGACTTATCGTCAGCCATTCTAAAAACAGCTCTCCGTTTTTTCGTTTGTTCCATATCTCCCCTTTCCAATAGCCTTCTTGCTCAACCTTCTGCCACATATCACGGTAAAAATCTTCTCCATGCTTCCCTGATTTGAGGATTTTCGGTGTGTTACCGATTGCCTGGTTTTCTTCAAACCCGGTAGTTTCCGTAAACGCCGGATTTACGTACTGGATGACCCCGTCCTGATCTGTAATCATGATTCCCTCTACCGTATTTTTCATAGCTGCATGACTCATCTGCAATTTGTCGGTAAAATACATCCAGATGACGATGATCAGGCTTGCAAGAGCGAATTGGGATAAAGCCATGAAGCCAATCGCATAATGTCCGGTCAAACCATATACCGTACTCAGGACGAGTGGCGGAAAGAAGCCGCCAAGACCGCCGATAGCAGATACGACTCCATTGACAACCCCAGCCTGTTTGGAGAAATAAAATGGAACCAATTTGAACACAAGACCGTTTCCGATTCCAGCGCAAGCCGCTACACTTAAGACACCGACTGTGTAAAGCTCGATTGTCGGGGAAAAAGAAAGCACCACGCCAGCCAGTGTCAACCCTGCAAATACCACCATCAATAAGATGAATGAGTTGAATTTATCACCAAGCCATCCCCCTACCGGCCTTAAAAAGGTCGCCAAAGCGATGAAACCTGCTGTCCTGAGGCCGGCATCTCCGCTGGTCAGTCCAAAGTTTGAAACTAAAAAGTTCGGAAGGTAGATGGTAAAAGCTACAAAAGATCCGAAGGTTATAAAATAAAATAAGCTCAGAAACCACATCTTTTCATTATCAATCACAGACTTGATTTGAGGCACAATCGGTGCTTGAACTTTTTTCTCATGACGATCGCCCATCAGGAAATTCACTATAATGAATAATAACAACAAGCCTAAGTATAGACGAATAGTACTTTGCCAGCCGATTTGTGCTGCCAGAAAAGGTGCAGCAAATGAGGTGGCTGCCGTCCCGACATTCCCTACTGCATAGACACCATTCACAAAGCCATGGCGCTTTTTATCATAATATTTCGGGAGCGAAGTAACACCAATGGAAAATATCGCTCCTCCTAACCCCAACAGTAAACCGCCGAGGACTAGATCAATGAAAGAATCTGCGATGCTTAAATAAAAAACAGGAAACAGCAGAATAACGAAGCTGATTGTGAATAGCAGCCTTGCCCCGAATTTATTCGCCCAATAGCCTAAAGGAATACGAAGCAATGAACCCAGAATGACCGGAATGGCCGTGGCTAATGCTACTTGATTGGCATTTAAATCGATGTCTTCCTTGATAAAGGGCATTAAGGAAGATATAATCACCCAAACCATAAACCCTGCAAATAAACTGAGTGTCTGTAATCCTAGCTGAAATCCTGGTTTTTTCATTCACACACCCTCTTCAACAGAATATTTTTCTTCTACGTGCATTATAACAAAGCATTCCCTCTCGATTCCATTTTTGACAAAAAATTCAGTTTTTTGTATGTTCTCTTCTAGTTTAGATTGGTATTGTGGACTGCTTGCTATACTCAAAACTTCCAGTATCAGGTTCTTGTAATGCATATAGCGAATGGCTCCTATTTGGGTAGTTCTTTCTCCGCCCTATCCCCCCTGGTATGAACGTATGTTTCGCATCCTTAAACGATCTCCTATACACTTATGTAGAAAAAGTGCGGCTAAAGGAGGTCTATAAATGGACAAAGAACAATCAAACAGATCTGCCAACTTTAATACTATCCTTATATTAAGTGCCGCTGTATGGCTTGTTGTAATGAACACAACGATGTTTAATATCGCATTACCTACTATATTAGAAGATTTTACTTTAGCACCTTCTGAGGGAGCATGGATTGTCTCTGGATATTCAATCGTATTAGCTATTTTCACGATTACTTATACCCGTCTCTCGGATTACCTGCCGCTTCGAATGCTCTTGATTATTGGTATGATCATATTTGGAAGTTCATCATTGCTGGGTTTTTTTGCAGATAGTTTTACTTGGCTGTTAATCGCCAGGTTATGTCAGGCATCTGGTGCTGCAGCCATTCCTGGGCTGTCCTTTGTATTTGCCAGCCGTTACATCCCTGTATCTTACAGAGGAAGAGCCATGGCAATTATCGCTTCAGCTTCTGCTTTAGGATTTGGACTAGGACCTGTAGCAGGTGGAATTATCACGGAGTTCCTGAGCTGGAATTACCTATTTATCATTACTTTATTTGTTGTGGCTGTCATCCCGATTTTAAAAAAGAAAATGCCTGAGGAAACCGTAGAAAAGGGAGCTTTCGACATTTTAGGAGGATTACTGACTGGTGGGACAATTACCTCCTTTCTGCTTTTTATTACGACCTATCACTGGTACTACCCGGCTATTGGCCTGTTACTGGCAGTCTTATTATGGATGCGGATTACAAGAGCGCCACTACCGTTCATCCAACCCGAACTGCTTCAAAATAAACATTATCGTCGTCTTTTATATATAACTTATATCGGCTTTGCTACTAACTTTGCTATTTTATTTTTGATGCCGCTGATGCTCCAGCAAATCTATAACCTGGGGCCATTATTAATCGGTATGGTAATTTTTCCTGGGGCAATACTCTCTGCAGGCGCTGCTATCACCGTAGGAAAGTTGATAGACAAGTTCGGAAATATCATCGTGCTTGTCAGTGCTCAAGGATTATTACTTTTATCCAGTGTGATTTTATACTTTTTATTTGCTGTCAACTTCTACATGATTATGTTTGCCTACCTGTTTACCAGTTTTGGCTTTTCCAGCTTATCTTCCAGTTCTACTAATGAAGTATCACGGATATTGCCGGATGAACAAATTGGTGCAGGGATTGGCCTGAAGCAGCTTACCCACTTTATCGGAAGTGCTTCAGGAGCAGTGCTGGCAGGAATTTTATTGGAAGTTACACAAGCCACCGGGGCTGCTTCTTTCCATCTTCCACTTCTGGTTCTGATTATTGGGATGAGTTATTCCTACGCAATCGTCTACGTTTATATCAAGAAGAAACCAAAAGAAAGACCATAACTTCCAAATAAAGGGTCTATTGAAAGCCATCTCTTGTTGAAATTTTTTCAAAAAGTCGATATGATATAGTGTGGCAAAAAAATGTTATCACACTTGCAATGTGAAACAGGAGGAATAAGAAATGAGCAATAAAGACTACCGTGTGTTGTTATATTATAAATATGTCGATTTACCAGAATATGAGGAGTATGCGGCAGAACACTTGGCATACTGCAAAGAATTAGGTCTGAAAGGACGAATCATCGTTGCCCCTGAAGGGATTAACGGAACCGTATCCGGAACAGTTGAACAGACCGAGGAATATATGAAGCATATGCATGCAGATGAACGATTCAAAGAAATGGTTTTTAAAATAGATGAAGTAGAAGGTCATACCTTCAAAAAAATGCACGTACGTGCGAAATCAGAAGTCGTCAATTGGAGCATCGAAAACGATGACATCGATCCGAAGACATTCACCGGCAAGCGCTTGAAGCCTAAAGAATTTTATGAATTGCTCCAGGATGAAGATACAATTGTGATTGATGGTCGTAATGAATATGAATATCGTATCGGTCATTTCCGCAATGCCATTCAGCCAGAGGTCGAGACTTCCCGCGAGTTTCCAGAGTGGATTGCCGAAAATGCCGATCAATGGAAAGATAAAAAAGTACTCACCTACTGCACTGGCGGCATCCGCTGTGAGAAACTGACAGGTATCCTGATGAAAAATGGTGTGGAAGACGTCTACCAGTTAGATGGCGGTATCACGACTTACAGTAAGGATCCAGAAACAAAAGGTCGTTATTTTGACGGTAAAATGTATGTGTTTGATGAGCGGATCTCCGTGCCTGTCAACCACACAGAAGAAGAGACAGTCATCGCTGAATGTGAACACTGTGGTAAAAAAGAAGACCGCATGATCAACTGCAGCAATCCGATTTGCAACCGTCAGTATGTGTGCTGTGAAGAATGTGAAATTGAACAGCATGCCGCTTGCACTACGGAATGCCGCGAACATCCGGAAAACCGCTGGGACGTGGACAAACAGAAACAAATTGATAAATACGATCGAATCCAAACGCAAAACTAAATCACTACTTGAACACTTCTAACGACGTTGGTCTCTATCAGGCCAACGTTTTTTTATTTATAAGTGAAGTGATCGTTTCCCTTCCCCCTTTCCTGCAGGCTCCGTGTTGATTTTCCAAATAAGCTCCCTATTGCTGAAGACTCAGTTTCAAGATTGATGGGGCCGTTACCAGGAGAGGAAAGGGATGGGCTGGGAAACGACTCGCTTTCCTACGGGGGACCTGGCAAGCTTCCTCGGGCTAAAGCCCTGTGGGATCTTGCCTAGCCCCTTCTCCCGCGGGAGTCTCGCCGTTTCCCTGTCCCTCCAGCCAGATTTGTACTAAACGGACCCTTCAAGAAGAGAAAGAATGTACAACTGAAACCCTTCTTCTTGATGCATTTATAAAGGAACTAAAGTCTTTTTTCTATTATCATGTTCGGTTTCCACAAGTAAGATTTCGAGACCTTCCTATAGCAAGGTCCGGTGGGGAACGACGAGACTCCTCGAAAATGCTACGCATTTCCTTCGTGCGTGGGTTAAGTCAAGGAGCAAATTCAAAGTCCTGCGGGATGAAAATGACAGGTGAGACCCCAGAAGACGAAGTCTGAGGAGGCTCAGCGCATGCCCGCGGAAAGGGAGTCGTTCCCCACCGGACCCTTATTCAGACAAACATTTCTGAATCATTATACAGCCCTATTGTTAAATAATACTTTATGGAATATCAACAACTTTAACAGAGCCTTCCTGTAAAATAATGAATGGGACCTTTTCCTTTAACATTTGATAGTTGCTATATACACTTAGATAGGAAAGTCATTTATGTAATATGAATAGATTAAGGAGGTTTTGTTTGATGCTGGATATCGCTCACCTGGATGCTACAGCTCAAAAGCAATTAATAGAACTGAAAGAAATCACGGCTTATGAATTAACCGAGCATTACATAGAGAAAATTGAAAAGTTAAATCCTGAATTAAATGCTATCGTGCATACAATGTTCGATGAAGCACTTGAGCGGGCAAAACAGTATAAACCGAAGGCCACCTTGTTCGGTGGCCTCCCCTTCCTTATTAAAGACTTAAATAATATTAAAGATCACCCGACCAGCTCTGGTTCGAAACTGATGGACGGATTCATCGCTAAAGATGACGATATTTTTGTGAAACGTTACCGGGACGCTGGGTTAAATTTTCTCGGAAAAACCAATACTCCTGAATTCGGGTTTCTACCAACCACTGAACCGAACCACTTAGGATCCACAAAAAACCCATGGGCTTTGGACAGATCTGCCGGTGGTTCCAGTGGAGGTGCCGCAGCGGCGGTCGCTTCCGGAATGGCTCCTTTTGCTCATGGAAGTGACGGTGGCGGATCAATACGGATTCCTGCTTCCGCATGTGGGTTATTCGGTTATAAACCTTCACGAGGACAAGTACCCTTTGCCATATATATGAATAATTTCGGTGTCAACCATGCCCTTACCAAATCAGTCAGGGACAGCGCAGGACTGCTGGACATCATTAAAGGAGCAGGGCCGGGAGAAAGCTACCCTTCCCTTGCCAAGAACACCCCTCTTCTTTCTAATATTGATAAGGGTCCTGGGAAGCTTAGGATAGCAGTAGATCCTGATTGGCAGGGGCGCGTTTCTTTATCTCAGGAGGTCAGAAATGCGGTCGACCATGCCATTCGTCTGCTTGAATCTCTTGGTCACGAAATCGATTATCAGCCTTTGCCATTTGACTTTGAAGCTTTCGCGAACCACTTCATAACGAGCTGGATTGCCGGCGGCTCCCTGTTGATCAGACATATGTCTGAACTGGTAGCTACACATCCAACAAAAGATAATTTAGAGCCGATTTCATATCACGTCTACAATCTCGGGTCCAAATTTTCTGCTTCTGATTATGAAGAAGCAAGGGTCATGCTTATGCGGGAATCCCAAAAGATCCATCACTTCCATGAACAGTATGATATCCTGTTGACTCCTGTATTGAATGGATTACCGGCAAGTCTTGACACTTTTTCAAATGGGAATGATGCTACGAAAGATATGATGTATAACTTTACAGATATATGCAGCTTTACGCCGATTGCAAATGTAACCGGCCAGCCTTCGATGAGTGTCCCTTTATATTGGACAGAAAATGGACTCCCCATCGGGGTGCAGTTCACGGGCAGACTTGGTGAGGACGATAGGATGTTTCAACTGGCTGCTCAGCTGGAACGCTCACAGCCCTGGTCCCTCCGTTATAAAAGCTTGCAACTGTGATAATTTTCGCAGTTTGTTTACTGTATTCCTTTAAGTGGTAAAGTTCACTACCTGAGAAAAAATAAAGGAGGCAGTATTCATGAAACCGACAGATCGTCAAACAGAAGGACAACCGAAGCAGGTACAGGACAGACAGCCTGGCTTCCGGGAAGAAATGGATCCAAAACCGATTGTAGAAGATGATGATTATAAAGGCAGCGGAAAGCTGAAAGATAAAGTAGCATTAATTACAGGCGGAGACAGCGGCATAGGTCGTGCCGTGGCGATTGGATATGCCAAAGAAGGCGCCCACCTTGCTATTGTCTACCTCGATGAACATGAGGATGCGAAAAGCCTGAAAGAACGGGTAGAGCAAGAAGGCGTTAAGTGTCTCTTGATCTCTGGGGATGCCGGCGAAGAACAATTCGCCAAGGACGCCATTCAACAGACAATCGATGAATTCGGGAAACTGAACATTCTCGTCAATAATGTAGCGGAACAGCATCCCCAAGCCAGTCTGGAAGAAATTTCGACAGAGCAGATGGAGCGTACGTTCAAGACCAACTTTTATTCCTACTGGCATTTCACAAGAGCAGCTGTTCCTCATTTGAAGCAAGGGGACGCCATTATCAATACGACTTCGATCAATGCTTATCGAGGAAACAAAGAGTTGATCGACTATACGGCTACGAAGGGTGCTGTCGTCGGTTTCACACGCTCGATGGCACAGGTGTTGGTAGATAAAGGGATCCGTGTCAATATGGTAGCCCCTGGCCCAATCTGGACCCCTCTTATCCCGTCCAGCTTTGATGAGGATAAAGTAGAAGTATTTGGTACCAACACTCCGATGGACCGTCCTGGTCAGCCGGTCGAACATGTTGGCAGCTATGTTCTGTTAGCTTCTGATGATTCTTCTTACATGACTGGTCAGTGTATCCACATTAACGGCGGCCATTGGATGAGCAGCTAAAACAAAAATAATGCCCCAGGAGAACAGCTCGTTCTCCTGGGGTATTTACTGTTTATGATGAAATTTGGCTGGTTTGTTTTTGAGCTGCTGCTTTAATAAGACAGCGCCCTTTTCCGTGCGGGATACACATAGGTGTACCAAACAAAGGATCCTCCCTGACATCACAAGTCATTTCAAAAACATCCTGAACCATTTTACACGTTATAATATCCTCCGGCTTTCCTTGCGCATAGACTTTTTTATCCTTCAAAGCGACGATATGATCGGCATACCTGCTTGCAAGGTTGATATCATGTAATACCATCACAATCGTACGACCATGATCCTGATTTAAATCAAATAAAAGGTCCAGAATTTCAATTTGATGTGTCATATCCAGATACGTTGTAGGCTCATCCAGTAACAACGTGTCCGTGTTCTGGGCAAGTGTCATGGCAATCCATGCCCGCTGTCGTTGCCCGCCAGATAAAGAATCAACTGAACGTTCTTTCAGTTCAAGCATGTTCGTTGCTTCTAAAGCAGTCTGTACAGCTTCTTCATCCTGCTTTGACCATTGGCGCGCCCAGCTTTGGTATGGGTAGCGTCCCTGCTTCACCAATTGAAGCACAGTCAGTCCTTCTGGAGTAACGGGGCTTTGCGGCAAGATAGCCATCTTCTTTGCCACTTCCTTGGTGCGCATCTTTGAGATATCTTTATTATCAAGAACAATATGACCGGACTGCGGCTTTAGAAGTCTGGCTAATGAACGCAGCAATGTGGACTTTCCGCAGCCGTTTCCACCAATCAATACCGTTACTTCCCCTTTAGGTATCGAAATATCAAGGGAATCGATAATAAGATCTTCTCCGTATCCTAGCGACAAATCATTGGCAATCAGCGTTTTCATAATAATCTCTCCTTTTATGACTGCTTGCTTTTATATAGCAAAAAGATGAAGTAAGGCGCTCCGATCGCTGCTGTAAATACTCCAGCCGGGACTTCAAGCGGGGAAAATACCGTGCGTCCCACCAGGTCAGCACCCAGTACGACGATCGCACCTACTAATGCTGATACTGGTATCAAGGCGCCGTAAGACGAGCCTACCAAACGCCTGGCAATATGGGGAGCCATCAATCCGACGAAGCCAATTCCGCCAGCAAAGGCAACAGCAGCACCAGTCAATGCCGTGCACACTGCCAGGAAAATCAACCGGTCCCTTTGAAGATGGGCCCCAATGCCTGCAGCAGCTTCTTCCCCTAATTCCTGAGCATTGATTCTTCTTGAAATAATTAAAGAAACTATAAACAAAACAAGAACAACAGGAACCAATATTTTAACTTCTGCCCAATTGGAACCATATACACTTCCAGTCAGCCATATATTTGCCTGGGAAGCACGGAAGATAGGCCCCAGAATCATAAACGTCGTTATCAATGCCTGGGTCAACAAGGAAATACCTATCCCTATCAAAACCAGTGTCATGGGCGCAATACCATTTTTATAAGCAAGAATGTACACCATAAAACCGACAATGATAGCTCCAATGAAAGAAGCTAAAGGCAACCACTGAAGACTTACTGTCAATGCATTGTCCTCATTACTGAACATGGCCAGGAATGCGACAACAGCTACCCCTGCACCACCTGTGATTCCTATAATATCCGGTGATGCGAGTGGGTTTCTGATCATTCCTTGTAAAATTGCCCCACTGACCGATAACGCAATACCCACAAAAAGCGCGGTTAAAATTCTTGGCATACGGAATGAGTTGACTACCATCTGATTTATTTCATTTCCCTGCCCTATCAAAACTTTGATCACATCCAGAGGATGAACAAAGATTTCACCCAGAGCAGCTGAAAATAAAAACAACGTGACTAAAGTGAGAAGAAGCAGTGCGGATACGATCATCGACCTGGGATCGAAAAGAAACGAGATCCAATCATTTTTTGTACGAAATACGCGATATCTGCTCATGTGCTTTTCAATCCTTTACGGGCAATGTAGATAAAGAATGGTGTCCCGATAATTGCCGTCATGACACCCACCGGAACCTCCTCCGGCATAATGACATACCTTGCAGTGATATCGGCAGCCAATAATAAGATAGCTCCTAATATGCCTGCATAAGGGATTACCCAGCGATGATCCTGCCCTACGATCGATCTTGCAAAATGAGGAACCACGATTCCGATAAAGCCAATAGGTCCTGCAATCGCTACTGCTCCACCGGCTAACAGTACAATCAAAATACCTGCTACCGCTTTGATCCAGCCGGTCCTCTGACCCAGCCCCTGAGCTACATCCTCCCCCATAATCAAAATATTGATATGACGGGAAATGAGTAGCGCTCCAATCCATGCAGCTGCAAGATATGGAAATACGGAAGAAAGGTATTCCAGACTCCTCCCTTGAACAGAGCCGGCCAGCCAGAATAACACTTCATCCAGAGCCTTTTCATTCAAAACGAGCAGCCCCTGGGTAAAAGAAGAGAACAAAGCCGCAATGGCAGCACCGGCTAATGTAAGTCTTACTGGTGTTAAGCCTTGCTGGCCAACAGAGCCAATTACGTATACAGTGACAGCAGCAACTGCCGCACCTGCAAAGGACACCCAAGTCATCCCCTGGAGGGAAATGGTCTGAAAATAGGAGACTGCAAGCACAACGAACAAAGAAGCTCCGGCATTGATACCGAAAATCCCAGGAGATGCGAGCGGATTTCTTGTAAGTGCCTGCATTAATACTCCGGCAACCGCTAATGATGCTCCCACAACACTGGCAATCAGTGCCCTGGGCAACCGGACGTCTTTTATAATGATATGTTTATTAGTTTGTTCAAAATGAAAAAAAGCTTGGTATGCTTCATTTAGTGTTACGTCTGTATAACCTAAAACGATACTGCCGCAGATAAATAAGATAAGCAGCAGAAGTCCGGCAAGAATACCTGACCATCTCGCACCGGCTGTCCTCAACACCATAATTTTTAATCCTCTCATTATACAGAAACTAGTATATTCCTACACTTTCAAGTCTATTTGACCTATACTCAACTGTCAATGATTTTGAGAATCATTTTCATTTATGTCACAAAATGTTTCAAATTTCCGTTGACTAAGGGGGAAAGATTAGGTAAGCTACTAATTGTGAATGATAATCATAATCAATTAGGGAGTGGAAGGTATGTTTAGGAAATACTTACCTGCATTTATGTTAATGTTGGTTTTATCTCTTGTATTAGCAGCTTGTGGAGGGTCTTCTAACGAAGATACAAAAGAAGATCAAAGCAATAATAACGAGGGAAGCGAAAGCACGGGAGATTTTGAACCATATACCATAAAACATGCGATGGGCGAAACTACAATCGAAGAGAAACCTGAGCGTGTTGTTATACTTACGAACGAAGGTACAGAAGCTTTGCTGGCTCTTGGAGTTAAGCCAGTCGGAGCAGTAAAGTCCTGGACAGGCGACCCTTGGTATGACCACATCAGTGATCAAATGGAAGGTGTCGAAGTCGTTGGTGATGAATCAAACGTAAACATAGAAAAAATTCTTGAATTAAAGCCTGACCTGATCATTGGTAACAAAATGCGTCAGGAAGACATCTACGATAAGTTGAATAAAATTGCCCCTACCGTATTCGCGGAAACATTACGCGGAGAATGGCAGACAAACTTCATGACCTATTCCAAGGCATTGAATAAAGAAGAAGAAGGTCAGCAATTGATTGATGAATATGATCAGCGATTGGAAGATTTCGCAAACAAAGCCGGAGACAAGCTGGACCAGAAAGTATCGGTAGTACGTTTCATGCCTGATCATGTCCGTATTTACCATAAAGACTCTTTCTCAGGTGTCATCCTGGATCAAATCGGTTTCAAACGTCCTGAATCCCAGCAGGCTAATGACTTTATGGAAAAAGCAACAAAAGAGCGTATACCAGCCATGGATGGAGATGTTCTTTTCCATTTCACTTATGAAACAGGAGATGGGGCTGCAAATAAAGTAAAAGAAGAATGGATGACCGATCCATTATTCCAGAACCTTGAAGTGGTTAAGCAAGATAATGTCCACGAAGTAAGTGATGCAATCTGGAATACTGCTGGCGGATACCTCGCTGCTAACGAAATGGTCGATGACCTTGAAAAAGTATTTCTGGAAGAAGAAAAATAATGATTAATTAAAGGCTGCTCCCCTCAGGGCAGCCTTTCTTTATGGAATGGAATAAAGCATAAGAAAAACCGCCCTGCCGTATGCTGCCGGACAGGGCGGTTTTACTAGACAATTCTTTTAAGTTCTAGACACCAGTATGAGGTTACTGGACATTTTCGGAAAAATACTAGACATTAGGGAAGATTTATTAGACAAAACCGTGATTTTACTAGACACTTCCTGCAATTAACTAGACTAATCACCCGATTACCAGACAACCTTCACAGTCAGCCATCGAGCTTGACTGCAGACTGCAAGGACTGGACCCAGCTTAAGCTGGCTGTAATTGATTGTTCTGCATTTACAATCTGTTCTTGCACGCGGTTCTTCGCCGGACCGCCGGTAACATTCCGGGCTTCCACGACTGATTCAGGTGTCAGCGCTTCATAGATATCTTCTTCAATAGCATTAGAGAATTGATGGAATTCTTCCAATGATAGATCAAGAAGATAGCAGCCTTTATTGATACAGTGAAGCACCACCTGACCGACTACGGCATGGGCTTCACGAAAGGGCACATTCTTCCCTACCAGGTAATCAGCAAGGTCGGTAGCATTGGAGTAATCCTCTGCCACTGCTTTATACATCGCCTCTTTGTTGACATGCATCGTTTCAATCATCGGAGCAAACAATGCCAATGCTCCTTTCAAGGTTTCAGCTGTATCGAACATGCCCTCTTTATCTTCCTGCATATCTTTATTATAAGCGAGCGGCAGTGACTTCAGCGTCGTCAGCATGCCGATCAGGTTGCCATATACCCTGCCTGTTTTTCCGCGGACAAGCTCTGGAACATCCGGGTTTTTCTTTTGCGGCATCATACTGCTTCCCGTACAAAAGGCGTCATCCAGCTCAATGAAGTTGAATTCCGTGCTTGACCATTGGACAAGCTCCTCCGATAACCGGGACAGGTGCATCGAAATCATTGATGTGTTAGATAAAAATTCAATGACAAAATCACGGTCACTGACGGCATCCAGACTGTTTTCACAAAGACCGTCAAACTGCAGTTTATCTGCTACTTGCTGACGGTCAATCGGGAAGGTCGTGCCTGCAAGGGCTCCAGCACCAAGGGGCATCTGGTTGATGCGCTTGAAGCTGTCTTCCAAACGGTCGACATCACGCTGGAACATGAAGACATACGCCATCATATGATGGGCGAACGACACAGGCTGAGCCCGCTGCAGATGCGTATAGCCTGGAAGGATCGTATCCAGATTAGTTTTCGCTTGGGTAAGCAAGGCTTGCTGTAATTGAACAAGCTGTTCAACCATATCGACGACAACCTCACGCAGATAGAGTCGCATATCAAGAGCAACCTGATCGTTACGGCTTCTTCCGGTATGAAGCTTGCCGCTGAGCGGCCCGATTTCCTTGCTCAACAGCTGCTCGACGTTCATGTGAATGTCTTCATGTCCGACATCCAGCTCCACCTTGCCGCACTCGATTTTATAATCGACTTTATTCAGGCCTTCAATGATGATAGCCGCTTCCTGGTGGGTAAGAATCCCACAGGAAGCGAGCATATCTACATGTGCCATACTGCCGATAATATCGTAACGCGCAAGTTTTCGGTCGAAATTGATCGATGCTGTATATTCTTCTACGAGTTGATTGGTCGCTTTTGTGAAACGACCTCCCCATAATTTAGTCACGACTTAACCGCCTCTTTCAAGTCTAATTTAACTTTATCTAAAGAGCTGCCTGTAATTTTTTCACCCTGGGTGACCGATGCATGGACTTTCGTCGGCAGTCCCCACAGCTTGATGAAACCAAGTGCTGCTTCATGGTCGAAGGCGTCATCCGGATTGTAAGTGGCCAAATTGAAGTCATATAGAGAGAAGTCGGATTTACGTCCGATCACCTGTACCTGGCCTTTATACAACTTAACCTTCACTACGCCGGAGACGTGGGTCTGGGTCTCTTCAATGAAAGCCTTCAAGCCGTCCATCAATGGAGAATACCATAAGCCCTCGTATACCATTTGAGCGAATTTTTGTTCCACGATCGGCTTGAACTGCGCAACTTCACGAGGAAGTGTCAATGATTCTAATGCCTGATGGGACGTGATCAATGTCGTTGCGGCAGGAGTTTCATAGATTTCTCTTGATTTGATGCCGACAAGACGATTTTCCACATGGTCGATACGTCCGACACCATGCTTGCCTGCAATCTGGTTCAAGTTCAGAATCAAATCTTCCAATGGCTGCTGCTCGCCATTGATAGCAACAGGCATGCCTTTTACAAAAGTGATTTCCAATTCTTCCGGTTCATCCGGTGCGTTTTCTGGTGCAGTTGTTAAATCATAAGCTTCTTCCGGCGGCTGTGCCCAAGGATCTTCCAGTACGCCACATTCGTTACTTCTTCCCCACATATTCTGATCGATGCTGTACGGGTTATCGACATCGACTGGTACCGGAATACCATGTTCTTTCGCATAGGCGATCTCTTCATCTCTGGACATCGCCCATTCTCTGACAGGCGCAACGATTTCCAATTCTGGATTCAGTGCTGTAATCGCGACATCGAATCTGACCTGGTCGTTTCCTTTACCGGTGCAGCCGTGAGCGACAGCGACTGCCCCCTCTTTTTCAGCGATTTCAACGAGAACTTTCGCGATCAATGGACGCGACAACGCAGATACTAACGGGTACTGTCCTTCATACATGACGTTCGCCTTCAAAGCTGGCAACAGATAGTCTTCCGCGAATAAGGCCTTTGCATCTACGGTATAAGATTTCAATGCCCCGACGTCCAACGCTTTTTCCTTAACAAAATCAAGGTCTTTCCCTTCCCCTATATCCAATCCGACAGCGATAACTTCATAGTTATATTTATCCTGCAACCATTTCACCGCTACCGAAGTATCTAATCCACCTGAATATGCTAATACTACTTTTTGTTTTTCCATGAGTGTCAGCTCCCCTTTGCTGTTTGTTTTCCTCGTTCTTTTAAGATATGAATTATTATGCATTATTAAGTATATTAATTCAACAGTTAAACGTGATTTTTTTCAAAAACTTTTTAAGTGGCATAAAAAAAGCGCGCAGTGACGGGGTTCTGCGCGCTAAATTACATCTATTTAGTTTTATTCCGATAAGCAGCATGATTGGTAGACCCGATTCCCCGCTCGAAAGAAAGGGCATAACGGATCGCTTCGGTTACAAATTCTTTCGCGAGGCCGACTGCATCCTCTATTGAATTACCTTTAGCCAGTTCAGCCGTAATTGCTGCAGCATACGTGCATCCTGCTCCACTCGTATGGATGGTATTCACTCGTTCAGAACGGTATTCTGTAAAGTTTCCTCCGTCATATAAAATATCCACTGCCGGGTAATCAGCGAGAGCACCGCCTTTGACCAGTACATAACCCGGCCCTAATTGATGCAGCTCTTTAGCTGCCTGGTACATATCTTCAAGGGTTTCGATTTTATCCCACCCTAAAATCTTAGCTGCTTCCATTGTGTTAGGCGTGATAAGCTCAGCAATTGGAAAAAGATGATCTTTCATCGTGTTAATGGCATCATCCTTCAATAATTGCGATCCCATTTTCCCAATCATGACTGGATCGACTACAATATTGTCTACTTTTACTTCCTTTAATATAGCAGTGACATGCTCAATAATCTCTTTAGTAAACAGCATACCTGTTTTCAGCGCATCAACCCCTACATGCTCGAATCCCGCGTATATTTGTGCCTCAATCGCCTCGAGCGGTTGCGTGAATATCCCCTGCTCTGTTCTGGAATTATTAGCAACGATTGCAGTAATGGCACTCATACCATACACTCCCCGTTCCTGGAAGGTTTTCAAATCTGCCTGAAGCCCCGCGCTCCCTTGTGCGGCTGATCCAGCAATCGTCAATGTCCGAGCGATAGTCATAGTGAAAATCCTTTCTCATTTTTTCATTATCATACTACGCCTGCTGTTATAAACCAATGATGAGGCTCCGGTAATGGATAGCAGCGCTAATCTCTGTTAAAATCAACATTAGATTAATGTAAAAGGGGGACATAGATATGAAAATTGTGTCGATTGAACCGACGCCGAGTCCCAATTCGATGAAAATAAATTTGGATGAAGAGCTCCCGGCAGGCGACACCTATAATTTTAAGCAAGGTGATGATCTGCAGGAAGCACCAGATCATATAAAAGATCTCCTCGCTATCGAAGGCGTTAAAAGCCTGTACCATGTCATGGATTTTATCGCGCTGGATCGAAATCCACGCGCTTCGTGGGAAAATGTGCTGCCACAGGTAAGGGAAGCACTGGGTACCAAGGAAGAAAATGAGGGTCAGGAAAACACCCAGCAGCAAGCTGCACAAACAGAAGATGCATTTGGCGAAGTAAAAGTCTTCGTTCAGATGTTCCGAGGTATACCGATGCAAGTGAAGCTTGATGATGGTAATGAAGAGAAACGTGTCGGACTCCCGGAACTATTCAAAAATGCAGCGATGAAAGCTTCACCAGCTTCCCCTAATATGGTCATGGAACGAAAATGGGTTGAACAGAACCCTCGTTACGGCGATATGGAAGAAATCGGTCAGGAAGTCGCAGAGGAACTGGCTGCCAGCTATGATCAAGCACGTTTGGATGCACTTGTTGAACGTGCTTTCGAAGAAGGAACCGAAGAAAAAGCAGAAGCACCAAGCCAGGACAAGCAAGCGGATATTCTGGAAAGTCTTGATGCTTCTGACTGGAAAGTACGATATGCGGCTCTCGACCGGATGAACCCGTCCTATGAAGACCTTGCAATATTGGAAAAAGCGCTTCATGATGAAAAAGGTTCTATCCGTCGCCTGGCGACTGCCTATCTTGGTATGATTGAAGAGCCGGAAGTCCTTCCTTACCTGTACCAGGCGTTGCAGGACAAGTCGGTCACGGTACGGCGAACAGCTGGTGACTGCTTATCCGATTTAGGCTTCAAAGAAGCGATGCCTGAAATGATCGCTTCCCTATCGGACCCGAATAAACTTGTCCGCTGGAGAGCAGCCATGTTTTTATATGAAATCGGAGACGAAACGGCAATTCCAGCATTAGAAGAAGCCATCAACGACCCGGAATTCGAAGTACGCATGCAGGTAAAAATGGCACTGCAGCGAATCCAGGGCGGCGAAGAAGCAAAAGGCTCCGTCTGGCACCAAATGACAGAAGCCCGAAAAAACAATTGATTTTATATGCTTGGAAAATAATGATTATAATTACGCTCTTTACGCTATCAACAGCAAAAAATAATTATATTTATCATTTAAAGGAGGATTTAACATGAATGCTTATGAAGAATATATGAAACAAATGGCACAGCCGATGCGTGATGAATTGACAAACGCAGGTTTTAAGGAACTGACGACTCCTGAGGAAGTCGATGAATTTGTAGCTAACACAAAAGGTACAGCACTGGTCGTTGTCAATTCCGTTTGCGGATGTGCAGCAGGTCTTGCCCGTCCGGCAGCGCGAGAGTCGTTGGCCTTTGAAAAAACACCGGAACACCTTGCCACTGTTTTCGCTGGTCAGGACCGTGAAGCAACAGCACGTATGCGTGAACATTTCGAAGGATTAGAGCCTTCTTCCCCATCGATGGCACTAATGAAAGATGGAAAAGTCGTTCATTTCATTCCACGGGAAGATATCGAAGACTTCGAAGTAGAAGAAATCGTGGATAACCTGACAAATGCTTACGACAAGCATTGCTGAACTGTTGCGTGATTGCCATTTATTTTGCGAATAAGATCTTCGGATAACCGCACCCAGCCAATTGACAATCCCCCTCTCGCGATATACCATTATAGGTATATTGCGAGGAGGGGTTTTTCGTGAGCGAAGAGAACAAGAAGCATTGTTACCAGGGCTCCTGACAAATTTCCAAAACCGATGATGGTCAAAAGGCGAATAACGGCGGCAAGCCAAAATTCCCACCGATATGACCAGGCACCATCGGGATGCTCCTGGTAGGAGTATATATTGTTATCATGCAGCTGATACGCTGAAGAGGGGCCTCCGTGCCCCTCTAATTACATATTCGGAGTGATTCCATGTTCGAAATAAAACCCCATCCAGAATTATCCTGGTCCATTTCCCGCCACAAAACTCTGCTCGAATGTCCCAGAAAATATGGCTACGACTATTATGCTTCCCATAACGGCTGGCTTCGGGATGCTGATTCCCTGGCACGTCACACATACCGGTTGAAAAAATTGACCAACCTGGAAATGCTGTTCGGAAGTATTGTTCACGATACCATCTACCAAGTCATTCAATATTATTTGGATAAGAGGCAAATCCCTTCTGAACAGAAGTTGATCGAACGTATACGACAACAGCTAAATCAGGGTTTCATAGATTCGACACGCCGGGAGCATCTGTGGCATGATAAGCCGAAACATTATACCATGCTTCATGAAATCTATTATAGCCAGCACGATAGGCTTCCTGAAAATAAAATAGCTAAAATTCAAAAACGGCTTGGTACAGCTATGAACAACTTCCTGACAAGCCAAACATTCCAGGATATCCAATCTCCGGAAAATATCCGTTTTGTCGAATCAGAAGACTTTCGGTATATGATGGTCGGCGATGTCAAAATATATATTGTCATGGACCTTGTCTATCGTGACCTAATAGAAGATAAGTGGGTCATCGTTGATTGGAAAACCGGTAAAGCATCTGCAGAAGACCGGAATCAGCTGGCGCTATACGCCCTCTATTTAAAGCAGCGCTATAACATAGATTCCCTGGATAAAATCGTTATACGCAATGAGTACCTGCTGGAAGGCTACCATAAAGAACACGCATTGAATTCAGCTGACTTGATCAATGTTCAAAACCTTTTTGGAATGAGTATACAGGAAATGTCCAAGTACCTGATTGATGTTGAAAAAAATGAGCCCGTTGATATCAATCAATTTCCGATGTATCAGGAAGAGCGTAAATGTGCCAGATGCAACTACCAGGAACTTTGTTTCGGATTATAGTATCATAGATTAGGACTTTTGCATTACAAAAATAGTTAAAAATATTCTGACTTTTATTCCTCCTCTCTTTTATAATTGGTATTAAACCATCTTGAGGAGGAATTTTTTTGAATAAAAAACGATTATTACCAGTATTGGTTTTGTCGACTACGATGTTCGCCGGAACGATAGCACCTCTCCCTTCGGAAGCTGTACATAGTGAAGCCTCCACAGAAGCGATCACAGAAAAACACGGCCTCAATAACGGAAACAAGCCTTTATTTGTCATCGAAAAGCAAGCAGAAAAGCATAAGGCCAGCAATGCTGCTACTGCTCTTGAACATTTAGAAAAAAACACCAGTAAATATAAAATTAAAAATCCAAAAGCAAGCTTACTAGAAAAGAAGACAGAGAAAGACGACTTGGGCATGACACATGTGCGTTTCCAGCAAAGTAAAAACGGGATTCCAGTAGAAGGAAGCGAAGTGATTGTCCATTACAATCAGGACAATGCCATTACTTCAGTAAATGGAGAATTCAATACTGCTGTTGAAAATGCAGAGGTAACTACCGAACCTGCTATATCTCAGGAACGAGCATTAGCTGCAGCTAAACAGGCTGTAAAGGCTCCAGAGAAACTCGATTATGCACCATCCAGCGAGCTGGTCATTTATCCTTTCGATGATAAGGCCTATCTCGCTCATAAAGTGAATGTCAATTTCCTTGGTGAAAAGCCAGGTAACTGGTATGTATACGTAGATGCCGAAACCGGAAAGGTCATCGATCAATATAACGCCTTGATGCATGCCGATGGCTACCTGCCGGCGAAAGGATCTGGAACCGGTGTCTTAGGAGACCATCGCAAACTGCATGTTTCACATAAAAATGAAAAGACTGGGGATGGAACAAAATTTTATCTTCAGGACAACTCGCATGACGGTTTAGACGGCATCTATACATATGATCTCGCCCATCAATGGGGAGGACTTCCGGGTGAAGTACATTCTAAGGTGGGATCTGCATGGAATGCGGAGTACGATCAGCCTGCTGTAGACGCTCATTACAATTCAGAAAAAGTGTACGAATATTATTTGGAAGAGCATGACCGCAACTCAATTGACGGGGAAGGGATGGCGATCAAGTCGAGCGTCCACTTCGGTGAAGATTACAATAATGCATTTTGGAACGGACACCAAATGACTTATGGGGATGGAGACGGGGAATTTTTCGTCCCATTATCTGCTGGTCTTGATGTCGCTGCCCATGAAATGACCCACGGCGTCATCAGCCATTCCGGAGGATTAAAATATCAATTCCAGTCCGGTGCCTTGAACGAAGCTTTTGCAGATATTTTTGGTGCCCTTGTTGATGAAGAGGATTGGGAAGTCGGTGAAGATATCATGGCAGAAGCTGCAAAGGAATCCGGCAGAACCTCGCTTCGAAGCTTGAGTAATCCTAGTAAATATCCAGTTGGGGCCACATATGCTCCATACGGGGATGGCAGTGGCATGTATCCATCCCACATGGATGAGTATTATGATCTTCCGAGAGACCTTGATAATGGCGGGGTACACATTAATTCTTCGATTATCAACCATGCCGCTTATTATACAGGTGAACAAATCGGTAAGGATAAACTGGGACAAATCTATTACCGTGCTCTCACTGTTTATTTCACTCCTGACACGAACTTCAGCCAGGCGAGACAAGCACTGATTCAATCTGCGACTGATATTTATGGTGAAGGCAGTGAAGAAGTCCAGGCAACTGAATACGGACTTAACCAAGTAGGCATTACCGAGTAAATGGACAGCATACCCCGGATACCTCCAGCTTTGGAGGGCTCCGGGGTATTTGTTTGTAAGATAGCATTGCCCAAATGTAAATCTAATTTCTATGTGATAGATTTCTTCATTCGCAGGACTAAACGCATCGGCATAAATGACTAATAATTGACAATTTTCTGATAGAATGATAGACTCAAATCTGAATCTGATGCTTTTCTTACTTTCAGATTTTTTGTAAACGGTTACAAAAATTGACCTATTGAAATGGAGGAATCAATTAAGATGGTTTATGCATTTCCAAACACAGAAGGATCGATAGTAGAATTCAAGAAAAAATATGATAACTACATAGGAGGTAAATGGACAGCACCTGTCAAAGGACAATACTTTGAAAATGTCACACCCGTAACTGGACAAGCCTTCTGCGAGGTTGCAAGATCGACAGAAGAAGACGTCGAGTTAGCGCTGGATGCTGCCCACGCAGCGAAGGATTCCTGGGGTAAGACCTCGGTAACAGAGCGTTCATTGATTCTCAACCGCATTGCTGACCGTATGGAGGAAAATCTCGAAAAGCTTGCGGTAGCTGAAACCTGGGAAAACGGTAAAGCCGTGCGTGAGACATTGAATGCCGACATCCCACTTGCTGTTGACCACTTCCGTTACTTCGCTTCCGTCATTCGTTCCCAGGAAGGATCAATTGGTGAAATTGACGGAGATACGGTTGCTTACCATTTCCACGAACCGTTAGGTGTCGTAGGACAAATTATTCCGTGGAACTTCCCGTTATTGATGGCAACTTGGAAGCTGGCACCCGCTTTGGCAGCTGGAAACGCTGTTGTGCTTAAGCCTGCTGAACAAACGCCGGTGTCCATCCTGTATTTCTTTGAAATGATTGAAGATCTGCTCCCACCAGGGGTTGTGAATATTGTAAACGGGTTCGGTCTGGAAGCCGGTAAACCGCTTGCCTCCAACCCGCGTATCAACAAAGTCGCCTTTACAGGTGAAACGACGACAGGCCGTATGATTATGCAATATGCTTCACAGAACATTATTCCGGTAACGCTAGAGCTTGGCGGTAAATCACCGAATATTTTCTTCGAAGATATCATGCGTGAAGATGATGATTTCTTTGATAAAGCAATTGAAGGTTTGGTCATGTTCGCTCTTAACCAGGGTGAGGTTTGTACCTGTCCTTCCCGCGCGTTAATTCAGGAGTCCATTTATGATGAGTTCATGGAGCGTGCAATTGAGCGGGTCAAACAAATTAAAATCGGCAACCCGCTTGATCCGGAAGTGGCTATGGGGGCCCAGGCTTCTTCTGAACAGATGGAAAAAATCCAATCCTACCTGCAGATTGGTAAGGAAGAAGGGGCGGAATGCCTCGTTGGCGGTGAGCGCAATAAACTGGAAGGCGATTTAGCAGAAGGGTACTATATCCAGCCTACCGTCTTCAAAGGAAATAACAAGATGCGTATTTTCCAGGAAGAAATCTTCGGTCCGGTACTTTCTGTAACCACGTTCAAAGACCAGGACGAAGCGATGGAAATTGCCAATGACACCTTGTATGGACTTGGTGCTGGTGTCTGGTCAAGAGATATGAATACTGCCTACCGTTTCGGCCGTGGTATTGAAGCTGGCCGGGTATGGACCAACTGCTACCATGCCTATCCTGCTCATGCAGCTTTCGGTGGTTATAAAATGTCAGGTGTCGGCCGTGAGAACCATAAGATGATGCTCAGTCATTATCAGCAAACGAAAAACCTGCTGGTCAGCTACAGTCCAAAGAAACTTGGCTTTTTCTAAAATCAAGCGATTTTGAAAAGGAGCGTGAATACGATGGTTGAACGCGTAGTGGCAACAGATTCCGCTCTCCAGCTGATCGAAAAACTGAAAGAAAAACATGGTCCGCTTATGTTCCATCAATCGGGCGGCTGCTGTGATGGCAGTTCCCCGATGTGCTATCCGGATGGGGACCTGATCATCGGAGCTCAGGATGTGCTGCTTGGTAAAATTGGCGACACGCCATTTTACATCAATAAGCAACAATATGAATACTGGAAACACACACAGTTGATCATTGACGTGGTAGATGGCCGTGGAGGTATGTTTTCACTGGAAGGTGTGGAAGGCAAAAGGTTTCTGAGCCGTTCCCGCGCTTTTACAGATGAGGAATACCAGGAGCTTAAATCAGAAGGAGCACTCTAAGCGCACAAATAGCAGGCAAGCTGATATCAGCTTGCCTGTTTTCTTTTTAGCCATTAATTAGTAGGAACAGTTTGGGAGGTTAAATCCCAGACAAAATCGCCCTCTTTTAACCAGACAGCCAGGCGTTCAATATCATTAGCAAACACTCGGTCTTCCTCAATCGATGGAATGAAAGTCCGTACTTCCTCATACAAATCTCTGGTTGCAGCAGCCATGTGCTCCACTCCCCTGTGTTCGACCGCCTGCATGGCACAAATCAGTTCAACCGCAAGGACACGGCGTAAATTAGCGATGATCTGATACGCATGACGCGCAGCGATTGTTCCCATACTGACATGATCTTCCTGATTAGCAGAAGAAGGAATCGAATCGACGCTTGCCGGATGGGCAAGTGTCTTGTTTTCCGAAACGAGCGATGCAGCTGAATATTGCATAATCATCGCCCCGGACTGCAAGCCTGGATTCGGACTTAAAAAAGGCGGCAGGTCATTCAGCTGTGGGTTAACAAGCCGCTCCACCCTGCGTTCTGAGATATTTGCCAATTCTGCCACAGCTACTTTCATGAAATCCATCGCCAGCGCAATCGGCTGCCCGTGAAAATTCCCGCCAGAGACGACCACTCCTCCATCTTCAAAAATTAATGGATTATCCGTCGCGGCATTCGCTTCTATTTCCAACTTGTCATGGACATAGGCAAGACTTTGCCAGGAAGCTCCATGGACTTGTGGAATGCAACGGATCGAATAAGCATCCTGCACCCTTTTCTCCCCTTGCCTTGTGGTCAAATTACTATCAGCCAGCAGCCTTCTCATTCGTGCAGCAACGTCCACCTGTTCACGATAGCCACGCGCCTCATGAATGGCAGGGTGGAAGGCATCCATGATGCCATGCAATCCTTCCATCGTCATGGCTGCAATCCATTCACTTTGCATAGCCAGTCGTTCCGCTTCAATAATATTGATCGCTCCCATCGCGGTCATCGCCTGCGTACCATTGATGAGTGCCAGCCCTTCCTTCGCTTTAAGCTTTATTGGTGCTAACCCGATTGTTTCCAGGGCCTCTGCAGCCGGCATTTCTTTTCCTTGAAAATAAACACGGCCTTCCCCGATCAATACAAGTGCCAAGTGAGACAGCGGTGCTAAATCACCTGAAGCACCCAGTGATCCCTGGCTTGGGATGACAGGATGAACTCTTTCGTTCACGAGCTGGCAGAGCCGCTTCACCACTACTTCTCTCACACCTGAAAACCCTTTTAGCAACGTATTCAACCGCAGCAATACCATGGCACGTGCTACGACTTCGGGGAATGGATCTCCCACGCCACAGGCATGCGACCGTATCAAGTGCAGCTGCAGCTCATTGACATCCCCTTCTTCAATCGATACATCACTGAATTTTCCAAAACCGGTATTAATCCCATAAACCGTGCGGTGTTCCTCGACAATTTTTTCGACAGCCTTCCGTCCCTTTCGGACAGCTTTTAAACTATCTTCTGAAATGCTGACTTCTTCCCCATCTATACAGACACGCTTGATATCACTTATAGTTAATGATTTTCCATTTAACTCTACCATCATCCTCACTCCTTTTTTGAATATGAAAAAGGAGACGACAATGGCATATGAAAGCCAATGTCGCCTCCTATCAACTGATTACTTTAGGCAACGTTCTTATATATGATTGATTCCTAAGCCCATCGTTTCGTGCTCGAGCCCTTTCACAGGTGCTCCGATCGTACCGTAAAAAGCAACGGCGATCCATTCTCCTTCTCCATTACGGTCATAAGGTTTACCCCTTACCACAGCGAACTTCAAACCAACTGTACGCATCATATCACCGATGGCTATCTGCCCTCTGGTTACACCCTCTAATGCTTCCAGGATGGCATGGTAAAGTGAATGCGTTTCCCGGTACACTTCCTCGGATATGATCTGTTGCCGCTTTGCAGCCGTTTCTACAGCCGAAATCACTTTTTGCATGTTCATTGACCCGGCACGGCCGAGGCAGAACTCCACATCCTCCAATTGTGTTTCAAAAGGGGAAAGCTCCTCCTCATCAAGCGTTGCAAGCAGCACAGCTAACTTACCGATTTTTACCCGTTGACTCATAGGTACACCAAATTTCTTTTGTAAACTTTTCTAGTCACTAATAGCTACTTTAATTGTAATCGTTTTCTAAAATGTCTGTCAATCACTAATTGGAAATTTTAGTAAGGTAGCGTGTTAAACGATTGGTGAGATTATTCAAATCTGCATAAATTTCCATTAGGTAATCAAACTAATGAAAAATAAGTTGAGGTGGAACTATGCAAACACATCGAGCAATAGAAATAACAGAAGCACCTACTATGATTGACGTCACATATAATGGCGTGCCGATTTATATCCAGCATGTGGATGAAAAAAATGAAACAGCAAGAATTTATCCATTAGATAGTCCAGAGGAAGAAATGGAAGTAGGTCTACGAGGGTTGCAGGAACAGTAAATACATCGGCCACTTAAGGTGTTAAGTTGATGGGATGAAAAAAGCGGGTCCTCCTGAAAGGTACCCGCTTATTCTACTGACTTGTTATAAAGGAAAGGCGATAGCTATGGTTGTACCTGCGCCAACTTTACTTTCAACCATCAATTTCCCGTTGTGACTCTCGACAATATTATTTGTAATCATCATTCCAAGGCCTGTGCCATCCGACTTCGTAGTGAAAAATGGGGTGGTAATTTTCCTTAGCTCTTCTTCTGTCATCCCGCATCCTTCATCCGCAAAGCTAATTTTCATTTTGTCCTTACATTGATCGATTATGATACGAAGACGCCCGCCTTCATGCATCGCTTCAATGGCATTTTTTATAATATTTATAAATGCTTGTTTCAATTTATTTTCAATCCCATGGACCAAAGGTAAGGAGGTATTTTCTTCAAATTGAATCGTAACCTTATTACTTGCTGCATGGGCATGCATCAAACTGATCGTCTGTTTGAGGGCGACATGGAGATCAATAGGCTTCATATCTTCTTCAGAAGGCTTGGCCAGCGTAAGAAATTCATTGACCATCAGGTGGATACGATCTATCTCTGAGAACATAAGGCTTTCATATTGCGTATGCTCATGCTTATGCTTACTGATGTCGAGTAATTGAATGAACCCTTTCAATATCGTCAAAGGATTTTTGATTTCATGGGCGATACCCGCTGCGAGCTCACCGACAAGGTTCATTTTTTCATACTGCTGAAGCAAATAGTTGCTTTTCGTCTCAAACTCTTTTTGAGCTGAATTATTCCGGAAAACGGCTTGCATCGCTTTTCTTCCCTGGTATTCGATGATAGATCCAGTACTCGAAACATCCATTGTTTCCCCGGAGGGTAAGACAAGCCGAATATCAAAAATCCCGCCCACTTCCCCATTTTCTAGAGCTTCGACTAACTTTCCCCGGTACCATAACCAGTCTTCTTTAAAAATGAAATCGGATAATGGCTGACCGATGACATCTTCCGCCTTGACCCCTAATGTCTCTGTAGCTGCCTGATTGATATATAAGATCTGCTCCGCGTCATGAATTGCCATAGCATCAGGAGCACCTTCCACCAGTTTACGGAATTCCCTTTCCCGGATCATAAGTTCTTCTTCTTCCAGCTTCCGTTCAGTGATATCCTGCAGCTGGATGATCAGATGAGATTCCTTCGATTCATCCTTGTAAACAGAAATACTTAGCCGGCCCCATATCATTCCACCATTATTTGTATAACAACGCTTTACTATTTCAAAAGCTTCTATTTCTTCCTCGGCCAGCCGCTGGAATTGACAAGCTACCAATTTGAAATCCTCAGGCGGTGTCAAATCCATAACATTCTTTTGCAATAGTTCTTCTTCCGTAAAGCCCAATATCTTACAGAACGATCGATTTACCATCATAAAGTTTCCATCCATATTTACAATTGCCATACCTATGAACGCCTGGTTAAAAGCATTCATGAATGCCCCTTGCGTTTCTATTTTATCCAACATGAGAAGAAACCCCTTATAAAATGTATTATCATCATTATAAACGATTCGATATGAAATTCCTGTAAGAATAGTAAAAAACTCACACGATTTTTTTAAAAAAGCCGGCTTGGAGTAATCTTTCCAAGCCAGCTTTCTCCTGTATTATCTATATCGTTTTGGTCTCCGATCATCGAAAATAGGAATTCTTTTCCTTATTTCTTCTACTTCACTCAAATCAACTTCACCAGTCACAATTTCCTCTTCGTCTCCTCCTTCGGCTATGATCCCCCCCCAAGGGTCAATGATCATCGAATGACCGGCAAACTTATTTTTAGGATCGGCACCGATCCTATTGCAGGCAACCACATAGCATTGATTCTCAATCGCTCTTGCCTGGAGCAGTACACGCCAATGATTGACACGAGGAGCTGGCCACTCCGCTACCACGAACAATGCTTTTGCTCCCTGTTGGACAGGCTTACTCATCCATTCTGGAAAGCGGAGATCATAACAGATGAACCCGGCTACAGATTCCCCATCCAATTCAAAGCCACTTTCATCTTTCCCTGCTTCCAGGTAGAGATGTTCATCCATCAGCTGGAATAAATGCAGTTTGCTGTATTTATGGATAAGCTGACCGTTGCGATCCACAATCAGCAATGTATTCCGGACCCCGTCCCCTTCTTCATTGGCGACAGATCCTCCAATTAAATGAACCCGATGTTTAACCGCTTGTTCTTGTAAAAATTCAATTGAACGTCTGGCTTCTTTGTCAGCAATTTCATCCAGACGAGTCAAATCGTACCCAGTGGTCCACATTTCTGGCAACACTACCACATTAGCCTCGGATGCCGCGTTTGCTATCCATTTTTCTGCTTCCTTATAATTTTTCTCCGGATCTCCATAAGCAATATCCATCTGTAGACATGCTACCTTCCATTTCATCACTATCATCCCCCATTCATTCCTTTACAAATGTTAATTTTCGTTATACCATTTTAACCATTAAATTGAAAGAAGTTTAAGAAAATTCATGTTAAAGGATGGCTCATCTATTATGAAAACTTTCCCTCATTCTGATATGTTAAAGCAATTGCCGGAACAATTTTTTGCTGTTTTAGCTAACCGTATGGAAAAAGCGGTTGCAGAAGGGCACGATGTCATCAACCTGGGACAGGGAAGCCCTGACAAACCTACTCCTCCTCATGTAATCAAACGGCTGCAGGAGGCTTCAGAAGAAATAGAAAACCATAAATACCCGCCATTCCGAGGCAAGAAGAACTTGTTAAATGCTGTCGCTGAATTCTACCAGCGTGAATACGGGGTCGATATCGACCCGGATACCGAAGTGGCTTTATTGTTCGGTGCAAAAGCCGGTCTTGTCGAGCTTCCACTTTCCCTTATGAACCCCGGTGAAACAATGCTCGTCCCGGATCCCGGTTATCCAGATTACTGGTCCGGTCCAGCCATGGCTAATGTCCCGATGCACAAGATGCCATTATTAGAAAAAAATAACTTCCTGCCGGTTTATGACGATATTCCAGAGGACGTGAAAAAAGCCTCAAAGATGTTGTTGCTCAATTACCCAAACAACCCGACTGGCGCAATGGCTTCCGAGGAATTTTTTGATAAAACCATTGAATTTGCTGAAGAAAATGATCTATGTGTCGTACACGATTTTGCTTATGGAGCGATCGGTTTCGATGGTAACAAACCGGTAAGTTACCTGGAACGTCCTGGCGCCAAAGATATTGGAATCGAAATTTATACGATGTCAAAAACCTATAACATGGCAGGCTGGCGGATCGCTTTTGCCGTAGGTAATCCTTCCGTTATAGAAGCAATCAACATTATCCAGGATCACTTTTATTGCAGTATATTTGGAGCTGTTCAGGATGCCGCTGCCGAGGCATTGACCTCCTCTCAGGAAGGTGTCGATGAGCTCGTGGAGCTTTATGAGGACAGACGGAAAGCGCTGGTCGAAGGAGCGCGGGAAATCGGCTGGAATGTAGCAGCACCGGAAGGATCATTTTTTGCATGGCTGAAAGTACCAGAAGGGTATACATCTGCTTCATTTGCCGACATGCTGCTTGAAGAAGCAAAAATATTGGTCGCCCCGGGCATCGGCTTCGGAGAGCACGGAGAAGGATATATTCGAGTAGGACTGGTGCTGGAAAAAGAACGTATCCAGGAAGCCTTGGAACGTATAAAAAAACTGAATATCTTTTAGATTTCAAACCAAAGGCGCAATCGCCTTGCTCACACTTATAGAGCTGGATGCTAATCATTGACTATTAAAATTTCCTATATAATAAAAAAAGTAGCAAATTGTGCTGCTTTTTTTATTTCCAGCTTCCCATACCACCGTCTCCCGGATCATGGTTTACCATTACTTTACTATCCATATGGAGCAGGACGTCACTTTCAGGGTTGTCCACCACGCCAATAGTGCTAAACAATGAAAGTAGTAAAGCAAGTACCATTAGCTTTTTCATTACTTTACCTCTTTTCATTTCAAATATTTTAAATAATAGTAAGGCAAGCGGGCAAAAAAGTGATCTCCATACTCATTTTTGAAGCGTTGATAGGCTCTATTAAGCAACAACCGATCATTACGTGCTACTCCTAAATAGGTTTCCTGGAAAGGAGTCAAAGATGAGAGAGATGATAAGAATTCTTCAGCTTCCTTCATTCTTCCCTCGGCGATTGCCAGATGGGCCGCTTCCACTGGATCAATTGTTTTGACACCCTCTGTTTTACGATGGAAAGCAGCAATAAATGGTAATGATCTTTCTCTCAATTCGTAAAGAGAGGAGGTCAACTTGCTGTCTTCTGCAATCTGTATGGAGGTATCCAAATAATGCATTGCTGAACTATAGTCATCGAATACTTCTATCAATGCAAGGTGATGATACATACCGGATTGTTTTTCTGAAGACAACGTTGAATTAATAACCCTGTAGGCATATTTTTTTGCGATCATCCCCATGTTTGATTTCCAGTGATGTTGAAACATCAATTCATCAAAACGAAGCTGAAAATAATACTTAACCAGCGGTTTATCGATGTAATGCATCGCCATATAGATATCATCGATATAATTATCCAGGCTTCCAAACTGCTTGCTATCATAATGATGGTAAACAAGCATAAATAAACGTAATGTCTCTGCCGCAGCTTGATCCTGTTTCCAATTCCTCAATCTTCGTACTTCCTGCCTGGACATAGGCCATCCAAATTTCCTTTTATATAGCAGTCGATAAAAAAGATCATAAGGTGCTGTTATTTTTCCCGTTTCCAGCAGCACCTGAACTTCTTCAAAAAAACCATTCATATATAAAAATTCTAATGCGACGACCTGTTCTTCCGGTGGAAAATTGGCATGCATGCAATAATTTTTGGTCAGGTCTGCTGCCTGCTGCCGGGAGTGCTTTTTAAGCAAATGATGATAGATATTGTAAATACTGGAAGGGACAGTCATTTTCAAACGGTCAATACGGCTGGGTTCAATTACTTGATAGTCTTCCACTTTCACACCTTCTACTCTGAATGATTTTTGTTGAAAGAAAAATCAGACAATAGCATCTATATCTACCTATCCTTTTTCACATCAACGAAGCAGGGTTTCTTATCCGGACTCCATAAAGATCCAATAGTTTACAGAATTATTTGATATATCTATTATATAATGATTCCTTGATAAGTTCCATTTAATAGAACGAAAGCTCTATTAAATCAGTATCGATGTTACAGTTAAGCTCCCGATTGCTAAATACTCAGTTTCGAGATAGCGGGGCCCGTTACCGTAAGAGTAATGGGATGGTTCGTGAAACGACTCGCTTTCCTGCGGGGGACCTGGCAAGCTTCCTCGGGCTAAAGCCCTGTGGGATCTTGCCTAGCCCCTTCTCCCGCGGGAGTCTCGCCGTTTCCCTTCCCATCCAGCCAGTTTTGTAATAAACGGACCCCTCGTGTGTGTAGTTGAAATCTTCATCTTGAGCTATTTATTAAAAGTGTAAAGCCTACTTTCAAAATTATCATAGGATGATTTACACAAATATGATTTCGAGAATTTCCTATGGCAAGGTCCGGGGGGAACGGCGAGACTCCTGCGGGATGAAAATGACAGGTGAGACCCCGGAAGACGAAGTCTGAGGAGGCTCAGCGCATGCCCGCGGAAAGGGAGTCGTTCCCCACCGGACCGTTATTCCCCAAACATCTCGGAATCAAGTCTTCGACTTTATATCCCTTTAGTTGAATAAGGCATTTGTGATATATCAAAAAAAGAGGGTAGTATTGGCTACCCTCTTCAACTAGATAAATAGTTTAGGAGATGATGTGTTCACCTCTCGATCTGTGCTCTTGTCATCTATTAGTAAAGAATTACAATTCGGGTCATATTCAAAAGGTATGGCCTGTTCATATGGTGGAGGAACCAGCGAAGCATGCCTGTTCTCTCGATAAGGAGTGTCAATTTTCCTTCCTTGACTGTCTCGTTCCTTTCTAAGTTGTTCCACTACAATGTTGCCAATTTGACGACCCAGCATTAATCCTTGATCATTATCCACTGGAAAATGCACCCCTGCATAAAGACGAGATTTAGCGTCTTCTTCAGCCAGCTGACGGAGTCGTCTTTCTTCAGCTGGAAAGAAATAAGACAGAATCACTTCAGCAGCTCCTGATACTGTTGCATGACCGGAAGGGTACGTTGGATGTTCCGGAGTACAAATAACTGTCGCAAGTTGGTCATCAAGCTGATTCGGCCGGGCGACAAGCCACTTATATTTCAAATACCAGGTGACTGCCAGAGCATCATTCAGGCCAGCAAACAAAGCCCCTAAAATCCTGCCGGCTCGTGGCGCTTCTACGTTATAAGTGTCAATCAGGCGGTCGGCAATAGGAGTCCATTGTTTAGAAGGTGGTCCGGAACCCCAATACTTAGCAATAATCTTTTCTTCTTCTGTAAGGTTAGCCAGGGTACGTTTCACCATTTTCAACTGACGGTACCACCGGATTTGCTCCGGTTGTTCGATCGCAAATTGAACCGATCTCCCATCTAATGTTGCAAAGCCATCTTCCCCTTTTCGTAAAAAATAAGTGTTCCAGGAACCAGCATAAGGCTCAACCCCCTTCTCAGGAGGATAATCTTCCCCCGCATAAGGAAGATCTGTCCATAATGGATAGGAATTATTTTTCGTCATCCATTTCACCTCGATTCTTCTGTTCTTATAATCAGGTTATGTAATATTCTGCAATGAATATAGGCGTTCTTCCTGAATTATGTGGATTAACGCTTTTTTTTTAGACGAATAACATAAACACAGTTAAAGGAGGGGATGGAAAGTGGACAATTTTATAACTCAGACTGCTTCCCGGTTCATTGAAAACTACTTTCCCGATGCGCAGGTTGTATTTATCGGAGGGAGTACCGTCGATGGGAACATTACATCAGAATCAGACATTGACCTTGTTATCATTGACAATAAGGAGCCCTCTTCGTCATTAGAATGCCACGTATATGAGGGATGGAAGATAGAAGCCTTCCTTTATCATCCCAGCTCCGTCAGTATTCACTTTGAAGCGGCAAAATACAAAGGACTTCCGACCCTGGTGAAGATGTGCGCAGAAGGTAAACAGATTACCGGTGATAAACAAAAAGGGAAGGAAATTAAAGACGAAGCCCAGCGAATTTACAAGGAAGGTCCTTCCGCCTGGACGCAGCAGCAAATTGATCATGCACGCTACACGATCACCGATTTGTTATCCGACTTTAGAAGTGCTGCCAATTTTGAAGAAGAGGTCTTTATTGTACATGAGCTGATCAGTTGCTTATCTGAACTCATTCTCAGGGGGAATAAACAGTGGATTGGATGGGGGAAATGGTATGCCAGAGCACTCAGAAGCTTTGATCCTGAGTTAGCTGGGCGAGTAACAGCAGCACTTGAAACCTTTATCGTCAAAAAGGAAAAAGAGGGTTTCTGCGATCTTGTGCACGAACAACTCAAAGCCTTCGGCGGTGAAAAGTTTTCTGATTATCGGGAAGAAAATTTATGAATGCAAACGGTGTATAAGAAATAACCTTCCTCTTGAATAAAACTGCCACGCCCGATAGTTGGGCGTGGCAGTTCATCAATCATGCATCAGGGTTTTACAAGGTAGTCCTCCAGAGCCTGCTGCAAATTCCCTTTAATTTCAGCCTTATCTCCAAAGTCAATTTCCCCATCGATCATATTTCTTACAATGGCTGCGCTCATTCCTGTAATGACAGACTTACAGCCCATCATAGAGATGCCATCTAACATTTTCATCAAGTAATGGCTAATTTCCTTCTCCATTTCAGCCACACCAGAGAGGTCGATAATCAATGTTTGAATATGTAATCTCCCTACTTCTATGAGCACCTTTTCCTCAATCGTTTGATAACGTTCTTCATCGATTTCTCCAATTAAAGGAAGAATGCAGACATTGGATTGTATGGGAATAATCGGTACTGAAAGATTCTTCACTAATCTTTTTTGAGATTCGAGCAGTTTATCTTTATATTCGGAAAAGCTAAGGAAGAACCAATTGAGGAATTTATCGATCTGGTCGTTGATTCGTTCCTCCAATTGATAAAATGCCTCTCGATTTGCAGGCGTTTCACTCAATCGTTCGTATTCATAGAGGAAGTTCCATATCGTTCTCCGGATCGCCTGTACCCATTCCAGTTTGAATGAGAGTGTCAGCGAATGTTTTGCCCATATGACCCCTTCCTGTTTAGCAAAAGCTATTACTTCTTCGTCTTCCTGCCTGACAACGTGCAGGGTCAGTTTATGTGCATTTTGCAATAAATCGATATTACCTTTCACCATAATACCTTGAATTTCATCTCTTACATTGACAGCTTCGTTTAATAGGTTCTCTTCGAACTTATCATGATTGGCTGTGATGAAGTCTGTGATTCCTTGACCTTCTTTATACCTCAAACCCATGCAAAACCCTCCTTTTTATGTTAGAGCTTAGCTTTATATTATTTGGAAATATATATTAACAATACATCTATAGTATTAACATAAACTATTTTACCAAATTAAAGCTTCGTTATTAAATGATTAGCTGTAATCATGGATACACTAAGAGAAAAAGAGGTGTGGCTATGTGGACAAATGTTCTGTTGGGCATGCTTATTCCCTGGGTAATACTCATTTATCTCTATAAGAAAAGCCCTCTTCTAGGCATACTCATGTATCCTGTAGGTGTCTCAATAGCTTTTGTTGCCAATGATTGGGGCTTCCAATTATTTTGGGAAGTAGAACCGGTCTACAACAACCCTTCCTTATCTGCGATACCTATTAGTGTGGGCTACTTTCCCATGATTACTACCTTATTTGCCTTTATAAGGGAAAAGAAACTCGTAAACACTTGGAAGCTTATTTTAACTTTCTCTATCCTTACCACTTTTTTTGAACTCCTGGTTCTTTGGTCGGGAAAGATCCATTATCTTAATGGATGGAATATACTATGGACGTCCTTCACCTATTTAGCGGGATTTGTAGTAGTCAATATCTATATAAAAATGTTAAAAAAGCATCATGTTCCTATTTGACCTGCTTAATATCGCAGCTTTTCCCGCTTATTTTCCGGCTGCTTCAACCAGTAACGAATTCCTTTGTAAGCATAGGGTTCATCAGCAAAACGAGGAATCACATGAAGATGGGCATGCGGGATTGATTGCCCCCCTGCTTCCCCTGTATTCCACCCCACACTGAATCCATCCGGCGAGTAACTCTCCTCTAAAATGTTTTTGGCTTGCAGCAGTAAAGATCTCGTATCCTTCCATTCTTCCTCAGTCAGTTCAAAAACATTTTGATGATGTGCTTTAGGGATGATCAGCCCGCTCCCTTCCAACACGGTTTGTTCAGACTTTTTTTGAATATAATAACATGTGTCATTTTCCAGGATAATCTGTTGATCCCCATCTTCTACGATGTTGCAAAATAAACAGTCACTCATTTCAGTCATCCTCCCATTTGCTGAAATCTGTTAAAACACCATGATTCCTTATCTTTTTACATTTTTTGAATATTTGTAAGTGCTTTTGGGGCATTTACTTTCTCGCTTTTATGTATTAACGTATAACTCAAAGGGTGACCTCCCTTTTGTATATTTCACTTTCCCATGCCCTCTGAATGACAGAGGGCCTTTTTTTGTGACAAAACTTTTTTACATTCAGGCGTTGTTAAATAATACGATGGTTAAAGGATCTTTTTCCGCCAGGATATACAGTCCGAGGGAACAATATCGTTTGTATTGTTATGAAAAGTCAGTACCTTAATTTCAGTAGTACCTTCTTTATTTCCTCGTCTCTCATGACTGTGTCTTTATATTTTTGAGTAATCTCCGTCAGTGCCACATCATGATAGAAAAACTCCGTAAAGAATTTGACCAGCGGACCGGATTGGGTTCGTATTGCCTGCCACCTGGAATCTTCTACGCCTGCAAACAACATTTCTTCTTCATCGACTATTAAGATTCTGCTCCGTTCAAGTGCTTCATGATGGGTATCCGGAATCAACGTAGAAACCCCTGGGATAATCGTTTCCATTTCCCCGATGACATGGATATTCACTATTAGACCTGCTTGGTACTTATCCTCCAATAAAGCAAGGTTAGAGGAGATATCATCCGCCCACCCAGAGATAAAAACAGAATGTTTCGCTCGTTCCAATAGTTCCTGTAATACGGCCTGGATCGACTGATCTTCTTTCAATGTCCAGACACGGTCATCTTTCGGTGCCTGCTTGCTTTTCGCTTCCCTTAACTGCTCGATATTCGCTTCAAAATCCGCTTTCAGCTTCTGAATCGTCGTTTCAACCGGAAGGGCAGTATAGAGCCGCTTCTTCCCCGTAATCGCCTCTAAAATCATTCCTTTTTCACTTAAACGATGGAGAACTTCATATACTTTCGCACGCGGCACTCCCGATTGCTTGACGATTGTTGTAGCATCGAGGGGCTGATCGACTGTGATCAAGGATTGATAAACTTGACTTTCATATTGCGTGAAACCAAACTGTTGCAGCATATTTACGAGCTCCTTGCTTCCTGTTTATTGCTTTCATCATAGCACAGAAAAATAAGGTTGTAATTTACACTTGTTTTTCTCCTTTTAAGTAGTTACTATTGTAGTGGTAACAATAACGAAAGGAAGTCATTTATTATGGATAAACGAGTATACTTACTGACGATCGTCTCATTTATTGTCGGGATGGTCGAACTGATCATTGGGGGCATTTTAGATTTAGTAGCAGACAGCTTACAAGTCAGCCTTGGACAAGCAGGGCTGCTTATCACTATATTCTCGCTTGTCTTTGCGATTGCGGCGCCTATTTTACTAACGGCTACAGCAAAAGTCGAAAGAAAGCGACTTACATTAATTTCCCTTGCCGTTTTTCTTTTCGGAAACCTAATTGCAGTCCTCAGTCCATCCTATCTGGTACTGTTGCTAGCAAGAATCGTCTCTGCAGCGAGTGGCTCTTTATTAGTCGTACTTTGTGTCACCATGGCTTCCAATATAGTCGAAGAAAAATATCGTGCCCGCGCGATCGGTGTTGTCTTCATGGGTATCAGCGCTTCCCTTGTGTTGGGTGTGCCGATCGGATTGATGCTTGGTAATGCCTTTGGATGGAGGGCCCCATTCGTACTGATTACACTATTAACGGTCATTTCCATGATGGGAGTCTACTTCTTCATGGGTAAAATCGAACCGAAGCCAGCTATCCCAATTAAACAACAATTGGCTACCTTAAAAAACAGAAAAATTCTTTTTGCACAATTGACTTCATTCTTATTTTTGACGGGGCACTTAGCCTTATATGGCTATTTGACTCCATTTTTAAAAATGACAATGGGGCTGAACGGGACATGGGTAAGTATCATTTATCTGATTTTTGGGGTGGCAGCTGTCATCGGTGGTGGAGTCGGCGGTATGTTATCCGACCGCTTCGGTACCAAACCTACGATCATCGGAATTATTGTTGTCTTCGGATTATCGATTTTCGCAATTCCATATACCACCTTCTCCCTGCCGCTTTTCTTAGGGGTCATGGTGATCTGGAGTATGCTTAGCTGGGCAATTACGCCAGCCATGCAAAGTTATTTGATTCAATCTTCACCAGAAACGTCCGATATCCAGCAAAGCTTGAACAATTCAGCTCTTCACTTTGGAATCGCGTTTGGATCTTTTATCGGGGGTATCGTCATTGAGCAGGCTTCTGTAGAGTATAATGCAACTACCGGGGGATTTTTCATCATCATTGCCTTGGCAGCAGCAATATTCTCGATGGCCAAACAACCGAAACCCGCTCTTTCCCACTAAATAATAAATGCCAGGCACCCAATCAAAGGTGTCTGGCATTTTTGTTCGCTTTGTTTATCATACTAATAGCCGATAAATGCAGGCTTTCATGCGAGATGTGGAATAAAAACATCTCTCCCAGCGTCCGCATATGCAAGAAAGGCTCCTCCAAAGCGGAATCCAGCTTATTTTTGCTAAGCTCGATCAATTTATCCGGCTGCTGCTCCAAGTGCATGATCAGCTCCTGCTTTGCAGGAGGATTTCCTTTCCAGTCTTCAGGCCGGCTATCTCTTGGAAACATAAGATGATAACGCAATGGAAGCATTCGCTCCTGCTTGAGATGGGTACAAATCGTATGATCCCAGCCAACGAGAATATGCCCGGCATTCCACCTGATATTATTGGTATGGTGACCCGGTATCTCATCCCACTGTTCTTCCGGCAGTTCCCTTAAGAGTTCTAACAGCCATCCCCTCCACATTTTCCACTGTGCAAAAACCTGCTCTTCGTTCATTCAAATTCCTCCATCCGTTTTCATCTATATCCTAATTCGGTTCCTCCAGCCTCTTTTCCTCCTTTGTTCATGAAGAGGCAACCCAATGAATAAGATGTAAAAAAAGCCGTGAATCGAGGTGAACTTATGGACTTGTCCGTAAATGATTTCAATGCCTGTGAGCTGCCATTTTGTGCTCAGACCAATGACACAGCTCCCTCCTTCCAGGCAGAGGCCTATGATAATACCACCAAAAAAATCATCCCGATCAACTTGGAAAACTACCGGGGAAAATGGGTGGTGTTGTTTTTCTATGCCAGCGACTTCACGTTTGTCTGACCGACAGAATTGGCAGCGGTCGCTGCTATTCATCCGTATCTAAAACAACTGAATACGGAAGTGTTAGCCATCAGCACCGATAGTGTATACGCTCATAAAGTATTTACAGAAACATCACCATCTGCTTCCCAGGTCACATTCCCCCTTGTAAGTGACCGGACACATTCTATCAGTAAAGCCTACCGGGCCTTCAACCCAAAAACGGGAGCCGCTTTTCGCGTCACCACCATCATCGACCCGGAAGGCGTCATAGCTGCCAAGCTGGTCAACCCGCCAGAAGTCGGCCGTAACGTACCAGAGATTTTGCGATTGATACAAGGGATTCAATATGGAAGAAGAACAGGCGAAGGCGTTCCGGCGAATTGGATGCAAGGACAGCCAGGAATCAAGCGTGACCCGAGCATGATCGGTAAAATTTAAGGGGTGTATAAAGCCCGGATGATACCTATCATCCGGGCTTTTTATATGCGAAAAAATGATTTGCTATAATAATGTCAGTTGCTTAGATACATGAGGAACTGTGAACCTCCTGTAATGTATAAGAACAACAAAGATTTAATGAATACATTAAGAGAATCATAAAGGGGGACTATTAGTGGTCGAAAATTTCAACGAATTGAATCATGAATACTTTATGAAAGAAGCTTTAAAGGAAGCTGAAAAGGCGGGCAAGCGGAACGATAAACCGATTGGTGCCGTAATTGTCCATAACGGCGAAATCATCGCAAGAGGGTCAAATAAAATTACGAGTTCTAAAGATAATATCGCTCATGCGGAAATTGATGCCCTGCATAACAACGCGGGCTATTTGCAGAAACATGCCAGGGAATGTTTGCTCTATACTAGCGTCGAGCCATGTATCATGTGTGTCTCTGCCCTTATTATGGCAAACATCAGGAATGTTGTTTTGCCGTAGAAGACAATTATATGGGTACGGAAAAAATGATTAAAAATCTCCCTTACATTGATGAACGGCTGCACAACTATCTTGGTGGCATCCTGACTGAAGAATCTGCTAACTTGATTAAAACTTACTCTTCTTTTGATGCAGAGGTAATTTTAGAAGGCTATAGACCGTAAAAATAAAAAGCCGGGATTCCACAAAATCGGATTCCCGGCTTTTTGATTTAACTTAAAATGTTTCTTTCGTTGATATTAACGTCTTTTACTTCTGTAACAGATACCTTTTCTCCTTCGTTTAAATTCGTAAATACGATTGGGGAAATGGTGGATGGTACATTCGCTTTCAAATGCTCGAGATCCGCCTGCAACAGTTTATCGCCTTTTTTAACACGTTGACCTTCTGTTACATACACGTCAAAACCTTCACCCTCAAGCTTTACGGTATCCAGTCCGACGTGTACCAAAATTTCATGGCCGCTGTCAGCTTTGATGCCGATCGCGTGCTTTGTCGGGAAGACATTGATGACTTCCCCATCTACTGGAGATACAAATAACCCATCAGCAGGATCGATGGCAAAGCCTTCGCCCATCATTTTTTGAGCAAATACTTCATCAGGAACCTCACTCAAATTCATCAATTTCCCTTTTGCCGGCGAAACAATATTCGCTTTATCCAATGCAGGCAATCCAGCGCTTCCGTCAGACCTTGTGTCCTCCTGGACCGCTTCTCCACCAGGAGCCTGCATATCATTGTTATCCATTCGTTTACGCATTGCTTCTGCCAGGAAATCAACGGTTGTACCGACGATAACGTGCAAGTTGGTTTTGTTAAGCTTCATCACACCATTGGCGCCTTGACGCTTCAGCGCTTTTTCATCTACCGCTTCCATATCATTCACTTGGAGACGAAGGCGGGTGGCGCAATAGTCCAATGTCTTGATATTTTCTGGTCCGCCAAGCGCTGTTAGGTAATGATACGCTTTCTTATCATAATCTCTGCCTTTGCCGCTGGAAGGCTGACCGACTTGCTGGTTCTCCTCTGCAAGTTCTTCGTCTTCATCCTCCCGTCCTGGTGTTTTCAAGTCCAGTTTTACAATCAAAGCGTAGAAAATGACAAAGTAGATAACCGCAAACACTAAACCTTGAATAAACAGCATAATCGGTTTGTCTGCGATACCGAAGTTCAATAAATAATCAATGAATCCGGCAGAGAAGCCGAACCCATGCCTGATATCGAGCCAAAGCGATACCATCATCGAAAGTGCTGTCAATAAGGCGTGAACCACATATAACAATGGAGACAGGAACATGAATGAAAATTCAATAGGTTCTGTTACCCCTGTAAGGAAAGATGTAACTGCAATACTGAATAACATCCCTCCAACGGCAGCTCTGCGATGCTTTTTCGCTGCTGCATACATAGCAAGACAGGCAGCTGGAAGACCGAACATCATGATCGGGAAGAAACCAGCCAGGAAGCTTCCAGCACTAGGGTCTCCCGCCAGGAACCTGCTAATTTCCCCACGTACAGCTTCATCTGCACCTGGAGGCATATAGGAACCGAAATCAAACCATACAACAGTATTAATAACGTGGTGCAAACCAATTGGTATCAGTAGTCGGTTGAAGAAACCATAAGCACCTACGCCGAGCGCTCCTGCGCCAAGCATCCATTCTCCCAATCCATTGATAGCTGCCTGGATCGGCGGCCAAATGAAACCAAAAACACCGGATAACAACACCATCACAATTGCCGTGATGATTGGCACAAACCTCTTTCCACCAAAGAATGAAAGCCAATCTGGAAGTTGGGTCTGGTAAAAACGATTGTATAATAACCCTGCAATGATACCCGCTATGATACCCCCAAAGACTCCCATACTTAAATCATCACCAAAGGACTCTACCCCTCCAGTTAAGACGAGGTAACCTACAGCCCCCGACAAGGCTGCCCCTCCGCTTCCATCTTTGGCAAAACCCATAGCAACACCAATGGCAAAGATCAGTGCCAGGTTAGCCAGGATTCCGTTCCCTGCCTGTGCAACAAACGGAATGTTCAACATGTCTTCCGCACCTAGCCGTACAAGCAATGCAGCTGCTGGCAGCATGGCAATCGGAAACATTAACGACTTACCAATACGTTGCAAAAATGCTAACATATCTTTTTTCCTCCCTTTTTATGTAGTAAAAAAATTGAAACCGCTTAATTAGATTATAACACCCGCTTATATAGACGTATAGACCAGATAAGGAAAGTTTAAGGATGTCCAATTATTATATATAATTAGCTCCTCCCTGAAAAAATTCCTTTAAGAGAGAAAATTATTTTGCATCGCGTGTCCAACTCGTTTGTCATTTTTGCTGAAAATAAAAAATCCACCTTACTATAAGGCAGATTTCAACATGGACTCATTCATTACAATTGGTATGAGATTTTTCTTTCGATAGATATTGTTCAATTACTGCTGTTTCTGAATAAGGGACATTCTCACCTTTGATGACCTGGTAGCCCCCAAAACCGATTCCCGTTAACAATACCAAATCCCCTGAGTGAGCTATATCGAGAGCATAATGTATAGCTTCTTCCCGGTGGAGAAGTGCATGGGTGTTAACAACAGCGTTTTTGGTGAACCCCTCCAGTACATCATTTAAAATTTCCCGTCGATCGAAAAAGCCAGGATGATCAACCGTGACGACCACCTCATCCGCATACCGTTCTGCAACCTTGGCCATCAAAGGTCTTTTATTAGGGTCACGAAGTCCTACTCCCGTTATCATCACAATCAGCCTTCTGCGAGATAATTTTGATGCGACCTCTAACACCTTTTCTAACGCATCAGGAGTATGGGCATAATCCATGATAATCTGATAAGGGAGCTTAGAGGCGTAATACTGTTGGAAGCGGCCTTCGGGTCCTTCCAGACAGCGCAACCCTTCGAGAACTTTTTCAATTGAAATACCCATCTGAAGGCATCCTCCGATTGCTGCCAAAAGATTTGAAACATTATATTTCCCATAAACGGGAGCTTGTACAAAAAAAGAATCATTCCATGCACGCAGTGTAAATACGGACCCTTCCGTTGTAATTTTTATGTGATCAGCACTGATATCAGCTTTACGGTTATCAATCCCATAAGTCAATAATGGGCCTGTAAACTGTTGGATGATATCATCTGCCATCCCGGCATCATCCCTGTTAACTACTGCCTTTTTACTCTGTCTAAACAATTTGAGCTTAGCTTCTTTGTAGCGTGCCATCGTACCGTGGAACTCCAGGTGTTCCGGCGTCAAGTTAGTATGGACAGCTACATCATAGGAGATATCTAACAAACGCTTTTGCTCTAAAGCGATTGATGTGGCTTCCATCGCTACGGCCTTTAGCCCTCTGGACACAAAATGGCGTAGTACACGATGAAGGTCGGGCGCTTCTGGAGTAGTGGGAACAGATTGCTTGAACTTCGTTTTCTTTTTTTCATCCCAAATTCCTGCTGTGCCTAAAGAACCGGCAGGGATAGCAAGCGCATTCAAAATCGAACGTATATAAGAGGTGACGGTAGTTTTACCATTTGTTCCTGTTACACCGACCATTGATAAATTTTCGGTAGGATGATTGTAAAAAGAGGCTGATAATTGCGAAAGAGCGGCTTTTCCGTCGTTCACTTTTACAAAAGTGAGGGAAGGGTGATCTCCTGCGTATTGTAACAATTGATCGCTGTTTGACCCGATTATGCCTACTGCTCCTGCATCGATAGCAGCGCGGATATATCGGTGGCCGTCTGTATTTTCACCTTCTATACAAACGAAAAGATACCCTTCCTTTATTTCTCTAGAGTCATAGGCGACCCCTTTCACCACCTGCACACCAGGTCCTAATATCAATTTTGGCTTCAATATCTCCCTGAAATCCAGATTTTTCACCATGACGTTCACCCTCTATTTAATATTGATATGGACTTTTTACCCTCTCCCTCGCATATATAAACAAAAATTAAACATATATTATACATACATTAAACAAAACAAAAAAAGACACGATCAATGTCGTGTCTTTTCATTATTTTACGTGATCATCTGTACAGGGAGCCAGCCTCTTACTCCGTTTATCATCCAAATCGAATCTGCTTCATTAAGATCCCTCTTATGGATCACCCGCTCCGTTATAACGAGCTGTTCTAACAGTTCTTGACGGAAGGTTCCAGCAAGAAGTCCGCATTTGATCGGGGGAGTGTAATATTTTCCTTGCTTCTCTATCACAAGATTTCCGATCGTAAATTCCGTCAGTTCTTCTTCTTCATTCCAAAGCAGCACGGAAAAAGCATCTGCTGGAGCAGAACGGCTATGTTCATCATAAACTTCGCGGTGAGTTGTTTTGTGATATAAAAAAGGATTTTTCTTATCGACTGGAGTTTTTGCTAAAGAACAAGTGACCGATTCGAGCTGACTGATTGCTGTCGTCCCCACACTCACATCACCATTTCTGTTTACAAGCAGCCGAACTTTAAATGCTCCCTGCGTATGCTCACTGGCAACGTTTTTCAACACTTGATTAACTTGACCATCATCTATGGTATAACCAAAATAACGGGCTGAGGATAGCAGACGGTCGATATGTCTCTGAGATAAAGGAAAGTGACCGTCTTGTAGTTTGAGTGATTCTAATAAATGAAACGGTGTCCTTTTTTCCTTCAGCAGACCGGCTTTCGCCATCAATTCTTCGTACTCCCCTTCTACTGTAGAGTCCCATGTAATACCACCACCTGCTCCGTAAGTGGCTGTTTCTGCTTCCTTATCAACCAAAACTGTCCTGATCGGGACATTGAATATCGCTTCCCTGTCAGGAGTAATTAAGCCGATAGCTCCGCAGTAGATATGCCGGGGGGATCTTTCGAGTTTGGAGATATAATTCATCGTACTTATTTTAGGAGCACCTGTAATCGAACCACAAGGAAATAAGGCCTGGAACCAATCATAAATCGTTGCAGCAGAGTCTAATTCTGCTTCAATCGTAGAAGTCATCTGATGTACCGTCGGATAAGATTCTACTTCAAACAACTTTGGCACCTTTACCGTTCCCGGCCTGGCAATCCGGCCGATATCGTTGCGTAGCAAATCGACAATCATGAGATTCTCTGCCCTGTCTTTTTCAGAAGTATAGAGCTTCTGTTTAAGCTGCTCGTCTTCTCTCATACTTCTTCCTCTTGTTCCTGTACCTTTCATTGGCTTGGTCTTTATGCTGCCCTTGCTGACCTGAAAAAAGAGTTCTGGTGATGCAGATAAAACACGATATTTGCCTATATTCAAATAGGCAGCATAAGCAGACTGCTGATTTTCCTTCAGCTGCTGATAAAAAGCATAATCATTTCCTTGAAATTGCGCAGTCAGCCTGGCTGTATAATTGACTTGATAGGTATATCCTTCTTCTATCGCTTGTTTGATAGTGGAGATTCCCTGGTGATATTCTTCCTTATCCGTATCCAGTTTCCAATCGGAAATTCGATAGTCAGGCAGGGACTCAGTCCGGGAATTTGCATCGACAGGATTCTCAAAAATTCCAAACCAGACGAGTGGAAAATCATCATTTGTCTGATGGACATGCATGGCAGAATCGAACCCAGGGGCAGCTTCATAAGAAACAAACCCTGCTGCATAATACCCTTCCTGGATTGCCGCTTCTATTTCATGAAAAGCTGCTGGTACTTCTTGTATACAGAAAACCTCAATAACTTTGATTGGTTCCGTAAAACAGATCGGCTGCTCATTATCTGTTTCGATGAAGTCGAACTGTAAGAACGTTTCCATGATTACACCTCTTCCCGTAACGATCTCATTCCCCAACGCTTTGCGTTACGGTATACATTTTCAAGCATGTGGAATCCAGCATCGGAAAGAATAGATTCTGGATGGAATTGCAGCCCTTCGACTGGATATTCCTTGTGCCTGACACCCATGATAACTCCATCCTTTGTTTCGGCAGTTATATCCAGGCTTTCTGGCATACTGCTCCGCTTCGCTGTCAAAGAATGATAGCGCGTCACCAAGGTGGGGGACGGTATACCCCTGAACGCCCCCAGCTGATCATGAGTGATATAGCTTACTTTCCCATGCATCGGCTTTTCCCCCTTAATGACTTCTCCGCCAAAAAACTTAACGATAGCCTGATGTCCTAAACAAACCCCTAAAACCGGAATCCTGGTATAAAACTCTTCCAACAGTTCTCTGCTTGTCTGCGCGTCATCGGGATTTCCAGGTCCAGGGGAAAGTACAATCAAATCCGGTTGGAGCTGGGCAATTTCCTGAGGAGAAATTTCATGATTCTGGTAGACGCGCACTTGTTTGTCCAACTGACGAAAATATTGCACCAGATTATATGTAAATGAATCGTAGTTATCTATGACTACAATCAACTTGTCCACCACTTTCTTTAGATATACACACCTTTCTTAATTATAACCCCGGCTGAATATAAGTCTCAAACGTAAAAAAACTCAAGAGCAATTAATTACTCTTGAGAGGAAATAGATTATTTAATTTTAACCCAATAGGCAGGCTTTCCACTTTCTGGTGCCGCCGGGAATTCTTCATCCTGTGCTACTCGTATTACTTTATTCTCTTGCTCCTGTGAAAAACCTTCAACAAGACTGTCAAATCTGTATTGTCCTGTTTCAGCCGCCTTATCACCAGTTTGAAAACGTTCTTCTTCAGCCAATCCGCTCACCTCCATGGAAATATGCTGCTGATTGTTTTTATCTTTGCCGATTACCACGAGTTGTAAACCTATTTGGATAGGGGCGATCAGGATTACAGGTGTGGAACATTTGTTAGCAAGTCTTCCTCTCGAAGCTTACTCCCGGCCAACCAGCCCCGCTATTTATTACGAACTAGTATTTGTGGTTTTCAAACGGATATTTACGATGCAGGACAATCCTTGCCATATATTTATGAAAGAAATATTCCCCGACTGCCATCGCAGCAGCCACTATTGCACCAGCAATTATCAGGGAAGCCGAGTTGTTTACTAATACAATCCCAAGCAGCCAAACGATTAGGAAAACAATAGCGAAGTCAACGATCGTGGCAATTTTATTCCCGGCTTTAGGAAATACTTTCAGGTCCCCTAACGGGTAGGACAACACACCAATCGCAACCGTCAAAATAATGACCTCACTCCAGGTCATTTGAAAGCCAATACCTAATATAAGAAATACCGCAGTAAAGGTCATTAAGCTTTTAATTCCTATCGCCTTTAAATGTTCCATCATCGACCTCCTCGCTCTTTGCTTTATGTAATTTTTTCCTGTACATACCTATTACAAACATAATCTGATAAATGGTAAAAAATATGTAAACTCTCAAAAAAATTGTAGTATCATTGTAAATTCGTATCAAGTTATAAAAGGATTAGAGCAAAAACACGGTTAAATTCTCATTACTATTCAAAGCTGCCTTTTATATTAGAAGGCAGCTCATATTTTATTAGGGCTTTTGACTGAAATAGATAGGTGAAAAGATTCCCTCACATGGTTGTGTTTTTTTGAAAAATCAGATAATACAACTTAATTGCGTCAGTATTCTGCTATAATTTTACTAATTTACATGATGGAGGGATTCTTTTGAAAAAACTCATCGGCCTGTTGGCCATGTTTGGAATGTTACTTGCTTTCACTGTTCATCCGAATGTCTATGCCAAATCTGACACAGTTCCCGGAGGACCATCTACGGAAGGGAAAACGAACATCAACAGTATCATTACATACGAAGAAATGATTAAAAAGCTCGAAACCATTGAAGCGACCAGTAAAGGAAAAGTAGAAGTCTTTACACTGGATGATTACGGCACATCAGAAAGTGGCAACAGTATTTACGTTGCTAAAGCCGGTAATGGCGAGAAGAAGATCTGGGTGCAAGCTCAAATACACGGAGATGAAAAGCTTACGACGGAAGCAGCTTTACAACTGTTAAAAACGTTCGCAAGCAACGGCTCTTATGATATCGAAACGATTCTCGATGAAGCCACTATTTATGTCATTCCGATGTATAATCCGGATGGTTCGATCATGAATAAACGGCAAACCTATCTAACAGAAGAAGATAGATACCTTGATTTGAACCGGGACTGGGCAGTAGATAAATTCGAAGCGAAAGAATCAAGGGTAGTATATGAATACTGGACAGATTTAAAACCTGACTTTGCAGTGGACTTGCATCACCAGGGATTCAAGACAGTATATGGAACAAACGAATCCACTTCCTTCTCACTGGGGATTTCCCTTGCTCCGGACGGTCCGACACTTCCTGGCATCAAGGACGGTTTGTATAATACCATCACGAAACAGATGCAGGCATATGTGTACGATTCGATGATAGATTATGGTTATACGCACATCGACCAATATCAGGTCGGCGGTGGAGATGAAAAGTATTTCATCGACATCAGAGGCGGGGTTGTTTCCGCTATGATGTTGGGTACGAACTATAATAACCTTAATGACGACGGACATAGCAACCCAGCCATATTTTTTGAAACAAAAGGCAATACAAGAGAAGGAAATCTCGGTCAGAAATCTAATGGCTATTTAACAAAGCAGAACTACCAGGCACTGAAATCACTTCTCTACGGCATTGCCACCGATGAAATCTATGATGTCGATCCAGACCGGTGGAATGATATCCCGGCTTACCCGAGCGCAGGCTATTTAACAGATTATGAAACTAGTGGTTATTAAACGAGAAGCTTCCGGTTAATTCCGGGAGCTTTTTCATTTGTTCCAAAAACGTGGGCTCTGCATACCTTACTAAAAACAAAAGGTGTGTACGATATGGAAGAACAACCAGAAATCAGGCTCCCGGAAGATGCCGGCCCCCACGCTTCCTCTAACATTGAATGGTGGTATGCGTTCACTTTTTTGAATAGCAGCCGCGGCAGCAGATATGCTTTGATGACTTCTTTTTTTCAAGTCGGAGAGTCAGCATGCAGCAAAGGTCATTACCTCATTTATACCTTAATCGATCTGGATAATAAAAAGCAGAAAAATCAATCACGAATCGATAACAAATTGAAACGGAATATGATGTTCCTTTATCTCCCTTTTTATTTGCTCCTCCACCCTTTCGATACAACTATGTGGCGTCTTTATAAAAGCATGTTCGCCGGCAGGATTCCCCGTCCCCATGGACTGCTTCGCAAGTCTGTTATCAAACAAAACCCGCTGCGGCTTATGTATGGAAAAAATAGCATGACTTTTGAAAAAGAAAAGGAGGACTTTCACCTGCTTTTATCTGAAGACGGCATCACTGCAAACCTTCACTTCGAACCGAAAAAACCTCATGCACTTATCGGGACGGATGGAAAACCGGATGACTTGTACTATTATTCTTTCACACGAAATAAAGTATCAGGTAAATTGCACACCCATAAAGGGATAGAATCGGTGAGTGGTGAAGGATGGTTTGATCATCAGTGGGGAAAAGATTACAGCCTGTTGAAAGGAACCGGATGGAACTGGTTCGGGCTGCGGCTGGATGATGGACGTGAACTGCTATTGAATGAAATGCGGAGCAATGATGGTGAGACGTCTTCCCAAATGGCTAATGTAATCGAAAAAGACGGTACAGTAAGGTTTACAAGAAATGTCTCCTTCCACCCCATTGAGCACTGGAAAAGCGTGAAAACAAACACCCGTTACCCAATTGCCTGGGAGATCAGTATTCCGGAGTTCAATATCGAGATCCAAACCACTCCATTCTTTTCTAATCAGGAAATGCTGATTATCGGCCCGCTGCAAGGGATATGGGAAGGTGCTGTATCCCTCACAGGTAAAGAGCACCGTTCCAATGGAACTGTTAATCATTTAACCGGAGAAGGGTTTATGGAACTCGTTGGATATGCTTTTTCTTCTTGATTCTGGATAGCTGCAGAAATGCAGCTTTTTTTATTGTTCCGTGACATTTATCCCCCACTAGGAACTAAGCTTTAATTTTTCGATCAGCTTCTACACTCTTCTTAATTAATCGACAAGTTTTTCAGGATAAAAGTAACAGATCAGTTAAGTTTATTCCATTTTATGGAATATAAGAAATTTACTTACAATTAAAAAAATAGGATAATGACCTTGTCTAGTAAACTATCAGAACAAGGGAGGATATTTATGTACCGTAAAACTTTAACCGCTATCCTAGCAGCTGGACTGGCTTTAAGCTCGGGGATTTTACCGGCAGAAGCAGGAAACCACGCTTCAAATGAACAATCGGATCATGCCTTCGATAACAAGGTAGTCAAGAAAATCGATTCAGAAAACATGTATCAGCACATCGAAGTATTATCACAGCAGCCGCGTGAAGCTGGCACAGATGGTGAATGGCAAGGAGTCCAATACATCAAAGAGCAGTTTGAGAGTTTTGGTTATGAAACAGAAATCCAGCCATTTGAATTCAATAAAGGGTTCGAACGCGGGACTCCATCTATCGTCCTAAATGGGAACGAGTTTGCCGGGGATGTCCATACGTTCACAGGTTCGGTCAATGCTGAAGTCGAAGCGCCACTTGCCTATGTCGGACTCGCTTCTGAAGGTGAAGTTGATGATGAAGTAGCAGGAAAAATCGCTTTGATTGAGCGAGGTGAAATTTCCTTTTATGACAAAATTCAAAATGTCCTGGACAAAGGTGCCGTAGGTGTCATCATGTTCAACCGGGAAGGAACCACGGGCAACCAATTCGGCGGGATTTATGAAGGACAAGACATCCCGGCAGTTGCTATTACTCGTGAAGCTGGGCTGGAATTAGTCGATCGTCTAGCCACGGAAGAAGTAACAGCAACCGTTTCCGTCGAGGGTGCCAGCTATATTAAAGGGACAAGTCATAATGTCATTGCTAAAAAGAAGCCACACCCTAATAAAGACAACGGACAAATTGTCATGGTCGGGGCCCACCACGATTCGGTAAGTGTTGGTCCTGGAGCTAACGACGATGCTTCCGGTGTGGCTGCAGTTTTAGAGTTAGCCAGAGTCATGGCAAACACCCCTACGGATACCGAGCTTCGATTTGCTACGTATGGAGCCGAAGAAAAAGGGTTGGTCGGTTCCTATAACTATGCTTACTCTCTAAGTGATGAAGAAGTACAAAATATCGTTGGCCACTTCCAGCTCGACATGGTTGGAAGCCGTGATGCTGGAGAATTGATCATGTTCACTCCAGACGGAGAAAAGAATCTGGTGACCGACTATGGTGCTGCAGCCGGTGCCCGCGTCTCTGAAACTGTTCCATACGGACAGCTTGGCCGCAGTGACCACGTTCCATTCTATGAGCGGGGAATTCCGGCGGCTTTGTTCATCCACGCTCCCCTTGAACCTTGGTACCACGGGCCAGAGGATACGATCGATAAAATCAGCAAAGAAAAACTGCAGGATGTTGGAGAAATCGTAGGTGCCGCGGTTTACCAGATTGCGAGACCGGATACTCCAGCGTTAGAGAATGCCAACGTTGCTCCAGAACCAGTAGAATATGACTTCGATGACCGCCCGCTTTAATTTCTATAGCTGGAAACGAATGCAGGAAATTGGTGAACTGGTTGGTGCATCCGTATATGAACTGGTAAGAAAGTAGTTTCTCCTCCCCTCCTTGTGAGGGGAGTTTTTATTTGTTTTCAGAAAATTTTAAATAAAAGGGTGACATTTATCTATAATTTGTTATACTGTTTTTAACGGAATATTTAAGGAATATTTCCTTAAATAAAAAGGAGTGACAACAACTATGAAATCCACTATCGAAACTTATATAGATAAAGTAAAAGATGAAATTATAGATGTTCGACGGCACTTGCACCTGCACCCGGAATTAAGCGGAGAAGAATTTAAAACGTCCGAACTGGTACAAAAAACACTGGAATCCTATGGAATCGAGTACCAAACCGGCTTCGCAGGAACAGGTGTGCTTGGCATCATAAAAGGCAGCAACCCAGGTAAGACTGTTGCCTTACGTGCTGATATGGATGCTTTACCTATCCAGGAAATGAATGACCATCCTTACATTTCAAAAGAAAATGGAAAAATGCATGCTTGTGGACATGATGCCCATACTTCTATGCTTCTCGGTGCAGGTTATGCGTTAAATCAAATGCGAGAGCAAATAAACGGTATCGTATTGTTAGTATTTCAGCCCGCCGAAGAAAACGCACCTACTGGAGGGTCTAAACAAATGATGGAGGATGGCGTATTTTCGGAATACCAGCCCGATGTCATTTACGGACAACATGTCTGGCCCGGCCTGCCTGTAGGCGAAGTCGGTATAAGAGATAAAGAGATGATGGGGGCATCGGACCGCTTCAAGGTAACAGTTACCGGACGTGGCGGCCATGCTAGTATGCCCCAGGATGGCAATGACGCAATCATAATTGCCAATCAAATGGTCACCAGCTTGCAGACCATTGTCTCCCGCAATGTCAATCCGCTTGATTCGGCAGTCCTCACAATCGGAAAGATTGAAGGCGGTTACCGCTACAATGTCATTGCTGATAAGGTGACGTTTGAAGGGACTATTCGCACTTATCTTCCGGAAGTGAAACAAAAAGTCAAAAGCCGCTTTCACACCATATTACGGCAGACTGCGGAAGCTTTTGACGGTTCGGTAGATATCGAATATTTGGATGGGTATCCGGCAACGATCAATACGCCGGAATGGGCACAATTAGCGCGCAACTCTGCTAAAGACCTGCTCGGCGGGGATGCTGCACCTGAAGTGGCTCCATCTATGGCTGGAGAAGATTTCGCCCGCTTTTTAGAAAATTATCCAGGCGCCTTTATTTGGCTGGGAACACAAATTGAAAACAAAGAAGAACAAAAGCCTCTTCATGATCCGAAGTTCAAACTGGATGAACGAGCATTACCGATTGGCAGCTCTTTTTTAGTAAAGCTGGCAATAGATACTTTAGATGAACTGGCAAGGAGGTGATGACATGACTGATAATTTCACTGAAAAAATTACTCCCCTGCTGATGGAATGGCGCCGTACCCTCCACCAGCATCCTGAACTAGGTTTCATGGAGTATTACACCACTTACCGCATTGGTAAGGAATTAGAAAAACTCGGCTTCACTATTCACGTCGGAGTTGATGCCCTTGAAAGTAAGTCTCGCATGGGCGTTCCTGATGAGCCATTATTAACAGAACATGAAAAAAAAGCGCTTCATTGGGGAGTCGAAGAAAGTTGGATGGAGAAAATGCGCGGAGGGAATACAGGGGTCGTTGCAATATGGGATACCAAAAAGAATGGCGAGCATATCGGCTTTCGGTTTGATATCGACGCCCTGCCAATAAAGGAAACAGATGCTAAAGACCATTTCCCTTCTAAGCACGGCTTTCGGTCTCAAGAAGAGGGCGTTATGCATGCCTGTGGTCATGATGGTCATACCACCATCGGTCTTGGAGTAGCCCATTTTATCGCTCAGTATAAAAACTCTTTAACAGGGCGCTACACACTTATTTTTCAACCTGCGGAAGAAGGCGGCCGTGGGGCGAAAGCGATTACGGATAAAGGCTGGCTCGATGATGTTGATCAATTTTATACCGGTCATATCGGGATCACCCCCTATCCTGTCGGCACGATAGCAGCAACGACGAAAGGTTTCCTTGCATCTACAAAATTGAATGCACACTTCAAGGGTGCCGCTTCTCATGCCGGGATGAAACCGGAGGAAGGAAAAAACGCACTCCTTGCAGCCACAACAGCCGCCACGCAGCTCTATGCTATCCCTCGTCACAGCGGTGGTTCCACTCGCATCAATGTCGGCAAAATGACTGCCGGCAGCGGGCGTAATATTATCCCGGAAACTTCCTATTTAGAAATCGAAACCCGGGGAGAAACGAAAGAGTTGAACAGCTATATGCTGGAAGAAGCAAAACGTACCCTTCATGCAGCAGCTGCGATGCATGATGTAGAGGTTACCTTGGACTCTGTAGGAGAAACGGAAGAAATCAAATGTGATGATTCATTGGTTCCTTCTATCACCAAAGCCTGTGAATCCAGCTCCTATATTAAGGAAGTTCTCCCATATGCGAAGGTTTCTGGTTCGGAGGATGCCAGCTTCATGACCAACGCAGTACAAAAAAACGGCGGGAAGGCCACATACATGCTCTTTGGTACAGAGCTTCCTTATGGTCATCATCATCCGTGCTTCGATTATCAAGAAACAGTTGTTTCTGTAGCTGTTGATGCATATATTCACATTCTAAAAGGAGGGATGTCACATGAGTGAAGATACCCATTGGTTAGAAGAAAAGCTATTGCAGTTGAACATGGTAAATGCCATGGATCAACCAGGCGGATTCACCCGGCTTAGCTACAGCCCGGAAGAATCCCGTGCTCATGAAGCTTTTCGACAAGTAGCAAAAGAGCTCGACTTACAAATAACTAGCGATGAAGCAGGCAACCAATGGGCTGTTTGGAAAGTGGACAGTTCGGCTCCTACCGTTGCAGTAGGATCCCACCTCGATACAGTCAATGCAGGCGGTGGTTATGATGGAGTAGCCGGTGTTCTTTGCGGCCTGGCTGCAGTTAAGCAAATGAAGGATCAGTCTTTTACACCAAAGAAAAATATTGCGGTCATTTGTTTCGCTTCGGAGGAATCAGCCCGTTTCGGTGTATCTACTATCGGAAGCAAAGCAGTTAGTGGATTGCTGGATAAACAGGACCTTGAGACTGTCACCGATGAAGATGGTGTGACGATCAAACAAGCAATCGAGGAGTTTGGATTGGATTGGGGAACCATCGAACAAGCAGAAAAGGCACCAGATGTTTTGGAGAGTTTTCTGGAATTGCACATTGAACAAGGGGTACAAATTGAAAATAATGGAGCAGACATCGGGATCGTCCGAGGAGTAGCCTGCCCGATTCGTCTGAAAGTTACCGCCACTGGCATGTCCAATCATACAGGTACAACTCCTATGGACAACCGGAAAGATGCCTTTGCAGCTATCGCTCCCCTTGTTAATTTTGTCGAGCAGGAAGCCAACAAAATAAACACCAGACATGAAGTCCCCTTAGTAGCTACGGTAAGTACAGTTAAACTAAAGCCAAATGCCATGAATGTCATCCCTGGTGAAGTGGAACTCGGCATAGATATCCGCAGCGTGGATGACAGCTCCAAATATGAACTGACAGATCTGATAAAGTCCTATTGCAGAAAGGTCGAAACAAAGCGAGAAATAGCGATCAAAGTAGAGACACTAGTAAATAATGATTCTATCTTTCTTGCACCAAAGATTCAGGAAAAACTTCAGAAAATCAGTGAAAAGATTGGATATAAGGCACTGCTGATGGATAGCGGTGCAGGCCATGATGTTATGAACATGGCGGTCCGCTGGCCTTCTGGTATGATATTCATTCCTTGTAAAGAAGGAATCAGCCATCACCCTAAAGAATATGCAAGTATAGCCGATCTGCAAAAAGGAAGTAACATGATTGCAGCATATTTACAAAAAGAAACAGGTGATGACGATGAAAACAAGAATTGGAGTAATCAGTCCCGCTGATTCGATGCAACGAATTGAATATGTAGCACAAGAATTTGAAAATATAGAATTCGTCCCTTTTGTGTATGAAGAATTATCAGAAATTACTAACATTTTAACCACTCACAGGTATGAAGTCGATCAATGGTTCTTTTCCGGCGTCCTAAATTACACGTACGCAACGGAAAATCATTTGATTACGGAGGAAGAAGCGAGTTTCCCTCCCCTGCATGGTTCCAGTTTTTTCGGTATCCTCCTGGAAGCACAACTAACGAAGCAGACAGTTTTCCAGCAGGTAGGAATCGATACGATTTCAGATGAAGAAATTGAGAAAATACTTTCGTATTACAATCTCGAGAAATTGACTTATTATAACCATCCGTTTGAGGGTTATGACAAAATTCAGAACCTTGTCGATTTCCATAAAAATTTATATGAGCAAGGGAAAACCGAGGTAGTGATCACTTCTATCAAGGATGTATTTTTTCAGTTAAAGAAGATGAATATTCCAGTGTTTCGTGTAACTCCCTCTTATTTATCGATACGCATGGTCATTCAATTTTTAGAGGAACGGGCACATTCCAAACGGTATCGCAACTCACAAACGGCAATCATCGGCTGTCGTGTTCAATTTAATTTGGATAAACTCGATGACCTCTACTATTCCTTCAAGACTAAATATCAGGAATTAGACTTGAAAAGATCACTGTTGCAAGTCACTGAAAAAACTAATGGCTCCCTCATGCAATTAGGGGATGGTTTGTTTTTTATCTTCACGACACGAGGAGAAGTCAGCGAAGATGCTTATGAAGACTTACTGGATCTGATTGAAGAAATCAAATTACAAAATAATATTGAAGCCAGTATTTCTATTGGTTTTGGGGAAACCGTATCACAAGCAGAGCAGAATGTCCGGTTAGGCTTCAGGAACATGACCAAACAAGAACAAGCAACCATTCTATTGGTAGAAGAGGATCAATCGATCACATTAAAAAACAAACAAACCGAGGATCTATCTTACCAAACTGTCGAAACTGGTACTGCCTGGAGAGAAAAAATCAAAAATGCATCAATCAGCCCCGGAGTCGTTTCAAAAATCATAGCTTATGCAAAACAATACCATCGGGACCAATTTACTTCCCAGGATGTTTCACGTTGGTTGCAAAGCACAGAACGAAATGGGCGAAGAATTTTGACAGAGATGGAGAAAACAAAGGTAGTAGAACAATGCGGGGAAGCACAATCCGGCGAGAGAGGCCGTCCTCGTAAAGTATATCGATTCACTCAATAGTAATTTTATAAATTTTGTTGTCTGTTCATCCTATAATTTGTTTATTTACGGAAGATTAACGGTATTTTTCCAAATTTATGAAGGAAGGTGAAACATATGGCTACTCAGTCAAATGCTTCAGGAGGAAAAGGACTTAACCGCTTTTTGAATGTCATCGAACGTGCAGGTAACCGCCTGCCGGACCCATTCATGCTATTCGTGTATCTTGCTGTATTTGTAATCCTATTGTCCTGGTTCATTTCTTTATTCGATGTTTCGTTCCAACAACCTGGCAGCGAAGAAGTAATTACCATCAAAAGTCTTGTCTCTGCAGAAGGACTTCAATACATTCTCACTTCGATGCTGGAAAACTTCGTCGGGTTCAAACCATTAGGACTCGTATTGGCAATGATGCTCGGCATTGGCTTGGCCGATAAAATTGGTCTGCTGGAAACAGCTATTAAGAGCACCATTCTGAAAGCACCACCTGCTTTAGTAACTTATGCAGTAATTTTTGTCGGTATTTTAGGTAACCTTGCCTCCGACGCGGCTTTCGTTATCGTTCCACCACTTGCCGCAATGGTATTTTACACAGTGGGACGTCATCCACTCGCCGGTCTGGCTGCAGGCTTTGCCGGCGTTGGTGCCGGATTTACAGCTAACATCGTCATCGCTGGCACAGATGCTTTGTTATCCGGTATCTCAACCGAAGTGATGAAAAACTTAGATTCTAATATTGTTGTTACACCAGTCGATAACTGGTATTTCATGATGGTATCTGTAGTCGTTCTATCTATCACTGGTGCTCTTATTACCGAAAAAATAGTCGAACCCCGGTTAGGTAAGTATGAAGGAAAAGGCGGAGAAGCCTTGAAAGCTGCTACTGATCTGGAAAAGCGAGGGCTTAGGAATGCGGCTATTGCAGCTGTCGCCTATGTAGCCTTAATCCTTTTGGTCATATTTATTCCGAATTCACCACTTCGAAATGAAGAGGGTGGCATCATTCCTTCACCATTTTTAGATGGGATTATTCCGATTATCTTATTCTGGTTTGTGGCGGTAGGCGTAACGTACGGTAAAACGGTTGGAAAACTTGAAAGTTCAAGAGATATCTCTAAATTTATGAGTGAAGCAATGAAAGATATGTCCGGTTTCATCGTTTTGATTTTTGCGGCAGCCCAATTCATCGCCTACTTTGACTGGACGAACTTAGGGACCTGGATTGCCGTCAGTGGAGCGAGCTTCCTGGAGTCCATTGGGCTTACCGGAATCGCCGTCATTATCGGTTTTGTCCTGTTGACCGCTGTCATGAACTTATTCATCTTCAGTGGATCAGCCCAATGGGCATTAGAAGCACCGATTTTCGTTAAGATGTTTTATTTCTTAGACTATCATCCAGCATTCATTCAAGCAGCATATCGTATTGCCGACTCGTCAACCAATATTATTACTCCAATGAACCCTTATATCATCATCGTGTTAGCATTCATGAAAGAGTATGATAAAAAAGCCGGGCTCGGTACACTGATTGCCCTGATGCTTCCGTATAGTATCATTTTCTTATCCGTCTGGATCGTGTTGTTGCTCATCTTCGCCTTCCTTGGGATACCATTCGGACCGGGAATCGGTATGTACCTCTAAATTACCTGGTTAATTTTTCAGGGGTAATTAACAGAAAATTCATACCCGTATAGTAACTTAGCAACAGGGCTGGTTTTCCCGTTTAAGGGAATGCCAGCCCTGTTTGTTTAAAGCAAGCAGATAAGGGTAGTGTACCCTTGTAATAATTTTATTGATAAAGGAGATGAGTAGATGAACAACATTCAATGGTCAGGTTTTTTGGAAGGAATACCTAACCTGATAGTTGCACTATTAGTCTTACTTATTGGCTGGATGGTAGCCAAGGCTATTGAAAAAGGTGTCAAGAAAGGCTTGGAGAAAACGAGTCTGGATGACAAATTGTTTTCTGCTGAAAAAGAAAGAAGGAACGACAACAAAAAATGGTCCTCGGAGAAAATAATCAGTAAGGTTGTCTACTGGATTGTACTTATTTTTGTATTTGTCATTTTCTTTAATATCTTGAACTTGAACATTATCGCTGCACCACTTTCAGATATGTTATCTACTTTATTCGCAGCCATTCCTAACATCTTGAAAGCAGCACTTATCCTACTGGTTGCGTGGTTAGTCGCCAAAGCACTTAGCTGGGTGGTCGTCAAAGCCGGTGAAAAATTCGACCTCGGACATAAAATGGAGAGATTCGGCTTAGCAGATGATGAGCATTCATCACAACGAGGTATTCAAAGCGCCGCAAATATTGTCTTTTATTTAGTATTGCTTCTCTTCCTGCCAGCTGTTCTGTCCGCGTTGCAGATCACCGGTATTTCTGAGCCATTCACAAACATGATTGAATCGTTCCTGGCATTTATTCCAAAACTATTTGCAGCGGCACTCATTCTTCTGATTGGGTGGTTTGTCGCTAAGCTTGTACGGGATATTTTGACTAAATTCCTTAAGAGCATCGGTACAGAACGAGCAGCTCACCGTATGGGACTCGACAAAATTCTTGAAGGTACCAGCTTATCCAGAATCATCGGTACCATTGTCTATATTCTTATTTTGATTCCCGTTGTTATCTCCGCGCTGGAGCAACTTGAAATCAGAGGTATAACAGACCCTGCGATCAACATGCTTAACAACGTCCTGGCGATGATTCCAAATATCGCAGTTGCCATTGTACTTATTTTGGCAGGTATTTGGGTAGGTAAATGGGTCGGCCAGATCACAGCCAACTTACTCGAGCGCCTGGGTGTCAACTCCATGGCAAAAAATATGGGTGTCGGAAACTGGGATCCGGATGAGAGTAATTACAGCATTTCCCGGATCATCGGAGCCATCGTGCAAATCCTGATTGTCGTCCTGTTCACAGTTGAAGCTCTGCAGATTATCCAGCTGGAATTCCTTGTAGATCTTGCAACTGGCGTTATCGCTTATCTGCCTAGCGTTTTTGCGGCAATCGTCATCTTGTTCGTAGGTCTATATGTCGGGAACCTTGTCCAAAAGCTGTTGCATAACATCCTGCATGGTCCTGGCTATCGTATGCTGTCAGCTATTGCTAAATATACTATCTTTGCATTGGCGGTATTTATGGCTTTAGACCAGCTTGGTGTAGCAGACAGTATCGTCAATGCAGCATTCATCCTGATCCTTGGTGGATTGGCCATTGCGTTCGGTCTTTCCTTTGGACTTGGTGGACGCGAACTGGCAGCAAAGTATCTGCATAAATGGGATACTAAATTAGAACGAATCGAAGTTCAAAACCAGAATAAGTCCAGATTTGACCAAAATAATAACGACATCCCAAACAACCCTGGCACAGATCAGAATAAGCCATTTAATGATCCGGATAATCCACTTTAAATACTTCATCCAGAAAAAGCAGCCTTTATTGAGGCTGCTTTTTCTTTATTTTTAAGGACATCAAGTAACAAATTTGTCATTTAACAAATAAACCAAACTTTGATAAGGTAAAGAAAAGTATACGCTTACCCCTAAAGGAGGGTTACTTTGACACAGCTTTTCACCGCATTTATAGCAGCGATTTTGATAATTGTAGCCTTTTTTATAAACAGGTATTTTGCCAGAAAAGGCGAAATAACCAACAGCATGGTCTACCCTTCGATTGTGGTTGGGGGGAGCCTTGGTCTGATGATCGGAATCATTGGCAAAGGGTCACTGTCAGGCATCATCCTTACCATGGCGATTTTATCCTTGATCGTATTTATCCAGATGTTTGTCATTCACCGTATTTCCAAACTGATTGGACCGATAAAAAAAGAAACAAAATAACTAATCAGAAGCCAGCTCATTTTATAAGAGCTGGTTTTTTTCTTCTCTTCGCTGAACCAAAGGTTAAAAGCAAGTTAGCCTGCTTCTCAGCCTCTTCCCAATAGAGTAATGTCGCCAGCTATCCACTGATGAGCATATTACAAAATCAGTGCATGAATATATCGTGTAATATATTGCTTTTCGCAAAAAAATAACACGCCGGCTAAGCGTGCCAAGAGGGTTATCACTTGTCGAACTTTAGGACAGCGATTACAAACATGCCAAAGCTTAACATCAACGTCAGTACTTCAAAGGTGTTCATCTTTTATCGCCTCCTTATGTAAAGCCTTCCCAAACATATGTTTGTCCTATTCAATTTTTCCTAAAAAAAGAAAATTCCACTTAAAAAAGCCCCCCTTATCAGGAGGGAGGCGAATTAATCAATGAATTTTACCGACATAGCTGAGTTCTCTTACTTCTTTTGCATCATTGGCACCATCTAAAATCTTTCGAACATCCATTAACGTCTCTTTTAAAGTTACCGTTTCTCCTTTTTGCCCGGTGAATGCTTCCGCGACGTAAAATGGCTGCGTTAAATAGGCTTCCAGCAACTCTCCCCGTTTATAGAGAGGTGCTTCTGTTTCTGGTAAACTGTCTATCCCTTTGACGTTGACGATTGCACGCAGTTCACGGTACCTGCGCAGTAGTTTTTGAGCACGCTGCTGTATGGTGAGGTGTGTTTGATCGAGATGCGCGCCTTCTAATACAGAGGAGGTTGAATAAATTGGGTTGATGGCAGGAAACATATTTCTGGCAGCTAAATCAGCATCAAATTGTAACAGGGTTTCTAAAGGGCCATAAGGTAAATCTTCGTCTACCACTTCACCTTTTAAATCAACTAAGAAAGTAGTAACTGAGTCAACGCCTATATTTTGAAGACGTTCCTGCAAATCTTGAATATCACCCGTAAGGACGTGGGAACGGTCTGCGGCGAAAACAACCTCGGTCTTATTTGAAAGCTTTGCTATATACTCATATGCTTCATCAATTGAGTGAAACGTATGATCGATATACGTTGAAATGTCGTCTACTTCCGTATGTTTACCCTCAGGCTCCAATAAAATAGTTTGATGCCCTTGTTGTTTCAAGCGATGAAAAACCTCAGCTAATATTACAAGCTGCCCCATTCCAGGCCTCGCTACCAATCCTATCGTCCCACTTTTCGTCAACGGAGCAAACAAATCTAAAGCCTTGATACCCGTTTCAATCATTTCTACCTTCTCCCCTCTGATAATCAGTTCATCGAGACTACATTCAGCCAATGAAGCCAAAGCAACAAGCGTCCTTACTTCCGCCCTTCCGACAGGGATTTTCCCTGTACTAAGATTGGAAACCGTAGCAGGGCGTAATCCTACCGATTTGGCGGCACTTGTTAAATTAGGGACACGCCGTCTCAGTAAAGCCACGTTCAAACGTAAGTCTTCCACAAAACACACCCCCTGTTACTTTTAATAGTAATTTATATTACTCAATAAAGCAATATAAAATTACTCTATAACGTAATTATTTTTTCTCATAATAAAAGAACGGTCTTTTCGACCGTTCCCTCTTATGCTTCTACATTTTCTGGTTTGGTTAATATAATACCGATTAATGCGCCAATACTGATAATTCCGCCTATGATCATCACCAGACTTCCTGTCTCCCCATTAATTACAAAAGTGCCGAACAAGGATATCGCGATACTAATAAGAGAAATCGTATAGAACGCAGCAACAATCTTTGATTCTTTTACATAACCAGTAAAACCTAAAGTTCCTATTAATGTGAGTATCACTGCCACAAAAACCATGGGGCCACATCCTTTCCTCACTTAATGGTATGTCTTGTTGTTATGTTTTCCCCGGAAAGTCAGTTCTCATGCTTATATCTAACCTGAAGTGAATTTACCGAATATTCATTTCAGACGGCTTAGGACCTTTTCGCTCGTTACGGTCTAAGGAATCTATTTTTTCCATATCTTCCTTGTCCAATTCAAAATCAAATACCTCGAAGTTCTCCTCGATGCGAGAAGGTGTCACTGATTTAGGGATGACGATGGTATCGTTTTGTAAATGCCAGCGAATAATTACTTGAGCAGCACTCTTTCCGTGCTTATTAGCCACTTCTTTAACTGCTTCATTACTAAGAACTTCTCCACCCTGCATCAGCGGACTCCACGCCTCTACGTAAATGCCATGCTTCTTACAGAAGTCTTTCATTTCATTTTGCGCAAGGTATGGATGGCATTCGACCTGATTTAATACTGGTGTCACTTCACATTCATCGAGGATACGCTGCAGGTGGTCGATGTCAAAGTTACATACACCGATTGCTTTTACACGTCCATCATGATACAACTTTTCCAAGGCCTTATACGTCTCTACGTAGTCATCGAACTCTGGTGTCGGCCAATGAATCAGATATAAATCTACATATTCAAGCCCAAGCTTTTCTAAGCTTTCGTCGAAGGCTTTTAAGGTATTTTCATAGCCTTGATCGGTGTTCCATACTTTCGTGGTAATAAAAAGCTCCTCACGCGGTAAACCGCTTTCCTGGATGGCTTTCCCCACTCCGCGTTCATTTCCGTAGATGGCAGCTGTATCTATAGAGCGATAACCTGTTTCCAAGGCTTTTTTTACTGCTGGAACAGCCTCTTCATCTTCTACTTGCCACACTCCAAAGCCGAGCTGTGGCATGATGTTGCCGTTATGTAAAGTTACTTTCTGCATAGAAAACACTCCTTTATTTGTAATAACTGTAGTTTATCATAAGAGAATAGGGTAAGACCTATATAAGCAATTAAAACAAAACAGACCGGAGGGGTTCCCATGCTGGATAAAGCTAAGCTATTTGCAGAGAAAGCTCATGAGGGGCAGCAAAGAAAAGGCACAGGTAAGCCATACATCGTCCATCCAATACAAGTAGCAGAAACGCTGCACCAGGCAGGCTGCTCTATAGAGGTGGTTTGCGCGGGCTACCTGCATGATGTCGTGGAGGATACCGACTATGATATTTCAGATATTGAAAACGAGTTTGGCAAAGAAGTTTCACGTCTGGTAGCTTCCCATACAGAAGATAAGTCAAAAACCTGGAAAGAACGCAAACAACACACCATCGATACGGTTAAAACAGGATCAAAAAATGTTAAGTACCTGATTATCGCCGATAAACTGGACAATCTTTTATCAACAGAACAAGAGTTGGAAAAGCACGGGGATAAAGTTTGGAACAACTTTAACGCCGGATACGAAAAGCAAAAATGGTACTACGAATCAGTTGCTAACCACATGTATGACGGCTTTCTAAAAGCTGAAACCCCGGACTTCTTCAAGAAGTATGAAAAAGCAGTTGCCAGAGTCTTTGGATAATAACACAAACATTTGACTCCTTTCACATGGTAATAACCAACCTTTATACTAATAAAGGATAGGCCTGGTATTTTAACGTAAGCCTGTCCTTTGTTTATTTTTCTCCGATAATCTTTTTATGCATCCAGATTGCAGCCTGAAGTCCTTCTCCCATAGCTACGGCCACTTGTTCCGAATGGGCAACGACATCCCCGGCTGCCCACACCCCTGATATATTCGTCATTTTCGTCCTGCCATCGACAAGGATATGTTGATTATGATGCAGTTCGACTCCGATTCCTTTTGCCAATTCAGATTTCACTTTATTTCCTCCAAAAGCTAAAAAAGCATACTTCACTTCGATCCGGCTACCATCTTGTAAAACAACCCCATGGAATGTATCCTCATCTGATAAAACCCGATCCACTGATTGGTGAATATACTTAATATTTTTTTCGGCAAGTTGGGCCTGTAAATTGGAATCAACTCCCCTCCGTTCATGATTGATGTAAGTAAGATCCTCCGTCCAATAAGAAAGAGTTAATGCCATATTAGCCCCCGGATTTCCTGTCCCAAGCACTAATGTCCGCTCCCCTTTCACTTGATACCCATCACAATCCGGACAAATAAACACACGTAACCCAAGACAGGGGTAAAGGTCTGTAAACTTAGGAGGAATACGATCGACTACACCGGTAGCCAACAAAACGCAGGAAGTAATGAAGTCGCTATGTTCATTGGTAGAGATAAGAAAGCCATTCCCCTCTTTTCTTACATCTGACACAGTATCCTGAAGAAAATTAACTCCTAATCGTTCTGCCTGTTGTTTACCAATTGACCGAAGCTCCTTGCCACTGATGCCATCAGGCCATCCTAGCAAGTTATGATAACAACGACATAAATTCGACCTTCCTCTGTCTGAATCAATCACCAAAGTTTCATGCTGATACCTCCCCAACTGAATCGCCGCCTGAAGTCCTGCAATGCCTCCCCCTACAATTACTGCCTCATATTTTTTCACTGGTACCACTCCTAATTATTCACCTATCCTCTTAGTGTCACTTACCTTGTGAATCCCATACATTAGTTCACTCATTTAAATATATTCCCCAGGAAATATTAGAAATCATTTATCTATCTAACAAAAAAACCTCTCTTTACGAGAGGCTTGTTAACGGATGTGAAGCAGGTATCCCTAATTCATCAAAAGTGAATAACAGGTATTCTACTTCTACTTCATCAGAGGTGTTTTTTAGATTGATTTTACTTAATTGCTTTATCAGATCTTCTTTGGTTTCCTTCACAAAAGCACTGACAACAACATAACTTATACTGATTTTCTTATTTTTATGGATGATTTTTTGATATTCAACTGTTTCGTGCAGGATGTGTTGAATGGAATAGGTGAGTGGTTCGATAGGAAATGGATCATGAGGAATGATTTTAGTAGCACATATGACATTTTTATCTTTCAGTTCTAACAGCCCGTCAAACTCTAACCGCTTCTCCTTTGTTGTAATCCTAATATGGCGCTGGATTGGGGTATTGTAGCGTCTTTCGATTTCTTTAAAAGCAAAATCTTCTGCTATGAGAGCTAATTGTAAAGGCTGCAAAGTTTCTATAGTATTTACTCCCCCAGGGGTGGCAGTGACCAATTCCGCATCATCCGAAGACTGTTTTTCACCTTGTTCAAACTCGATGATCTCCTGAAGTTTATGATCGAATATCTCCTGGTTCGACACGAACTCTTTTTTATAGTCGAAATACTCTTTATTCCCCCGTATAATAGCAGCGAGATTCTGCAAATATTCCGTCCTGGTAACAGCACTGGCAATGATGAATATTCCAGCAAAATAGCTCCATGTGTTATTGGCAAACAAACATAAGCCAAGCAATAACAAAATTCCAGCAATTTTTAAAGCATGAGCTTTTAACACAGATTTGAATGAAAGAAATGAACTGATAAGTCCAAGCAAAATAGTTACTGCCGCTAAGCCTTCTCTTAAATTTTCAGGTAAAAGTATCTCGATCCCCTCCACCTCCCAACTCGTTTATTACATTATATGCCCCAGAACATGGAAAAACAACGCAGCCATTTCCCTATTAAATCAGGACTTAATACTTATTTTTTAGATTTAAAACCCTGAGTTTCACTTATTAGAAAAACTTGGCTTATCGCCAAGTAATTATGGCGAAAGCCTTAGTTTTTCTTATACTTTAATCCTTTAACAAGGTTAAACTATCCTAAAGTATAAAAAAATGACTTTCAGGAAAAGCACTACCTTTTCTGAAAGTCATTTTTTATTAATTATTCATTTTTGAAAGAAAGCCTCCAAGCAGATCATCATCCGATTCTTCTTCATCGTCTTCGCGATCATCTTGGTGCTCTTTCAGTTCGTCTCTCATTTGGTCAAAGTTAAGGTCATCCAAAGCCTTATCCATCTCTGCCCAGTCTTTCTCGTCTTTCTCTTCTTTTTCTGATGGTACAGGCTCACTTTTTTCTTCTACCGCAGTAGTTGCTGCCATTTCTTCTTGTAAGTATAAAGCTTCATCTATATTTAGATTGTTGCTATTCATAGAAGCAAGAAGCGAAGTGGCTCTGACCGGATCAGCAAGCAAGTGATGAATGATGCTCCCAAGCAGCGCTTCCGAATGCTCATGTTTGATCCAATTTCGTTGTTCTTTTGTCAATTGTCTTGGAAGTGGAATCGTGATAGTCTCCCTATCTTTTGAAAGAGATTCATTGACCCCATCTAAAACGAACTGAGCAATTTTACTCGAGAAATTCCTGCGTTCTGTTTCTTTCAATTTACTCAGTTGTTTTAGTAGATGGTCAGGCGTGTCAGAAGGGACGCGAAATGTGATGGACTGTCCCCTCTGAATACCTTTCCCTGCATTACTCATACAATCACCCTATTTTGATGAAGAAGCTTTTTGTTTTTCACCTTTTTTATCTTCCACTTTACGGCTGTCGTTCTTGCGGATAAAGTCAGAGATCAGCTTGTAGTAAGCATTGGACATCATCCAGATACTTTCTTTTTCATCCTCAAAGAATTCAATATTGAAACCATCCAGGTTGTTATTCAATGTCTTCAAGTAATCTTTCAAGACAGAGGCACCACCTCCGACAAAGTAGCAGATTTCTGACTGGGAGTTCTTTTGCCATACATTACGAAGGAAGCGGTATTCTTTTTTCGCAAGTTCCAGCAAAATACGATCCGTAATATCATGCACGCTTGTTCTGCTACCTTTAACCATGATGTGGTTACGGTCATTTTTACGAGTAATGATATCAACGACATCTCTGCGGCTGTCTAATTCTACGCCGTGCTTGCTTCTGATTTCTTCACGGATTTGTTCAAGAGATTCAGATACCCCAAGATTGAACCCTTGCGCCTTATCATCATCTACATTACGGTTACGGATCACAGCGATATCTGTAGAAAGTCCCCCGATATCCTGAATAAGAATCTGCTTATCGATCAAGTCTTTATTGATGATATTCAAATGGTTATCCATTACCAGGTTGATATATGCCGCGAAACCTTCCGGATAAACTTTCACTTCCTCAAATTTAATATTTACTTTCTTGCCTTGATATTTTGGCGTTACAAGAAACTCTACCTGGTGCACTGAACCTAGCAGTTGAGAACGATAGCCAACATCTTTTCCTTCTTTTACTTCTCTTAATGGCAGGCCGGTACCCAATGTGTAATTTGCATCGATGACACCATTATTCGTTTTGAAGCCTTTTTCAGGTGTTTTTTCATTTACAGCATCCAGTGCAAGCGCTGCAAACAACATGACTAATGTCTGATCTTCTTCTGCTTTACTGCTTCCTGGATCCAGTTCTGTAGAATTGGAGCTTTTCGTTGCCAGGTTACCCACACGGTAGATTGCATTATTTTCATGAAGGGCAGGGGAGTGGACACGAATGTGAATGTTATCGATGGGATCCTTATCATCTAAATCCTCAATTCCGATCACCGGGCGATCTTCAACCTCACGCGCTATCACATTCGGTATGTATAGATCGGAATCCAATTTTCCAAATAGTGCTTTTACAGCATCATTACCAACATCAACAGCTGCAATTCTTGAATTTGTCATTTTTTACAACTTTCCTTTCTATTTTGGGATTACTTTTCATACTGTTCCATAAACTACCTATATATCCAATTACTATTTTAAAGTTATAGCAGATTGATAGTATCGTCAATAAGAAAATAGTTGCATACATTCAAGCAAACAAGCATACATTTCCGTGTACTTGTAAGACAATTTGTACACATGGCTATGTAACAGCATGTATACTGATTTGTGTACTTGCACACCAATTTGTGTGCAATTTGTATTCTTTTTGTGTACATGTATACTTTTAAGTACACTTGCATGCATTTTTGTATACTTGGGAAAATATCTGTTAATATTCTATTATTTTACAAATACGAAAAGCCTCGAATAATGAGAGATTATAGTATATCCGAAGAGAATTGAGTTTAATTGTATGGTATTTAATGGAAAGATAAGAGGGTAATAGAGAGAAAATGATGAATTACTATGAAAAAAAGGGAGGGAGGGAGGGAGGGAGAAAGAAAAGGTTTATATTACAAACAAAAAAAGCCATTATCAATAATAAGATAACGGCTAAAATGAGGGAGAAAATATCCAAAAGTTAACAGATAGGATTATTGATCCGCTGGATAGACAATTCCAGCCTGCTTCCTGGCTTCTTCAACTATTTTAATGGTAGTGAGAGAGTGATGATGAGAGTTAATAGCCGACTCTCTTTTACCTTCTTTAATAAGTTTAATGAACTCAGCTGCCTCATAGTACATAGAGGGAGAAGCAGAGGGTTGAGTAAGATTTTCCTCACTCCCATCCTTATATCTAATCTCTACGTGCTCAGGGTCGGAAATGTTATCAATCAATATACTGCCATACTCCCCCTGTATTTCAGATGGAGAAAAAGAGGTAGAGATCTTGGAGTGCATCACCACCGCTTCCTTATCATCATAACTGAAAATGATGCTCCCTTCTCCATCCACACCCGTCTCCAGCTTCACTGCATGAGCTTGTATGCTTTTAGGAGCTCCGAAGAGAAGCAGCATCGGGTAAATACAATACACACCTAAATCCATCAACGAACCATTCGAAAACTTCGGATTGAAGGCATTAAGGACCTCTCCCTCCTTATAAGCATCATAACGAGAGGAATACTTACAAAAGCTTCCTACATAACGCCTTACCTTCCCTATTTTATGGATGTTCTTTTGTATACTTAGAAAGTTTGGCAGGAAAGTGGTCTTCATGGCCTCCATAAGCAGCACATCATTTCTTCCAGCTGCTTCAACCATAGCTTCTACTTCTTTAACATTTGAGGCCATCGGTTTTTCACATAACACATGTTTTCCCTGCTCCATTACTGTGATTGCCTGCTGAGCATGAAAAGAATTGGGACTGGCTATGTAGACAGCATCAACATTATTACTTTTTGCCATATCTTCAACGCTTACATATACCTCTTCAGCACCGAATCTTTCAGCAAACTCTTCAGCTCTTTCTTTCGTACGAGAATACACTGCTGTTAGCTGGAAGTCCTCATAACCTTTTACATCTTCTAATAATCGTTCCGTAATAAAATTCGTACCGATAATACCAAAACGAACCATAATTATTAATTCCTTTCCTAAAAACATTTGGTTTACCTTCATATTGCACTAAAGGGCATTGCCTCTTTGTCACCCTGCATTCAAATCATTATTTTGTTGGGCTCTTACTAGATCCGCGTAGAAACCCTCTTTTTTAAGCAGTTCCTGATGACTGCCTTGCTCGATAATTTTCCCATCCTGAAGTACCAGTATCAAATCGGCTGAACGGATGGTATTAAGCCTATGGGCGATGACAAAACTTGTCCGTCCTTCCATCAAATTAGCCAATGCTTCATTGATTTTGATTTCTGTCACGGTATCGATGCTGCTTGTTGCTTCATCAAGTATCAATAGAGACGGATCGGCCAGTATTGCCCTGGCTATAGAGAGCAACTGGCGCTGGCCATGACTGATTCCTTTCCCATCCGCATCAAGGACTGTATCATAGCCTTCCGGAAGACGGCTGATAAAGCTATGGGCATTAGCTGCTTTGGCGGCATCTTCTACTTCTTCATCACTGGCATCCAGCCTGCCATAGCGAAGGTTCTCTCTAATCGTAGTATGGAATAAAGTAGCATCCTGTAATACGACCCCCATCTGCTTTCGGAGGCTGTCCCGTGTGATATGCTTGAGATTCTGTCCATCTACTAGTATTTCGCCTTCATCCGTTTCATAGAAACGCGACAGGAGAGAAATGATGGTTGTTTTTCCTGCTCCCGTCGGCCCGACAAGGGCTACTGTCTCTCCCGGTGAAGCTGTAAAATTAATATTTTTCAGGGTTGGCTGCTCATCCTCGTAGGAAAAGTAGACAGAACGGAACTCTATTCCTCCGTGGAGGTTTTTAATAGCTTCTGCTTGTTCCTCATCTTTTGTCTCTTCTGTTTCATCAATAATCTGAAAAACGCGATCAGCCCCTGCAACTGCCGAGAGAATCATATTGAATTGGTTGGCAAGGTCGTTCAATGGACGGGTGAACTGCCTGGAATAGGTAGTGAACGTAACAATTACCCCGATAGAAACGGCACCATTTACAGCCAGAATCCCTCCCCCGCCGACGATGATGGCAAAACTGATATTATTCAGCATATTCATCAGCTTCGGGATAAAACCGGAGTACGTCTGTGCCCAGTAACTGGCGTGCTTAAGGGTTTCGTTTTTCTTCCGGAAGGTGTCGATGACATTTTGTTCCTGGGAGAACATCTTGATGATCGTCTGCCCGGAAAACATTTCCTCCACGTAGCCATTCATATCCCCAAGTTCTCTCTGTTGATCCTTGAAAAACCGCCCCGTCCGTTTCGTAATCCATTTCATTCCGAAATACATCACCGGCACAATGGTGAGCGTAAGTACCGTCAATAGTGGACTTAACCACAGCATCATTCCAATAGTTCCGAGAATAGTGATCAGGCTGGTAGTGAATTGGATGACGGCGGTGTTCAATGTTCTGCTGACATTTTCCATATCATTCGTCAGCCGGCTCATCAGCTCTCCGAATTGCCGTTCCTGGAAAAATAAAATCGGCAGCCGCTGGAGATGTGAAAACAGGTGGTTACGCATCGTAAATACCGTGTTTTGCGATATGCCGATCATCCAGTAGTTTTGCAGCCATAAAGTTATAGAGTGAAATATATAAACCGCTCCTAATAGAACCAGCATTTGCAGCAGTGTACTGGTCTCTGGATCTTCAATCACTCTATCAACTGCCACTCCGAGCAGGTAAGGACCTAACAAAGACAATAACGAACTGATCAGAACAATAACCAGTACCAGCCAGAACAACCGCTTCTCGCTTCGCATATAACTCCAGACTCTCTTTATAGTTGCCTTAATGTTTTCTACTTTTGGAGGCCTTGTTCCGATACCGTGATGACGGGCTTTTGGAAGCTGGGGAGACTCTGTCTGTTTATGCCCCTTGTTATCCGCCATTTAAATCGCCTCCGTTTCTTGCTGGGACTGGTAGACTTGCTGGTAATAGGCATTATTCTTCAGTAATGTTTCATGGTCGCCTGCTGCGAGGATGTGACCTTGATGCATCAATAGTATTTTGTCAGCGGCCTTTAAAGAGCTTATCTTTTGAGCGACAATTACTACCGTGCACTCCTTCTTCCGCAGGCTTGCTAACAGCCTGGCTTCTGTATGCGCATCAAGCGCACTGGTACTGTCATCTAACAAGAGTATCTTAGGGTCCCGTACGAGCGCTCTCGCGATCGACAGGCGCTGTTTTTGCCCGCCGGAAAAGGTAACCCCTTTCTGACCGAGTTTCGTCTCATAGCCGTCCGGAAGGGATGTAATAAAGTCATGGATTTGAGCATCCTTTGCCGCTTTTATCACTTCTTCCATGGTGGCATCATCTTTTCCCCATTGAATGTTTTCCTTCACACTTCCTGAGAATAAATGAATCTCCTGGGGAACAAGACTGATTTGCTTACGCAGTGCTTTGACATCATATTCTTCAATCGGCATTCCATCGATAAGCACTTTTCCACTAGTTGCCTCCTGCAGTCTCGGGATAAGATGAAGGAGCGTCGATTTACCTGAGCCAGTTTCTCCTAAGATCCCCACTGTCTCCCCTGCTTTTGCGTGAAAAGTGATCCTTTCAATAGCAGGCAGCTTAATGGATGGATAAGTATACGAAACTTCTTCAAACCCGACGGCACCCTGGATTTCTTTTTGTATTCCACCTTTTTGTTCGTGAGTCTGTACTCCTTCAGCCTCTATGATTTCATTAATCCGGTTAGCAGAAGCTTGTCCTCGCGAAAATACCATGATTAAAAAGGTGAACACAGAAAAGGTGAACATCATACGGGTAGCGTAATTAATGATAGCCACAACTTCCCCCGCTTTCGCAGTTCCGAGATTCAGCTGGCTAGCACCGAACCATAAGATTACGAGTATGACCAGGTTCATTCCAAGCATGACCATTGGCATGGCTAACTCCATCAGCCATAACGCTTTTTTGTTATCGTTCATCAAAGATGTGTTAGCATTCTTGAACCTGCCTTCTTCATAGTTACCCCGGTTAAAACCTTTGATCAACCGGATACCGGCAAGGTTTTCCCTGATAATGGTGTTTAGGTTATCCAGCTTTTCCTGAACACGACGAAAATACGTCACACCCTTTGTCAGTATCCAAAATAAGAACAACAACATAAGGGGCACGGATAATAATAAAATCATCGCTAATTCTTTATGTACGGTAAATGCCATCACGAGCCCGCCGATGATGAATAACGGGGCGCGCAGGGCTATCCGCATGAACATAAAAATCAAGTTCTGGATTTGTGTAACATCATTTGTCATCCTCGTGATCAATGTCGGTGTTGAAAAACGCTGAAAGTTTTTACTGGTGAATTCCTGGACTTTTCGGAACATGTCATCGCGCATGTCGTAGCCTGCCCCCTGGCTGACATTCGCTGCAAAATAGGAATTGGTGATGCCGGCTGCAAAAGCAACCAGTGAAATCGCCACCAGTACACCTCCCCAAATCGCAACTGTCTTAAGATCTTCCTGCAAAATTCCATCATCGATGATTCGGGCCATTAACAATGGCTGGATCAATTCGACAACCAGCTCGACAACCATCAAAAACAACCCAATGTACATCGATATTTTATAGTGGTAAGCATAAGCAAACATTCTTCGCATGTCCGGTTCCCCCGATAGTTCTGAAAGTTCTTATAATTATACAGCAAAAACGGGTTTCAGCGAACCATTAAGCAGGTCTAATACCCCTATATTTTGGAAAAGATAGTACCAAGTATTTATAGGAGTGAAAAAATATGCTGGAGCTATTGAAAGAATCATTGCTTGTACTTGGGCGTATTTCCACTATCGTCCCTTTGATGCTCATTACCGCTATTTTTATGGGGAAAAGAGCGATCGGAGAACTTCCGATTTTCGACTTGCTGATCATCCTGACCCTCGGGTCTGTCGTTGGGGCGGATATCGCTGACCCGTCAGTAAATCATATTCCTACTGCCGTGGCCATTATCACCCTGGGGTTATTACAGAGGCTTGTCGCAAAACTGAAAATATCCAGCCGTTCGTTCGGAAGATGGATTACGTTCAAACCGACTGTGGTTATTCAAAATGGCAAGTTCATCAATGAAAATATGAAAAAAATCCATTACTCGATAGATAATGTCCTCCAGATGCTGCGTGAGAAGGATGTCTTTGATATCGCGGAAGTTCAGACAGCAATCGTGGAAGCGAATGGCGAGTTGAGTGTACTGAAACATGCGCGCCATCAGACTGTGACGAGACAGGATATGAACATCATCCCCTACTCTTCCGATATCGCTCTGCCGATCATCATTGAGGGTGATATCTCACGGGAAGTTTTAAGTTACTTTGGAGTGAAAGCTGTCTGGGTACGCCGCCAGTTGCTTAATAATGGAGTCAAAGATATCAATGATGTATTTTATGCTTCCCTCAATCGGGAATTAGAGCTGCACTATACGCTGAAAAGTGAAGTTAGACAAGCGGTACCACCAGTACAGCATTAACAGTAATACAGTCATTTTCTCGCTTTCGATACAAACCGGTTTCCAGTTACCCAAAACCTCCAGGGATAATCACGAGCTTCTCCACTGTTATCGATGCCAACCCGAGGACCGGCAGATATGGATTCAGGCTTATCTCCATCTGCGATATATAAGGGCGGGCGGTCGAATTTCAGACCATAGTCTGATTTGATGATTCCCAACGCTTTCGTGAGCTTCCCCGGTCCATTAGTCAACTCGATCTCTTTTTTATTTTCTCCGCGGCGCTGGTACATCAAGTTAATCCCTTCCAGCGGCTCTACAGCACGGATCAATATCGCTTCCGGTTCCAGCACATTGCCGCTCACTACGTTAACAAGGCAATGGGTATGCATCACATACGTATAGACATGACCTGGCGCTCCAAACATAACCTCCGTCCGTTTCGTCCTCCGATTTCCATAACTATGGGCTGCACGGTCACCTGGACCTATGTAGGCTTCTGTTTCCACAATTCTGCCTGAAGCAGTTCCTTCCTCGGTTTCTTTCACTAATGTTTTCCCTAATAACGCTTCAGCGAGCTCTAATGTAGGCTGGTGAAAAAAATCTTGTTCCAGCGGTTGATAACTCATTCAGACACCTCCTGTATCGGTATCATTCCCCATTATCAGCTTGTCAAAAATATTCCTTTTATAGAATACTCTGGTTTTGTTCATACTTTAACTATACTTAATTTTACAATAGGTGGTTTTGATGGAAATGAAAAAAGTGACAATCAGCATTAATGGTCAGGAAATCGAAGCTAATGAAGGACAGTCGATCTTTGAAGCCGCACGTGACAACGACATTTACATGCCGGGAATTTGCGCTTCACAGCCTGATTTAGGAGTGGGAGTCATCCAGACGTGTGACACTTGTTTTGTCGATGTAAATGGAAAGCTTCAGCGCTCCTGCTCCACTAAAATCGAACAAGGCATGCAAGTTTCCGATAAATCCGACAAGGTTAAGGAAGCCCAGCTCGAGGGAATGTCCCGTATATTAGAGAACCATGAGCTGTACTGTACCGTTTGTGATAATAACAATGGAGACTGCGTCGTGCATAACACTGCCGAGCATCTGCAAGTGAACCATCAGAAATACCCGTTCACACCCAAACCTTACACGGCAGATAACACCCATCCATTCTACCGGTATGAACCAGACCAGTGTATTCTTTGTGGATTATGTGTAGAAGCCTGTCAGGACTTACAAGTCAGTGAGGTGCTTTCGATTGACTGGGAACGGAAAGAACCCCGTGTCATCTGGGATAATGATGTTCCGATCAATCAGTCCTCCTGCGTTTCCTGCGGCCACTGTGTCAGTGTATGCCCTTGCAACGCCTTAATGGAAAAATCGATGCTTGGTGAAGCAGGATATATGACAAAAATACCAAAGAACATACTTGAACCAATGATTGATGTGACAAAGGAAGTTGAACCAGGCTATAGTGGCATTTTTGCCATATCCAATGTTGAAGCTGCGATGCGGGAAAGCCGGATCAATAAAACGAAGACAGTTTGCACGTACTGTGGGGTCGGATGCAGCTTTGAAGTATGGACAAAGGGCCGGGATATTTTAAAAGTCCAGCCTCATCCTGAAGCACCTGCCAACGGAATTTCCACATGTGTCAAAGGGAAATTCGGCTGGGATTTCGTTAATAGCAAGGAACGGTTGAAAACACCATTGATTCGTAAAGGAGAAAAATTTGTAGAAGCCTCATGGGATGAAGCCCTCTCACTTGTGGCAGAAAAACTGCAGGGCATCAAACAGCAGAACGGTTCCGATGCGCTTGGTTTCATAGCTTCCTCTAAGTGTACCAACGAAGAAAACTATTTGATGCAGAAGCTTGCCAGACAAATTTTCCATACGAACAATATTGATAACTGCTCGCGTTACTGCCAGACTCCTGCCTCTGCCGGGTTGATGCGGACAGTCGGGATCGGCGGGGACTCCGGGACGATTGAAGATATCGCTGCCGCCGAATTGATTATCGTCGTAGGGGCGAATCCGGAAGAATCGCACCCGGTTCTTGCTACCCGGATCAAGCGGGCACATAAACTGCATGATCAGAAGCTGGTAGTCGCAGACTTACGTAAAAATGGTCTGGCGGAACGTGCAGATTTACACCTGCATCCTAAGCCAGGCACAGACCTTGTCTGGATTTCAGCCGTAGCGAAATACATGATAGACCAGGGATGGGAAGCCAAAGACTTTTTAAAAGAACGTGTCAATAATGTCGAAGAATACATGCAATCCCTGGATAAATTCACGATGGAATATGCAGAAAGCGTGACAGGCCTTACCCAGGAGACCATGAAAAAGGTAGCGGAGATGATTCATGAATCCAATGCGACTTGTATCCTGTGGGCGATGGGGGTCACCCAGCATATGGGGGGCACCGATACAAGCACTTCGATTGCCAACTTGCTGCTGGTGACTGGAAACTTCGGCAAACGCGGCACAGGAGCTTATCCGCTTCGCGGGCACAATAACGTGCAGGGTGCCAGTGATTTTGGTACGATGCCGAACTTCTTCCCGGGATATGAAGCTGTCGATGATGACGCAATCCGCGGCCGCTATGAAAAAGCGTGGGGAACTCAACTGCCGAAAGAACCCGGGCTAAATAATCATGAAATTGTCGCGGCCATTCATAAAGGATCCGTCAAAGGTGTCTATCTGTTCGGCGAGGAAATGGGACTGGTCGATTCAAACATCAATTATGTCCATGAAGCTTTTGAAAAACTCGATTTCTTCGTTGTGCAGGACGTGTTCTTTTCTAAAACAGCCCAGTTTGCCGATGTCGTTCTTCCGGCTGCCCCGAGTCTAGAAAAAGAAGGTACATTTACCAATACGGAACGGCGCATCCAAAAGCTGAATAAAGTGATGGAGCCATTAGGCGACAGCAAACCGGATTGGGAGATTTTCCAGGAGCTTGCTAATCGGCTTGGTGCTGATTGGAATTATGATAACCCAGGTGAAATTATGGCTGAATCAGCAGCGCTTGCCCCTGCATTCGCAGGCGTTGATTATAAACGACTGGAAGGATGGGACAGTCTCGTATGGCCAGTCGATAAAGATGGACAGGATCATCCATTACTATATGAAAAAGAATTTGCCTTCCCGGATGGAAAAGCAAAGCTCTTCCCGGTAGACTGGACCCCGCCTTATGAAGCTGGCGAGGGGTATGATCTCCATTTAAATAACGGCAGGATTCTGGAACATTTCCACGAAGGAAATATGACTTACCAATCAGACGGGATATCTCATAAAGTACCAAACCCATGGCTGGAAGTATCTCCGGAGCTTGCCAAAGAAAGAAACATAGAAACGGGGGCATTAGTGCGTCTGACTTCCCCTTATGGAAAAGTGAAGCTGCGTGTCTGGGTGACTGATCAAGTTAAAGGTAACGAGCTCTATCTGCCAATGAATACACGGAAGGAAATAGAAGCCGTCAACAAACTGACGAGCAGCTACCATGATAAAGATACGCATACCCCGAACTACAAAGAAATGCAGGTGAAGATGGAGCTGTTAGAAGCAAAAGGAGAATCTCCTATTGTTGTTGGAAACTTCCGTCTGGGCAACCCGCAGCCACAAATCGGTGTCAGAGTGACAAAAAAATGGGAGCGAGAAGATTTCACTCCAATACCTGAATTGATTGAAGAGGAGGGGTTGTTCGATGGCCAAAGCGATACAGCAAATTGATACCCAGCAAGCGACTGCTGAAGAACAGCAACATAAAGACATATCAGCATTAGTGAGTCAGATTGCTGATAATAAACAGGCAATCGCCAGCATGCTTGAAATTGTCGAGCAATTGGAAGCAACGGGAGCACTCGATATTATGAAAGGATTTCTGAGCGCGCGTGAAAAAATCGGCACTATCGCAGTAGAGCAAATCAACCAGCCGAATATTCACCACACCATAAAGAATAGCTTTTATGCTTTAGGATTCGCCGGTAATCTGGAGCCTGAAAAATTAAGGACGATGCTGGAAAGTGTACAGCAAGGAATTGAATCAGCCTCCAGCCACGCAGAAAAAACAGATAAGAACAACCTTTGGGGATTGATGAAATCTCTTCGTGACCCACATGTTGTTACCGCCCTTTCCACCATGGTCAGCTTTTTGAATGGAATGGGTAAAGGATTAGAAGAAAAAGGTGATAGCCATTGATTACACGTACATTTTCAATAGCTGATTTCCACAAGGATGATGAGGCACGTGTTGAAGAAATACTATATGATGTGTGGGGAGTTCGGAACGTGGAGGTCAACTCCCACCTGGGATTGGCAACGGTCTCTTTTGATGAAAAAGCCGCTTCCTGGCAGGATTTCACCCAGGCAGTCGCCGACTCCGGATTTGAAGTAAATGGATAATGGTATCGTAAAAGAGGCACTAATCCAAGCAGGATTAGTGCCTCTTAGTTATTTCCCGGGAAATAACTCATTTATCTGCCACTGACGGAATCACGGTGAAAGCGGCCGTTAGCTTGATATAGCAGCTTTTCTGGCACCACTTCTTCAATCATTGGAAAAATTGTCCGCTCTTCTAATCTTACATGTTCGTCTAGCAGTTCTCCTAATTCTCGAAACTGTTCCGCGGTTAAGCGCGGCTGCTCGCGAATCCGTTCGACCATGCCTCTAATTTGTGCATGCTGGATCAGCATCTGTCTGATCGGCTCTTGATCGACATTTCCATACTGGGCGTACAGAGGAAGCAGCACCTCTTCTTCATCGCGAAAATGCCCACGCCCGTCCTGGTTCCAAAAATCAATCACACTCCTGCGATAATCCTGCAAACTTTTTTCTGTTTTTTCCGTGCCTGCTTTTTTCAACTCTACCGCAGTAACAAGCGCATGATGATGGTGATGGGATAAAGGGTATAACGCTTCGTGCCTTTTCATATCCTTTCGACCTCCAATCGAAATGAAGACTATATTGCTATTATATACCATGTGATGGATTACAGAAGTGACCTCCCCCACATTACTTATGTGTTTGTAATACCCTTAAAGAATGAACTCTTTCGCCAGATCCCCCCTAATAATAGACTTTTCCACCTAAATCGATTGTCCTAATTACATACGACGAAAGCATTGTTTTCAGATTTTTCAATAAACTATTGACAATTTTCCCTTATACTTCAAGTTATATGACAATAAAGGAGGAATTGGGTGTGAAAAAGACAGGACTCATGCTTATGCTTTGCGCAAGTCTGATCGTTCCCACGACTGCTGACGCTGCGCCTGTCGATGACACCAACGATACATACAACACGAACATTGATATTGAGAATGGGATGACCCAGCCAATTTATTCACTGGATGACGCTATCGAGGAAGAGGTCTATATTGAAACCACGGTCGACAGCGACAATGATGGTGAACTTGATCGTGTCCATGCCACGATCATTCGTCCAGCTGAAACCGAAGAGGGGCTGGATGTGCCTGTGCTTTATACGATGAGCCCTTATTATGCAGGCCTTAACTTCCCATTAGAATTTTATGATGTCAATAAAGAACTGAATGTCGTCAACCATCCTGGCAAACCGCTTCTTACCGGACAAAATAATGCAGCAGGGCTGCCTGGTTACTTAGATGATTACTTCGTTCCACGCGGTTATGCTTTCATCGCTGCAGAAAGTATTGGAACCGGTCAGTCGAACGGTTGCCCAACCACTGGTGATTACCAGGAGGTGGAAGGAACAAAAGCAGTCATTGATTGGCTGAATGGCCGTGCGGAAGCCTATAATGAAAATGGAGAACAGGTAACTGCCGATTGGTCGACCGGTAAAGTCGGGATGGCAGGAGTTTCCTATAATGGTACTTTACCAAATGCTGTTGCTACTACTGGTGTTGAAGGGTTGGAGACGATTGTGCCGATTGGGGCAATTAGTGATTGGTACGATTATTACCGTTCCAACGGTGCTGTTATAGCTCCAGGAGGTTATCAAGGTGAAGATACGGATGTACTTGCAAAAGCTGTGATGACTCGGGAAAATCCCGAAGTGTGCGCTGGGCAGATGGAGGAATTAACAGAAGGACAAGAACGGGAAACCGGTGACTACAATGACTATTGGTACGCTCGCAATTACGTAAAAGACGCCAAGAATATTGAGGCCAGCGTCCTGCTTGTCCATGGATTGAATGATTGGAATGTAAAAACAGAACAATTCCAACAATGGTGGGAAGCCTTAGAAAAAAATAATGTTCCAAGAAAAATGTGGCTTCACCAACAAGGGCATACCGATCCCTATTATGTCCGACAGGAAGAGTGGATGACTACTTTGAACAAATGGTTCGATTACTGGTTATATGATGTGGAAAATGGCATCATGGACGAGCCGATGGTGGATATCCAGCGGGAAGATCAATCCTGGGAAACAATGGCTGCCTGGCCTGCCGAAGACGCTAAGGCCACGAAGCTTCACTTCAGTGCGGAAGAAGGGCTTGGCTCACTCAGCTTCTCGCCGGTATCGAATAATAACAAAACAGAAGATACGATCATCGATGATCCAAGTCGTACCGCAGAAACATTGGTAAAAGATTTGAATGGTAATAAGGATAACCTCGCAGCCTACTTAACGGAACCTTTAGGTGAGGAAATGCGACTTAGTGGTGTACCGGAGGTTTCTCTCCGTGCTGAATTTGACCAGCCAACCGCTAACCTTACCGCTCTGTTAGTGGATCATAGCAATGAAGGTACGGAAATTATTACACGGGGCTGGATGGACCCGCAAAATATCAATTCCGATTGGAAAGCGAAGTCTCTCTCACCAGGGAAAGATTATACTTTCCAGTGGGATATGCAGCCGGATGATTATGTTTTCGAAGCTGGCCACCAGCTCGGCGTCGTAATCATTTCTACTGATTACGATTACACGCTTCGCCCTGAAGGCGGCACAAAAATAACAATTGATCCTGCGAGCAGCTACATCCAGCTGCCATTAGTGAAGTAAATCAAAAGCCAGTATGCACCAGCATACTGGCTTTTACATGGAATAGCGTATAGCCAATATATCAAATAAATATTATTTCCTCATATTCACACTGCTTTCTCCTCCATATTTTGAAATTTAGGTTTTGTCACTTCCCTCAAAGGAAAGAATAAAATAAATTATTCACAAAAACATTACATCGTAATAGATAACGTTGGGGGTGGCCATTATGAACAACTTAGAAGAGTTAGAGCAGAAAATAGAAGAAATGCGAGTATATATGTATTCCCTTTACCATCATGATCCCTTGGATGATAAGTTGATTGAAGCCTCTCAGACGCTGGATCGGCTGTTAAATGAACTTTCAGCGGCAGACAGTGCGATCAACTACGAATGAATTTTCCACCTTGTAAACCAAAGAACATGAAAAAACTGCCTCAAGGAATCGAAGACTGATCCCAAGAGACAGTTTTTTTACGAGAGCCGTTTACGTTTGGACGAGGCAGGGATTTGGAGTTCTTCCCTGTATTTAGCCACCGTCCTCCGCGATACGGTTATCCCTTCTTTTGTTTTAAAATGGTCGGAAATCTTCTGATCGGATATCGGCTTACGCTTATCCTCCGTTTCGATCAAACTTTTTAATAGCGCTTTTACTCTAGCGGAAGATGTATCGTTACCCGATTCACTACTGAGTTTGGAAGTGAAAAAGATACTTAATTCAAAGCACCCTTGAGGGGTCTGAATCACTTTATTCGCTTTGGCCCTACTTACGGTGGACTCATGGACTCCGATTGCTTCAGCCACTTCTTTCAGGGTCAGGGGCCGGATAGCCGTAAATCCTTCTTCGAAAAATCCTGCTTGCTTTTCTACAAGCACTTCGGCAATTTTCATCATTGTTGCCTGCCGTTGTTCCACACTATTAATCAACCATAAAGCCTTTTGGTAATTATCCTTTACATATTTTGCCGTCTGGTCATTTTTATTAATCAAGGTGCGGTAATTCGTATTTACGTGGATCGAAGGTAAATAACTGTCATGGAGAACAATCTTATACTCCCCTTGATGCTTCTTTACGGTTATATCGGGACGCATATATTCTGCAGGTGACTTCGCAATACCTGCAAAAGGCTTAGGTTTTAACTGTTGAATCACTTCTACTGCTTGATGTACTTCAGACAGAGGTGCATTCAATTGTTCAGCCAGCATGCGCCATTTTTTTTCCGCCAGCAACTCCAGGTGATTCGCAGCGATTTGTTCAGCCAATATGTTATCTTCCTGCAACTGTCGTAGTTGAAAAGTTAGATAATCTGATAGATTTCCAGTTCCAACTCCTATAGGGTCAAGGTATTGCAGTGTTTCAATAACCCCTGCCACTTGACCTCTTGGCAGCCCAAATTCATCAGCAATCTCGGACACTGGAATGGGAAGGTAGCCATTGTCATCTAAATTCCATATCAGGTATTGCATCAGCAGTCTTTCTACGTCAGGCAAATCTAATAGGCTTGCCTGCTCCCATAAATCCTCTCTTATATCTTTTTCCCTGGTAGCAAAATCAAGTGGACTGGCACCTGAGTGATAGGACCTTTGCTGATAGACAGGTTCGTGGTCGACCTCTGGTGTTTTTTCCTTTAATTCAATCAGCGGATTTTCCAGTGCTTGTTCCTGGATATACGCTGTCAGTTCCATCGAAGAGAATTGCAGCAATGATATCGCCTGTCGTAATTCAGTTGTCATAGCCAGGTTCGTCGTTTGCCGTTGAGACAGACTTAACTCCATCATGTTTCTCCTCCCTGCTTAAAACCATATGAACGCGCTTACATTTCACAATAGACTGATTTCTTTTAGAATATATTTTATTTTACTATGCATCATGATCAATTAGAAGTTGTTCGAGATTAACTTATACTTATTATCATATTGGCGTATCCATCATGAAATTTCAAGCTCGTATCAAAAAAACTTCCCCAGGAGAACCATTTTCTGGTTCTCCTGGGGAAGACGGTTAAGACGGTTAAAGCTGTTTTACTGATTGTGGGATGTCTTCTGCCTGGGTGATAGCGCTAATGACCGCCACGCCATCGGCACCCGCTGAAATGATAGAAGGCGCATTTTTGCGATTAATACCTCCTATTCCAACTATAGGTATAGAGGGAAAGTTCTCCCTTAGCTCCTTGATCCACGCAGTACCGACGGGGCTTTTGGCATCGGCTTTGGTAGTAGTAGGAAACAGCGGACCGGCTCCAAAGTAATCAACATGTTCTATTGGACTTTTCTCCACTTCCCTCCAGTTTGATACCGATAATCCTATCACTCTGTCAGGAAAAACTTCTCGCAAATCGCCAGGCGATATGTCATCCTGGCCCACATGAACACCATCCGCATCCAGTGATTCAACCAGATCGGTATCATCGTTAACGATATACAGCACTTCATGTTCCTTACAAATCCTTCTCAGCTTCAGTCCTAATTCCAGTTTTTCTTTTCCTTGTAAGGATCCTTCCCCTTTCTCTCGATATTGAAAAGCGGTGATCCCACCCTCAATGGCTTCCAGTAAAATTTCTACCGGATCACGGGTGCAATTAGTACTTCCCATAACTAGATATTTTCGCAGTCTACATGCCAAATTCATCCTTGGAGTCCCCTTTGCAGCTGGGAGAAATCAAACGATAGAGCATCGATGAACCTGGGTACAAACGTTCCTGAACCAGTCACTCCCGGATCTGCAGCAGCATATTCTGCTGCCAAACCGTAAAACTCTACGGCCGCCAATGCCTGCATTTCAGCAATACCTTCTGTAGTTAGACATGCGGTCAATATGGAACCAAGCAGACAACCGGCACCTGTGACTTTTGCAAGCAGAGGATGACCAGTTTCATTTTTCACCAGGCGACTTCCATTACTAATGACATCTGTTGCTCCTGTAACAACCGCCAGGGTGTTGTATTGACGGGCTACTTGCTCGGCAACTTCTTCGGCATCCCCTTCTCCGCGCGATTCGACACCTTTCATTTCCCAGGAAATATCGACAAGGTTTGCAAGTTCAGCTGCATTTCCTTTGATTGCTGTAAGTTTGACTGTTTGTAATATTTCCTCGACGGCACGCCTGCGAAATCGCGTAGCTGCGACCCCGACCGGATCGAGCACAACCGGGATACCCTTTTCATTAGCTGCTTTACCAGCATGAACCATTGCTGGAACCTCTGCAGCGGTCAGTGTTCCGATATTGATCAACACACCATCGGCATTAAAAGCCATCGATGCTGCTTCTTCCTCAGCCTTAGCCATGACGGGGGCACCGCCAAAAGCCAACAGCCCATTCGCTGTAAAATTCATGACGACTTGATTGGTCAAATGATGGATCAGCGGGGTGTGATTACGCACTTCTTCAATGACATTCATCATTTATTCCCTCCTCACGTATCGCCCAGTGATTCGTTGGTCCGTTACCCTTTCCGATAGAAAAGCCATGACGAATCGCAGCAGTGATATAGTGCTTCGCACGTCTCACTGCTTCGTCTAATGGGAACCCCTGACTTAAATATGCAGTAATGGCTGCTGAATAGGTACAGCCAGTACCATGCGTGTTTTTAGTGGTAATACGATCGGAGGTGAACCGATACATCTTTTTTCCATCATACAAGACATCCAGCGCCTCCCCTATTCGATGACCGCCTTTAATAAGTGCCGCTCCTGCACCGAAGCCATGCACGATGTGTTCAGCGGAAGCTTCCATATCGGCTGACGATTCGATGTTTTCTTCCGTAATCATTTCCGCTTCAGGTATATTTGGTGTCACCAGGGTTGTCAAAGGAAGCAAATGCTCCCGTAAATAAAAACGAGCTTCGCTTTCCATCAATACATCGCCGCTTGTCGCTACCATCACAGGATCCATGACATAAGGAGTCTGGAAGCGGGGTATCGCTTCTGCGACCACTTTCATCATATGGATATCTGCAATCATGCCTGTTTTGAGCGCATGGATCGGCATATCTGCTCGTATCGCTTCAAGCTGTTGTTTTATTATCGACGGTGGCAAATGATGGACTCCTTGCACACCAGTTGTATTTTGAGCGGTGACAGAAGTGATGACAGACATGCCATAGCTCTTCAGTTCTTGAAAAGTTTTCAAATCAGCCTGTATGCCCGCTCCTCCACTTGAATCGCTGCCCGCTATGGTCAGTGCACATGGGATTGGTCTGCTCATCGCTGTGTCACCACTTTCTGTACCGGCCATTCTTCACACGTATAGGCCATTTCCCAAAAAGCCAACTCAAGTTGACAACTCTTCCGGAATGCTTCTTTCATACGGGTGCGTTGTTTTTCAGATACTTCTTCTGCCAGTTCATCCAGGCGGTTACGCAGCTTTCCTGTCAGCCCTCTCATCTCAGCATCCGCGTAGAATTTGATCCATGGATAAAACGGATGGCTACCGTTCGGCTCGTATTGACCCGTCAACACCTGACCGATTTCTAAATATGTCCACGGACAAGGAAGCAACGCACATAGGATTTCGCCTAAGTTTCCGGTATGGGCATGGTACATCATGTGCTTGATATAGTGGTCCGCCGTTGGTGGCAGCGGGTATCCTTGCATGTCTTCATATTTCACCCCAGCCTGCTCACAAAAGTTATGATGGGGATGGGTTTCACTGTTCAATACAAAGCCTATCTGGTCATTGAAGAGTGAGATATCATCTCTATTGCCTGATTTGGAGACGGCTATGCCATAGATATGCATGAACGCATTCAAGTACTCAAAGTCTGCTTTGATATAGTGCTCCAGGGCCTCTTTTGGCACGTCTCCTTTTCCTATACCGACCACAAATGGATGGCTGAATATCTTTCGAAAAATATCATCGTTTTCTTTTCTTAAGTCGTTTGAAAAAGTCATGGTAAGCCTCCTTTAATAGTTAGGAAGCTACTAGGGGAATAAAAGTAGAAAGATAGAGGGTGGTGAAGTTGGTCCTCTACTACTTCCCTGCGCTGGCATTATCCAGATCAGGTTCCAAGGGACAAAGGAAATCATTCCTTATCTCAGCTGTACGCGCCCCTAGTAGTTTTCCGTTAAAAAGTTAAACACTATGAAACTCTTCTTGTATTAGGCAATAATTGTTCTTGTTTGATTTTGACGACGACCAGCCAGCCGATTACAGCACCAGTAATACTGCTGACCAGAAATGATGGAATAAAAAACAAAGCTCCAACCGCACTTCCCATCAGCACATTGGCAAAAGGGACGGCAAACAAAGCGCCAATTACTCCAGTCCCCACAACCTCGCCAACGGCAGCCCAGGCTTTTCTGCCCAGCTTCTTGTATAGATAGCCAGCTAAAAATGCGCCGACCATGCCGCCCGGAAAGGCCAGCAAAGTGCCGATTCCAAGCAGATTACGCAAAACGCCGATCATAAACGCAATGACCACCGCCGGCAGTGGTCCGAGCGTTACAGCCGCCATCACATTGACTGCATGCTGGACTGGGTAAGCTTTAGCTATCCCTGCCGGAAACCAGAGCAGCTGTGCTCCCATGGTGCCAATTGCTACAAATACAGCCATTGTCGTAAGCAGACGCGTACGATTCATTTCTCCCCTCCTTTCTCCAAGAGCGCACTAAAAAAGCCAGATCCTCATGGGACCTGGCTTGGTAGGTTAAAAGAAAATAGACGTATCTTCCGACTACTTCCCTCCGCTGGTATTAACCAGATCAGGTCCATAAGAGTCGGAAAGCTTCACGCGCTTTCCTCTCAGCCCACCATTCAGGGCACCCCTAGTAGTTGTTTCATATATTTAATTTGATGTTTCCATTTCATCATAACAAAGTATAGGAAGCTCTTCCACTTCTCTATGATAAATTTTTGAAAATAAAGCCTGCACACGTATGCTTTGATAGATTTAAAAACTCTCAAGCAGCAAATAGAGCCCGGTGAATAACAAAATCATGTACATGAATAGCTGAAATAAACGCTGGTTGATCCATTGAAACAATAATTGGCCCAAAACAAGTCCAGCCAGTACCACAGGCAAGGCTAATCCGCCAGCCTTCCATACTTCGATGTTCGTGCCCGCAAAAACCACTTGAATCAGCAGGCTCACGAAATAAATGAATAAGTAGAAAGCGAGCGTAGTTGCTCTCAACTTTTCCTTCTTCGTATCCGTACCGGAAAAATACAGCAGGAGTGGTGGTCCAGGCATTCCGATACTGGTGGTCATCGCTCCCGATATACCTCCTGCGATAAAGTCTCTACGCAAAGACTGATGAGTCCGGAATTGGAAGATCAAAAGAATTGTAAGCACCAGGATAACGATACTGATACCGAGCTTTAACTTGGTCATGTCTGCCAAAAGAAAGATGAGGATGCCAATCGGAAGTCCGGCACTACTGCCGATGATGAACCTTTTTAAAATTCCTGTATCGACATCATGACGGATTTTCATAATCAAGACACTGGAAATGACCAGTGAAAGAGCCAGATTGATCTGAATCGCTTCCCTGGGAGCGAACAATAATAATAAAAACGGTGTAGCCATGATCGAAAAGCCGAAACCTGTACTGGTTTGTAAAATGGAAGCTAATAAAATGATGACAATAAATAAAAAAATAGAATCCAAATAAACACCTCTGTTTAATACCGATAACAATCCATGGTCGTCCTATTAAGTAGTGAAATCTCTAAGCTTTTCAGGAAAGCTGAGAAAGTATATAATTTAATAAGATTGTCAAAAAATATCAAGAAAATCTTTTCTATTTGATCTTCCTTTTATGATAACATGTTGATATTATCAAGCGTTGCGATTGCTAACTTAAAATACATATAGGAGTGTAACCATGGCTGAAAATAATAAAGGCTCGATGAAATTCGTTGTCATTTTAACTGTAGTTGTCATTGGACTTGTAGCTGCTTTTGTCGTATTAGATAGTAAAAACAATAGCGGAAGTGAAAGCAATACGGCTTCTTCTGGAGATTCTATCTCTACAGAGGGCCAACCGACCATTGGTGAATCCGATGCACCGGTGGAAATCGTCGAATTCGGCGACTATCTTTGCCCAGCATGTAAAGTATGGAGCGACCAGGTCTTTCCATTATTGAAACAAGATTATATTGATTCAGGCGATGCTAATTTGACTTATGTCAACGTCCTCTTTCACGGGGAAGATTCTGAATTGGCTTCTTCCGCAGCAGAAGCCGTTTATAAACAGACTCCGGAAAAATTTTGGGACTTCAGCAAGCAATTATATGCGGCCCAGCCAGAAGAACACCAGGAAGGCTGGCTGACAGAAGAAAAGATTGTGGAAACAGCTGAAGAAAGTGTCCCATCGATTGATATCGAACAAATGAAACAGGATATGAAATCGGAAGAAATTCAGCAGGAAGTCCAAAAAGATGATACGCTCGTCAAAGAACATGGAGTTCAAGTTACACCTACAGTAATGATTAATGGTGAAATGGTGGAAGACCCATTCAACTATGAAGAGATTTCCAATAAAATTGAAAAAGCGATTGAAGATAGCAATGAGTAAACGGAAAAGTAGCAGACAGCATGTTGCACTTTACATTGCATGGCTGGCTGCTGTCATCGCTACATTAGGGAGTCTCTATTTTAGTGAAATAAGGGAATTCATTCCTTGTGAATTATGCTGGGTACAGCGGATATTCATGTACCCGCTCAGCATCATCCTGGGAATTGCGACTTTCCTGAATGACCGCAGTATCGTCATATATGCGCTGCCGCTCTCTATCATAGGCGGGCTCGTTTCCATTTTTCATTATATGGAACAAAAAGTTCCGGGTTTTGCGAGCATTAAACCATGTGTCGGTGGCGTGCCATGCAGTGCGGAATATATCAACTGGCTGGGTTTTATCACGATTCCTTTTCTGGCATTGACCGCATTTACGCTGATAACGATTTTTTTGTTCGCCGCACGAAAGAAATAAGCTGACCAATAAGCTTAGAGCTGGATTCACACGCTCTGAGCTTATTTTTATGATGAAAAGGGGAAAGCTTTCTTGTATGAGTGACATTGGTTAGGACATATGTCCTTTCAAAAATTTTCATCTTCCTTTTAAATAAATGCAGAATAGGAGGATGAAAGATGAAAGGTGCTTTATTTTCACTGCTTGGAGGACTGTGCATCACGATGCAAGGTATCTTTAACGCAAGAATGAGTGATGCGATTGGCGGGTGGCACACAACGGTAATGGTTCATATCGTAGCCTTCACCATCGCCATCATTATTTATATGAAAGTAAGAGATGGTAAAGGAAAAAGCTTTAAAAAAGTTCCATTTCTTTATTTAATTGGAGGATCATTCGGTGTCATTGTCGTTTTCTCAGAATTGACAGCGATTCATAGAATCGGCCCCGCAGCAGCCATCGCTATCCTACTTGTGTCACAGATAGCAATGGCATTTATCATAGAGTCACGCGGATGGTTCGGGGAGAAGAAAATACCTGTCACGTTGCGGCAAGGCCTTGGACTTATGATGATGCTCGCCGGAGTTGTCCTTTTCCAATTGTAAAAGAAGGTGTTTATACGGTGAAAGAAATAGAAGCATTTGATTTAAACTACTACCTTGAGCGTTATGAACTGGATGGGGTCTTTTCAGAGGATTTCAGGCCCCATATAAAAGCCTGCCAGTTTAAAAAAGGAACTGTTCTATTTTCAGCTGGCGAAGAGCTTGATGAACTCTACATTCTGGTAGAAGGAAAAATAAAAATTTTTACACTTACGCCTGAAGGAAAGTCATTAATTAACCGGTTTAAGCGTCCCCTGGAGCTTATCGGTGATGTGGAATATGTTAAAAGGAATGCGGTCTTTAATTCCGTTGAAGCGGTAACGGATGGCGTGATGCTTGCAGCGTCATTTGCCGATTTGGAGAAGCTGGAAAAAGATCACCCGCCATTTATGCGTTTTTTACTGGAAACGTTAGCCCGGAAGTTTTATACCGAATCCCATACGACGAGTCTAAACATGCTTTATCCAGTAGAAGTTCGTCTGGCCAGCTATTTACTATCGATTTCCTCGGTCAGTGAAGGCACAGCTTTTCATCAGGAAATGCATACATCGAATTTATCAGAGCTCGCAGAGTGGCTGGGGACCAGTTACCGCCATTTAAACCGTGTATTGAAGAAGATGAATTCAGACGGCATCATTGAACGCGCCAATGGCACGATTACAATAAAAGACCTTGAAAAATTAAGCATTCTTGCGAAAGGAAATATCTATGAATAAGGAGGAACGCCGATGACTGGAGCGTTATTAGCGATTATCGCAGGCATTTTAATCAGCCTTCAAAATGTATTCAATGCCAGAGTAAGTGAAAAAACAGGCCCGTGGGCAACGACCTCTCTCGTCCTCGGTCTCGGTCTTGTCTGCTCATTGCCGGTATTTTATTCCATCGAGAAAAGAAGCATTTTAGAATTTGGAAATGTCAATCCACTGTTTTTGTTTGGCGGGGTGTTTGGAGTAGGAATCGTTTTCTTCTTAATGAGAGGCGTAACGCTGATTGGACCGGCATATGCAATCTCGATTGCCCTCATTTCCCAAATTGTCATAGCTTTTATTATTAATACGGGTGGCTGGTTTGGCTTTGAGGCCGCTCCACTTTCCTGGCAGAAGCTGCTTGGAATAGCATTATTAATTGGTGGCGTGCTTGTATATAAATTGGAAAAGCAGACGGATGAGAACAAGCAGGTTGTTAAAAAACACAAGCCGGATCGGGTGATTTCTTTTTCAGGAGATCAACCCAGCTGTAAATCAGACCAGAACTTTCAACAGGAAAGGTATTAGAGCCGTTTACCGTCCTTATAACCAATAAGAAAAGAGGCTGCCCCTTAAGGTTTTTCATAGACTTATGGGCAGCCTCTTTCTTCTATTAATTCTATTGCACTGGAACCTCTATTCCCAACAACGGCGGGTACTGCTGAGAGCCAAAGATATCTCCTTCACCTGGGTCACCACTTGGTGCGAACCGACGAATGGTAAATTTAATAGCGTTGGCCGGATCATACTCGACAAAATCGGTTATTCGATCCTCTTCAATGTTGTATAAAGCAGCCAGTTTTTCCCGGTTGATTGATTTACTATTTTTCACCATCTCATACGTATCTTTTTCCTTGAAAATGATATCAAATGTAATTTTATCAGTACCGGCGTTTTTACTTCGAATCGTTTTCGCCAGATCATTCAATGTACTTGTTTTCATATCCGTTCCTCCTTTTATGCCTTTACTGGTTCACCAATCATCTTTGTTCTTACATCAAATAATTCTAGTGGGTCATCGACCGGAACGGTATGATTCATCGTCCAGGAGTAAGATGCTGTTGCTGGCAGGACATCATCGACAACGAATGCCGCTGTACCAGCCGTACCTTTTACTTCTGGAAGGCGTGCGTAAAAAATCTGACGAGTGCCGAACAAAGTCAGTGCCTCTGCTTCCTCGGCGGTTTCTGCAATCCCTTCAACTATTATGCATAATTCATGGGATTTGATTTCTTTTACCGGTTCAAGGTCGCCCATGACACCATTCTTACCAAACACGCGGAAGCTGATTTTATAATCCTCGTCTTTAAATTCCTCAGCCACTTGCTGTTCTGCCATCTCTACGACCTTATCGATATTTTGAATAGTATAAGGGTCGCGCACACCAGCGATTCCAATGTATTTCTCCCCATTTTTCCCGGAGCCTTCTAATTTCACTTTCACTTTTCCTTCCACAGGTACGAACTCCATCCCTGTGATTCGTGTCGTCTTCTCATCATATTGCTCATATTTACAATTGGTCATATCCAGCATACCGCCGGCAACATACTCATAATAAGGATTGGCGCGCTCATACATGGCATGACCTGCCACTGATGCAATCGTACAGCGCTGGTTCGGATGCATGGCCGTTACCTTTACATCTTCATGAGTAATCGTCCCGACGACGCTTTCTTTGGCACCATAAGGTTCTGCACAGAAGGAAGCGCATTCAAGAACTTTCCCAAGATAGTACGATTGGGCTTCAGGGAAACCTTCACGAATTGCCGGTGCAGCAAAAATTGCACAGTCACTGGAACGCCCGCCAATAACTACGTCTGCTCCCATATCTAATGCTTTGATATATGGATGGACGCCTGCAACGCCAACAATACGGTTAGTTTTATCGACTTCCTCTTTCGTTAGCGGAGGACGTTCATCCAGTCCTTCAATGATGATATCCTGATCGATTTTGTTTTTGACATCTTCCTTATCGACTTCCGAATAAAAATAACCGATTTTGAATGGAGGAAGATTATGTTCTTCTGCAATCTCTTTAATTAGTTCCACATACATATCAACCCGGCTGTTGGATCCCGAGTCCCCTGCCGAACCGACAAGCATCGGAACATTTTGTTCCCTTGCAGCCAGAAGCATCAATTCCAGGTCATGCTTCTGCCATTTGCGCATGCTCACGGAACGATCAGCTCCAAGAGCAGTAGCTCCGATATCGTCACTGCCAGAATCACAGCAGTAATAGTCAGGCTTTGTCGCAGCAGCTATTTTAAAACTTTCTTCTTTTGTTGGTGCAAATCCTAGATGACCGTTTGGGCACACAATACGAAGTTGCTCTTTCATGTAAAAAGTTCCCCTTTCGGAAAATAAAAGTATATAACATGTTATAACCAGTTGAACCGAGTATAAGATATCTAAATTTATTTGTCAATTCTGAATTTTAAAATTTAAGATAGCGTTTTCTTAATTTCTTTTATAAGCTGGACTGGCAGGACTGCCGAATAAACGTTTCATGTTCCGTAACTTCCTAAGTTAGAAGATAAAAACACCACAAAAAAATGAACCTATTATTCATAGGTTCATTGGATGGATCTGGTTATAAAGAATTTGTATTTATCTCCTTTATAGTAGGAGGTTCGATACTCAATCGCTCTTTCTCCCATATAAATGATAGACGTCACTTTGAATATTGGTGTCACTTCATTCAGCTTTAATACTTTCGATATCCGCTCATCTGCTAATACGGATTCGAATGTCTGCTTACTATGGGTTGGGGCTATGTCAGCTATATTTTTATATAAATCCAATGTTGTAAAAGGCCGTCCTGCATCCTTTTCTTTCTTGGCTGCTTCCGTCACTTGTTCCCCAATATCAACCGGAAAAAAGCTATCGTAAAAAACAATCGGCAGCTCATCGCCATAACCAACGAGTTGCAGGTTATACAGTCGTTCCATCATTTCTACATTCAATAAAGTAGATAGTTGAAGGTCAGTAACAGCCATCTCCGCCTTCACAATATCTGTAGAAGCGACCAGACCCTGCTGGGATAATGTAGATTGAAAGCTATCAACTTTACTCAATTCCTGCTTTATAGTAGGTGTGGCCACAAAGGTACCCTTACCGTGGGTACGATATAATAACCCTTCATTTACAGCAAGGTCGATTGCCTGCCTTACCGTGATCCTGCTTACTTCATATTCTTTTCCCAGTTCCCGTTCTGAAGGTATCTGCTGTTCCGGCTCCCATTCCCCTGCTTTTATTTTCTCTTCTATCACGTTTTTTAACTGTATGTATAGTGGGGTAGAGCGGTCACGTTTCAAATTCAACATATCTTCACCAACAATCTCTTATAGTTGTATGCACTGATTATAACAATATTTGGAGGTAGATAAAAACCATACACCTGTTAAAATATACTAATATAAAAGTTTCTAAAAAATTATTTGATAATTATCAATAATCTGATATAATCGAAAATACATTACATGTTATAACCAGTTGAAATGGTGTTAATGTCGATTTAGTTTTTTTAATATTATTTGAAAGCGCTTTTATGGAGGTGTGCGAAATGGGAATCCCTTTACCTATGTTCTACTTGATAGGCTTAATCGTTTTTGTTGCTGTCCTGTTTATTGGTTTTAAACGACCGATGTATGAGGTAATGACACTCTCTTTCTTTTTTATCGTCCTGATTTCAGGACAAATGGACATCATGTGGTCCTCCCTGCTTTATCCATCAACAAGCAGTCTATTCTATGCCATTTTCGCTTTTATGGTCGTTGCGGTGTTGTTTGACGCTACGAAAGTCGTACAAAGAATCATCAACCTGATGTTATCGCTCGTCGGTAAATTCCGGGGTGGTGCTGGTTACGTCTCTCTGTTAGGAAGTACATTTATGGCTTCCCTTTCAGGTACTGGACCAGGAAACGTTGCAGCTACCGGCGTTTTCACAATACCGACCATGAAAAAAGCAGGCTACCCTGCCCCATTAGCTGCTACTACTGAAATGTCCTCTAGTATGTTAGGTAACATTGTCCCTCCGTCTGGTATCGTCCTTCTTACGTTTGGAATTTTGAATGAAGTTAACCCAGGGAGTATTACGCTAAGTCAATGGATCATAGCTGCCTACGGAATAGGCTTATGGTTTTTCGTTCAGCGTTGGCTAACACTATGGGGGCTTTGCAAATATTATAAAGTTCAGCCTATTGCTAAAAAAGAACTTCCATCCTTTAAGAAGAGCTTCCGTATTGGCTGGCCGGCATTGATTTTACCAGCCTTGATTTTTGTTCCATTGTTCGCTGATGCCCAGTTCAAAGATTTCATCACCGCCCGTATCGGTGCTGACGGCTCTGAAGCATTTTCATCATCGGTATTGATGTTCACTCCTGCTATTGCAGGTGCTTATGCAATTGGGATTGGAAAGAAAGCATTCTTCAACACCACTCGCTCTCACCTTGACCGGTTAGTTGAAGTTTTCAAAGAATCCTTGCCTCAAGTGGTTCCGATTGGTGTCACCATTTATATGGCCTATGCCACTTCACAGGTATTCATTGGGATGCAGATGGAAGAAGTCGTCCGTAATTGGTTCGTCTCCATGGGAATGACTGCTCCCGTCATGATTGTCCTGCTTCCGTTTTTCTTCATGATACTTGGAATGGTGCTTCCAGGATCAGCCCAAATCGCCATTCTGGGTGGAGCTATGATCGGAGCGTTTGGCGCTTTAGGCGGCGATCCAGTACTGTTTGCGCTTATGCTTCCTGCTATGACCGGTGCTTTGGAAGGAATGACCCCTCCACTTGCACTTGGGCTGTTCGTAGCTATGGGAATTGCTGGTTCAGGGTTCAAAGAGACCTCAAAGCTGGCGATTATATGGATATTACTCCATGTGCTTTTAAGTATCATTTTGTTAACAGGCGTTCTACCGATTTTTGGACTATAACTTGGAGGTGTTTAGCATGAAAAATAAAATTTCCAATATTTTTGCTAACCTTTATGGATGGATTGCTTTTCTGACAATGGCTCTAGGTTTGCTTACTGCTTTGATGTTTGGTGCTTCCTTTATCATTGGAGGTGGCAGCGGGGAAGCGATCGCTGTGTTGGCTGGCAAGATGATGAGTTGGGGTATTCGGTTTGCAGCGATTGCCATGGTAGTCGGCATTGTTCATACGTATGCGTCGAAAGAACACAGCCTGACGCTCAAATCCGAATCTAAACAAGCAGCCGAAAAAGAAATCAATAATGCTAAGATAGAAAAAGCAATGTAAGGAAAAGAGGTGATCACGTTTGAAACCATGGATCGGTGTCACTATCCATATCGATGAAGGAAAAGAAGATGATTTATACCCCAAGCATCCATTGTTGTATGTAGAACGTGATTACATTCAAGCGTTAGAAGCCCATGGTATGCACCCTGTACTAATTCCAGTATTGGATAGCACAGAGGATGTGCCAGCTTACCTAGCCAAATTGGATGGCCTGCTTATGACTGGCGGGGGCTACCTTAATCTCAATAAACCATTGTCTGTTTCTACTAAGCTGAGTGAAACTGGCAGTACGCGTTTTACGTATGAGAAAGTACTATTGGAAAAGGCGGTTGAAATGGGGCTGCCTGTACTGGGAGTGTGCCGTGGAATGCAAATGATAAATGAAATATATGAAGGTACATTGCAAAACCTCAAAACCAGCCACCACCATCAGGAAGTGATGGGGATGGAAGGATCGGTCCCTACGCACCGTTTAACGCTTGAAGAATCCAGTAAACTTTCAAAAATGGTTGGCAATGATCCACTTCAAGTGAATTCCAGACATCGTCAGGTGATTTCTGAGATAGGAAAAGGTCTCAAGCCTGTTGCCTGGTCTGAAGACGACCTTCTCATAGAAGCGATAGAAAGCGAGGATGATAAATGGTTAATGGGACTGCAATTTCACCCGGAACAGCTCTATGCGGACGAGCCCAGATGGTCATTGTTATTTGATTGCTTTAAGGATGCGGCATTGCAATATAGTCATTCAAAAACGTATTCCTAATATTGGATGATAGTTTGGCTTCCGTTTGAAACCCTTTATCCAATCCCCTAAAAGCCCGGCGATATCGCCTGGGCTTTTCTTTTTATTGCTATTCCGACTTAACGCATTCCCGGACAACACTTCAATCATTTCATTTGGTGAGTAATTCTTACAATTGTTAAACTAAGTCACATAGATAAGCTTGGTGATTTTAAGAGGCCTATTCAACTACTGGTCCGTAAAGTCGAAGACCTGATTTCGAGATATTGTTTTAGTTTAGGAGCTCCGGGAAACGATTCGCTTTCCGTGGGCGTGTGCTGAGTCTCCTCAGGCTTCGCCTTGCGGGGCCTCATCTATCACTCAACTCCCACAGGAGTCTCACCGTTTCCCTACGCCCCTTGCCATAATAGGAAGTTCTCGAAATCACCCTTGTGGAAAGAGCCCATGATATTAGAAAGAAGACTTTGACGCCTTTATATCCTTTATAAATGCGTCAACATGAAGGTTTCAGCTACATTCTTTCTCTTTTTGAAGGGTCCGTTTAGTACTAAACTGGCTGGATGGGAAGGGAAACGGCGAGACTCCCGCGGGAGAAGGGGCTAGGCGAGATCCCACAGGGCTTTAGCCCGAGGAAGCTTGCCAGGTCCCCCGCAGGAAAGAAATGAATGCGTAATCGCCTTGGGAGACACGACACGCATAAGCAGAACAGCAAAAGGGAAGGGCTCTTTCTTCCCGTTGATGGATTGCTTATGTAGCGAGTGTCTAGGCGATGAAGCTGGAAAGCGAGTCGTTTCCAAGACCATCCCATTACTCTTATAGTAACGGACCCACTACCTTGAAACTGAGTCTTCATGTAAAGGGAGCTTATCTGTAGAAGCAATACTGAGATTTTACAAAGCAAATTTTTAAAAGAAAGAAGATGAATAAAATGAGTGTAGAACATAAACAAATGCATGAGATACCATTTTCGGTGCTTGACCTCGCACCGATTGTAGAAGGCGGGACACCGGCAGATGCCTTTAAAAATATGATCGAACTTGCCCAGCACACAGAAGAATTGGGCTACAATCGGTATTGGATGGCAGAACATCATAATATGCCCTTTATCGCAAGCTCGGCCACCTCTGTGTTAATCGGTCATGTCGCTGAAAACACCTCAAAGATCCGGGTCGGGTCTGGCGGTATCATGCTTCCTAACCATGCGCCATTGGTAATCGCAGAGCAGTTTGGCACCTTAGAGTCCCTTTACCCTGGACGGATTGACCTCGGTCTTGGGCGTGCTCCTGGTACGGACCAGATGACTGCCCAGGCGTTGAGACGGGGACGTAGAAGTGATGGTCAGGATTTTCCGCAACAATTACAGGAATTAAGAGCTTATTTTGATCCTTCGTTAGCAACGAGTCCTACGCCTATCCGTGCGGTTCCTGGACAAGGATTGGATATCCCGATTTGGTTACTAGGTTCCAGCGGATTCAGTGCGCAGCTTTCCGGGCAGCTTGGTTTGCCGTTTTCCTTTGCCAGTCACTTTTCACCAAATAATACAATGGCTGCACTTGATTTGTACCGCCGCCACTTCCAGCCGTCTGAAACACTCGAGAAACCACATGCCATGTTAGGCTTGAATGTGATTGCGGCTGAGACAGATGAGGAAGCGGAATATCTGGCAACCTCGCTTTATCAGCAGTTCCTGAATTTGATACGCAATGATGAAGCACCATTGCAGCCGCCTGTAGAAAATATGGACGAGCTATGGTCTCCGCATGAGCATGCAGCACTGCAGCAACAGCTAGGGGCTTCCATTATCGGAAGTAAGGAGACCGTCAAGCACAAGCTGGAAGAATTCATCGAGGAAACAAAAGCAGATGAAATTATGGTCACTTCCCAAATCTATGATCATCAGAAGCGGCTTCGTTCATTTGAAATTGTCGCAGATATTGTGAATGGAAAATAAATAGTAAAGGAGCCAGGCAAGCAATGACCTGGCTCCTTTTTATTCGTCTGGAGTATCCTGATAACTTTCCAGCATAGAAATTCGTTCCATCATGGTAGGGTGCCCATACCGTAAATACTTCACCAGGACAGGGGGATGGACATCACTGAGAGCTGTAACGGTTAATTGCTGGAAGGAACCGACCGCAGCTTCTGGGTCTCCGGTCATTTCAATGGCATATTCATCTGCTGATTTTTCCGCTCCACGGGAAATAGTGAGTTCGATCGGGCTTACGATGAACGAAAACAAGCTGAAAATTAACAGCAGTGCCGGCAGAGATGCTATATCTGTTACACGCTTGACACCCCAGGCGTCCCCCCATTTCCTTAGTGCTGCATGGAAGAGTCGATAACCTAAGTACATACCGACAAAGGTGACGGCGATGGAGCCAGCCAGCATCCAGAATAAATGGTTCTTCACGTAATGACCGATCTCATGAGCCATGATGAACAACACTTCATTTTCATTCAGCTTATTCAGGGTGGTATCCCATAAAACGATGCGGAGATTCGATCCGATACCATTAACATAAGCGTTCATCGCATTTGTTTTTTCTGACATGTCTACTTCATAGACGCGATCAGCAGGAATGTCAGCCTGCTCAGCAAGAGAGAGTATCTTTTCTTCCAGCTGCGGGTTGCTGAGTCTGGAAAAATCATTATAAAGCGGATCGATGACGACAGGCTGGATATACATCATGAATATTAAAAATGGAACGAGCAGCATCCAGGCATACAGCCACCATCGTTTTTCAAAACGACGGATCAATACATAGAGAACAGTGATGAGAACGGCCATAATCAGGGTGCTGATCCAAAAGCTGATCATTTGATCACGCATCCAGCCAGAAAAGCTTTGTGTCCCTATCCCATAGTTGATCGACAAGGAACGCCTTATAAAATCGAACGGGAAGGTCACTATCCAGGTCAAAACAGATAAAAGCAGGACGTAGATCGGGATGTTGATCCATGAAAACCGGGAGACACGCTCTCCGAAATTCTTAAACACTTTTGAGATGCCAAGTACCAGCACGCCAAGGTAAATGATCCACTCCAGCGGTAAACCCAGGAAGAACATCATGGATTGATAGCGGGAATATTCCTGGCTTAGCTGCAGCTCACGATCTGTCATAAACGTTGCGGGGTCTGCCGCAGTTCCCTGGTAGGAAGCAGGGACCCCGTTATCTGCCCACCAGAATAAGTAAAGCCCCATGATTAGGGCATAGACGATATAGATGCCAGCAGTCCAAACTGCAAACCGCTTTTTCACGCGCCCACCTCCACTACTTGTACTACTCCTAGCTTATGTTCAAAAAATTAAATTATATCGTTATCTAGCATTTTATCACGGATGGCCGGTCATCCCTCAAGGAACACTCCATAAGGTTTTAACTCTGGTAAGAAGCCCTTTCCATAGGGTACTAAAAAATCGCCCAGTGGAATCCTGGACGATTTTATGTGTGAGATTTACACTTTCATTGGAAACGTTATGGCAATACTGTTGAGCCCATAAGGTAGCGGTCGCATTCGCGTGCTGCTTCCCGTCCTTCGTTGATAGCCCAGACGATCAGGCTTTGGCCACGGCGCATGTCTCCGGCAGCAAATACGCCTTCGACATTTGTGCGGTAATCACCATATTCTGCTTTAATCGTAGAGCGTTCTGTAGTTTCTATTCCAAGCTGGTTGATCAGGTCTTGTTCTGGACCTTGGAACCCGATAGCCAGTAACACAAGGTCCGCCGGCCATACTTTTTCGGTGCCTGGAATTTCTTCACGGATTCGCTTGCCATTCTCATCCTTCGTCAACTTGACGTTGATGGTATGGACTTCTTTGACATGACCGTTTTCATCACCGACGAACTTTTTAGTCATAACTGCATAAGCACGCGGGTCATCCCCCAGGACTGATGCAGCTTCTTTATGACCATACTCTACGCGGTGAACAACTGGCCACTGTGGCCATGGATTATCTTCGGTATCACGTGCAGAAAGCTTTTTATCATAAATATCGAATTGGGTAAGACTTTTACAGTTATGTCGCACAGAAGTAGCAAGACAGTCTGTACCTGTATCGCCTCCGCCGATGACAATAACATCCTTATCTTTGGCGGAAATATAGTTGCCGTCTTCATGGTTGGAGTCTAACAGGCTCTTGGTGTTGGCGTGCAGGAAGTCCATGGCGTAATGGATTCCCTTCAGTTCTCTCCCATCGGCAGGGATATTGCGGTGGACAGTTGAACCGCCACAGAGGATGACAGAGTCAAAATCCGCACGCAGTTTGTCTTCCGGATAATCCTTACCAACCTCAGTGTTTGTGACAAATTCTATTCCTTCTGCTTTCAAAATGTTTACACGGCGCTCGACAATTTCATAGGAAAGTTTCATTTCAGGAATACCGTATGTCAAAAGGCCGCCGACACGGTCGCTGCGTTCAAATACAGTCACCCAGTGGCCAGCTTTGTTCAACTGGGCAGCAGAAGCAAGACCAGCAGGACCAGAGCCTACTACGGCCACCTTCTTACCTGTACGCTGAGCTGGCGGTTCCGGTTTTACCCAACCTTCTTCAAAACCTTTTTCAATGATGGCGCGCTCCACGCTACGGATAGCCACGGGCGGTTCATTGATGCCAAGGACGCAGGCTCCTTCACAAGGTGCCGGGCAGGCAATGCCGGTAAACTCAGGGAAGTTGTTGCGCTCATGCTCCTTTTTCAGGGCTTCCTGCCATTGGCCACGGTAAACCAGGTCATTCCATTCCGGAATCAGGTGATTGACCGGACACCCTGTTGTCTGCCCTTTAATCTCTGTACCTGTATGACAAGTAGGAACGCCGCAGTCCATGCAGCGCGCCCCTTGAATTTGGACCTCTTCTTCTTTCATCGGAGCTGTATAATCCGACCAATCTTTCGTGCGTTCAGAAGGGTCACGTTCACGTTGTGATTGGCGTTCGTATTCCATAAATCCTGTTGCTTTTCCCATCGTATCCCCCTCCTCTTATTATTTTACAAGCTCTTTGCTTCGTTTACTTTCTTCAAATGCTGTCATTTCAGCATCAAACTTACTCATACCTGTATCTAACAAGCTGGCAATCCGCTCTTCCATCTCAAGGTAAGCGGTTGGGATGACACGTACGAATTTGGAGACGTATTTATCCCAATCATTCAAAATACGATGTCCTTTAGGACTGTTGGTGTATTCCACGTGCTTCGCAATCATCTTATACAGCTCTGTGATTTCCTGTTGGTCGGTCAATCGCTGCAACTGTACAAGCTCCTTATTACATTTACTATCGAAAAGTCCTTCTTCCTCTTCCAGGATATAAGCGACACCACCGGACATACCAGCAGCAAAGTTTCTGCCTGTACCGCCTAAAACGACGACTTTTCCGCCAGTCATATATTCACAGCCATGGTCCCCAATACCTTCGACGACGACATTGGCTCCACTATTACGTACGCAGAAACGTTCACCGGCAAGCCCGTTGATATAAGCTTCCCCGGCTGTCGCTCCATAGAAAGAAACGTTACCAACGATGGTGTTTTCCTCTGGTGCGAATGTAGACTCTGCTGATGGGTAAACGATGATCTTACCACCTGATAATCCTTTACCGATATAGTCATTGGTATCGCCGATCATAGTCATCGTCACGCCCTTTGGAACAAAGGCACCAAAGCTTTGACCTGCGGACCCCTTGAAGTTCAAGCGGATCGTATCTTCAGGCAAGCCTTCTGCTCCGTAACGGCGAGTAATTTCACTTCCGAGCATCGTACCGGTTACCCGGTTGATATTTCGGATCGAGTGATTGATCTCCACCGGTTCTTTATTCTCGATTGCCTTTTTGCAAAGTGGGATCAATTCCTGCATGTCTAATTTTTCCGGCAGCTCATGGTCCTGTTTGATAGTTTGATAGGTTCCTCCGCCTACTGGTACGGCTGGCTGATAGAGAAGCGACGTAAAGTCGACGCTTTTCGCTTTCCAGTGATCAATATCCTCTTTTGGTTCTAATACATCGGAACGGCCGACCATTTCATTAATGGTGCGGAATCCAAGCTCCGCCATCAACTCACGCGCTTCTTGTGCAATGAAACGCATGAAGTTTGCCACGTGATCGGCGTTTCCAGTGAACTTTTTACGCAGTTCCGGATTTTGTGTCGCGACACCGACTGGGCATGTATCTAAGTGACAGACACGCATCATGATACAGCCCAATACAACGAGCGGTGCTGTGGAAAATCCATACTCTTCCGCTCCTAACAAAGTAGCGTAAACAATGTCACGCCCGGTCATCATTTTTCCATCTGCTTCCACCGCAATCCGGTCACGCAGGTTATTCAAAACGAGCGTCTGATGGGTTTCAGCAAGACCGATTTCCCAAGGCATACCAGCGTGCTTAATACTTGTTCGAGGTGCAGCACCGGTACCGCCGTCATAACCACTGATTAAGATATGATCGGCTCTTCCTTTTGCAACCCCGGCAGCAATTGTTCCTACTCCATCAGCGGAAACGAGTTTGACGCTGATACGGGCTCTAGGATTGGCATTTTTCAAGTTATGAATTAATTCAGCCAAATCCTCGATGGAATAAATGTCATGGTGCGGCGGTGGTGAAATCAATTCAACCCCTGTGGTTGATCCACGTACTTCCGCAATCCAAGGGTATACTTTTTTGCCAGGCAGGTGACCGCCTTCCCCAGGCTTGGCGCCTTGAGCTACTTTGATTTGCAGTTCATCGGCATTGACAAGGTAATGGCTGTTGACACCAAAGCGGCCAGAGGCAATCTGCTTGATGGCACTGCGGCGCAAATCTCCATTTTCATCAGGCGTGAAACGGTCAGGGTCTTCCCCGCCTTCCCCAGAGTTACTCTTTCCACCGATTTTGTTCATGGCGATAGCTAGTGCTTCGTGTGCCTCTTTACTGATGGCACCAAAGGACATCGCCCCTGTTTTGAATCGCTTAGTAATATCATCGACGGACTCTACTTCTTCGATAGGAATCGAACGTCGTTTTTTGAAGGTCAGTAACCCACGAAGTGATTGCAAATTGTTACGCTCATCCGTCAACAACTGCGAATATTCCTTGAATAATTCGTAATTGTTACTTCGGCATGCATGCTGCAGCAGGTGGATCGTATGTGGGTTATATTGGTGATCCTCGCCGTTTTCACGGTATTGGAACTCGTCCCCTGCTTCCAGATTTTTGGAAACATTACGATTCTCCCCATAAGCACTTTCATGGCGCATCAATACTTCTTTTTCAATGATATCCAGACCGATACCACCAAGACGGGTAGCTGTACGCGTGAAATACTTCTCTACGACTTCACTGCTGATACCTACGGCTTCAAATATTTGTGCACCGCGGTAACTTTGAATTGTAGAAATCCCCATTTTAGAAAGCACTTTGACAACCCCATCCGTCACGGATTGGACATATTTGTCTACCGCTTCCTCAAACGTCACTCCGGTCAAGTCGCCTCGTTCAATCAAGTCATTCAGTGAGTCAAAAGCAAGGTAAGCGTTAATTCCTTCTGCCCCATAACCAAGTAAGGTAGCAAAATGATGAACTTCTCTCGGCTCGGCAGACTCTACCAGGAGACTGACTTTAGTACGCGTTCCCTGACGGATCAAATGATGGTGCAAACCGGATACAGCAAGCAGGGCTGGTATTGCCGCCTGGTCACTATTAACACCGCGGTCAGATAGAATGATCAGAGTGGTTCCGTTTTCTACTTCACGGTCAGCTTTTTCAAACAGATCTTCCAGAGCGGCATCCATTGCTCCTTCGCCCTTTGCATCAAATAATATCGGCAGCGTAGCAGCTTTGAATCCATCCACATGCTGTTGGCGAAGCTTCTCCAGTTGACGATTGGTCAAAGCAAACGTATCAAGACGGAGATGCTTACAGCTGTCTGGCTTCGGCTCAACCAGATTTCCTTCTGCTCCAATTGTCGTTCCTACTGCTGTAACGATTTCTTCACGAATCGCGTCAATAGCAGGGTTCGTGACCTGAGCAAAAAGCTGTTTGAAATAGTTATATAGCAGCTGCGGCTTTTTGGATAACACAGCTAAAGGAGAATCATACCCCATGGAACCTACCGGGTCTTTTCCGCCGGAAACCATCGGCTTCAAAATTTTGTTCAACTCTTCTGTTGTATAACCGAAAGCAAGCTGATGGTCGAGAAGCTGATCTTCCTTCGTCAAAGGAGCTTCTTCCACAGGTTCCGGGAGGTCGTCTAAATCGTGCATATGATCAGCAATCCATTTATCGTAAGGCTGCTCTTTAGCGATTTCAGTTTTAATTTCTTCATCAGGAATGATTTTTCCTTTTTCCAAATCGACAAGCAGCATCTTACTAGGATGGAGACGATCTTTATATTCGATTTCATCAGCAAAGATATCCAGGGCTCCTACTTCAGAACCTAGGACAATCATGCCATTTTTCGTTACATAATACCTTGCCGGCCGCAGTCCATTCCGGTCGAGACAAGCACCGATCTGTGTTCCATTGGTGAACACCAATGCAGCTGGTCCATCCCAAGGTTCCATCAATGTGCTGTGATACTCATAGAAATCACGTTTTTCCTTCTCGATGGTAGTATTATTCGGCCACGGTTCAGGAATCATCATCATTGCTGTATGGGCAAGTGAACGGCCGGATAAATGCAAGAATTCAAATGCATTATCAAACATGGAAGAGTCACTGCCATTGTCATCAATGACCGGCAATACTTTTTCTAAGTCTTCTTCACTGAAATATTCAGATTGGCATAGCGATTGACGTGCCCGCATCCAATTGACGTTTCCTCTTATTGTATTGAATTCACCGTTGTGGATGGTGTAGCGATTCGGATGGGATCTCTTCCAACTTGGGAAAGTGTTGGTACTGAAGCGGGAGTGTACTAATGCCAATGCGGATATAAAATCAGGGTGGTTCAAGTCAATATAGAAAGAATCTAACTGTTCAGGGATGAGCATCCCTTTGTAAACAATTGTGCTGGTCGACAAACTGCTGATATAAAAATCATCGCAGCCATCCATTTCAGCAATTTTCAGTGCTGCACGTTTGCGAATGATGTACAAACGTCGTTCGAATGCCATTCGATCTTTGAAATCTTCTGAAGGTGCGATAAAAACTTGTCTTATAAATGGCTTCGTCTTTTTAGCACTGTCACCGACAAACGAATCGTTGACTGGAACTGTCCGCCAGCCCAGCAGCTCCTGGCCTTCATCACGAATGATATCTTCCAAAATTTCAATACATTGATGACGTTTATAGCCATCTTGCGGGAGAAATATCATTCCGACCCCATATTCGCCTTCTCCTGGCAGTTCGATATTTTCTTTCTCACATTGTTTTAAAAAGAAACGATGGGGTATCTGTGTAAGTATACCGGCCCCGTCTCCCGAATTGACGTCGGCTGACTGGCCGCCGCGGTGTTCAAGGTTACACAGAATAGTAACTGCGTTCTGAACGATATCATGGGATTTTCTTCCGTTGATATTGGCAATCATACCGATTCCACAAGCTTCATGCTCGTTGGCAGGATTATAGAGACCTTGCGGAATTGGATATCCATGTTTTTCCATGATCATTCCTCCTCTATTTATAAAAAATTGTACTATTGTAGGGAAAGTGAAAAAATTCAGTCTTTTCGAGTATGAAAAATAGTATACCATGAAATTGTCAGTCGATTACAGTCCTATACAATAACTGCAACTTTAGACCTATGTAATGTTACAAAAAAGACAACGCTTTCATGCGTTTCTTATTTGCTTTAAACCCTTATATGACAGGGGTTCGCAGAAATTTTGAACTTTTTTTGAACTTTTTATTTGAGTAAGTCGTGTTAGGTTCTAATTTTTGTAATGTATAAAGATTATATTTATGTTTTATTTATGCAAATTGCTGGTGGCTGAAAATAACCAGACCTTAGCAAAATTGGATATAAACCGTAAAAAGAAGCTTACATTCTTACTCAAAACTTTTGCAAAACCAGTGAAAGAGCCATGGAAAACTTCTCCATGGCTCTTTCACTGGTCACTTTTCTTTTAACGCTTTATTCCAATACGATTCATACGCTTTTAAATCCTTTTCACTGAGCAAAACAAATCGGATATGTTTGACATGTTTCAGCACTGTTATCTCATTAAAAACTGTGTTTAAAACTATAGGAATTGCTTCTTTAAGCGGATAACCAAAAGCCCCCGTTGATATAGAGGGAAATGCAATACTTCCCACCTCTTTTTCGTCCGCTTGCTTCAATGCCTCAACATAACAGCTTTGCAACAGCTCACCTTCTGGCTTATCCACCCCATAAACAGGACCGAGACAATGAATGACATAATCGTTCGGCAGTTTGAAAGCAGGGGTGATAACAGCTTGCCCGGGACTGATGGGAGCGAACTGCTTTCCAGCTTCGGCAAGTTCAGGACCCCCCACTTTATGCAGGGCACCGGCAACTCCTCCTCCTGTACGAAGTTCAGCATTCGCCGCATTTACTACCGCATCCATGTCTGTTTGATTTGCAATGTCGCCTTGTATCGCCTCCACTACTACACCCTCAATCGTTCGTTTCAATATAAGTCACCTCTTTTATAGAACGTTTTATATATCCATACCTCTTTCCACTAACATTTTAACTTCATGAAAAAAGCAGTATCTCCCTTATTAATGGAAGATACTGCTCTTAAAAGAATCTATATAATGAGCAGCTTACTGTTGTCCGAACTCCAGTACTGGCTGCTGTTGGATAGGTTCCGGTTGTGGGGTGATGCGTTTGCGTTTCTTGATACGCGTAGCAAGCGAATCAAACGCTGCTAAAACAGAGAAAAATCCAAAAACAGTTAGAGACAAAATTGATAGAGAGGTTACCATACCCACTATCCCCTTTCATATTTCTTTATATATTATTATTTCCACCTATATAATATCAAATATTCTTATAAAGTAAATACATATCATGAAATTCTTAAAAATACTATCGTATTCTTGGCTATATTGTGAATAGCTTGGAATTTTTAAAAAAATTGCACTCCCTTTTCATAGGGAATGCAACCGTTAATTTATGGCATTATCACCATTGATATAACCCGCCCCATAGACGTTCGGATCCTTATTACGCCAAATATCAGCGCTCTCTTTCAATCGTTTTTTTATCTCATATGGTGTAGCTTCAGGGTTATGCTGTTTCATCAATGCCACAACACCTGCACAAAGGGGAGTTGCCATGGAAGTACCAGAAAGTACAAAGTAATCGTTGTCGACACGGGCGGTTTTTTGGGCTTTATCCAGATAGGACCCTGGGGATCTCAATGAAATGATATTTACACCGGGGGCAAGGATATCCGGCTTGGTAACATCATAGATGGTAGGTCCTCTGCTTGAGAATGATGCCACATCATCATCTTCCCTTGTATCCATGGAGTTCTTATCGTCTAATGCCCCGACAGTGATTACCTGATCACTCAAACCAGGGCTTGCGATTGTTTTTGCTTCCGGCCCTTCATTTCCTGCCGCTACGCAAACGATAATCCCTTTTTTCCATGCTTCTTCCACAATTTTAACCATCGGATCTTGATTTTCGGATGGAAAAGCCTGAGCTGTACTTCCAAGCGACATGCTGATGATATCAATCCGATTCTCCGGATGTTCTTCATTATATTGAATACACCATTCTACCCCTTGCATGACCGTTTCAAGGGATCCTGATCCGATTTTGTCCAGTACTTTGACACCAACAAGATTTGCTTCTGGAGCAGGACCCTGGTATTTACCATCAGAGGCTGAACCATCCCCTGCAGCGTCTCCGGCACAATGCGTTCCATGTCCATTATCATCATAAGGAGCAGTACGTTTATTAATAAAGTCTACAAAGTCTACGATTCTTCCCTCTAAATCCTGGTGTGGATGGATGCCTGTATCAATAATCGCTATCGTGACGTCCTTACCTGTCAACCGCTTATTATTACGTACGATATTTTTTGCATGGGCTGCTTCAACAGCTACATCCAGTAAGGCATGAACTTCTTTATTCACATATACTTTTTTAATATGATTACAGTTTGCCAGGATGTCCTCCAGCCCGGCAGGCGTCACTTGTGCACTGCAGCAGGATATCCGAGAAAAATCATGGTTGAATTTGCACGCATGATGACGTTCCAGTACTTCATGAAGCTTGATACAGTCTGCTTCATAGTAGCCTTCTTCAAACTCGACAATCAAGGAAAGCTTTTTTCTTTTCTTCACATACCCTTCAAATACACGATGTAGAAAGCATGGCGTCCATTTGAATGGACGATAGCCATTTAATATTTCATCTCGCAACGGCTTTTCTAACTTATCGGCGTAAGCTCTTACCATTTGAACCATCGAATAACCAAACATTCTTTTTCCCTTCCTTTCTTTGGTGTTCCTATAATCTATGAATGAAAAAAAGGAAAGGAAAGGTGTTTGTCCATTATTCTAGTAAATTGGCTATTCACCTGTAATCTGTAATAGTGGGTAAAGTGCAAGGGAATTTGGGTGATTTCCTTCCCGTCAACACGCATTTCTTGGTTCACAATAGAGAAATGAAATTTAGCATTAAAAACCCCCTGAGATGGGTTATCTCAGGGGGAAGCTTTTAGAATGGATTGGTCGCCCACTGTGCGGATGTTTTGATGAAGATTCGCGGGTGGAGTTTCAATTGGGCAATCATATATTCAGCAATGTCTTCCGGCTGCATGAATTTTTGCTTTTCCTCTTCTGTAATGTCTCCTTTACCAGTAAGCTCCGTAGCAACCATACTTGGAGTCATGGCAAACACACGGATATTGTGTGGACGAACCTCCTGCATCAAGGCTTCACTCATTCCCAATAAGCCGAATTTAGAAGCACTGTAGGCCGTTGATCCTGCTGTCCCCTTCAATCCGGACATGGATGAGATATTGATGATATCTCCGCCTTGTTTTTCGATCAACTGCGGCAGAACATTTCGAGTGACATGGTAAACACCCATGAGATTGACATCAATGGTTTGTTTCCAATCCTCCGGATCCATTTCCAGGAAAGAACCTTTTTTCATAATGCCCGCATTATTGATCAGAATATCAAAGGTTCCCAGCTTATCTGTCAGATTTGCCACCGCTTTTTCTACCTGTTCTGGTGAAGATACATCTACTGCCGCATAGGCTGCTTGTACCCCCAGCGTTTCTGCTTCGGCTGCCACTTCTTTTAATGACGCCTCTGTTCGCGCGATTAAACCGACATTTACTCCCTCTTTCGCCAGGGCGAGTGCTGTCTCCCTGCCGATACCTCTTCCTGCCCCCGTTACCAGGGCGACTTTTCCTGTCAGTGACTGTGCCAAATTCATTCTCCTTTCTATTTCATACTGTTTCAAGGGTATCAAAAAAAAGCATATCTGTTTATTTTGATGCCTTGCTTCTATTAAAGTTAAGAGTGAAATAGTTAAAAGGAGGAATGATGAATTGAGCAAAAGCAACGATTTCATCCAATACTTTTTATCACATCGTACCGTTACGAATGAATTGATAGGAAAAATCGGAACAGAACATGTAAACTATCAGCCTACTCCGACCTCCATGCCTGCCCTCAAACTGGTAAACCACATGCTGAAAAGTTTTTACCAGTTCACTGCTGCTGCAGCCAAGCAAGAGCCGAAACAACTTTTTGAAGAGGAAGAAGGAGTTTCGCTTACGGAACTGGCAGAGACTTATACCATTGAGACGAAAAAACTGATCGAATCTATGGCTGATGAGGATTTTGCTAATACCATTGATTTGACGGAAATGTTAGGAGCAAAGCTTCCGGCAGAGCAAGTGTTGAACCTGGCAATGGATCACGAAATCCATCATAAAGGCAACCTGTTCGTGTATGTACGGGAAATGGGACATACGGAGCTTCCGATGTTTGTAAAACAAGGGTGATAGATAATCGGTGATCCTTTTAAAAGGATCACCTTATTTATGAAGGATATCGGTTGCCCCTGGCGAATATAGATTGAAGTAACCATAATGTCAGGAGGAATACCCTTGATCGAATTCAAACCAATGAACGACAAATCCTATCAAGCATACATCAATTTTCTTATCCCTGATTATGCGGACGAAATCGGGCGCAACTTCAACAAACCTGCTGAAAAAATTCTCGAAGATGCCTACGAACAATTTGCTCAGCTGCTTCCCGATGGAAGGAATACGGAGGATCACTATATCCTCCACATTCATGACCTCTCCACAAAGCAGCACGTCGGCAAATTGTGGTACAACATAAAAAAGGAAGAAAACTCCGCCTATATCTATCATATTTTGATTGACGAACCTTTTCGCGGAAAAGGATACGCAAGCCACACATTGTCCCACCTGGAAAAGGTTTTAAAAGCACAAGGTATCGCCACTATCGGCTTGAATGTATTTGGGGATAACAAAAAAGCCTACCATCTCTATCAAAAAATGGGGTATAACACTGGTGCTATCGTAATGGAGAAAGTTTTATAGCACACTAATGTTTCACGTGGAACATTTTGGAACAAAAAAAGCAGTCATTGGCTCATGACCAATGACTGCTTTTTTATTGTGCTAAATTAGTTCTGATTTTCGTAACAGGCACATAAAAGAACTGGATCAGCGGACCGATGCCAAATGCCACAAGCACAGTACCAACCCCGATTGGTCCTCCGATAATGAATGCCACTATCATGACTGAAACTTCGGTAACCGTCTTTGAAAAAGATAAGCTTTTTCCAGTACGGAAGTGAATCGCCATCATCAAGTTATCGATCGGATTTCGTGCATAATTGGCTTGCAAATACATCGAAACACCAATTGCAATAATTATGATTCCCCCAAGCAGCATAGCGAACCTGACAGCCAGGAACTCTGCTGCAAAACCCGGAAATACGATCAGCAGCCAGAAATCGATGCATAATCCGATTGTGAAAATAGTGATAATGGCTGAAAAGTCGGGTTTCTTTTTTAATAAGTAACCATTGATGAGTATCAGAATGATTCCTGCAATGAACATCCAGCTTCCCACGGTAAGTCCGAGGTGGTCAGAAAGCGCAACAAATAATGCATCCCAGGGACCGGCACCGAGGTTTGCTAAAATCATCATACTGATTCCAAATGATAGGAAAATCAACCCGATTGTATAAAAGACAGCGGTTAATAGACCGTTTTTCATGGTGTCACCTTCTACTTTGTTTTTCTTATGCTATCAGTTAGCTTACCATGAAATGCAGTGACTGCCTATATTTGGTTATTTATGACCTTGATAATCTTTAGGTTTGATTTCTTCTCCATTCTTACCACTGTAACGAAGTCCCCAGCCAGTCAAGGCAGCGATCAACATGACAATCAATAACCCCCATCCTTGAAAGACGAATGGAAATACTTCGGTCGGGCTTACTACCGGAAGAAAATCGTATTCTTCAGCAGCACCTTTGATTGTTGCCCAGGCAAGCAGGACACCTCCACTCCAAGGGAATATATACCCTAGAGATGAAGACACGGTATCTAAGAAATTCGCTCTCCGATAAGAATGAATATTCATTTCTTTCCCGATTTTTCTGACAAAAGGTGCGGCAGCGATTTCTGCAGCAGTATTGATGGTAATGAACACATTCAAGAAAGCTACAATGGCAAAAATAGAAAGTTCTGCGCGACGCACAACATTTTTAATGATATTGAGGAAGAAATTTTTAATTGTTTCCATTGTCCCGGCTACTTCCATCAAATGAGCGGCAGCGAGAATAAATAAGATTAAGATGGCCATATTGAAATAACCGCCGATTCCGCTCATCAATGCCCCTTCAATAACTGCTTCTCCTGAATCGTTCCGATACACATGAAGAACTTTTGTCAAACTGGTTCCTGTCAGGAAAATAAATACGACCGATGCGACGATTCCCCATGTCAAGGAGGTCAGAAGATGGTGCCCTGATAAGGCGAGGTATAACACGAGGATGAATGGAATCAACATCCATAACCCGTTTGGTCCAACCTGACTTTGTAAATTACTTAATGCAGTTTCATTTCCACCGGAACCACCGCCGCCAAAAATAATAAATAAAATCAATGCTGGAATGGCTGCAGTTACAGAATATTTGAATCGTGAGCGTACAACACCAGGTACATCTGCTTCCTGTGTTGTAGCGGAAACAATCGTCGTATCAGAAACCGGTGCCAGGTTATCTCCGAATACAGCACCACTTAAAATCGCAGCTAATAAAATAACCGGATCTGCACCAAGGATGACACCAGCAGGATACATCAATATCCCGAAGGTCGCTACAGTTCCATAGCCTGTCCCGACAGCTGTTGCGAACAAAGCTGACAGCAGGAAGGTCAAACCGACGAACATACCGCCTTCAACACCAGTCTGGAAACCGAACCAAATCAACCCATCCACTAATCCACCTGCAGATAACATTTTCGCGAACATTCCCGCCCAGAACCAGGCGATTACGGCAATAACACCAATTGGCTGTGCCATACCCGTAAATAAGCTTTGCGCATAATTCGACCATTTCGATTTAGTGAAAAACAATCCAAGGGCAATACCAATCACCATACCAAGCACAAGCGCTTCTTCTGTTACTAGCTTGGCCACACTCAATGAAATTGCCCAAATGATGAAAAATACTAAAGGAATTGTTGCAGCAAATACACCGCCCCTAAATTCCAGCTTTTCGATTGATTTTTCACCAATTGCTTCATCAATGACTTCATCTTGATGTTTTTTACTCATATGACTCCCTCCAAGTAACTATTTCACTGCATAAGTGTATCATATCTGCGATTTTTGTAAACGTTTTCAAAATATGGCAGCTGTAGTTGCAGTTATGATAGGCACATTCATCTATTCGAAATGTGTGTAATTTTTATGTCCCTATAAATGTGCCCATCCTCACTTTTGTTTATTAAAAATAAGGAGCAAAAGGAGTCAGGGAAATAACTCATTTTTTCCTCACCTGTGTATTTTCACTCTATGAAAGCGAAAATCGAGTATCAAACCTTTTTGGCTTCACACTCGATTTTTTTGAGTTACTTTTGATTATTTCCTTCGAATTCCACTTAGTTTCATTCCTGACTCTGGAACGGAAGGCATTCGTACCATACTGTAGGTCAAATCCTGTTCCGGCACCTGATACGTGATATCTTTGGTAAGAAAATCGAGGCTTGCCTTCATGACTCGCAGTGTCGCCCATTCTCCGGGGCAGCGATGGTTTGTATTATAATCACCGCCGCCTTGTGGAATCAGATCGAATAGGCTGCCGTTCCAGTCCTCAAACCGTTCCGGGTAGAACTTGTCCGGTTCATTCCATAGCCGTGGGTCATGATTCGTTCCGTAGATGTCCAGCAATACAAGCCGGCCTTTTTTAAATTTGATATCATTCCAGATGAAACCCCGGCGTACACGCGCTCCTACAAATGGTCCAAAAGGATAATAGCGGCGGACTTCCTGGGAAAACATCTCAAAAAAGTCATCATCCGCTTCCTGAAGCTTGTTGCGATATTGCGGGTGATCATGCAACGCTAAAGCGCTGAAAGCGATGAAGTTTGTAATCGCAACGAGCGGCCGGAGTACGTTAATCAATTCAATCGCCGCCATCTCGGAATCTAGATGCTCTCCGTCCAAATCACGGTGGAAAGCCATGGAATAAAGAGCTGTATCCTCCTTTGCTTCCAACTCGCCATCACGCACCTGGTGGATCACTTTTTTAATCCACGCTTCGCCTCTCTTTCTGGCTTTTCTCCCTTGCCAATGTCTCGGTCCAACCGCTCCAAATGCATCGACCATATACCAAAAGTCGTCTGCCCGCTCTTTTACTTCCTCTTCTTCTAATGGAACACCGGCCCAACGGCACGCAGCTCGGCACAACACTTCCTTTGTTTCTTGAAAAAGCACCACCTTTTCAGCTTTTTGCCATGCCGGGAGTTTTCTACGCCATTCTTCAGTTGTTAGTTCAGAAAGCCGCTGCAATCGTTCTTCCGTCATCAGCGTCATAAATAACTGCTTTCGGTGTTCATGAGCCTTTCCATCCATTCCCTGAATGGCATTTTCACCAAAAAGCGTTTTTTGAATTCGCTTTGGCGCAGCACCTTTTCGTGTGAATTTTTCTTTATTATAAAAAAGCTCCGCTGCCTCTTCCCCGCTCATGCACATCACTTTTTCACCTAACAAACGCGTTTCAAATATATCAGAGCCATAATTTTGGCACCTGTCAGGAATGAATCGATATCCCTCTTTCAATAAAGCAAGGCTGTTATCAAGTGTTTGTTCACTTGGGATTGGAGTAACTGTATTCATCGGATGATATCGCTCCTTTTCCTATAGATCGTTTGTAGTTATGTTCCCCTGAATACTTCCAGCAAACCCGTTCCATTTCAGTAAAACATAAATATTTTTTCATTTTGTTCATAAGTTGAAAAATAAGGAGCTGATCATCCATGAATATGGAGCAACTGTGTCATCAGTTCGGAAGAATATTGGGTGGAGAAGGAAAGTTCGAGCATGGCGTCTGTTCGGTGGAGCTGGAACGTGATTTGAACGTACGGATCCAGGGGCGGCCAAGCAAGGCAGAGCTCCATGCCGAGATGATGTTCGAATCGTTAGATCAAAACGGTTTGGCATTGAATATGGGGGAGACGGTTATTTTAGAAGAGGAAGTTTATCCATTCATGTCGGTGTTGCAGAAAAATGGCATCCTGGTGAGTGCTTTGCATAACCATTGGCTGTTCGCTGAGCCGACAATTCTTTATCTTCATTTTCAATCGGTAGAACCGCCGTTGTCGTTCGCCCATAAGGTGGCAGAAGCATTGCGGGTATTTCAAAGATAAAAACTGCTAATCAAGACTGTATTGTTTAGTAGCTAGTTGATTAAAACTTGGCGATCCGCCAAGTTTTTCTTATGTCATCTATCCTTCTGAAAATTACAAACCCTTAACATTTTCTCCATACAAGATTAATAGTTTCACCGTAATATGATGGCTGTAACATCAATAACATAACATATTGGGAGGAATCAGGTTTGTTTAACAAAAAGTTTTCTAAGAAACTACTACCAGTCGCAATCATGTCTACCTTTGTTTTTGGCAGTACGGCAGGCTCATTCGGCAATGAAGCCGCTGCTAAGTCAGACACTAGTAATAGTGAAATCAAAAACGTCATTTTCCTGATCGGGGATGGCATGGGTACCTCTTACACTTCGGCTTATCGATACTTAAAGGACGATCCTGCTACCCCTTACACAGAGAACACCGCTTTCGATGAAGATTTGATCGGCATGCAGGAAACGTATTCCTGGGATGAAGAAGAAAGCATCACCGACTCTGCTGCAGCTGCCACTTCCATGGCTGCCGGAATCAAAACTTACAACAACGCCATCGCTGTCGATATGGAAAAAAATGAAGTAAAAACAGCTTTAGAATTGGCGAAGGAAAAAGGAAAATCGACCGGGCTGGTTGCTACCTCCCAAGTGAACCATGCAACACCAGCATCTTTTGGTGCTCATGATGAATCCCGTCATAATTACAATGATATTGCTGATGATTATTTTGATGAAAAAGTGAATGGAGAACATAAAATCGATGTCATCCTCGGCGGAGGAACTTCTTATTTTGACCGCGAAGACCGCGACCTTACCGAAGAATTCCAGCAGGATGGATACAGCTATGTGGATTCACGTGAAGAATTGCTTAACAATGACAATGAGCAGGTGCTTGGATTATTCGCTCCAAAAGGAATGGACAAGATGATTGACCGCACGGAAGAAAGTCCATCTCTAAAAGAAATGACCTCTACTGCATTGGATCGTTTGAGTAAAAATCAGGATGGATTTTTCCTGATGGTCGAAGGCAGCCAGATTGACTGGGCGGGCCATGACAATGATGTCGTTGCTGCGATGAGTGATATGCAGGACTTTGAAGAAGCTTACCAGGAAGCAATCGAATTTGCCAAAAATGACAAGCACACCCTTGTCATTACTACTGCTGACCACTCTACTGGCGGTATGACTATGGGCCGTGACGGAGAATACAAATGGGACCCGGAACCAATCAAAGCAGCAAAGCGTACGCCGGACTTCATGGCTGCTGAAATTGCAGACGGTGCTGATGTAGAAGAAACGCTGTCCAACTATATTGATTTAAAACTGACACAGGAAGAAATTCAATCCGTCAAAGATGCAGCAGCCAACGGGGATAAAACGGAGATTGATAACGCGATCGAACGAATCTTCGACCTGCGCTCCGGCACGGGCTGGACAACTGGCGGGCATACCGGTGAAGACGTCATCGTGTACGGCTATGGTCCACAATCCAACCAGTTCGCAGGGTTGCATGACAACCATGAAATTGGGCAAAAAGTGATGGCAGTATTGGAAGGAAATCGTTAGGCACTGAAAAAATAATAGGAATGCGCCGCTGCCTTTAGGGCAGCGGTCATTTTTCTAACACCGGTTGAATAAGGAGGCGATGTTCATGAAACATCTGATAATGGTGGTGTTCAGTTTGGTTTTGTTAACAGGATGTTCGACAAATAGCAATAACAATGAAAGTCATGCGGAAGCAAAGGACAGCCCAGCACCGTTTGAGATTCCTGAAAAAACAAAATATACGAACAACCCTCAGGCAAGCGATGACCGTGATTTGAAAAAAGCAGGCGATCACATCGAGGATGAAAACGGCCAGCTGACACTCGAGACCATTAAAGAAGGGCAAACAGTTGAAGAAATCGGGCCTGTACAGCTTGTAATTGAAGATGTAAAAGTGATGAACTACTCCCCTTCTCCAGATCTGATCGACTATTTTCATGGATTTAGCGATAATGAAGCGAATTTCAACTATATCAAGTTTACAGTAGCCGTTAAGAATACCAGCGAACAGCCGACCAACTTCGCTCCGGTAGATTTACTGGAAACGAATGCAGGCGAGAAAAAAGACTTTGACGATGATTTTTATTTGGAAAAACTTTACGGAAAATATGAAGCTGGCGAAGTGAAATTCGGCAATATGGGTTTTGTGCTCAATGATACCAAGGTGGATGAGCTGAAATCTATTACAATAACAACCAGTAATGTGATGGATGAGAGCCAGGACACAATCGCTGAAGCGGAAGAGTTTGAGATTGGTTTAGAATCCGATTGAACAAGAAACAGCTTCCATACTCCACATATAAAATAACGCAAGGACTAAACCTTAAAAATTTAGCCCTTGCATTATTTTTATCTGCACAAATGGGAATGCTACAGAGTTTTCATACTGTTGTGAGTATTGTTACCACTTACAGAATCCGCAAGCTGCTCCCACAATAATTAATAAAATAAACAACACCACAATCAATACAAAGCTATCGTCTTTGCGTGCAGGAGCCATATATCCATAACCAGGCGATGGAGGAACATTAGCTGCCATTGTTGGAGCTGCGTTCACATTAGCCCCCATATACGGTGCTGCATTTACATTTGCATACATGAATACACTTCCTTTCAAGTTTGTTCACTACATTATATTCACCTAGTTTTATACAGAGCCCGTCAATATCCAAAATGGGCTGGAATCACGATGATTTAACTATTAATCATTTTATATAGATAAAAGCGATATTGTTCACATGAAATGGAGCTTTTATTATGGTGCACTACGATCTGCTGCTTTCTATAATTTGTATAAACTCTATCTGAATTTTTGTTACTTGTTAAATTATAAAAAGTAAGCCTTGTAACTAAATTTGTTAAATAAGCCGTAACATTACTTCCTTTTTTTCTGTGTTCATTTAAAGTATGTATCATCTCTTTATCGTTTTTTATCCCAAATCCATGTCCAAAGAATTTCCCACCTGTCATAGCCACAGCATTTACCCCTCTAAACCAGGGGGTTGCAGGGTTATAATCAGGGTTTTTGAAATATACAACATCACCAGGTATAAAATGATCCGAATAAAAAGTTTGTAGTCCTAGATCTGGATCAGTATGCCAACTGTATAAATAGAGGTTTTGAAACATGAAGTTAAATGCTTTTGTACCTATACTTTTCAATAGGGCATGGTAAAAGATGATTACACATGCTGTGGCACATTCAAAAGCATAAAGCGAACTGTTTCTATAAATGTCCATAATAGCATCCGAGGGAATTATATTAGGCTTTAATAGAAACCCGCCTTGAGTCGTCAAATCCCAGTATTAAGTATTACAGCGCGCATATTTAAAGGTTGTAAATTCAGCTTCACTTTGATTCATTGCTTTTGCACTTTCTATCATGTTATTTCGAACTTTAATTTCAAACAAAAGTTCGTTAAGGGAAGGAAAAGAATAAAGGGAATGAGAGTTATTCATTTTATGGATGATGATTCGTTCCACATTTCCAACCTTCAACGAGTCAATTGATTGAAAAGGCATCCCCGATATTTGTATCAATGGAATTCTCCATTCTATATCAAATTTGTTATTGTTAGCTATCTTATTCGAGTTTTGTTTTAAAGATGTTTTTTTTAGAAATCATGATTTCTTTGTGCCTTGTAGAAAAGAATCAACATGTACAGACTCAACTCGTCTGCCGTTCAAAAATAGTTTGATCGCGTGCTGCGCCGAAGCCTGCCAGAATCATCATAATTAAAATACCTATGAAAATTATTATCGGGACATTGACCGTTGCGGATACATCAATGACAATACCAATCAGCGTGGGACCAATGGCAGCCAGTGCGTATCCGAACGACTGCGCCATTCCGGATAACGCTGCACTCTCGCGGGCATTGGCAGCACGTAGACCAAGCAGTGTGAGCGCGAGACTGATACTGGATGCCTGTCCCATCCCCATCAGCATGACACTGCCAGTAAGCCAGGCTGTACTGGTGCTGACTAACATCCCAGTCAATCCAGTGAGATACAAAATGCCAATCATCATAATCAAACCCCGCTGATTGCGGAAACGGTCTGCCAGTACAGGGGTCAGGAATGTCATCGGAAGCCCGGATAGCTGCATGGTGGAGACCATCCATCCTGCAGCTGCAATGCCAAGTCCTTTTCCGGTCATAATTTCAGGCAGCCAGGTAATCAGACTGTAAAATAAAAACGATTGCAGCCCCATGAAAATGGTAACCTGCCAGGCTATTTTCGACTTCCATATCGGTGGTCCTGAAAGCTCAGGAATGGTTTTATCCTCTTTTTTCACAGGAAGAGTAAGCTGGGGAATCCATAATAAAGCGGCAACCATGGCGAGCAGTGCCCAGGCAAGCAGAGCATTTTCCCATCCTAAACCCAGCCCTTTCGCAAGCGGGATACTAAGCCCGGATCCGACTGCGGAAAAGACGGACATAGACGTCGTATAAACCGCTGTCATCAAACCGATTTTCCCAGGGTACCGATCCTTGATGATACCCGGAAGCAGTACATTGGAAATGGCGATGCCTACTCCAACAAGCGCTGTTCCGGTATATAACGTTGGCGCGGCGGCAATATAACGGATAGCGATGCCGATCATCAACGTTATTAACCCGGCGAAGACCATCCGCTCATAACCAAACCGGTTGCCCAGCTTTGGGGCTAAAAAGGAAAATACTGCAAATGAAATTAACGGAAGCGTGGTAATGAATCCGGCAGCCCCGTAGGAAATGCCCAAATCTGTCCGAATGGAACTGATGAGTGGGCCGACCCCGGTGATGGCTGGACGTAAGTTGAACGCTACAAACATGATGCCAATGATTAAAATTATTTTCTTTGTTTGGGGTGGTTGATCTCTCATTTCTATTTTCCTCTCAGGTCATAAATCATTAATTACCATCCTATCATTTTCAAAATTATTGTAAATCGGGAACATCTTTCAAATAAGTTGCTCGAACGCTTAAGGGAACGTAAAATAGAAAGAATATAATACATCGGAAAAGGTTGATGCAGTATTGAAACACTTATCTCTTAAGTATTACTGGTTAGGAAGACTACTCGCTTCTGACCCAGGACGGAAGCGGTTGAACCAGGCAGGCAAAGCGACATTGAGCCTGATTTCCTCGGTCTTTACCGTGATTTTCCTCTTCAACTGGATTAATCAGGAGGCGTTGACCCCGGCAATTGTAGCTGGAATGGCTGGAATGTTGGGCATCATGGCTGTCATGGACGAGACGAAACAGGAAAAGCAAATAACTACGGGGCTGCTTGCGATCGCTGCCGTAGGAGGCGTCACCCTGGGCGCTTTATTTGCTGAAAGTGTTTTCCTCGTTTCCACCCTGATGATTGTCATTATCACTTCCGCCTTTTATTTCACCAGATACGGAAGCCGTTACTTTTCTCTTGGTATGATCGGCTTCATGACCGTTTACATTTCATCGTTTTTAAAGTTATCCCCTGGCCAATTCCCTTGGTTCTATCTGGCGATTGTTATCGGAGTCAGCTACGCCTTCCTTTATAATTTCTTTATTTTTAAAGATTCCGTACACATGCTGAGAAGAAGTATCCAATCGTTTCACACGCAAGCGAATTTGACTTTTCAATTGTTGGTCGAGATGATTCACGATCCAGAAATAAAGGAATCCCGGGCGAAAAAACTTCATTATAACGTACGTAAACTGCGTGAATATGCCAGCAATGTGGTGACTGATTTGAATACGCACGACGTAAGAAAAATTTGGCCAGGTCTCAACACGTCACAAGTACGGCTTTATGTTTTTGACACAGCTATGTTTGTCGAAACTCTTGCTGATTCGCTTTCGGAACTGAAGCGGAACGACGCTTTTGAAACAGAAGAAGTGAGGCAATTGCTCGTGGAAGTGATTGCTGCGCTTCGTAAAGCAGATGTGCTGGCACCAGAATATGAAAAAGAGAATTTGCTCACTGCCCAGCGGGCCACCGTAAAGTTCCGGGACAGGATCAATCTGCTTTTTGACGAAGAAGGCCCCCGTCCCAAAGGCAGGCTCTATTTATTGCGGCGCATCGACTCGATTGCTAATCATGTCACCAACGGTGCGATAGAAATCCAGCTTTCCCTGCAAAAAGGAGATAGTGAATCCCCTTCAACCGAGGAGCAAGACGATGAAGAGGTGGCCGAAGACGAGAAAGAAGAAGGGCTGAAACCTTCGACGAAGAAAGCACTGCAGGCTTTGGTGGGCGGTACGGTCGCCGTTATTGTCGGCCATATCATTTCACCGATTCAGCCCTACTGGGTGATTCTGACAACATTCATCGTCCTGCTCGGTACAGAAACGGTCGGCCGTACGTATCTGAAAGGATTTCAGCGTTCTGTAGGCACAGTCATCGGAGCTATTATCGGTTTTGGACTTGCCCGGCTTGTTTCCAGCTACACCACGATTGAAGTGGCACTTATCTTTGTCGTCGTTTTTTCCGCCTTTTATATTTTGACGGTTTCCTATACCGCGATGAGCATTTTCATCACCTTGCTCATTGCCTTCATGTACGATCTGTTGTTAGGGGGAATCAGTTTTGAATTATTAGGCGCCCGTGTCATTGATACGATTGCCGGGGGAGCGATTGCGTTTATCGTATCCGCGGTTCTTTTACCAACCAGGACACATGACAAGGTGAACGAGACATTTGTTAACTACCTGGAAGAGTTGAAAGGATATGTAATTCCGTATGTAAGCAGTTTTCATAAGCCGGTTAATGTGAAGGAATTAGCAGAACAGGCTTTTGCGATGGAAGAAAAGGTCCAGGTCATCAAAGATGAATCCCAGCCGATGCTGCAGCGGCCAGGTGCGATGAAGCATTCGGAATTATCGAGATGGATTACCATTTTTACTGCTACCAACTACTATGCCAAACACCTGGTAGCTTCCTCTTATCAGAAGAATTTCGGCTATCCGGATGAATTGAAAGCTATTTTTCCTAAGGTTGAGAAAAAATTAGAACATAATATTGATGCCCTGATTGGGAAGATAAGAGGCGAAGAACATATTGGTCAGTTATACGATTTACAGGATGAACGAGAGCAAATTGAGCGCCTTGCCCCTGGCAGCGATCAGGGACAAGGCGACCTTGTCCACCACCTATACTATGTTTGGCGAGTTAATCAATCGCTGCTGGTGCTGGCTGTAAAATTAGGAATAAGATGAAAAAAGGACTCCAGCGTCAGGAGTCCTTTTTGCTTATTTTAGCAAGCTATCATTGATTTCCCCGCAGGCAATTCGTACACCTGCATCACCAGATGGCTGGGATTCATTGTCGTCTGGCTTCGCGTGAATCATCAATGCTGTTCCTTCTTCTTTTAATAGGGAATTATCTTCCCCTTTTTTCATAGTTACGTTTTCCGCCAGGATTTCCTTTTGGATGGACTCGTCGCCACCTACATTAATGTTCGGCAGATCGCCCGCATGTGGCCCATCTTCACTGTTTTTTCCATGGCTGACACCTTCAGGGTTGAAGTGGCCACCAGCTGATTTAAACTCAGGCGGCTCACAGGTTCCTGTCTCATGGATATGGAACCCATGTTCACCCGGTGGAAGTTCAGATGCATCCAGGTTGATCAGCACGCCGTCCTCTTGCTGAGTCAATTTAGCGGTGCCAATATTATTATCATCCGTATCTTTCAAATCCACGGTAACCTCTTGTGTTTCTGCGCTTTTATCCTCATTACTCTTACTATCTTCGTTTTCCTTATTTTCCTTGCTGCTCTGATCCTGGTTATTCTCTTCTGTGTTTTCCTTATTTTCCATGTCTTCACCGCTTTCATTGTTGCCGCCGCATGCAGCTAATACCGCGATCATCATAATGGAAAGCATGAGAAACAACCAACGCTTCATCGGCACATCGCTCCTTTTTGTAAAAATTTCATGATATGTAACTTTTTACGATATATGGAGCTAGTAAACGTAATTGACACAAAATTGGACTTTCAACCTAATGGGGATGTGTAAGAAGTCGTGGTTTATCTTAGGGGAGGGAGGGGTCTGTCTTAACGCGGGGGTGTGCTGACTTAATGCACGTAAGTTCTTCCATAACCCCAAAAAAGAGGAGATACAATCTTCAATAAAAAAGGAAGCCGGGAAACACCCGGCTTCTCATTTAATCATTATTCTTCTACTGTAGCATTTACAGAAACTTGTACTGTTTCCTCATCTTCTTCTGTTGGTTCTTCTTCCTCAACTGCTTCTTCGTTTTCTTCGTCTACTTCCACTTCTTCTTCGGTTTCAACAGATTCTTCTTCCTTAGCTTCCTCTTCTACATCCACTGCTAGTACTGCAGAATTTTCAGAAGCATGCTCTTTTGCTGTTGCGCTTGCGTTAGCAGATGCTTGTGCGTTTACTTTGTTAACTTCAGACTTATTTACTTCTTCTTGTGCTTCCTCTGTTGTTTCTTCGCTATTTTCGTCTAACTCAACTTCTTCTGTAGACTCTTCTTCTGTTGTTGTTTTCTCGTCAACTTCTACATCTTCTTCTGTACCTTCTTCAGTTGTTTCTTCTTCTACAGTTTCTTCATTTTCATCAGCTTCAGTCTCTTCTTCTGTACCTTCGTCTTCTGTTGATTCACCAGATTCAGTTGTTTCTTCAACTTCTCCGGCTAGAACTGCAGAGTTTTCAGAAGCGTGTTCTTTCGCTGTTGCGCTGGCATTTGCTGCTGCTTGAGACTTAGCTTTGTTTTCTTGAGACTTGTTTACTTCTTCTTGTGCTTCGTCTGCTGCTTCCTCAGTTGCTTCTTCGCTTTCTACGCCTGCGTCAACTTCTTCTGTGGAATCTTCTAAAGTAGTTTTTTCTTTTTCAACTTCTACCGCTTCTTCTTTTACTTCGCCAGATTCAGTTGTTTCCTCAACTTCTCCAGCTAGAACCGCAGAGTTCTCTGATGCATTTTCTTTTGCTGTGGCACTTGCATTAGCTGAAGCTTGAGCGTTTGCTTTGTTTTCTTTAGATTTATTTACTTTTTCTTCCGCTTGAACAGTAACTTCAGCAGCTACGTCAGATTTAGCAGAAGCTTTTGCATTCGCTTTTAATTCTGTCTTTTTCTCAGCTGCTACTTCTTGTTTTTCTGCAATTTTTACTGTTTTTTCTGCATTGGAAGATGCTGCGTCTGTGGATTGGACTCCAACGAATGCTCCGATTGTCAATGTTCCTGCAAATACTAGAGATTTGAACCATGTGTTTTTCATTTTTAAATCGCTCCTTAATTTTTATTAGTACTGCAATTTCGATACTTTTATAAAATTAAGAAGCGTTTTTCGGTGGTTCTGCTGGCGGTGCATTCACCCATTGATCTGTGAGAAACTCAGATCTTATACCGATTGTTTGCGAATTTGAGGCAAAAAACAGGAAAGAACCTGGCAGGTTTCCTTTTATCAAAGAAAAAGTGGTCTGGCCTCCAAAGTCCCCTCCGCTCGAAGATACTGGTGACGGGAACGAAGCTGGTTTGGTCATATGTATCTGAGCGATTGGATCTTTCCTCGGCTCTGGAAGTGGTGCCGGCTCTTCTTGTTCTTGTTTTTTCGGTTGCTGTTTATTCGCTGTACTATTTTTTTGAGTTTTCGCCTCTCCTGAATCGGCTGCTGAAGTCTCAACTTTTTCGTTCGTTGACTCGATTTCAGCTTCTACTGGCTGCAAATCCTCTTTTTTATCAGCTTGGTCATCAGCAGAGCTATCATTTTTATGTTTGTCTGTTTCTGCAGGTTGCTCATTACCTTTGCCCGAGCTATTTTCTACCGAACGTTTTGACCTCCCCTTTTCATCCTGCGGTTTATCTTCAACTTGTTTCCTGACTGCTTCCTTCTTAGAAGCTGACTTCCTCTTTAGCTCGTTTGTCAGTTCAGAAGCTTTGTCACTTGCCTGAGGTGGCAACGTTGAAGCTTTATCTTTGGCAGGTTCTACAGGTTCGCTTTCTTTATTTGGTTGCATATTTTTACCTGTCGTCTCTTGAGAGATTTGCTTTCCATGATTAGAAGCTTCTTCAGCAGTCTCAGAGGCTTGGCTTCCCTTCTCCGCTGCTTGTTCTTTAGCAGCTTGAGAAGTTTCTTCGCCTTTCTCCGAAGCCTCTTCAGCGACAGGGTTCGATGATTCTATGTCTACATCAGCCTGTGGCGATGCCTGTTCAGGAGTAATTCCATTATTCGCAAACGTGTCGGCTGGAAGGAAAAATACCGCCAGTACCATTAGAGATACGTATAATAATGGTCTTGTGCGCATACGTTCACCTCCTTCCCTCTATTTACAAAAGTTCCTTAATTTCGCTATTTTTTTGTCCGTATTCTGAAAATTGTGGTAGAACTTAGTAAAATTCGTACATACAAAAAGACCGGAAAAAACCGGTCTTTCCCTTAACTTTCTTCTTTTTCTGTCTTATCTATAATTGATGTTCCGGCCAAATCCCCTGTTACGTTCAAGGCTGTTGCTCCCATGCCTACAAGGGCATCGATCGATGTAAGTAATGCGACGACTTCCATCGGCAAGCCGACCTGGGTGAACACAGTAGCAATCATGACAATCCCTGCCCCTGGAACTCCTGCCGTTCCGATCGAGGCAAGTGTACCGACAATGACGATGGCCAGCATTTCGCCGAGGCCTAGTTCAGTCCCCGTATAATTGGCAGCAAATACAGCAGAAACAGCGATCCGAATCGCAGCGCCATCCATATTGATGGTGGCGCCAAGCGGTAAGCTGAAGCCATATAAGCTTTTCGAGATACCGAGGTTTTTAGCGGCATTCAACGTAAGCGGCAAGGTTCCGGAGCTGCTTTGGGTGACGAAAGCGGTAATCATCGGAGTCCGGGCTTGAGCAAAGAAATTGCCGGGGCTTACTTTGAACAGCAGCATCAGTAAAATGTAAATAACTATCTGCACGATGATCGCTATATAGAGAACCCCAATCATGTTTCCCAGTTCTAAAATCGTGTTCATCCCCTGATTGCCAACTGTTTGTGCAATGATAGCAAAAATACCTACTGGTACATACTGCAGGATCACATGCATAATTTTGAACGTAGCTTCGTTCAATCCATCGGCCATCTTATAGACATGCTCCCCAAGAGCTCCGTGCTCTGTTGATCCCCTTAATGCTGAAATCGCGATTCCGAACGCAATGGCCGTGAAAATGATGCCGAGCAAATTCATTTCACTGAACGCGGTTACGATATTTTCCGGTACAATATTCAGCAGCACACTCGCTACGCCAGGATGTTCACCGGCATCTACTGTCTGATCGGTCTGCTGTGTAATTCCTTCGCCAGGTTTCATGATGCTCGCGATAGTCAAACCGACGATCAGCGCAAGAGCAGAAGTAATAACGTAGTAGAGGAATACTTTACCGCCCATCCTGCTCAAATTAGCCAGTCGCGTCTGGTTCACCCCTACGATTAATGTAAATAAAATCAATGGAATAATGATAAATTGCAATAACCGAAGCAGTAAATCGCCAAAAGGTGCCAGCACGCTCGTATCTTCGCCGAAAATAATCCCTGCGATAATACCCAGAGTAAGAGCAATTGTTATTTTTACGATCAGCGATACATCTCTATATCGCTTCCAAAGTGTTTTAATACCTCTTCCCCCCTCAATCGTATAAATCCTATTTTACTTATCGGAATTTTATAATAACTTACTAAAACAGGGGATAAAAGTCAAAACAAAGGACTTATTTCCTGCAGGTTGCGTTGGCACCGCCAAGTCCCGGGCTATAATCTATCCCTTTAACAATACGAGTATATCTTATCGATGGAAAACAAATAGTATGATTATCGCTGACTTTAAAGGAGGTGATTACGATTAACGCCCAACGAGCACAGGATATTGCTTTCTCGTCCGATATGGTTCAGGTGACCTATAACGGAGAAAGCGTCTACATCGAACACGTCGACGAAACAAGCGGCACAGCTACCATCCATCCTCTTAACAATCCAGAACAAAAACAAAGTGTTCCTGTAGACAGTTTACAGGAATAGTAAGAATTAGAACCCACCACCTTACGCGGCGGGTTCTTTTTTCTGTCTTCAGTTATAGGCCGCCGAAGTTATTTCCCGTTTGTCTGCTTGCAAATTCGTCTCGTTCGCCGCCATCAGCCAGCTCCTCCGAAAACTCTTCCCCATTTTCTTCACTGGCATCAAAATCATTAGGATGTTCATTTAAATAATCATTTTCTCCAGGGGCAAAGGTATCGTTTTGAACACTGTACTCCTCCAGTCCTGGATGGCCTGTTTCAAGCTCTACTTCTTTGTTGTCCCTTGTTTCGACTTCTAATTTCCGCCTTTTTGATGTCTTTTTCTTCTCATCCATATGATCGTATCCTTTCTATTTTAGCTTTTGTCTTTCCATGTTTATAATGATACAAATAGTGGTCTTTATGTATGGCAGAGGTAGGCATTAGGTTTTTACCATTTATTTAGCCATATGATTCCTCTTACCGTCGGACGCCCTTTTAACGTAAAGCAACCTATTATTGCTTCTTAATTTATAAAGTTAAAAAAGGGAACTTCCTGAGTAGAGAAGCTCCCTTTTTAATTCCATTGAAACAAGTCATTTGTTAAAATTTTTAATTTTTAACTTATTAACTTTCCAACTTTTCAGTTGATACAACTATGCCGTCTTCGTCCACATAAACATAATCGCCCGGATTCCACGCAGTATTACCGAACTCCAATGTGATATTTTTCTCTCCTTTTCCTTCTTTTTTGCTTTTCAAAGGGATGGTGCCTAAGGCGATTACGCCAGTATCGGTTTCACATACTTCGAGTAAATCTCGAATATACCCATTGATAATAACCCCGGCTAATCCTCTTTCTGCCGCTATTTCAGCCAGGTTACCACCCATCAGAGCGCAATTTTTTGAAGCCGCTCCATCGACCACTAACACGTGTCCAGGAGGAATGGTTTCTAATGCCTCTCTGACGAGGACATTATCGTCTTTTACCTTAACGGTGTAAATAGGGCCAAAAAAGCTTTTCTTTTTACCAAAACTTGAAAAAGACGGATCGACAATGCTTAGCTTTTCAGGATACTCGTCGCATAAATCAGCTGTTTTAATAGTCATTAAATCTTCCTCCCATTTTGTATATAAGCTAAATAATAAAGATTTCAATAAAATGGACGTTAAATCCTTCTTAACCGGAAGCTCCAAATCTAGATACCTTTAGAGAATCTTTTTCTTCACATTGTTTGTTGAGGAAAAATTATGATTTACTCACAGTGGTTACTTTCATAATGCTTCCCTTCTTGAGGAAACTTGCCCTCTGGCGGGGTCCAGACACTTTGGCAAATATTTTTTACATTTGCCACTGCATATGTATATGTCCAATCTTTTTCATTTTCAAATTTAACTTCTAAGTGATAAGGGTTATATTGCCTGCCTTCTTTTCGGCTAATCGTCCATTCTTGATTAGGATATTTTTCTGCTAGATATTGATTTAGTTGTTCGATTTTTTTTGAGACTTGATAATCAACCCAGTGAGGACGAAGAGTAAAAAATAATAGCAATAGTGCAGTTAATAAATACGCGATAATTAAACTAAGCTTTTTAATTTGCTTAGGTAATAAGAGTGCAATGACAAAAATAACAACAACCAAAATAGTGGACCCTGCAATTTCTATTACTGTAATTGGATGCAATTTATCCCCCCCGGGCGCCTCCGATACCTGATGACTAATCACTTTGAATTCATGTAATACACAAGATTGTCCGTCCAGGCATTGTATTCATAAATAAATCCCTTTCTTGTACACTCATAAGTCATTCCCGCACCCTCAGCTAACCGAATTGAGGGTGTATTATCTACATTGATGTGAGCTTCAATGCGATGGAATCCAAGATCATGGAAGGCGATACTTAACCCTTCCCTGACCGCTTCTTTCCCGTAGCCATTTCTCCAGAATTGGTTGTGAATCCTATATCCCAGAAGCCCCCATTGAAACTCCTCTCTCATGAGCGTACTAAACTCAACCTTGCCGATGTGTTTGTGATCCGCTTTCCGAAAAACCCCAAACACATATACTTCATCCTGATCAGCTAATTCTTGAAATTCTGAAACAACGTCATTGAACTTTTCCTGTGTCCATCCACTCACATCCATCCCGTTGCCGTCATACTTATACTGGGAAGGGAGCCTGTTGCGGAACCCTTCTACCCACCGATCATAGTCATTGTTATGTAAAGGTCTTAAAACTAATCGTTCAGTTTCTGATTGAAGCTTTTGTTTTTTTGTTATCAAAGTGACATCTCCTTTGCAAAAATCATCTCCTGTATAACTCCCCTTCACCCATTTGAATTTTATGGAAGTTCACCTTTTGTTTCCCTGTTTTTCATCGCTCTCGCTATTTGCTGAGAGTTAAAGTCTTTTTCTTCAGCTAAATTATCGATGATCGTGTGATAGTCCTCTTCCATTCGATTTTGACTTAATTTATAAGCAGCCTGGACTTCTTCCACTTTCACTTTAAATCCAACGATGCCTTTGATTTGCTTTTTAGCTTGTTCAGAAAGGTTTTCCCATAAAACTGGATGTTTTCGGTGGCTTTCATACTTTTGCAGCAACAGGATAAGGTCCTCCTGCAATTCCTCTTCACTCATAATACTCGCTGTTCCATACACATGAACGGCCTGATAATTCCAGGTGGGGACATCTTCAGCCGTATACCAGGATGAAGAGATGTATGCATGTGGACCTTGGTACATGACCAGGACATTATCATCCCTCAATGTTTTCCATTGAGCGTTCCCATAAGCCATATGTCCAGTTATGTAGTAATCGTCTCCTTGTTTATGTAATTCTAAAGGCAAATGAGTAGCAATGGGGTTCCCTTGATCTGACGTTACAATTGTTCCAAAAGAGTGCTTCTCAATAAATGCTCTTATTTCATCAAAATCTGTAACTTTGAAATGGTTCGGGATATACATAACAGTCCACCTTTCGAGGAGTTATCGGAGTCTTTTGGTCATGATGATATCCGTCTGTTTTTCATCTCCCATATAAAAAGAATGGGCTCCTGTTTGAACAAAACCCATTTTCTTGTAAAAAGCAATGGCATTTTCATTTTTTTCCCAAACTCCCAGCCAGATTTTCTGTTTGTTTTCATTCCATGCTATTTCCATAGCTTTATTCAAAAGATATTTACCAAGTCCATGTTTTTGAAAGTTGTTTATGATATAAATTCTCTCTATTTCAAGTGCGTCCTCGCCCATGTCTTCCGACTGTGCATCGTTAATATTGACTTTTAAGTACCCGGCGACTTCATGATTAAAATACACAAAAAAGAATTGCGAGGAAAGGTTGGATAATTCCTTTTCTACTTGATTCAAGTTAAATGCCTTTTCCAAATAGGCATTCATACTTTCTGGAGAATTCTGATGCTTGAATGTCTCCTGAAAGGTTTCATAACTAATTTCCTGAAGTTGGCGTAAGTCTTCAAAAGCACACTTTTTTATCGTTACAGGCATTTCTATATGTCGCTCCTTTATCTAAAAAACTATACTCTAGTACATTGGAAAATATTGATAGTATGAGCATATCATAAGATACACCAGTAAAGTACAGGCAGTTCTCAGCATTCATTTAACTGCCCCTCTTAATCTTATCGATCAGATAGTTAACATAGAAATTTATCAAAACCAGCTTAATTACCGTTCCATTGATGCTCTGGCTGGTTGGTGCTGTATCCTAGCAATCTCCTTTTTCATGCTATACTGAAAGAAAAAGGAGGGAAATCTATTGACAAAACAGGTGGAAAACGCGATTCAGGATGTTTATCCAGACGACTTTTCCTGGTGTTATGGATGTGGAAGGCTGAACAAAGAGGGCCATCACTTCCGAACAGGATGGGATGGAGATCATACAGTGACGGTTTACACGCCACGCCCGGAACATACGGCTGTGCCAGGTTTTGTGTATGGCGGGCTGACAGCTTCCTTGATCGACTGTCATGGAACAGGGTCAGCTGCTTTAGCCTTACATCGAAAAAATGGGCATGAGCCTGGTGACGGCGTAGATGCACCGCGTTTTGTAACGGCTTCTCTTGATGTGAAATTTCTGAAACCTACCCCGCAGGATGTTCCGTTGAAAGCTGTCGGTAAGGTAGAAGAAATCCACCCCAAGAAATTCAAAGTACATACAGAAGTGTATGCGGGGGATGTCCTTTGTTCCAAAGGAGAAGTAGTCGCTGCCTTGATGCCGGAATCATTCGGTAAATAATAGATTTACACCGCCACTCCTTAAATAGGGTGGCTTTCCTTTTGCAGGAAGGCAGTAATATAAATGGTTTTATTACCTATTATTTCTTGTAAAACTATTATTATCTTAGCTTAATGTCAGTGAAACCTCTTTACAGTATTCGTCTGTTAGACTAGGAATTGGCTTGCGAAAGACATACTTCGACAAGCTTCAACAACACGAATACTCTCTAGGAGGAATTTCATGTACACTTCAAAACTTTCGGTAAGAAAATATGTTGTCTCAACCGCTTTGGTTACGTCACTGGCATTCACGCCTGTTCTAAGTGACGGCGCTTTTGCAAAAGCTGACCCATCTGCAGGAGATACAGATACAAGTGTTTCTGACAATCAACAAGTCGAAACATCATTCCTTGATAAAGGCGACCGCGGCCAGGAAGTAGAAGCACTACAGACGGAACTGGAAGATCAGGGTTATTATACATATAACCTTGATGGAATATTTGGTCCGATTACAGAAGACGCAGTAAAAGACTTTCAGGCAGACCAAGGTCTTGCTGTTGATGGAATCGCTGGTCCAAACACATTGGCAGCATTAAACAGCACAACTGATAATGAAACTGCAGAGACTGAAACAGTTTCATTAGATGAAGATACTTCTTCTGAGGATGCAGCTTCCTCTTCTGATGTCGTATCTATCGCAGAAAGCTTAATCGGTACACCTTATGTATGGGGCGGTACTACTCCGGACGGCTTTGACAGCAGCGGGTTCATCCAGTATGTATTCGCGCAAGTCGGCGTTGAACTGGACAGAAAAGAAAGTGACATGTGGTTGAATAACGGTACTACTGTAGAATCTCCAAAAGTCGGGGATGTCATCTTCTTCGAAGGTACGTATGATACTGAAGGAGCTTCCCACAGCGGTATCTATATCGGCGATAACAAGATGATCCACGCTGGATCTGACGGTGTAGAAGTAGCCGACATCACCATCGATTACTGGCAAGATCATTATCTCGGCGTCAAATCTTTTCAATAAATCGTGACACTTAAAGCCAGGGCATGTGCCCTGGCTTTTTCTTTTGGCCACCCTGGATCCTCCATTATTTGTTTGCTTCGGAGTGAGCCATTTTATTTTTTCCATTCCTCTGCCAGCATGCCATATACCACATGGTCGACATAATGGTCATACAGCCATTCTGCTTGTCTGATTCTTCCCTCCTCAACATATCCTAAGCGTTCAGGAACCGCCCGGCTTTTCTTATTTCCTGCTGCTGCTTTAATATCCACCCGATTCATCCCCAATTCTTTGAAAGCATAATCGGTCAATGCTTTTGCTACTCTGGTCATAATACCGTTACCTTGATATTCTTCTCCAAGCCAGTAACCAATATAGGCGATTTTGTTGGTCCAGTCTATTTCATTGAATCCAGCAGTACCGACGATTTCTCCTTTATACATAATGAACGTTGTCATGCTTTTGTTATCTATGTAGCCTCTTCTCGTTAATTGGATAAAACTCTTTGTATCTGCCACTTTCTTCGTTCCATCAACCCATGGCAGCCACTCACGTAAATAGTGGCGTGAACGATCGGTTAATTCAAAAACCCGCTCTGCGTCGGAGACTTCGGGCAATTTCAGCGAGATTTCTTCATCGATTTTAAATGTAAACATTCAACTCCCCCTTATCATTTATTCCACTCACATCATACCCCAGGTCCTCCAAAATTTGGAGGACCTGGGGTAATCACTTCTTTACATTTCCTGTTCGGTTGGGCGGACGACGATTTCGTTGATGGCTACTTCGGCTGGTTCTTCCAGTGCGAAACGGATCGTTCTCGCAATGCTGTCTGGCTGAATCGCCATATCATAAAGGTCATCAACACCGGATTTCAGATCATCATCTGTAATGGTTGACGTCAGTTCTGTAGAAACTGCGCCTGGTGAAATGATGGTTGCCCGGATGTTGCTGTTTTTCGATTCTTCCATACGCAGACCATCAGTGATGGCACGAACCGCAAACTTGGTGGCACTGTATACCGCGCTGCCAGGGAAGACGACATGCCCTGCCACCGATGACAGGTTGATGATATGGCCCTGTTTACGTTCCCGCATATGCGGAAGTACAGCGTTAATTCCGTAAAGTACACCGCGAATGTTAACGTCGATCATTTTATCCCATTCGTCCACTTTTTGTTTGTTCAATAAGGATAAAGGCATCAGCCCGGCATTGTTCACCAGGGCATCAATTTGCCCAAATTCATCAATTGCATGTTCTGCGAGTTTTTCCATTTCCTCGTGGCTGGTGACGTCGGTTGCCTTGTAAGTGGCTTCTCCCCCATCTTGATTGATTTTATCTTTCAACTCCTGCAAGCGTTCCTCTCTTCGTGCTGCCAAAACCAATTTGGCACCTTTAGAAGATAGTTCTTTAGCGGTTTCTTCTCCAATTCCGCTGGAAGCTCCCGTAATGATTACTACTTTATCTTGTAAATTAGGCATTCCAATGCCCTCCTTTTGTCTCTAATTTTTAAACCTCCCTATTCCATTCCACTTCTATTGTCTACTAAACTTAGGTAAGGAAAAAGGTGACAAAATAGAATAGTTCAACATAAGCGAAAATAGTTTTCTTTTTTGAAAGGTTTACGGTTTTATGGCATAGAATTAGTGTAAGAATAAAATAAGGTGCTGATTACAGAGGAGGGAGCATAATGGACAAGATCGCAGTATTTTGCGGAGCCAGCATGGGAGCTTCGGAAGTATATGCAGAAGGTGCCAAGGCACTGGGAAAAGAATTGGCAAGAGAAAATATTACCCTCGTTTACGGCGGGGCAAGTGTCGGCATGATGGGAACAATTGCAGACGCCGTGCTTGAAGCAGGTGGACAAGCCGTTGGGGTCATGCCAGGTTTTCTGGATCAGAAAGAACATACCCACCAGCACTTATCCGAACTGATTGTAGTTGACTCGATGCATGAGAGAAAAGCGAAAATGGCAGAGCTTGCCGATGGTTTTATCGTGATGCCCGGCGGTGCGGGTACAATGGAAGAGTTTTTCGAGATTTTCACCTGGGCGCAGCTCGGGCTTCATCGAAAACCGTTCGGTCTATTTAATATCAATCAGTATTACGAGCCGCTCGTTGCGTTATTCAACCATATGGCAAGGGAACATTTTTTAGCAGAGAAACACCGGACGATGGCACTTGTAGACAGCGACCCAAAAGGACTGATTCATCAATTACAGAATTATGATGCTCCTTCCGGGACAAGGACTTATATCTCGGAAGAACAAACATAAGAAAACAGACCCGCGTGTGGCAGGTCTGTTTTCTTATATTCTTATTATTTTTTAGAAACCATAGTCTTGATCGCGATCTGTCAATGGAATATCATCGTAGCGGTCAGGGTCGAGGTTATAAACTTCTCCACTAGCAACCTGACTAATGATACCGTACACCCCGGTTTCCACTGCTTCCACCAGCTGACCTCGTTTCTTTTGACCATAACTCTGTGTTTGCCCGGTCACTTCAAACAGCACTGCCCCACTTCCATTCAGCGCAAAAGAGCCGAGTGCTGTACCAGGAAGGTCCAAATTTTGTGGGTAAAGGGTTATATTATCAAATGGTGAGTTCCCTCGTTGTTGCAAGGCATCATAAGCAGCCAGATTCAATTGCTTTGAAAGTTCTTCATTATAGGTGTCCGCATACTCACTGTATTTTTCTCCTTCTTCACTTTCCGGGTCTGGAATAAAATCTCCGGAGATAGAAAGCGTTACTTTATCATCACTGCCTTCCATATAATATTGCCCTTGATGGTGCAGATCGACAAACGCTTCTACCTTCCCATACTCATCCATCAAACCTTTATAAACATCTCGTACCGTCTGAGCTTCCGGAGTAATGTACCAGCCGGGCTGTGTGGAATCTGCAGGAAAGTCGGCTGGTTGTGGCTGATAATCTAAATCAGGGTTAAAATCACGATTGACATCAAAACCAGGCTGTGAAGCATAATCCCAATATTGATTCGTATACGTATAATAGTTCCAGGATGGCTCAGCACCTTCCAGCTGCGGAAAATCTTCCACGACCTCTTCCCATGTCATATCGTTCCCCCGGCGATTCAATTCTGTTGCATCCGGGTTGATCATCGGCATGGCTACGATAGTCACTTCCTCAAGAATCTTCTTTATCTCAGGGGAGTTATTAGAACCGAAATTCTGCAGCAAGTTCAGCAATGCAGCTGTACCTGTTTTTTCATTGCCGTGAATTTCACTTTGAAGCAACAGAACTTTATCGCCAGTTCCAACAGTTGCTGTATATATTTCACGCCCCTGGTTGGAGAAACCGGCCACTTCCACATCCACCGTGCCTTGACTGCTCTTTTCAATTTGAGCAAGCTTATTACTTAATTCTGCATGGCTGATAAAACCACCAATCGAATACTCCTGGTTTTCTGGTGTACCAGGGTTAGTACCATGAGAATCTGCATAAACAGGAGCGGCTAAACCAGCTGTAAGTACGACGGAACTGCACAGTAATGCGAATTTGTTCTTTTTTCTCAATGAAATTCCTCCTTTAAATTCTAGATTATTCTACTTAATTCTTCCTTTTTCTGCAGTCTCCTTTGCAAATTTTAAAAACAGAACGTTTGTCCGATAACAATAGGCCGTTACGACCATGATAAGTGAAAAATTTGTATGGACATCTGTATAATGAGAGTAGGTAAGCAAAAAAGGAGAGATTATTCTCATGGTACAAATAAAAATTGGCCTGGCAGGCATCGGTAAACTTGGAAGCGCGATGATGAGCCAATGGGAGAAACATAATATTTCCATCGGCATCTATCATCCTCATCAGGCAAAAGCAGAAAGTTTCATCAGCCACTATACGAATGGTTTCCTGCTAAAAGAAAAAGATATCACTGAATTGGACGTCATGCTCTTAGCGCTCCCTGCTAACCGGATCATTCCATTTCTCCAGGAGAGGAAAAACACGGATACCCTATTCATCAACATGGCCACTTCGTTAAGTACTGAAGAAGTGAGAAAGGAACTTCCAGATAGGAAGATTGCAGGTTTGAAGTTCATGGGGCATGCCGCTGATTTATCAGAGCACGGAAACGGCTTATTTATTACAGAGCAACAGCTTCCTGCAGCTCTTTTGAACGTTTTCCGTTACGTTGGAGAAGTAAAAAAGGATGATGAAGATGTAGTGATCAACGTCAATAAGATGGCTACTTACCAGGCAATCAAAGCAGCCGTTGAGATTGAATTAGAATTTGAAAGAAAGAACCTCCCGATGGAATATAAAGAAAGAGCTTTAACCTCCCTGGCCCCGGAAGTGATTCGCTCATACAGCAATGGGAAACTCGGCCATTTCGGACAGGAGATTGCCAAGGAGTTCAAAGAAAAACTTTAAAATTGTTTCACGTGGAACACAAATAAGGAAGACGCTATTTTCCTTAGCGTCTTCCTTATTTACGTGAGAACAATTCTGTTTTTAACCACTGAGAACTTTCAAATGCTGTTTAGATACAGGTTTTTCTTTTGGTCATTTCATCGGGAAAATCAATATAAGGATTGCGGTTGCCCTGGATTTCCTGGATCGCCTGATTACGGTGGCGTTCATAGATGGTTGGCGGATATGTCTGGTGCCATGCCTGCAGCAGTTCAATATCGATTGTCTTCAAATGGGAAGCTTCGATTTTATCGGGGTAGCGAAGCAGGAAGTAAAGCATGGCCCTTGCCACGGCTCCTTTTGCATACTCTGGCTCGAACAATCCATCTTCCGCTTTTCCGCATGCTTTTTCGATTCGTGATGCTTCCACCTGATCCGGGTCATAATTAGGAAAGTCGTGATAAGGATAGTTGCTCCGGATCGAGTTACAGACCGGATCGCATGTGAACAATTGGTGGATATCGCCCCGCATTGGTTCTTTGGCATTGTACCAGGATTGGGGAACAGTGTGCTCACAGTTATATTTGAATGCAGCAGCAATCCCCGCCAATTTCTCTCCACCAGGGTGCTTCTCTAACTTCTCTATTTCCCGGGTACGCTTCAAAGAAGTTTCATAGTCTTCCTTGATTACTTCTTCTGCGTCACGCTGGTGACCGGAATAAACACTCCTGAGCGTCCCATCAGGGCGTAAATCTACCCACGGATAGACATATTCACTTGGATCGTAACGAACCTGCCTGGTATGAGTTTCTTCCAGAAGCCGCCCCAGTGCTTGGAAGAGCTCTGCTTGATCCTCCTGGTCAAAATCAATATCCCGGTAATAATCAGCGATGGATTGGCGGTCTTTTTCGTTATCATAATAAGCTTTTTCATCTTTTTGAACGTTGGTTTTGTTCTTTCTTACTCTTGATAGAATCGTTTGAATATGCGTACGGTCCGTGGTTACAGACAAAAGTTCATTTTTAAGCTGCTGATTGAACATCGACACATGCATCCCTCCTGAAGCCGGTAATTTCCCCGGAGTCTCTTCCCAATATAGTCTCAAATCAGCTCCGCTTCCTTCTTTTCATTTGACGATATTTCTCTGCGTGCAACGCTTTTCTCGTTTGTTTCGAATAATCGAAATCTGCCAGCTTCTCTTTCATAACAGCAGATTCCTGCATTAATTCCTCGTCGCCCAGTTCTTTCGCCATGTCTTCCATATGAGAGACATTGCTATATAATAGATTCTTTCCTTCTTCGATATTTCCTTCATCAAATAATTGCAGAGCCTGTTCCAGCGTTTGCGCCGACTTGGTTACCTCTACCTCTTTATCCACCTTGGCATCACTAGGTTCTGACAGTTTTTCAAGGTCTGTGGTATAGGTGATTGAAACTGGATGGTCAAAAGAATAAGCTTTGGCCCCTTCTGTTACATCAATAAATTTCCCTGTTACCTGCATGAGCGCTGCATCCCCCTCAGCACCGGATGGAATGGCGCATTCTATTAGGAGTGACTTTGTTTCTTTGGCATAAATGTCACCCAACCGTATTTCTACCCCTTGTGCTGTATCACGAGGTTCATAACCCATGACACTTTTGATTACTACACCGTCGACAGGCTGCAAGGTCAATGTCACGTTCTGGGCAATGACAGATAACAAACCATCTAATTCTTTGGCAAAGATAGCAGGGATTTCTTCGACTTCATCAATAAAATAAAAATTGCCCTTACCTGCGTCAGCGATTGTTTCCAGCAACTCTTCATCAAAGTGCTCACTGACTCCCATGGTCGTTGTGACGGCGCCTGCTGTATGATAGTCTTCGGTAATATATTTCAGCTGGTCGATGTCTATAATTCCTGCGTTGGCTACTCCATCAGACAGCAGCAATACACGGTTGACATAGTTATCGACCTGCTGTTGCAAAACATTTTGACACCCCTGAATCATTCCACCGCTTAAATTGGTTATCCCACCTGTTTCGATAGCATCGATCCTATTTTTCAAGAAATCTTTATGGGTGACTGGCTGGGCATCAAACACGGTTTCTACATCGCCATCGAAAACGACCATATTCATCAGGTCCTGCTCCGATAACTGATTGACGACAAACTTACTCGCCTCTTTGCAATAGTGAAGCGGCTTGCCTGTCATGGAACCGCTGCGGTCAAGTACAACCGATAGATTTATTGGAGAACGATTCATTTCTTTCACATCATCAGCAGACAGTTCCAGGAGAATATACATCGAATCTTTTCCAGTCGTAGGGACATAAGGGAACTGAAGGGCATGGGAAAGGCTTACATGGTTATTCATGTTACAACACTCCTCTAGGAAATATATTGTTTATGGTTAGAGGATAGCACCCCTTCCCCTATCCACCCTCCCTGAAAAATGTAAAGGTATTTCCGCGGAACATCCATGCTGAGTTCCCCGGGACATCCAGATATTGGAGAACCCAAGGCAGGATATATGATATTTGTCATGTATCCTACCTGACGTTTATGTCTTACAACCATGACACGGATTCTTTATGATAAAGGTGGCGTAATTAAAAGCCGCAAAAAAGTATGTATCATAAGGAGTTAATCCCATGACTAATCAAAAAAAACAAGCACAATTACGAAAAAATGTTTCTGCTTTTGCTAAGCCTGATATGTTGGCTGGAATCAGGCAGTTGATCAACACACTGGCACCATTCTTCGTGTTATGGTTCCTTGCTTACCAAAGTTTATCTGTTTCGGTGTGGCTGACCGTAGCTCTAGCCAGTTTAGCAGGTGGTTTTGTCGTCCGGATGTTCATCATCTTCCATGACTGTACCCACCAATCGTTCTTTAAAAGTAGTAAAGCCAACCGGATCATTGGTAACATTACTGGTATTCTTACGATGTTTCCCTTTGAAAAATGGAAACGGGAACATGCCATCCACCATGCAACCAGCGGGAATCTGGATAAGCGTGGCACCGGTGACATTTGGGTAATGACCGTCGACGAATATAAAGAAGCAAATGTATGGCAGCGTCTGGCTTATCGCTTATATCGTAATCCATTCGTTATGTTTGGCCTTGGACCATTTCACTTGTTCTTATACTCCAATCGTTTCAACCGGAAAGATGCGAAGCGAAAAGAGCGTATGAACACTTATTTGACCAATGCATCTATCGCAGTCATCTATTCCCTTCTCATCTGGGCAATTGGCTGGCAGGCATTCCTTATCATTCAAATCCCAGTTCTTTATGTAGCAGGTTTTCTGGGAATCTGGTTATTTTATGTCCAGCATCAGTTTGAGGATTCCTATTTTGAAGAGGAAAGTGAGTGGGATTTTGTGAAGGCTGCCGTAGACGGAAGTTCTTATTATAAACTTCCGAAAGTGCTGCAATGGATATCCGGGAGTATCGGCTTTCACCATGTGCATCACTTAAGTCCACGGGTTCCTAACTATCACCTGGAAGAAGCGCATGAGTCAACACCGCCGCTTCAAAAAGCGACCACTATTACAATCGCTTCCAGTTTAGAATCGATCCGCTTCCGTCTTTATGACGAGAAAAATAAAAAATTCATCAGCTTTAAAGAAATGAAACAGCAACTGCGCAAGCCCGCAACAACCACTACTAACCTGGCGCGCAAACAGCCAAGCTTTCAACAAAAATAATTCAAAAACACCCATTCATACAGCATGGAATGGGTGTTTTGCTGTAAAATAAAACTATAATCGTTTCGGAGTCAAAAATAAGGAGGACACTATGCAGAACTGGTATCATATCATCCCGAAAAACACAGGACTCAGCATCTATGTGTGGATCATCTTTTGTGGTCTGCCGTTCTTTTTTATCTTCCGCTCTTCATCAGCGCTGGATATTGTCTCCGGTATTTTCATGGTATTGTTTTTTTTCCTTGCCTATCGCCTTTCTTTCATCTCGGACAACTGGATGGTCTACGTCTGGGTAAGCATCGAAATGGCAATCAACATCGTCATGACCATCCTTTTCGGCTACATTTATTTCTCGCTTTTCCTGGCATTTTTCATTGGAAATATTCGCAGTAAAGCGGGTTTTCTGACATTATATATCGTCCATCTAAGTACGACTGTAGCGACAACCACCTTTGTTTTCATCATTAAGAATGAATCGCTTTTTCCACATCTTCCATTTATCATCATCAGCGTGCTTGGCGTTATTCTGCTTCCTTTCACGATTTATTATCGAAACAAACGGATCGACTTGGAAGGAAAGCTCGAGGATGCTAACAAACGAATTTCTCAATTACGCGTCATCGAGGAACGAGAGCGGATTGCACGGGATTTACATGATACACTTGGGCAAAAGTTATCCTTGATCGGTTTGAAAAGTGATTTGGCTGGAAAATTGGTTGATATCAAACCTGATGTGGCAAAGAATGAAATACATGATATTCATCAAACAGCACGTACCGCATTAAAAGAGGTTCGGGAAATGGTCTCCAACATGAAGGGGGCCAACCTCCAGGAAGAAACTATCCGGGTACGGCAATTACTGGAAGCGGCGCAGATTGAGTTTCAGCTCGAAGGAGATGCTGAACTCCCCCATACCCCGCCGCTGGTAGAAAATGTGTTGAGTATGAGCTTAAAAGAAGCCGTAACCAATGTCGTCAAACATAGTAAAGCAACCGTCTGCCGTATTATCATTCAACAATCACCCAAAGAAACAAAAATTACAGTTGAAGATAATGGAACTGGAGTTTCTAAAGAAAGGGATGTTACCCAGGGACATGGGCTTCAAGGAATGAAAGAACGTCTGGAGTTCGTCAACGGCAGCCTGGAGGTTTTTTCGTCTAAAGAAAATGGAACCACCCTTCATATTGAAGTGCCAAATGTAATTCAACAAACGAAACAGGAGGAATCGGGATGATTCGTATTGTCATTGCCGAAGACCAGCGCATGCTGTTAGGAGCGCTCGGCTCACTGCTTGACCTGGAAGAGAATATGGAAGTCGTTGGAAGTGCAAAAAATGGGGAAGAAGCCTGCGAACTGGTAAAGAAACACAACCCGGATATATGTATCATGGATATCGAAATGCCTATAAAAACGGGTCTCGAGGCCGCGGAAGAATTGAAAGATCACCCATGTAAAATCATCATACTGACCACCTTCGCAAGAGCGGGTTATTTTGAGCGGGCACAGAAAGCGGGCGTAAGTGGTTATTTGCTGAAAGACAGCCCAAGTGAGGAACTGGCAATTTCAATCCGCAAAATCATGGAAGGTCAGCGCATCTATGCTCCAGAGCTGGTGGATCTCGCTTACGGCGATGAAAACCCATTGACGGAACGGGAAGTCCAAGTCATCCAGCTGATGGCTGACGGGAAGAACACGAAAGAAATTTCAAAGCAGCTGTACATTACCCCCGGCACCGTCCGTAATTATATTTCAGTGATATTGGATAAACTAGAGGTCGGCAACCGGATCGAAGCCATATCTCGTTTTAAGGAAAAAGGCTGGTTCAAATAAAAACAGCCATAAATTAAACAGCCATGCCCCTTATCCTTGTAAGGGGGCATGGCTGTTTTTGAATGTTTTACTAGACAAGTAGCAGGAATACTAGACAGGACAGCGTGTTAACTAGACAAAGCGAAAAACTTACTAGACATTTTCAAGAATTTACTGGACAATTTTCGTACTTTATTAGACTAATATAATAATTTACTAGAAATTATTTACCTTTTCTAGACAAATATCCTAACCTAAAAAGGAATACACAGCACTTTCTGGCTCTCATCGCTCCAGTTCAATATATTCCCTTACTAACTTCCATTCCCCACCTTCTTTTCTCCAGACAAACATACACTGAGCAGGGTATGGATCCCCGTTTATCCGGTTGATTTCCCTCCCCAGCACAAGATATTCTTTTCCCTTGTGTCTTTCAGTAATCGATGCCGCTTCAAAACTTTTCTCGGCATCCCCATATTGTTGTAACACGGCATCCAGGTCATACTCATCATACTTGTATTGATCAGGCTGTTCGAGATTGGAGTGCGCCCAGTAGCCAACGAAGTTCCTGGACATGAATTTACGTATCGTTTTTCCGCTTTTGCTTACAAAACCTTCATTCCATGCCTGGAAGTAATCCTTTAATACTGCTTCGATTTTTTCCATAGATATACTCCTCTCTACTAGTTACATTCGATTACTGCCATCTTTTTCCTCCCCATACTCAAATAAAGAGCGGAAAAGCCCGCTCTTACTTGCTAGTTATTCCACTTTTGTCCATTCACCACCGCTTACTTCAAAAGCAAAGTCATTAGGTGAAACTTCTACGATGGCACTTCCACCGGTAGGATTACCGTTAGCGATAATATCCGTCATTTCCAGGCTTACTCCACTTAGTCTTGCCCAGTAGATGCCGTCCCCTTCAAGTTTGTACTTGCCAGGTTCAATATCTACACCAACCAGATAGATTCCACTGGAAAATGATTTCTTGATATCATGCCGCTCTTTTTCAGCACCATCATACAATCTCCAGCCACCATTCCCAAAACTGACGGCCGCATCAGATTCTTTAATTTCCATGTAATATGGTCCGTTTGGATTTGCATTAGCGATAATATCGTCGAGTTCACCACTGAATCCTGCTAACCTTTCCGCATAGACACTGCCGTCTGGATTGTAATAGATTCCTGGTTCAATTTCAGTGCCAACTTCATACATCCCGCTGGAATACGTTACAGGCTCAGGTTCAGTATCTTCTTCTACTACTTCTTCCTCAGTTGCTGTCTCCTCTGCTTCTGTTTCTCCCGCACCTTCTGTTTCAGCTGTTTCTTTCTCTTCTGTCACAGGTTCCTCTGCCGGTTCTTCAGCACTTGCCTCAGTGGCAGGATTTACATCCACTTGTGCTTCTGTATCCTCTCCTTCTCCACCACCTGAAACACCAATTATGATAATAACGGCGACGACCCAAAACCACCAACGTTTAAAAATACTTTTCTTTGCCTTTTCTTTAGCCATTCCTGACACGCTCCCTTTCGTTGTGTTTTATATTGATTACTGTAGATAAATCGTATCACCGCATAGGAAAGAGACCCTCACAAAAAAACGCAAGGGTAAAAGGAATAAATTTAAATCGTTGTAAAATGTAAGCGTTTTATTAAATGCTAAGTCGGGAAATGTCTTAAAGATGCAACTTCCCAGAGCTTCTTACTTCACACTACTTAAAGGAGAGGAATATATATTGGCAGATAACCGTGGAGTCGTTTATACGGGTGCTGGCAGTGTCGAAGTGCAGGATATCAGCTTTCCGGATCTGGTGCTTCATGAAGGCCCAGGTGTTCCGAAAAGTAATGCAGGCCGGAAGTGTGAACATGGGGTAATTTTGAAGAATATCGTTACGAATATTTGCGGAAGTGACCAGCATATGGTGCGCGGACGTACGACTGCCCCGTCAGGGCTTGTGCTCGGTCATGAAATTACTGGTGAAGTTATTGAAGTTGGACGTGATGTGGAATTTATCAAGAAAGGAGATATTGTATCTGTCCCTTTCAACGTGGCATGCGGACGGTGTAAAATGTGCAAACGCCAGGACACGCATATTTGTCTGAACGTCAACCCCGAGCGCCCTGGAGGAGCTTACGGCTATGTAGATATGGGCGGCTGGGTTGGCGGCCAGTCGGAATACGTCATGGTTCCATATGCGGACTTTCAATTACTTAAGTTCCCCGACAAAGAAAAAGCGATGGAAAAAATTTTAGATTTGACGATGCTGTCTGATATTTTTCCTACTGGTTATCATGGTGCAATCAGTGCCGGTGTGACTACCGGTTCGACCGTATATGTGGCGGGAGCCGGACCTGTAGGGCTTGCGGCAGCTCACTCTGCCCAGTTATTAGGAGCGTCGGTCGTCATTGTGGGAGATCTGAAGGAAGAACGGTTAGCACAGGCAAGAAGTTTCGGTTGTGAAACAATTAACCTGAAAGAGCATGACGACCCTGGTGAGCTGATTGAACAGATTTTAGGCGTTCCGGAAGTCGACTGCGCTGTTGATGCTGTCGGTTTTGAAGCTTATGGCCACGGTACCGATCATGAAGAAGCACCTGCAATTGTACTGAACACGATGATGGATGTCGTGGAAGCTGGAGGTAAAATGGGTATCCCCGGACTTTATGTCACAGAAGACCCTGGGGCGGAAGATGAAGATGCCAAACAAGGTTCATTGAAAGTCAGATTCGGGCTTGGATGGTCGAAAGCCCATCATTTCGTCACCGGGCAGACACCTGTGATGCAGTACCACCGCCAGCTGATGATGGCCATCCTGAATGGGAAAGCGAATATTGCGGAAGCAGTCAATGCTACCGTCATTTCACTGGATGAAGCTCCACAGGGGTATAGTGATTTTGACAGTGGTGTTTCGAAAAAATTCGTAATCGACCCACACGGAATGCTAAGATAAAAAACTAGAAAAAGCACAGAGCTTATCGATGCTCTGTGCTTTTTCATCTACTCACCTATGATACAGCTTATACATTTTCTCCGCTTCCGCTTTGATTTTATCCTTCAGCTCCGGCGGGCCGATTACTTCCGCACTGCTCCCCCAAGTCAGCAGCCATCCGACGAGGCCGTCGCTTAGGACTGCTTTCGTTTTCAATGTGAAATAGCCGTCGCTCCCTTCTTTGATCGGGACGTTTTTTCCAAACCGGTCGATGATGACGTTGATCAGATGGTCGGCAAATTTGATTTCGATCCATTGTTCGGTTCCGGTGAACATGTTAAAGAGCTGGTGGGTGTACTGCGAAATATCAAAGTCATCCTGCTGCTTGAACTCCTCCGCCGTGATTTGCAATTTCACGATCCGGTCGACACGGAAATGACGGAGATCCTGATATTCCGGCGACCAGCCGATCAAGTAATAATAGTCCTGATTCCACACTAAAGCATACGGATGAAGATGATACGTTTTCCCGTCCCTGCTCAGGATGAATTCTTTCTTCACGTTGTACCTGCCATATTGGAACTTAATCGTTTTATGGTCGTTGATAGCGTTATGTAAATTATAAATGGCATATTTAACTTTGCTGGACTGGCTATGCGCTGTTTCATGATCGATATGAATCTGGTTCTCCAGTTTGGCGGCGAGATTTTCACTCGTCAGCTGCTTGATTTTTCCGATCAGCCGCTCTTTTTCTTTCTTGGTAATGAACCGGGCAGACACGACGGCATCGCTTAAGAGCCGGAGTTCCTGAATTTCAAACAGGCGGTTCTGGAAACTGTAATATTTCGGCTTGCCATTCATCTCCTGGTTGACGATCAGATCGATGACATTGGACGTCTCGAACGTGTTGAGGTCTTCTTTAATCAAACGTTTATTAAAATCGTAGTTTTGGTCGAATTCTTTATGTAGGCGGTCGACAATTTCATTTAAGGTCAGTTCGTTTTCATCATCCGTGTATTTTTCGAGCACATTTTTCAAAACCAATACCCGTTCCCGGGTTGTCAGATTACTCATAAACTGCCACCCTCTCTGTTAAAACTATCTATATTTTACCATTAACTACTAAATAATAAAGCAGCCTCCCTGATATCAGAAGGCTGCTTTATTATATATTATGAAGTTTTCGTCCAGTACGCTGCTTCGCCCGTTTCCGTAGAAGGAGGGAACTGTTCGCCTTTTTCTAATTTAATAGATGTATCATCCTTGCTGGCGTCCCCGCCATTCACAAGACTTTCTACTTTGTAAGTGCCGCCTTCTGGTGCTTTTTCGCCTGTTTTATGCTTGTTATTAGCCATGTTCATCATACCTCCTGAATTTTTATTATTGTAAAGGGTGTTACTCTTTTCATTGCACCTTGGCCATAATAATAAACGTAATTTGGCAGATTTGGGCAAAAAGGATGATAGGAGACATGGCATGCACATTTAACTGTAGAGGCCGACGTTTATCGTCGCAACTTGCCCAATTAATCAGCACGGACGTACGATTATAGTGCGAAAAGCTAAAAACAGGAGCTACGAATGGAAGGCTGTTTGGAACTGGACATTAGATGGGTAGGGAATTCAAAAAGATATTGGAAAGGAGTGGGCACATGTATCAGGATATTTTGCAGCAGACATCCCATCGCTCGACCCTGGCGACCCGCTCTATCATTATGCACGTTCCCAACGAGTCCTTTTCTGGCCGCTGAAAAAAATAACCTGACGCCTCCTTATTTTGCGGGGCGTTTTCATTTGGGCGGACTACCAATTTACAGGATTTGGTTATTGCCAGTTAATAGTATAGGTTACTAAAAAGATGGTAAGGATGGGGATAGAGAAACTAGAACTAATAATGTAGGGGTTGCTTATCATGTCAAGATTTTTCCGTCGTAAACGTCAAACCCCCAAGGAGAATACTCCCCCTGACAAAATTGGAAAATCGCTTCAAAATAACATTGACCAGTTCAAGCAGACGCTCGGCGATAGTACGGATATTGTGATCCGAAACTTTAAGGCTGGTCAGACTGGCGCTATGGATATTGCTGTCCTTTATACGTCCGGGCTTGTAGACGAAGCGATTGTTCATGAATTTGTACTCGATACATTAATGGTGCAAATCAGACAGACGCCTTTGGATACGATAGAAAAAGAAGATTATCAGATTATTAAAGAGTTCGCGATGACAGGCGGCAACATCACCGAAATTGATACGATGGAAAAGCTGTTCAATCACGTGTTATCCGGAGATACTGTCGTCATGCTGGATGGTTCGATAAAGGCGATGGCGATTGATACGAGAGATTGGGAGTCACGGGGCGTTGAGGAGCCTTCAACACAATCGGTCGTACGTGGGCCGAAGGAAGGTTTTACAGAGACACTCAGGACCAATACAGCTCTGCTGCGGAGAAGGATTAAAGACCCAAACCTGTGGATTCGCAGTAAACCGATCGGTTCCAAGAGCAAAACAGATGTAGCGGTCGTTTACTTGCACGGAGTAGCCGATGAGAAGGTTGTCAAAGAAGTCTATCATCGATTGAATAAAATCGATATTGACGCAATCTTAGACAGCGGCTATGTAGAGGAATTAATCCAGGATGAAACGTATACACCTTTTCCGACGGTGTACAACAGTGAACGGCCCGACACGATTGCGGCCGGTATCCTGGAAGGAAGGATCGCCATCGTCGTGGACGGCTCCCCATTCGTGCTGCTTGTCCCGGCCTTATTCGTGAATTTCTTCCAGTCAGCAGAGGACTATTTTCAGCGGGCGGATTTCTCAACACTCATCCGTATGATTCGTTATTTAGCCTTTTTCCTTGCCTTACTGACGCCATCAGTCTACATCGCCTTAACCACCTACCACCAGGAAATGATCCCGACCTCGCTGTTGGTCAGCTTATCGGCACAACGGGAAGGTGTGCCATTTCCGGCTTTCGTAGAGGCCTTACTGATGGAAATCACCTTCGAAATTCTCAGGGAAGCGGGAGTCCGCCTTCCTAAGGCTGTGGGATCTGCAATTTCAATTGTCGGGGCGCTGGTGCTTGGGCAGGCAGCAGTTGAAGCTGGCATCGTCTCATCTGCCATGGTCATTGTCGTATCGTTGACTGCGATTTCAAGCTTTGTGTCTCCAAGCTTTAATTTTGCGATATCGATCCGGATGCTACGCTTCGGTTTCATGGTTCTTGCTGCTACGCTCGGATTATTCGGAATTCTGCTTGGACTGATCATTCTGACGCTGCACCTTTCGAGTCTGCGGTCTTTCGGTGTGCCTTACCTGGCACCAATGGCACCGTTCATTGTTGCGGATCAGAAAGATGCTATTCTCCGGTTTCCACGGTGGAAACTCACTACCCGGCCGCGTCTGATCAGCCAGCAGAATATCACCCGGGAAGCAGGAGAAGCGCCGAAACCACCGAAGCGTTCCCGACGGAAGAAAAGGAAGAAACAAGAATGAAACGAAAAACCTTACTGAAGCTGGCGACGTTAAGTATATGCGCCCTTTTGCTGTCGGGCTGCTGGAGTAAACGGGAACTGAACGAAATTGGGATTGTGACCGCCATCGGAATCGACCTTCAGGAAGATCAGTATAAAGTTACGGTCCAGGTGATCAACCCGAGTGAAGTTTCTTCCCAGGAAATGACGACACGTACCGCGGTTTCTACCTATACCGCTGTTGGCAATTCTATTTTTGAAACCGTCAGGAGGCTGATCACCCAGACTCCGCGTCAGGTCTATATGGCTCACGTGAGGGAAATTGTTTTTGGAGAAGAAATGGCCAAAGAAGGTATCGGGAAAGCGTTGGACTTCTTATCCCGTGATCATGAAATGAGGACAGACTTCCATTTGACCGTCGCAGAAGGCATGGAAGCAGAAGATTTACTGAAAGTGCTGACGCCGTTAGAACGAATTCCAGCAGAAAAAGCGTATTCAGCAATCAAAGGCGGAAAAGAGTATTGGGCTCCGGTTCAATCGGTGAAAATCAGTGATGTACTCAGTGCCATGCTTTCGGAGGGAGATAACCCCGTGCTTACTGGAATGCATGTCATTGGGGATCCGGAGCAAGGGAGCAACCTCGACAACGTCGAAAAAGTAAACTCACCAACAAGCATCGAAATCAGCCGGCTTGCAGTCTTCCAGAAAGAACAGCTGGTCGGCTGGCTGACGGAGGAGCAAAGCAAAGGGTATAGCTATATTGTCGACAAGGTTCATAGTTCCGCTGAATACGCTCCATGTGAGGATGCTGCCCAAGGCGGTATCACTTTGGAAATTTTTGACGCCACCAGCTCAATGGAAGCCGTCGTCCAAGCTGGAAAGCCAAAGGTGACCGTTTCTATTGAAATCGATGCCGGGATCGCAGAAGTCGAATGTCCGTTGAAGCTTTCTGAAACAGCTGTCATACATCAGGTTGAAAAACAGTTTGAACAGCGGATGAAAACCATGGTCACAGGCACGGTCGAAGTGCTGCAGCAAGAATTAAAAAGTGATGTACTAGGCTTTGGAGAACTGATTCATCGTACAGATAAAACGTATTGGAAATCTGTAAGCAAAGATTGGGAGAACATCTTTCCTGAAGTTGAAACAGAAGTGGAAGTAAAAGTAAATATTAAACGGACGGGTACGATCGTTGATGCTTATCAGAAGGACATGGAGGAGTAGCAGCTATGGAAGTCATTCTATTGACCACGCTGCTCGTATGGGCGGGAGCTGGTATAAGGAAATTGCGCAAACAGGGGTTATGGAAAGATATGATTGTCTACGCCTGTATATGGGCGACGGCGGCGACCATTATTATGCTGTACCGGTTCAACATCCCTGTCCCGAACCCTCTGGATGGCATCGCCTATGTTTATCAACCACTGAATAACTTATGGAAACAATGGTTCTCTTGATAGATGGGAGGGAAGGTCATGGAACTCAACGAAAAAATCACATTAAGACAGTTCAATTTATTGATGATTTTATTTATTATCGGTACCTCCATCCTTCTCTCTCCAGCTAGCCTGGCCAATTATGCCGGTAATGATGCCTGGCTGAGCGCTATTTTATCCGTCGGTATCGGTATGGTCATCGTCATCCTATTCTGGATGATCAGTCGGCAGTTCCCAGGCAGCAATCTTGTCGATATCAGTGAACAGGTATTAGGAAAATGGATCGGTAAAATGGTATCCCTGCTGTTTGCCTTTTTTTCACTGCTATCTGCCGCCACCGTTTTATGGGTGATCGGCAATTTTCTCGTAACACAAATCATGCCGGAAACGCCGATGATGTTCCTCCATTTCCTGCTAATGGCCTCTGTCGTCTATGGGGTATTATTAGGAATCGAAGTTATCTCCAGGACGGCCGAAATATTTTTCCCTTACATTGTTACCCTGCTGATGATTATTTTCTTGTTCAGTATTCCTTCGGTAAAAATCGATCTGATTCGGCCTTTACTTGATGAGGGCTTCAAGCCTGTTTTGGAAGGAGCTCTTTTCGACGTCAGCGTCTCCATGCTGCCTCTGATTGTATTGTTCATGTTTTACCCTAAACTGGTCACAGATAAGAATCGAGCGTTTCCAAAATTGTTAATCAGCTACTTGATAGCTGGAGGTTTTATCGTGGCAATTACATTTGTTACCACCACGGTACTGGGTGTCAAAATAACTGCTAATCAAACGTATCCCACCTATGTGGTTGCCAAAAGCCTGAATGTGGAGGGTCTGATTCAACGGGCAGAGGTTGTCATTGCGGTTTCCTGGCTGCTGACCATCTTCTTTAAATTATCATTATATTTTTATGCCTCTGTGACTGTATTGGCACAGACATTGAATCTAAAAACGTACCGCACGATAACGGTACCGATGGGGATGCTGACGGTCGCTCTATCGTTAATCGTCTACCCGAGTACGACCTACGCCAACGAATGGAATGAAACGACCTGGTTATGGTTTGCCCTTACATTCGGGATCGCCTACCCGCTGCTGCTTTCCTTTATTGGCAGGCTTCGGGGGGGGCAAGGGAAGAAGCCATCCTAAGAGAGGAAGTTGAATAATGGGGACAGAAAAAATCAATGGACTCCAATTTTTTATAATGATTCTCTTATTTGAACTTGGCAGTGCGGTCGTGCTTGGGTTCACTTATGAAGCTGGCGGAAGTTCCTGGATCGTGATTCTCCTAAGCATGCTGGCAGGGATTGTTCTCTACTTATTGTTCACCCACTTAGCTAACTATCATCCGACCCTTACCTTGACAGAAGCTGGCCTTAAAATTGCGGGTCCGATCATCGGCCGGGTGATCGCCTTCCTCTATATCGGTTACTTTTTTTATATCGCAGCGAGGGTGCTCGGTGATTTCAGCAATCTCATCCAGATGACCATATTGCGACTGACTCCCCTGATCGTGGTAGCAGGTGTATTTACATTCATGGTGGTGATTGCTTCCTACCTTGGAATTGAAGTGATCGCAAGAACAGCAGAAACTTTCTTCCCATGGGTCATCTTTTTTAGTGCCTTATTTCTTTTATTTGTTTACATCGATGGACTGCCGGACTTCAGAAATCTGCAGCCCATCCTGGATGAAGGCTGGGAGCCAATCCTGACGACTGTCTTCCCCCAGGGGATGACGTTCCCATTCGGTGAATTGATCGTGTTCATGATGTTTTTCCCTTATCTTGCTGCTCCAGACAAAAAGACGAGTATTGGCATTGCCGGGGTGATTGTCAGCGGGTTGATGCTGACCCTGACTCAGGTTACGATTTTAGCTGTCCACGGAGCGGAAGCAGCCAAGCTGTTGACGATACCCCTTCTGGAAACCATTTCACTCGTCAATATCCAGGACATTATCCAGCGGATGGACCCGTTAATCATCATAACTATGATCATTCTCGGCTTTTTTAAAATCGCTATATTCTTTCACGCCGCCATCCTCGGCATGCATAAAACTTTTCATATCCCGCGTTCTAAGCGGATCTGGCTTGTAAGCGGCACGGGGGTCCTGTTGCTGGTCACCACGTATCTGATCAGCCATAATTACGTAAGTCACGTGGATATCGGTTTGAATATTGTACCGTTGTATGTCCATGTCCCGCTGCAATTCATTCTGCCATCCTTATTGATCGGGGTCGCCTTCATCCGATATAAAATGTTGAAAACAAGTAAGTGATTAAGCCTGGACAAGCTGGATTACATTGCCGCAGGTATCGTCAAAAACAGCAACCATTGATCCTCCCATTTTCGTCGGTCTGGTTGTAAATTTCACACCCAGCCCCTCGAGGCGTTCATACTCATCATAGATATCATCTACAGCAAAAGACGCTGCTGGAATCCCTTCCCGGTAAATTGATTCCTGATATTGTTTTGCCGCTGGATGAAGGTTCGGTTCCAATAATAAGTCGATATCGCCCGACCCTTCCGGTGAAACCACCGTCAACCAGCGAAAATCTCCCGCCGGAAGGTCCATTTTTTTCTCAAACCCGAGTACCTCGGTATAAAATTGCAACGCCTTCGCCTGATCTTTTACAAACACACTGGTGATATAAATACGCATTGTTATCCTCCTTTTTACATCGAACCTGGGATCGGTTCGTAAAGCTCGATCAAGTTCCCTGCCGGGTCGCGGAAATGAGCCACCTTAATACCCCAGTCCCGCTGTTCCGTCGGTGTGGTGATAAAGGAAACTTTCTTTTTCCACTCGTGGTAAACCTCTTCAACATTGTCCACGTTAAAAACGAGCGTCGTAGTATCATAGCTTTCCGCGTCGCGATCATAGACTTCCCCGATCGCTTCAGTCATCTGTTTTCGCTCGAACAAGCCTATTGTCGCATCTCCTATTCCCTCAAAGTTCGCATAATTCGAATGCTCATCTCCCCAGGCAACCTCAAAGCCAAGGGTGTCCCGGTAGAAAAAGAAGCATTCCTCGTAATTATCGACAAGCAATCGTACATGTGTCAATTTCATAGAATCCCCCCATTCCCTTACTACTTCGACTGATGATACAGGAATCCTCCTAGACACTCACCCATAAACGTATTTTGCATAGCTTATTATACAGGGAAAAGAGACTAATCGGGGAGCGTGTTAATGTGAAGGCAAAAGTACTCCACTATTTCGCCGGCGACCATACGGCAAAAGGATTTTACACATTGTATGATAGCTGTTTTCAGGATATCGGCCTGGTATATAAACTGAACGGAACCTCTCCAGCTGTAAAATCAAATATTATGAAGAAACTGGCAGATGCATCACAGGAAAAAGGCATGGCGGTCGAGTTGATCCATCGTTCATCAGACCCGGAAGAACTGGATGGCGTCATTTTACCGGAGATGAAAATCGGACTCGTGGACGGCGACTTATACAATGGTGCCGGAAAGGACGTCGATGCAGATACTTCCATCGATACAGATCAGCTGGTCGATCAGGAAGATGAAATCCTCGGTCTGAAAGAAAAAATTGAAAACGAATTTTCTTCAGCGCACGCTTCCTTTGCAACTGGTCTGCACATTCACGATGGCCTGGAGGAGATCTACATCAATCAGATGGATTTTGCCAAAGCCAACCAGCTGGCTGTAGAGCTTAACGATCGATTCTTCGAAGGGTTAACAGCAACGGGCCGTGAAGCCGTCATTAAGCACCGCTTCTTTGGCGCATCGACTCCTCAAGGCGTGATGGACTATATCGAAAACCTTACTGAAGATCTGGATAAACGCTATTTCATCAAAGGTCGGGCAGGGACAGGAAAGTCTACATTATTGAAAAAAATCGCAGCCCAAGCGGAGGAGCTCGGCTTTGATATTGAAATGTACCATTGCGGGTTTGACCCGGAAAGCATGGATATGGTGGTCGTACGTGAACTGGGATTCTGTGTTTTTGATAGCACCGATCCACATGAATATTTTCCAGAGAAAGATAGCGATGAAATCATTGATATTTACGAAAAAGCCGTTACCCCCGGCACAGACGAAAATTACGCCACCGCGATCATGGAATTGAACCGCAGCTATAAGTCTTATATGAAAAACGGTATCGTCATTTTACAGGAAGCGAAGCGATTACATGACCAGCTTGAGCACATCTACGCTGCTGCAACCGATGACAGCAAAGTGGATACGCTGGTTGAGCAGCTGAACGCCGAAATTGACGCCTCACAGAAGGCCTGATTGCCTTTTTATCCAAACCAAAAAGCCAGCCACTATCCTGAGTGGCTGGCTTTTCTAGTTAATTCCACACTTCGTCGGCGATTTCGATAACATGCCTGATTTTCGCCCATTGCTCCGCTTCCGAAAGAATATTGCCTTCCTCGGTGGATGCGAAGCCGCATTGCGGGCTGAGACACAGCTGGTCTAACGGTACATACTCCCTCGCTTCCGCAATACGTGCTTTGATGCGGTCTTTGTCTTCGAGCTCGCCGGTTTTAGACGTAATCAATCCAAGTACCACACGGAGGTCACCACGCTTCACATAACGGAGCGGCTCGAATCCGCCTGAGCGATCGTCATCATACTCGAGGAACAATCCATCGACATTCAGTTCACTGAATAATGTCTCGGAAACAGCGTCATACCCTCCTGATGCTGTATAGGTGGAGCGGAAATTCCCACGGCAAATGTGCATTGTAATAGTGAGGTCATCGGGCTTGTCAGCAATAGAAGTATTGATGGCCTGGACAAATAGCTGCCTTAATTTATCTGGCTCCTGGCCACGGTCACGAATCATCTTTTGGCCTTCTTCCGAGAAAAACACTGCCCAGGATGTGTCATCCAGCTGAAGGTAGCGGCAGCCGGCATCATAAAATGCCTGGATTGCTTTTTGATAGGCTTTCGTCAAATCCTTCAGCAGCTCGTCTTCATTTTCATAGATTTCTTTGTTAATATCCCCACGGAAAAACAACATGTTCGGGCTTGGAATCGTGAACTTCGGGGTATGTTCCTCCCCTACGAGTGAATGGAGAAATTTATAATGCTCGATCATCGGGTGCCTGTCGCTGAAATCGACTTTGTCAATGACACGGACAGAATGGGGCTTGGTTTCCACCCCTTTGAACTGGATGCCTGACGCTGGCTCGTACCCTTCGACTCCCTCTAAATTTTCGAGAAAATCAAAATGCCACCAGGCACGGCGGAAATCTCCATCTGTGATGGATTGCAGGCCGGCTTCCTTTTGCTTTTCTACAAGTTTGATAATCTCTTCATCTTCTATTCTCGTTAATTCTTCTGCAGAGATTTCCCCTTTTTCTCTTTGCTGGCGTGCTTTCTTCAGCCGCTCCGGCCGGAGGAAACTCCCGACATGGTCCCCGCGGAATGGTGCTCTTATTGTTTTTGTTTCTGCCATTTCTGATCCTCTCCTCTGCTTAGAAAAAGTTGGGCTTGTCACCAGGTATTTATGGCGAAAGCCTTCGTTTTTTCTTATACTTTAATCCTTTAACAAAGGTAAACTTACTTAAAGTATAAAAAATAAAAGCCTCTTCCAATAAGAAGAGACTTTGTAATTGAATTCGCCACTTCTTATCTTTCAAGTTTTTTTCAACTTGCAGGAATTAGCACCTTGTAATCATACAGGTTGCTGAGGTGTCACCGGGCCATACCCTCGACCTCTCTCGATAAGAAACTATATACAATTTTCAGAAAGTAGTATGCTAGTAATCATATCAGCTGTAAAGAAAAAAATAAAGCCGGAAAAAATTTTTTCTGATGCTTCAATTTGAAGTTTTTTCCACCCCCACTTGGAAACTTTTTCTATCGAATTATGTAACGAAATGGAGGGAATAAAGATGAAAAAAGGCGAACTGGAACAAAAAATTGAAGAACAACGAGAAAAATTGTACCACCTGTATATAACGGATCACCACTATCCTGAAATTGTAAAAATATCTCAATACTTAGATGAACTATTGAATGAATACAACCTTTACACCAACAAGTTCAAGAAATCAAAAGAGCTTACTTTTGAGTGAGTGCTTTCCCAAAGATTACCTTCGTAATTTCAAGCTGGTTTTACAGCTATGAAGCAAACCATGTACTACCCACCAAAGGTGACCCCTCGTCACCAGTAAGCTTCCAATATTCTATTAATCACCTTATCTCCAGCCTGAAAAACTCGGCGCTGGAAACTGACAAGCCAGATTCTTGCACTTAAAGCTTCTATTCTGCCCACTCCTCTACTATGATAGGAATTAACTTGAAACGAAAGGGCAGAGGGCAGATGGGAATCAACGACATTATCATACTAATCGTAATCGGGTTCCTCTGTGTAGGAGCTATCGATAAAATATTGGGTAACCGGTTCGGGTTTGGCGATCGTTTCACGGAAGGGTTCATGGCCATGGGCTCCCTCACACTTGCCATGGTCGGTATCATTTCCCTGGCACCGGTGATAGCAACATTCCTGACCCCTGTCATCGCTCCGGTCTACGGACTGATTGGGGCCGATCCAGCCACCTTTGCGAACACAATTCTGGCCATCGATATGGGCGGCTACTCGCTCGCAACCGAAATGTCACAGCACCCGGATGCCGAACTGTTCGCCTGGGTATTCCTTGGCACGATGATGGGCCCTACGATCGTGTTCACCATTCCTGTCGCGCTCGGAATCATAGAAAAACAGGACCATCCCTACTTCGCCAAAGGCATTCTACTCGGGCTGATCACGGTTCCGGTCGGTGCTTTTTCAGGAGCCATGGTGGCGGGACTGGATACTGGTATTATTCTCATAAACCTGGTACCTACAATTATTTTTTCTATTGTAATTGCTATCGGGTTATGGAAAAAGCCTTCGATGATGATTACTGGGTTTTCCTGGTTCGGCAAAGGTGTGGAAAGCTTAGCGATCATCGGGCTCACCGCGATTGCGGTGGAAACGTTGACCGGATTCGTTGTCATTCCCAATTTGACCCCACTCGATGAAGGGATTCAAATTGTTGCCAGGCTCGCTATATTCCTTGCTGGCGCCTTTCCGATGGTCGCGTTCATCTCCCGTGTATTTGATAAATATTTATCTAAAATCGGCGGCTGGCTGCGTATCAGTGAAACCTCTACAACTGGCCTGATCGCATCGCTGGCGCATAATATTCCGATGCTTGCCTTGCTGAAGGAGATGGAACCGAGAGGAAAAGTCATTAACGTTGCGTTTGCAGTCAGTGGAGCGTTTGTGTTCGGTGGACATTTAGGATTTGTCGCCGGAGTCAATCAGGAGATGGTTTTCGCCATGATTGTCGGAAAACTCGTCAGCGGATTCAGCGCGATCGCGCTGGCAGTTTTTGCGTTGAAAAAGACTGTCTGAATGCCGGCGTAGATTTGCGGGGTGAACTTGCAAAGTTAGCGGTCGAGATTGCACGTTTAGCTGGCAAACTCGCACAATTACAAACTCTTGTCGTTCATTTAAAAAAGGGTGCCCGCCAGGCACCCTTTTTCTGGTTATTTTTGAGGAGACAGTTCTCGTTCAGTGAATTGATCTGCTTCGGTAGACCCTTTCAGTGCAGTCGTCGATGATGTTCCACCGGAGACAACCTGAGCCACTTCATCAAAGTAGCCGGTGCCGACTTCACGCTGGTGACGGGTAGCGGTGTAGCCGTGTTCTTCGCTGGCAAATTCAGCCTGCTGAAGCTCGGAATAGGCTTCCATGCCGCGGTCTTTGTACTGGCGTGCCAGTTCGAACATGCCATGGTTCAAGGAGTGGAAACCTGCCAGTGTAACGAACTGGAATTTGTAGCCCATTTTGCCAAGCTCCTTCTGGAAGTTGGCGATTGTCTCGTCATCCAGCTTCTTTTTCCAGTTGAACGATGGCGAACAGTTGTATGCCAACAGCTTTCCAGGGAACTTCTCATGGATGGCATCAGCAAACTGTTGCGCTTCTTCCAGGTTCGGTTCCGAAGTTTCACACCAGATCAAGTCGGCATAAGGCGCATATGCAAGACCACGGGAAATCGCCTGTTCAATGCCTGGTTTGGTGCGGAAGAATCCTTCCGCTGTACGTTCACCGGTCATGAACTCCGCATCATACGGATCAAGGTCACTCGTAATCATATCTGCCGCATTGGCATCCGTCCGGGCAATAATGACGGTTGGAGTACCCATCGTATCCGCTGCGAATCTCGCTGATATCAGGTTGCGCACCGCTGTCTGGGTCGGCAGCAGTACTTTTCCTCCCAAGTGGCCACATTTTTTCTCAGAAGACAACTGATCCTCGAAGTGTACCGCAGATGCCCCTGCTTCGATCATGCCTTTCATCAATTCAAATACGTTCAGCTGACCTCCGAAACCAGCTTCGGCATCGGCAACGATCGGCGCGAACCAGTCGATGTCGTCTTTGCCTTCCATATGGTGGATCTGGTCAGCACGCTGCAATGCCTGGTTAATTCGTTTGACTACCTGCGGCACACTATTTGCCGGGTAAAGGCTTTGGTCGGGATACATATGACCGGACAAGTTGGCATCTGCCGCCACCTGCCAGCCGCTTAAGTATATGGCTTTCAGTCCTGCTTTCACCTGCTGCATCGCCTGGTTGCCGGTCAGTGCTCCCAGCGCATGAACATAGCCTTCTTCATTCAGCATCTTCCACAATTTTTCCGAGCCCTTTTTCGCTAATGTATATTCAATGTCCATCGAACCGCGGAGACGAATGACATCTTCCGGCTCATACGGACGCGTAATACCTTCCCAACGTTCTTGTTCCCATTGTGCCTTCAAATTCTCGATTCTTTCTTGCTTCATAAATCTGACTCCTCCTTAAAGAAATGGTTATATAAAATAGTTATCAGCAATTGTTATACTACATTCAATTAAATTTACCTCTATTATATAACAGTAGCTTCAAAAAAATTTACTCTTCACTTTTAGCCAGGCAATGCTCACATTCCATAAAGTAAATCGCGCTGTGATCTCCCACTGGTGTACCGCACTCCGGGCAATAATGTCCGCTGTTTCGTTCGTTTTGTTTTTTCATGTTAACTCCTCCTTTTATAATACAGAAAATATTTTTGATTAACTGTTATGATACAGTCTATATAGTTTGGTCAAAAAATGCAACCGTTTTTTCAGAATTTTTTACGAATTAGTGCTTTAGTCTATGACATAGGTGTTTTTTCATAGAAAAAATTTGCTGTTCCTCCTTGGTAATGGCGTGAAGTAAGAACATGACAGCGTTAGGGAAGAAGGTTATTGAGACAGGACAGAAGGTGTGCACATTAAGTAAGAAGATAGCGGAGATAAGGCGGAACAAATAAAAACAAACGTAAACAGCGATGTTTACGTTTGTTATCTCAGTGTTTTGAATGACAGCATTACATAGGTGAAGAAGGCACCGATTAGAATCATCAGTACCCGGATCAGCCAGAGTTCCACAAAAAGAAAAGCAGAGGACAGCATCGATACCCATAAAACAGTCACACCGATGACTTTCGCTTTCAATGGAATGCCTCGCTTTTCGCGGAAATCACGGATATACCTGCCGAACCATTTATTAGTGATCAGCCAGTGATATAGCCGATCCGAGCTCCGGACAAAACAGGCGGCCGACAGCAATAAGAATGGCGTCGTCGGCAATAACGGCAGAATGATGCCGAGGATGCCAAGAAATAATGTAATGAACCCCGAAACGATAAGAGTGATGCGTAAAATTAAATTCATTGCTACGACACGCCTTTAAGTGGAATTCTGTATTAGTACAGTAATTAGAAAGATTGAAGGTACTCGCAGATCGTCTCGATTCCCTTTTCAAAATTCTCGAGATGGAAATGTTCATTTGGTGCGTGAAGGTTCTCTGTCGGCAATCCGAATCCCATCAGTACGACCGGCGCTTCCAGTACCCGGGCAAATACCTCGACGATCGGGATCGAGCCGCCTTCTTTTGGGAACAGCGGACGAACGCCGTAAACTTTTTCATAAGCATCAGCGGCTTTTTGAATCATCGGATCCTGGGAATCCAGAGCAACCGGCTTCGCCTGAATGAACTGCTTCGTGCTCACCTTTGCACCGGCCGTCTTGTGCTTCTCTAAATGTTTTCCGATCAATTCGTAAACCCGCTGAGGGTCCTGGTCTCCAACTAACCGGCAGCTGATTTTGCCGCTCGCTTCTTTTGGAATGACTGTTTTGATCCCTTCTCCTTGATAGCCGCCGGACACGCCATTGATCTCCAGGGTCGGCCGAATGCCGGTTTGTTCATGAAAAGTAAAGCCCGCTTCACCGAACAATGCATCAAGACCCAGTTCCTGTTTCATCTGTTCTTCGTCAAAAGGAATTTCGGCCACTTCTTTGCGCAATTGCTCTGTCGGTTCCGGCACGCCTTCATAAAATCCTTCGACCGCTACTCTTCCATCCGCTTCATGCAGGGAATCGAGCAAGCGCACTAACGCATGAACAGCATTTGGGACCGCTCCTCCATAAGCACCGGAGTGGAGGTCGGAGTTAGCTGTTTTCACCTGGACTTCCATCGCCAACGCTCCACGGAGTGAAGTGCAAATCGCCGGCTGGCCTTTTTCAATAAAAGAGGTATCCGAAACCAGCACGGCATCAGCAGCGAGCTTGTCCGCATTGGCGTCTATGAACGGACCAAGGTTCGGACTGGCAATCTCCTCCTCCCCTTCGATACAAAATTTCACATTCACAGGCAGGGTACCATGTTCCTTTTTTAACAATTCTAACGCTTTTATATGCAAAAACAGCTGGCCTTTATCATCGGTTGCCCCGCGGGCGAAAATTTTTCCATCGCGGATCACAGGTTCGAATGGCGGTGTTTCCCACAATTCTAATGGTTCCGGCGGCTGGACATCATAGTGGCCATATATCAGCACCGTTGGAAGCCCTTCTGCATGCAGCCAGTCGCCATAAACAATCGGATGACCGTCTGTTTCAATGATTTCCACATGCTCCATCCCGATGTTTTCGAGTGACTTGGCTACCCACTCCGCTCCTTTTTTAACGTCATCTTTATTAGCTTCAACAGCGGAGATACTCGGAATTTTCAAAAACTCCTCCAACTCTTGCAAAAATGCGTCTTTATGTACCTGAACCTTCTCCTTCACTATATAACCTCCTTCAATCTTCATTAACCCTATTATAATCAAGACCAGCAACTTTTCACAAAATGGCGCCCTTTAAGTGTTTGGAAAATTCCTTTCTTATAACACGGACTGCCACCTCATTACACAGGTAATTGAAACAGATAGTAGTTTGATAATCCTTCATTGTGGAAATAAAGAAAGAAATAAAAGCGGAAAGGATGGGGTAGTTCATGAGCGAACCTCTACACTATTTTCCTAATAGTTACGAAGAATCACGCGCTGCATTTCGCAGCCACCTCGATAAAATAAAAGAAAAATGGCCAGAAGCCGAGCTGACAAGCGAAACCATTTCAGCGGGGGAGGATAACACCATTGATATGATATACGCTGACGCACGTTCTTCTAATGACAAAGTGTTGTTCTTCACTTCTGGGGAGCACGGCATTGAAGGATATGCCGGCGCAGCAGTCATTCGTTTGTTTGTCGATGAATACCTGAACCAGATGGACCCTGAAACGACGGGTATCTGCCTGATTCATGGGCTCAACCCATGGGGGATGAGAAATTTTCGTCGTGTCAATGAAAACAACGTCGACTTAAACCGGAACCAGCTCTATGATGAGAACTCTGTTCCTGAGGACGTTAATAAAAATTACGAAAAAGAAAGTGAACTCTTTCTTCCTAATGGAAAAATTACTTACTTGAAAAACGATAAAAATGAGCTTCATGCCCAACTGACAAAGGCGTTAGCCAAGGAAGGGTACAGTGCCATCAAAGAAGCGAAAGGGATGGGACAGTTCGAGTATGAAAAAGGCGTCTATTTCGGCGGTAATAAAGAGGAAGAGTCGGCCGCTTTCTTAAAAAAGATGCAGCGAAAACTGCTGGCAGACTACACGAAAGTCATCCATATGGACTGGCATACCGCTCTTGGCCCGACCAATGAAATCACTATGGTCGCATCAGAACTTGATGAGCGTGATGAAGATGAACTGAAATCCTTTTATGGAATGAAAAACATCCAAAAATTCACGCCTAAAAAGGTAAAAGGCGACTCTACCAACCATTTTCATAAACTAAGGAAGGAAGAATACCCTGACACGGAGCTTTTTTCCGCATTATTCGAATTTGGTACCTTTGGGGAAGGAAAGAAAGCCGAATTACGCGAGTTCACAACCATTGTGCTCGAAAACCGGCTATACTGGGAAGGTGCAGAAAAAGAGGAAGATCGGCAATGGGTTCTTGATGAATTCAAAGCCATGTTCTATCCAGAAGAACAAAAGTGGCGGGAAGCTGTACTGAAAGAAGGACGTTTTGGTATAGAATCCATCTTGAAAAAAGAAGAAATAGTATAACAGGGCTGGGTTCAGCTCTGTTTTTTTTACGGGCAATACCTCCCAAATGCTAGTCATTGTCTGTCACCGGCGTGCATAGTCTCTTACAAAGGGGGACAGGCGATGACGACTATGAAATTAATCCGTTATTTAGTAGCATTTGTGTTCATCACATCAGCATTGATGAAGCTGCTCAACTCGGATCTGGCGAATATATTTATAAATCTGGGACTTCCAAGCCCGGTGCAATTGATGTATGCGGTCGCTACAGTAGAATTGGCAGCCGGCATCATGCTGATTATGGATAAGTATGTGAAAAATTCTGCTATTATTTTAATGTTTATAATCATTGCCGCTATTTTACTGACAAAAGTTCCAGCCTTGCACGACGGGTTTGTGCAGGCCTTGTTCCATGCACGTTTGGATATAGTGATGTTAGGATTGCTGTTTATCCTTTATCGAAACTATCCACGTGGATTATGACGAAGACTCCTTATAATGGGAGTCTTTTTTGTGCTTTTCTGCTTTGTTAAAAAGCATGAAAAAACCTGAGGATTTCACCAAAAGTACCTGAAGACACGCTCATTTTCAATCAGCGAAAATAATACCAAAAAGGCTAACACAAAACAGCACTGCTATTTTTGTGTTAGCCTTCTATCATTCTGCTTTTCTGAGAATCGCTGCATTGAGGTCTTTTACAGAACTTTCCCCACACAATGGCAGCGTAATGTCCAGGTCAGCAATCATATTTTGCAATACTTCTGTTACTCCCTGCTGTCCAGCTGCCGCCAGGCCATACATGCACGGCCTCCCTATAAGTACTGCTTTAGCTCCTAAAGCCATTGCTTTAATAATATCGGAACCTCTCCTTATTCCGCTATCCATTAGGACAGGAATCTTATCCTGAATAACGTTGCAGACTCCAGGCAATGCATCAAGTGCTCCTATCGCCCCATCTACCTGGCGCCCACCATGATTGGATACAATTACGCCATCTGCTCCATATTCCAGGGCACGTTTAGCATCATCCGGGTGAAGAATGCCTTTTAGTATGATAGGGAGGTTTGTATTAGCCTTCAAGAAGGCAATATCTTCCCAAGTTAAGCCAGCGTTACCGAACACTTGGGTCCATAGCTTGATCGCCGCTTCCGGGTCCTCTTGTGGAGATTTCCCCAGCTTGGCACAAAATGCCGGGTCCGTAAAGTAGTTTCCTACACCTTCTCCTAACAAGAATGGAAGATAAACATTCTTCAGATCTTTTTCCCGCCAGGCCATCATCGGGGTATCCAGCGTCACTACGATTGCCGAGTAACCGGAAGCTTCTGCTCTTTTTAAAAAGCTGGCTGCGATATCCGGATCGTTGCTCCAATATAATTGAAACCACCGCGGTGCATCTCCCATTTCTTCAGCAATTTTCTCCATCGGCGTCGTCGAAGCACTGCTCGTAATAAACGGCACACCTAGTTCTGCACACGCTCTTGCAGAACCTAAATCCCCGTCCTCATGGATGATCGATTGCACTCCTATCGGTGCATGGAGGACTGGAAACGGGTATGTATGGCCAAATAGCTGTATGTCTAAATCTCGCTGTTCCACATTTCGGAGCATCCTCGGAATGATTTCCCAATGATCAAAGGAGTTAAGGTTTGCTTTCATTGTTTTACCCGCTCCAGCGCCGGCTGCCACATAATCATAGGGACCATCCTGTAGCACTTCCCTGGCTTTTTCTTCCCACTCCTCATAAACCACCGGAAGCCGTTCTGGATCCGGTTGCTGCATCGTCTGATATAAACGGAACTGTACTTGATTTCCAAAGTTCTGCATGCATACACTCCTTTTTTTAAAATTGCGTTCGCACTTATGTCTGATTATTCTGTCTATTTTTAGAATACCGATAATGTGAAAAGATGGCAACTACGTATAAGCCAGGAAACATCCCCCTACAGAAAGAAAACTTCAGTGAAAGGATCTCCCCACTGGTAAAAAAGACCCTTTCCATAATCGGAAAGGGTCAGTAGTTACTTCACACTAATCATCAAGCTCTAACAATCATCTTCGGTCTCAATGGTCAGACCTTCCACATGCTTACGGTCAAGCTGTTTAGTAACTTTTCGGTATTCCTTAGACTGGAAGATGGTATCAAAATCGTAATCAGGAGGATAAAGCTCCTGAGCTTTGATGTACAGCTCCAGTCGTTTATGATTCATTTTCAGCTTTTTATCCTTCTGCTGGATGATGTAATCTCCATTGTCATCTGGCCCTTTATAAACAATGGCTGTTTCCCCTGTTGCTTTTATCTTCACATTATCACCCATATTATAACGGGAGAATGTAGTCTCTCGTTTGGAAGCAGTGTTCTTTTTCTTATAGCGTGGAACGTTTATCTGCTGTTTCATTTCATTAGAATTAAGCATTTCTCGATCCAAGGGGTACTCCTTTTTTTCGTGATAGGTAACTTCATGGGCACGCTGGATGATGGAAGGATGAAGCCCCAGCTTTAATGCAATTTGAAATGCCTGACTATCACCCGCTTCCCCAATCACCAATTTATAGGTCGGTTGTAATGTCTCCAAGTCAAAGGACATGGAACCATTGATAAAATCATCACGCTGATGAGCAAGCTCTTTCATCTCTGTAAAATGGGTCGTAACCATAAGTTTCGCTTGCTTCGTCACCAACTGCTCCAAAATAGCCTGAGCCAGACCCATCCCTTCATTAGGCTCTGTGCCTGAACCGATTTCATCAATTAATGCCAAGGTTCCCGGTCGAGCATCTTGTAAGATTTCAATGATATTGACAAGCCTTGAACTAAAGGTGCTTAAATTGGCCTCAATGCTTTGTCCATCGCCAATATCACAAAAAATATCATCAAATATCATCACTTGGGATTCCGGACTGGCCGGGATCCATAAGCCTGCCTGGGCCATCATCGTTAATAGACCAGTAGTTTTAAGGGTCACAGTTTTCCCACCTGTATTAGGGCCGGTAATCATCAACGCTTGTTCCTCTGGTTGCATTTCGATTGTTAATGGTACAGCCTCCTTCCCAAGGTGAGGGTGACGGGCATCAATCAGCGCAATCCGATTCTCTCTGTTCAGTCCAGGCATAGCAGCCTTTATATGATTGGCGTATTTAGCCTTGGCGAAAATGACATCGTACTGATGCATGACCTCAATAGCAATGAGGATTTCCTGCTTGTATTCAAGTACAGTCCCAGTCAGGTAGTACAATATTTGTTCAACTTCATGCTGCTCAGACAGTTTCATATATTCAATCATGTCCTGCCGCTCTTTCAGTTCCTTCGGTTCCATGAAAACGGTGGCCCCTGAAGAAGAGGTATCAATTACCGCCCCCTTTACTTTCAGGCGGTATTCTCGTTTAACTGGAAGGGTAAGACGACCACTCTTTTCTATAATCATTTGTTCTTGTAAAAAAGAAGATTGTTTTTTCAGCACTTCCTGGGCTCGATTTTTCAGTTTTGTCTGTTCTGTCTGTAAATCACGCCTGACTTTTAATAACGCTTTGGAGGCATAGTCATCGATTCTTCCATTTTTCAAGCACCTTCGTAATTCCTCCTCCAGGAAGGTTAAGTCTGCCATGGAATCGACATAGACGGAAATCGTCGGGGCAACATATCCTTTATCATCCATAAACCGCTTCAGCTTGCGACAATGATCCAAAAACTCAATAATCCCTTGAAGTGAACCGACTGGAAGGTAACGCCCTTTCTCTCCCTCTTCCAACGAACGAATCACTGAATCCAAAGAATGAATCGGTACACTGGAATTAATGCGCATTACTGCGATAGCCTCGCCAATTTCCTGAAATGAACGTTCAATTTGCCTCTTATCTACCATAGGCGTTAATGCACGTACTGTCTGTTTTCCTTTGTGTGTCAGTGCGTTAGAAGCAATCTCTTCAATAATTTGATTAAATCCTAAATCATTTATCGCTTTTTTATTCACTTTTAATAAGCTCCTTTATTAATTAGTTAAAGATACAAAAAAGCCATCGCAGGCTGTACTTCCCCCGCGATGGCTTTAACACATTACCATTCTGCATGCAGATATAAAGAAAGAGCTATGACAGGCCCGTCATAGCTCTTTCTAAAACCTTTGGGTATGCCTGTTCTTAACTACCCCTAATTAATTCAGCACAAATAACACCTTTGCGAAGGCGATTTTGAAAGCAATCAGGGATTATACGGTTCGTATTAGTTAAGAACAGCCACACTCATAAAAATATCTCCTTTTATCACACCATATTTGCAGAATGGTATAGATTTAAGATATGCTACCCTTCCGTTAATGTCAATAGGCGAGAACAAAAGCGCAAGCGCCTTGCTCACCCCCGACAAGCTTAAGACAAGCCTCGCCGTGACGTTTTTTGTCACAGAGAGGATTGACTTAAGACCTCGAGGGGGTAGGCGCTGGAGCTAGAAGTGCCCCACCACCTAAAGTTATCCCACAAAAAGAAAATCTTATAATTTTTTTCTAGGCGACTTTAAATGCCTGCCCCCTCAGCTGGAGGTGGCAGGCATCTTCCTTTTCATTACTTCACTTTTTTCAAAAGTGTCAGTGCATAGATAGCCGCGATACCGACCAGAACATAGACAATTCGTGCAACCGGGCTATCCATTCCTCCAAAAATACCACCGACGAGATCCCATTGGAATAAACCAAATAATAGCCAGTTTAACCCACCAACAATAATAAGAATTAGTGCGAGCATATTTAAACCTTTCATTTACATCTACCACCCTTCTAAGTTTTGTTTAATCTTTGTATATATATTGTATAACCAAATTATATGTTTGTAAAACCTTTTTATAACCTAAAACATAAAAAACTTCCAAACCATATGGTTTAGAAGCTTTTTTGCAGTAAAAATGATTAATCTCAGTACAATGGTATGGATATTAGAGTTATCAAAGTGATTTTCAAGTCGTTCAGTGATCGAAAATGCTTGCATGTGTTCATTTCGATATGAACGGCTTCAATATGTGACTGAGTCCCTTCAGAACACTCATGTTCGGTTGGACTGCTATCTTTCTCACTGCAGGGTTATGAAGTGATTTGGTCACCAAATCCAATTGATGGTTGCTCAAGCCTTCAATTGCTCTGCGCAGAACCAGGGAATCATCATAATCCTTATATAGCGGTTTACAAAGCTTTTCATAATCTCCCAGCCCACAAATATCCTGGGCTGCATAAATACCGCTAAGGATAGATCCTGTTTGTCCAAAACCTAAAAATGGGGTAATCGCACCAAAGCAGTTGCCAGCAAAGAACGTGTTGCCAATACGTGGGTACTTGCACCTTCCAACCATGTAATCCATTATCGTAAATTCTTCCTCTACAACAATTTCCTGCTTCAGCGTACGTGAGGCTTGCGATAACATTTCTTCCCAAAATTCACTGCGTTTGTCTACCCATTCCGCTTCATATTGAGGATAAACAATCACCATCGTCGCTTCTGTTTTGGAGTGAGGTATCATGTATCCCATACCTTTAGGAGCAAAATGGTTATTGAACCAGGTATGTACCTCATTCCGTATAAAATCCCCTTTGACGATAGCTCCTGCAAAGGTGGATTTGAGTGCTATTTCATAAGGCTGGATTTGCTGGGTATCCTGAGGATCTCCGGTCGCTAACACGACATGGGTGTAATCTTTAGAAACCTCTTCATAAGTGACATGTTGATCATAATGTATCTTACTATGCACCAGTTGTTCGGCTAATTGTTTTTCATAAGAGTCTTTATATTCCCCCCGCATATTGATAAACCCGATATTTCCTTCCACGTAGGCAGATTCGTTTTCGGAGTGTGCATAAATTTTTTGGACATTGTACGTCGGCTTTAAGTGAATATCATGCGTTTCAGAAAAATATTTCACCGCATCGTTGATGGGAGCGTGAAGAATAGGCGTCATCAATTCTGCTATGCTATACCTAAACCCCACTTCCTTACTCTGCTCAAATATATCCGCAGTATGGCCGTGCTTTTCCAACGTTATAGCACAAGAAAGACCGGCAAGTCCAGCTCCGATTATTGCTGTTTTCATAAGGTTTCCCCCTTTTTTCATAGTGTTTGTCAGGAGGCGTATTTTATCCTTATAAAAACAACCTGCAACCCACTTTAACAATAAATTAGTGGCCCCAGGCTCTCTTCATTGCTTGCGGTAACGAAACGCATCAAGGACCAGGCACTGGTGATGTTCAAAGGTTTCCAGTGTAGGAACAGATGCGGCCAGTTCACTTAAATACCCCACGCCTCCGACTGTTTGGATATCCTTTCCCAGCTCGGTCGTTACCGTTACCAACGTAACCTGCTCCCCACGCTGATGAACCTTCGCTATCGCAGCGAAAATCTTTTGGTGCCGCTGGGAGTGGAAATACTTGCCCTTCAGTTTCGACTTCTCCATCACGGCATCATCCAAAAAAATTGCCCCTAATACCGACTGTTCCGCTTCCTCATTGATTATCATCTGTCACCCTCCACATCAGTTCTACTGCAGTTTATCGAAAGTCATCCTTGTTTCACGTGGAACATCGGCCGCTTCCTGTTCCCTTTTTTACTATTATTAAAAAATCCTTTCAATCGTTATCATCGAAAGAAAGCAGAAAACGGTGTTGTACTTTTCTAATGGTTAAATTTTGTAGATTAAGGAATAACGGGAAATGGAATCAATATCATAGGAGAAGACAACAGGAATGGACGACAAGGGAGGAGTGATGATGGTGCATGCGTATATTTTTTTAATTCTGGCGATTGTTCTTGAAGTATTCGGGAGCGCCATGCTGAAGGCTTCTAATGGATTTAAAAATAAACTGGCTACTATTGGTGTGATCGTTGGATATGGCTTGGCTTTTTACACCTTATCTTTAGCGCTGAAAATGCTCCCTCTTGGTCTGGTTTATGCGGTTTGGGCTGGATTAGGAACAGCTCTTACAGCAATAGTAGGAATTACAATATATAAAGAAAAATTCAACTACAAAAACGTCGTCGGATTAATTCTTATCATAGGAGGCGTCACACTGTTGAATTTATCAAAGGGATCTCATTAACGTGAGGGAGGAGATGAACATGAAAGGTTATCTACTTTTAGCTATTGCCATTTTCGCTGAAATATTTGGGGTTACTATGTTGAAAATGTCACAAGGTTTCACAGCTTTGCTTCCTTCCCTCGGGGTAGTAGCTGGTTATCTTTTTTCTTTTTACTGTTTTTCGTTAGCGCTCAAAACCATTCCATTAAGTTTCGCTTACGCCATCTGGGCAGGGGTGGGCACAGCTGCAACGGCATTAATCGGTATTTTGGTATGGGGTGAAGCGTTCAACATACTCACCTTCTCAGGACTCACCCTGGTTATTGGCGGAATCGTCTTGTTGAATCTGTCCAGTCACCCAAACACAGCCAAGGAACTATCATCAAACGGGTGATGGTTCTTTTTGCTAATGGCCGTTCTGGCTGCTGCCAGAATATCATGCCTCCTTTTTCTTCATACTAAACAAAAAAGGAGGCAAATCCATGGCGAAACGCACAAAGAAAAATGATGCTCAGCAAAAGAATAAAAAAGGTTTTGATTCCAGCAAGACAGATACAGAATTCTCTAAGGAACTCGGCAGTGCTAAAGCAAACCAGGCACACAGAGAGAAGGCCAAGCAAGAAAGAAAGTCCAACAAAGCAGGCAACGATCTTAATAAAGGACAGGAGCAACGATAACAATGACCAAATCCAAACGACAAGAAGAACGGGAATGGAAAGCCAGAAAGCATGCACAAAACCCTCACGGAAAAGTCAGGTCGTTCGATGAAATTGCTGATGAAGCAAAGAAAAATAATGACAAATAAAGAACCAGGGCTAAACCGCTAAAGGTTTGGTCCTGGTTTTTGATAAATAGCATTACAATTATGCTTTTGTTACCTCCGCTCCTTTGACATTCTCTTGGGTATCCATATGCTGCAAAATTACAATCGAGAAAATAGCTAATGCAATCATATAAAAACCGATGAAATAACCAGCCGTAATAACACTGGTGGTATCGATCAACAGACCGATTAAAAATAATCCCGGGAGGCTCGCCCCTTTCATCAGCAAGGTATAAAAGCTTGCGACTCTTGCATAGTACCGTTGGGAAGTGACCTCCTGCAGATAGGAGTTGAGAAAGGTCAAAAATACGCCCTGAGCTATTCCACCGGCCATCAAAAACAGCAACAGGACAATTAACGGCAATTTTACCGCATAACCGAGGATAACCAAGCCGAATAAAAGACTTGGCATATAAAAACCAATTTTCTTATCAATCGTTTCATATAGCTTCGGTGCTAAAAATGACCCAATAATGATTCCACTCAAAGAAAAAGTAGTGATCAAGTAAAGATCTTCTGTCCCCTTTCCTAACACATCATTCAAGTAGGAAATCAGAAAAACATCGATGGAGGAACCCACAAGCCAGGCCAATCCGAATACGATGAAGAGATTTTTGATAATGGTCGTGTTCTTTATAAAAGTCAAACCTTCCGTCACCATTTGTAGTGTCTTTGTAGTCTTATCAGTGTTGTTGACCACCGCCGGACGTATGAACAATATGAGTACGATTGATAGCCCGAAAGCAACAATGACCATGAATAATAAAGAACTCAGCTCGTATCCTGCTTTTATCAAAAACGCTCCTAACGAAAAGGAAAGCAACTTTCCAGTCATCATCGCTATTTGTAAATGTCCATTCGCCTGCGGTCTAAGCTTTTCCGGAACAACCCAGCGTAATAAGGATTGACTGGCTGGAAGAAAGAACATGTCATTGATCGTTATTAAAAACAACAATAGGTAAATAAAGAGCGGTTCTACCGTTGTAAAAAAGTCGCCTACAATAAAAAGAAATACTAACAGCGCACGTATAAAATCCGTCGTAATCATTGTCCGCTGCAGATTGCTCCGTTCTACATACGCCCCCGCCGGAATCGCAAACAGAAAAGCAGGGATACCTGCAGCAAGATAAAGAATAGAGATGCCCATGCTGCCCGCTCCCTGTAATTCCAACATTTTAAGCAAAGTGATGAACAGGATGCCATCGCCTATCAGAGCGATGAAACGGGCAAAAAATAAATGAAGAAATCTTTTATTTTTCCATACTTTCAATAGCTGTTCACCTCAAATGGTTTTAGTCATAGAAATTCCGTATAACTCCCTCCACCAATCAAATAACACCATTTATTTCCTGGTTATAGTTTATAGCAAATAGTTTTTTCTGAAAAGTTCAATGTCAGAGAAGATACCCCCAACTTACAAAGGTTAAAGGAAAACAACAGATGACTTTACATGTTAAAATGTAAATAGCACATCCATCCTGCGTTATAGATGTCCCTATAACGGGAAGAGTATAGGTGGATGTAATTTCGAATACTAACAAAAAGGAGTGGAAAGTATGAATCAAAACCATTTTGACAAAATCAAAAACGGCAACGGATTTATCGCAGCACTCGACCAAAGCGGTGGCAGCACACCAAAAGCTTTAGCGGCATACGGGGTGCCGGAGGATTCCTATTCTGGCGAAGATGAAATGTTCGACCTTGTGCACGAGATGCGCACACGAATCATCACGTCCCCTGCTTTCAATTCTGATAAAATTCTTGGCGCTATTCTGTTTGAACAGACGATGGATCGCGAAATCGAAGGGCAGTACACTGCTGATTACCTTGCCAGCAAAGGTATCGTACCATTTTTGAAAGTTGACAAGGGACTTGCGGATAAAGAAAATGGTGTGCAGCTGATGAAGCCGATCCCAGACCTTGATGATACGCTACGCCGCGCCAATGAGCGTAACATCTTCGGAACCAAGATGCGCTCTGTGGTCCATGAACCGAACGAAAAAGCGATCAAGACGATCGTTGACCAGCAGTTCGATTTCGGTAAACAAATCCTCGCTGCAGGGTTAGTTCCAATCATTGAACCTGAAGTAGACATCAACAGTCAGGATAAAGAAACATGTGAAGCCATGTTAAAAAATGAAATCCTGAAGCAGCTCGACGCGCTGACAGATGACCAGAACGTTATGCTGAAGCTGACCATTCCAACCAAGGCAAACATGTATAAAGAATTGATCGAACATCCACGCGTCGTTCGCGTTGTAGCCCTTTCCGGCGGCTACTCCCGTGACGAAGCCAATGAAAAACTGAAAGAGAACGACGGCCTGATCGCCAGCTTCTCCCGCGCACTTGCCGCTGACCTGAATGCCAATCAATCAGACAATGAGTTTAACGAGAAGCTACAACAAGCAGTGGATAGTATCTATGATGCTTCTATTAATAAAAAATAAGATAAAACAAGTAAGATAAAACAAGCGCCTGCCCCCAATGGGGACAGGCGTTTGCTTAAGAAAAGTTTGGACTTGCAACGCTATAAATAAGTTGTTCAAAAAAACTTTTTCAAAGCGTTTTTAGTTCATTATATGTGATTCAGGTCTTAAGTTAAATACTTTATGACGATAAAAAGCACTTCTTCAGATAATAAAAGTGCTTTTTGTAATTTAAAGCTATGATAACCTCAACAACCCTTAATCGTGGATACTTATCTGGCTTGTGTTTTTTAACGACACCATGCAATAAAGTAAAATTTTAGTTTAAAAAATAGAATAAACACTCCTCTTTTCGTTTTAATTCTACGTATTGTAATTAACAAATATAAGATTGTAGTATTAATTCTATACAGGAACTAACAATGGAAGGGGGGGTCTTATACCATGGCACAATCTTATGGCGCAATACTGGAGGGTTTAAGAAAGTTAGAAAGGTACGACCTTATAAAAGATAATAATTTATTGGCAAAGGAGAATTTTAACGAACTATTCAGAGTTCCTTGTGACATCATAAAACATTCTCAACAGGAACACAGTGGATCTTTTCCAGCACAACCCACTATACACAAAAACACACTGGGCCAAATATTATATGAATCATCTATTTGTACTACGATGAGTCCTGAACAGCCAATAGTACCTATGATCATTATATTAAGCACTACTGCTGTGGAGGGGTTACATAATCCAGGTATTTATTTGCTTAACACAGGAAAAAGTCAATATGACTGTCTAAAAAGATTTGGTAGAAGTGATGAAGTCGCCGCTAAGTTTAACGAGGTACAACAATCTAATAAAATCAAATCCGACTTAGCAATCGGGTATTCTATAAACTTGAATTATTTGGATCAGGAATACTTAGTGAACTCCGTAGATAAACAATATTCCCAAGTCAAGCGACTACTGGAGATTCATGGCTCCATGGAAGATATATACACTAATCTAGAACTAGTGACTAATGAATCATCGAGTGTCACAACTTTTAATAATTTTCTTATCTACCCCATGTATCTCATCCAATGGCTGGTCAAAAAAGAAAAGATATAAGCGGAAGAGTTTCTTTTTGAAGCTTTTCCGTTTTTTACGTATTATTGTACAGTGTGGCTCACAATTGAAAAAAGTTCGACCTCAAATAAATTCAAAAGTTCCCATTTCAATAGATACGAAAACTTGGAATATTATCCCGTTTTATAAGGGGTGGTGTAGAGATTTGCATAATTTTACAGTATTATAAGTGTAAGTCTATTTTAGGTGGGTGAAAATGTGAATGTTGGAGAGAGAATAAGACAATTAAGGATACATAAGAAATTAACACAAGGGGAATTGGTCAAGGATATCTCTTCCATAACCTATTTGAGTCGAATTGAAAATGGGCAAATCAAACCCTCATACTCTTTTCTAAAAAAGATCTCAAAGAGATTAACCATCCCGTTAGATGACTTAGCAGAACAAAATACTGTCGATGCGGAAAAAAGAATTTCTACTATATTTGATGACTTTAAAAGAGATAGCCAACTTTCTGAAGAAGAGTTATCTTTTTTGAGTATGAACACAAAAGAAAGCCATCCCCCCCACATACTCATACAACTTTACGGTATTTTAATCCGTTACTTTGTGCACAAAGATATTAACCAGGCTGAAACGCTATATACCTTATCTTCCCGTGTGATTCCCAACAACGATGATAACACAGATATAGACACTGACTATTATTTATTTTATTATATTTCCTGCGGCATTTACTATTACAAAAAACAACTCTATGATCGTTCCGATCATTATTTTACCAAAGCAGAAAGAATTATGGATCATAAGGATACACTTGAGAATGGAAAGCTTTACTATAATATAAGTCTTGTCAAACAACGTTTAATGGAAGACAAAACATTAGGATTATATTATTCAAAGAACGCTTATGACATATTTGAAAAATATGGAGAAACCAGGATGATGGCAATGGTATTGATCACACAGGGAGTACAATATCATTTAATGAAGGAATACGACCAATCTCTCACATGTTTAAATCATGCAATGAACCTGGTAGAAGATACTAATGAAAGTTTACTAGCCATGATTGAGTATAATAAAGGGAGAGTATACCAGGGCCTTCATAAATTCGAAGAAGCCATCGATAGCTACCAAAAAAGTATTAACATTAACGAAAAGCTGAATATTATAGAAGAACAGATCTATTCTCTGAGAAGTTTGGCTGAAGTTTTTATAGAAAAAAAGCACTGGGATGAAGTGGAAAAAAGTCTGGTGAAAGCTTTTGACATTGCTGAAGAGTATGAAATGAATTATATGTATATTGAACTTGGCTGGATGAGGGCTTATACATATAAAGTTCGGGGCGATGATTTCACTTATGAAAAAGATATGCGGAAATTCATTGAAAATGGGGTTAAATTAAACCAACAGGTTTTAGTAAAGAAAATGGCTAAAGAACTGGGGAATTATTTCTATGAGATACGTGCTTATAAAAAGGCTGCAGACCATATGAAGCTGGCCATGGACATGGAAGGTTAGCGAGATGATCAATACGAATAGTTATATGATCAGTTAATCCTAGTTTCTTGTTAAATTTCAAAAAAATAACATTCAGATAATTCTTAAATAATAAAAAAATTTTACCTCTTCCTTTTAACATAGGAGACTTTGTAAATTAAAAGTATACCAAATAGATAAGGAGAGGTTAATTATGAAAAAAGCAATCAGAAATGTTTGTTTCCTATTATTCCTTGTATCTGCGGCGAACACTTTAGATTTCCCTGACAATACTTCCCATGTACTAAGCTTAAGTGAATCACAGCCTGGCCCTATGGGTACGAGTCCAAATCCAATTGAAGTTGTTGATACGAGCAAATAAATTCGTTTAATTTGTTACAGGAATTCACCAATCCCTCTACATAACTTCTATGCTACTATCACTAGATAAGGGTAGAAAAGATAACTACTTACTCACCACATATTCCTAGAAAAATCCTTCTTCAAAAGTGTAATAGCTTGGTTCACCTATAATCGTAGACTAACCTGTTAATTCGTTAACTTCCAGGTTTAGTTTACTAATGCTCTTTCTACTCTCTGTTGTCAGGAAGTAAGTCCCCCTTTGGTCTTATGGGATGTCGATAATTCGGCACCCTATAAGTCCAAGGGGGTCAATTGTGATCAAAACTTATTACATTTTTAACGATAATTTCCTTTCATCAAGGACAATATGCAAGCGAAATAGTGATACCGATGGTCACACAGGTAGGAGAAGTTTCCGGCTGTACGTCAGATCCTCCATTAACACGGGAAAGTTCATCCTTGCTAAGCTCTCCTAATGTTTCACCAGCAGGGCTCTCTACACCCAGTTTTGTACGAATTTCCGGATTCTTCAGCGCCTCCGCCATTTGTTTACGAGACATTCCAATTCCTCCTCATTTTAATTTTTTTGCTTTAACTTTAGGTATATTGATCAAGGGCAATATGCTAATGAAAGAGTAATACCGATTGTTACACAAGTTGGAGATGTTTCAGGCTGCACATCTGATCCACCGTTAATGCGGGAAAGTTCATCCTTGTTCAGTTCTCCTAACGTTTCACCAGCAGGGCTCTCCACACCTAGTTTTGTGCGAAGTTCCGGATTCTTCAGCGCTTTCGCGATTTGTGTACGGTTCATTGTAATTCCTCCTAATTATTTTTTGAACTTTCAATAAGTTCTTGACCTTACTGTACTGTATTTTTTTACTGCTCGGTACTACGCAAACTTGCCAATCATTAAATTCTGGAACATAAAAAACCGGGAAATGGTACTTGATCAAGCACCTGTTTCCCGGTTTCACTAATATTTCTCGCACAAAATAACGAAGACAGTAATTTTATTTATTTATCGAAGCGCCGCTTTTTAAAGGTTATAACACATACAGCGATAGAAATAACTGCCCAAACTAGAAGCACGAGTAGATTATCTTGAATAGCGGTCATTCCCCCGCCATTATTTAATTCTATAGCTACAGTATTCAATTGTTCGCTTGGTAAGTAGCTGACTAGTTCTAATAAAAAATCATTTTCAAACATCCCTTTAACCATCGACCCCATTCCGAAGACAGCCAGTACAGGAATACCGATAATTGTTGTCTCCATGACGCTACGAGAAACCAACCCTAACGCCGTGCCAATGGAAATGAAGATAATGATATTCAATAAAACAACCAAGAGGAACAGAGATAAATCAGGAACTTGGAAATCGCTAATCGAAATAGTTAATGCCACAGCTATAATAGTCACAACAGCTGATAATGCACTCTTCCCAATAAAGACTTCACCTATGTTAGCGGGAGATAACAATAAGCTGCGTAATGTATTTTTTTCCTTTTCTTCAGCAACCATTGCCGCTTGAATGAATGCCCCGCAAATCACTAAAGCCAAATTGATTGGCAGGGTATAAACTGCAGGCCCCTCCGCATCCATCCTCCCTAACATTGCAGCAAATAGAATTGGCATAGCAAATGTGGATAGAATATAAGAATTTTTTAACAGATCCTTCCAGTCTTTTATAAAGATGGCATTAATCCTTTTAAGAGAAAGTATCACCCTAAATCCCTCCCTGTTAATTGTACGAAAACATCTCCTAGGTTTGGTTCAACCGAATGAATCGAAACCACTTCCCCTTTTTTCATATAATTGTATATTTTCTCTGCCCCTTCTTCGTTCTTATCAACCACCACGGTACTGTTATCTTCAAATAGAATTGTAATGGCAGGATCGGCAAATTGAGTACGTATCTTTTGAGGAGTATCAAGCAGTTTAATCTCTCCGTGATCAAGAAAAGCTACACGGTCGCAAATGTCTTCCGCCTCATACATGTCATGGGTAGTCAAAAAGACGGTTGTGCCTTCTCTATTTAATTGGTTAATGATTTTGTGTATCCGCTTCCTATTCACAGGATCCAAAGCGGAAGTTGGTTCATCTAAAAAGAGGAGATCTGGTTTATGCAAAATGGATCGTGCTAAGGTGACGCGCTGTTTCATACCTTTTGAAAGTTTTTGAACATGTTTATTCTTTTCGTGGAGTAAATTTACCTGGTGAAGCACTTCATCGATACGTTGTTTATTCACATCATAAAGGTTACAGTATAAAGCCAGGTTGTCATAAACGGTAAGGCGGCTATAGAGCCCGCTATTGTCCGTTAAGATTCCGATCCTTCTCATTTGAGCAGGATCTCTTAATTTCATTGTATCCATACCAAAGATGTTCACTTCACCGGATGTTTGTTGAAGCTGAGAAGATAAAATTTTGATGGTGGTCGTTTTACCAGAACCACTTGGACCTAACAACCCGAAGGTCTCACCCTTCTTCACCTGAATGTTGACATTCCTTAAGGCAGTGTGATTCCCAAAGGTTTTCATTAGTCGTTTGACTTCAATAATGTTTTCCATCCAACTAACCCCTCTTTCCAAATTTTCATTGTCTTCATCATAGCCACTTTAAGAAAGAAAAGCAGTAGATTTTATATGAAAAGAGCGTATCAGTAGTTGAATGGAGTCTTTATTTACATGAGTGGACGTGAAAAAAGCTACTTTAAAGTACATTTAGAGGTGAGTGGTACCAATTTCCGTGTCAATGGATCCTATAATCCAATGATTTCCTTAAGTTTTTTAAAATTATTCTTGGATAATGGAATAGTCGTCTTGTCTTCATTATCAAGAATTAGACTATAGCTGTTGCGGGTCCATGTAATAACCTCTCGTACCTTTTGGAGATTTACGATATAAGATCGGTGACACTGAAAAAAGCCGAATGGATACAACCGATCATTGAGATCGTTTAATTTAAAAGAACACGGAAAAGCCTCTCCTTTAACATGGAGGTGGGAGACCCCATTGACACTTTCGATCATATCAATCTCTGTAGGGTCAAAAAGTATGATTTTTTCATTGACTTTAGCAGGAATTTTCAATCGGGAAGGGGTATGCAGAGAAGTAAATGTTTCCGGTTGCGTTTGTTCATTTTCAACTTGGTTATGATTCGCTGTTGTTTCCTCTTCTGCAATATTACTCTTCTCTTTTTGGTCATCCACTTGACTCTCTTCAGGAGCGACGTCAATTTTCTTCAACCCATCTTCATTAAGCTGATATACAATGTCCGTGAACGATATAGCACTTTCCAGGTAGCTGGAAGTAATCAAAAAAGACTTGCCTTGACTGGTCAAATCATTAATAAGTCTTCGAATGATCAAGTTGCTCTCTATGTCTAAGTTTTGATCTGGCTCTTCTAAAATAATGAGGTCCGGTTGATTTATAATTGCCCGGGCAATTAATACCCGCCTCTTCTCGGAGAAACTTAATTTTTTGATTTTGACCGATTCTTTTTCTGATAACCCTAACAGTTGGATAGTGAACGTTATATCCTCTTCGACACCATATATTCTTTTATAGAATGTCAAAAATTCCCGAATAGTGAGACGTTCATAGAGATTTTCCTCTAAGAATACAACGCTTACACGATGACAAAACTCTCTATAATTATCTTTTAAATGCTGACCGAATAAAGAAATTTCACCACTATAAGAGGGAAGTAGTCCCGTCACTGTATTAATAAGGCTACTTCCCGCCTTAGGATTGCACTGAACTGCTACCGTCTCCCCGGAATGGACTTCTAAATCGAACTTTGGGAATACCACTGTATTTCCTATATTTTTTTCTAATTGTTTAATACTCAAGACGCTCAAAAATAACTTCCTTTCTTAATTATTTTAATTCAACAATGTTATGTACTTTCTTCCTATATAAATGGATCATGTTACAACGTTGGGAGCAAACAAATAACGGGATTCAAAACCAGTGTTGTGATTGAAATACTAGACAAACCTCGATATTACATACTGAATATTACTTTTTATTATAGCATGCAGTATCTGTCATTAAAGTGTAAATAGCCATAGAGTTATAGGGATATAAGCGGATATATATATTAAATTCTCTTTATAAAAACGAGAGGGAGTGGGCTTATTATTCCTCTTATTTAACTTATTGTAGTTAACTTACAATCATTGTTACTTTTAATTCAAGCAATCTAATATTCCTGATTTATCAAAAAGGGGGAGGTGAAAAAGGTGCAAACTAAACCACAGATCAAGCCATTGAGCGAACGTCAAAGGGAAGTAGCTATTTTAGTTGCAACCGGATACACAGACGCTGAGATTGCCGAGACCCTATATATCAGTCGTCGAAGAGTGGGAGAAGCCATTTATTTTATTAAAGAAAAGTGGAATATACATTCACGGGTGCAGATTGGTGTGTTTGCTTATCACTTTGGATTATTGAAATGGTCAGAAGAGAAGAATTCATACGTACCGGAAGGAGTCGTGCAAATTGGCTAAGATTAATTATACAGAACAAATGGAGCATAGCGAGTGTGGTTTAGCCTGTCTTGCAATGGTTCTATCCTTCTTTAATAAGCATATCTCTCTTGCAAAAATACGCGAGACATTTGGAGTCCCTAGAGGGGGGACTTCTTTGACGCAGCTGATTGATATGGGAAGGGAGTATGGATTAGAAGGAAAGGGAATGAAAGCTGGTGCCCAAGAACTCTTTCATGCGAAAATGCCTGTTATTGCTCATTGGGAGGGCAAGCACTATGTTGTCGTTGAAAAAATCAGAAAAAGAAAAGTGACAATACTGGATCCGGCTACAGGGAAGCAAAAAGTTCCCTATGATGAATTCAATGAAAAGTATACCGGCTATTGTTTATGGTTCCAACCCGATAATGATTTCCAGGAAAATCAAAAACCATCCTATGTCTCTTTCTTTTTATCGTTTGCCTTAAAGCATAAAAAATGGGTGGTTGCTATCCTGGCAGTATCCTTAGTACTTCAATTATTCGGTCTGGCCATTCCCTTTGTAACACAGTGGATGACAGATTCCATCATCATGAAGCAAAATGACGATCCACTCACCATTATTGGAATAGGGATGCTGGTTACTTTTCTATGCTATCAGTGCTTTTCATTTATAAGAGGTTTTTTTATAGCACGTCTTCAGACCCTTATTGACAGTCTGATGATGTCAAAATTTATATTGCATCTCTTTCGGCTTCCTTATGCTTTTTTTCAGAACCGACCAGGAGGAGAGTTACTATTCCGAGCTAACTCACATGTGATGATCCGTCAAATTCTATCAAACAGCTTAGTCACTTTCCTCATCGACGGCATCTTACTTTTCTCCTACGCCGCACTCATGTTATGGCATTCCTGGTCTATGGGAATATTGGTGATCTCTATTGGTTTAACTATTTTCATCACCCTATTATTAAGTACGAACATAACACGAAAATTAACCAATAACGACGTGAGTGCCCAGGCAAAAGTTCAAAGCTTCTTATCAGAAAGTATTCATGGTGTCTGTGATGTCAAAATGATGGGGATTGAAAAAAATGTATTTAAAAACTGGAGGCAATTATTCCACGAACAATTGAAAGCTTCAGAAAAGAAATCCATCTGGACTTCCTTGCTGCATACAATAACTAGATCCACCCAATTCATCCTTCCTGTATTTCTACTATGGTATGGAAGTTTTCTCGTAATCGGTGGAGATATGACTTTAGGAGCACTGCTAGGATTCAATTCATTAGCAACGGTTTTTATTGTACCGATTGTCTCCATTGGAACCGGGTATACAGAGCTTCTTTATTTAACATCGTATATTCGGAGAATCTATGACGTATTCGAAACGGAGCCAGAACAAGAAGACGATAATTCACACCGTTTAAAGAGCCCTTCTTTTAAAGAAGAGATATCATTCCGTAATGTATCATTTCAATATGATCGGTTAAGTTCCCCAGTTTTAAAAGACATCAACTTGACCATAAGCCCTCAGGAAAAAGTAGCAATTGTCGGCGCTTCAGGTTCGGGAAAAAGCACAATCGCTAAATTACTGCTTGGTTTGTATCAACCGACCCAAGGAGATATTTTCATAGATGGCCATTCAATAAATGAATACAGACTTGCTGGGATGCGTAAACAAATGGGTGCCGTACTTCAAGAAACAAGACTATTCAACCAAACTATCGCGCACAATATCCTCCCTAAGGATTCAGGTGAGTTCGACTTAAAAGATTATGAAGATATCGCCTGGGCTGCAAAAGCAGCAAATATTCATGAGGAAATCATGAAAACAGCTATCGGTTACCAAACGATGATATCAGAATCAGGGAAAAATTTCTCCGGGGGGCAGCGCCAAAGGCTGTTGCTAGCAAGGGCTCTTGTTCACAAACCTTCCCTACTCATTTTGGATGAAGCAACCAGTTCTCTTGATATGAAATCAGAAGCAAAAATCGAGAAAACGATATCTTCTATCAATTGTACACAGGTCATCATCGCCCATCGGTTATCCACGATTAAAAATGTGGACCGTATACTTGTCATGGATAACGGAAGGTTGGTGGAAGAAGGAACCCACAATTCATTATTAAGAAAACAGGGGATTTATCATTCTCTCTATACCACTCAGGAAGAAAGAAAGGAGGAAACATTATATGCGGATTCCATTTAGTCATATTACCGTCAGTTTGTTCACGTTACTTTTATCCAGCTTCCTTCTCTTGTCACCGGTTGAAGGGCATGCCGACAAAGGGACGACCGATCAGGAATGGCTCATCCATGGAAATGATAAGGATTTAAGACATCTCGTAAACGAATTAGAAAAAACGGAGGAAATCGCCGTTAACTTTCTCGAGGACATTAACATGATAAAGGTAAGCGCCATATCCCAGGACGAAAAAAAACGGATGCTACAGACTATTGAAAGGGAAAAGCTGGATGTCGTAATGGGAGAGGATAGCCCCGTCCATCTCCCTGACCCATTCAGTTTCAGCACTATGTCTGACTTACCCCTAGTGAATTACACAAATAGTATTTTTTCAACAGCACAGTTATACGAAGAATGGGGGTGGGACATTAAGGAAGTTACAAACAATGGGGCATCCTTCGAGAAACAATTAGGAAATCACGATGTAGTGGTCGCTATCATTGATAGCGGCATTGATCATCAACATCCTGATTTAAAAGATAACATCCTGTCAGAGGGAAAGTCCTTCGTACCAGGAGTTGAAAGCACACAGGATAAGATGGGACATGGAACCATGGTCGCTGGTTCGATTGCGGCTAATGGCAGCCTTTTAGGTGTGGGTCCACAATTAGGGATAATTCCTTATAAAGTATTTGACCAATCAAGCGGGAAAACAAGCTGGGTGGTCTCAGCCATGATTGAAGCCGTAAACGCAGGATCCGATGTGATCAATTTAAGCCTTGGTTCCTACTTATCCGTAAAGAATTCTGAAGATAGAGCAGCATTGTTGGCGTACAAAAAAGCAATTAATTACGCCAATCAAAAGGGGACAGCTGTAGTTGCTGCATCAGGTACTCGAACCCAAGGAATTGATATAAGCAACCCGAAACTGCTGGGGCTAACCATTGGTACAGACGATCCGACATTTTATGCCCCAGGAGGATTGAACGGCGTCATTACCGTGTCAGGTTCAACTCGAACCCAAACAATAGATCCAATGTCCAATTACGGGCAACAGGTAGAACTGTCTGCACCGTCCGGTGATTATGGTCCAGAATTCCAGGAAAAAGGAGAGGTTGACTTTCAAAGGCTCTCTATGACCACATACCCAACAGACCTCCCATCCTCCCCATTGAATCAATATTTAGGTATTGAAGAGGGGTATACCCTTATGGTTGGTACGAGCTTAGCAGCACCTAAAGTCTCTGCTGCTATTGCTCTATTGATAGCAGAAGCAAAAGAAGAAATGATCGAATTACCTTTACGTGAAATCTATTCACTCATCAATGAAGGGGCAATGCCATATAACCCCGATGTTACCGATGAAAAACAAAGCCGTTATGGCATTGTAAATGTTAATAACTCTTTGAAACTATTAAATGAAAAAGGGGGAAATGATGGTGTTGAAAACTAAAAATTCCATCGATATCGATTGGACTAAAGGCTTATTTATAAGGGAAAAGGCTGAGTTACTAAGAAAGGAAATGGATAGAAACCTCGGGAATAGTCCAAGTGATGTTAATAATTTAGATAAGCGGCTGACAGACTGGAGGAACAATTGTTTATTGATCAATGATAAACTTTTCAACCAGCGGCTAGCAGCAGAGGGACTGAATTACAACGAGTTTACTCAACTACTTAATCAGGAAGAGACCGCCCTTAATGGGAAAGTATCTTATAGTGAAGAACCTGACTGGTTAAAGAAATTTAACGATATAATAAGCTTATCAGAAAAACACAGCCTAAATATGAAACATACTGAAGATGGTTTAAGTCACATCTTCCAGCCGTTCCTGACATGGGTGCAGTTTCAGTTAGAATTGTACTTCCAAAAAAGAGATGTCCAAACCTTCATTAATAAAGATACGGTCATTCAGAATTGTCTCGAAGCCATAGCCACAAATTTGCTGCAAATTACAGCACGTACCATAGCCCTTGAAATAAATGTTTCCCGTTTATTAGATGAATTAGAAGGTGACTCACCAGAAGAGCGTTATGCTTTTTTCATCGAAAATAAATTAAAATCAAGGGAATATGTAACGTCGTTCTATAATGAATATACGGCCCTTACCAGATTGCTAACGACCCGCACCGTTTTCTTTGTCGATCATGTATTCGATGCTTTATCCAGGTTTATCAAGGATAAACAATTAATAGAAGAGACGTTCCAATTAACCGATATAAATCTTGATGGGTTAAAACTAAGTTTAGGAGATTCGCATCAAAAGGGAAGGTCCGTCATTTCTTTTCTGTTCAATGATGGAGAAGAAATTTTGTATAAACCGAAGCCATTAGCGATTTCGAATGCGGTGCAACAGTTATTTCAGTGGATAAACCAGAAAGGATTTACCACTCCATTAAAGATTTATCGGATGGTTGATAAAGAATCTTATGCCTGGGAAGAAATTGTTAAGCAATCTCCTGTTAAAAGTGAAGAGGAGCTGGAAAGGTATTATACCCGTTTCGGAGGTCTTCTGGCTCTGATGTACTTGCTTAAGGGAACAGACTTCCATTATGAAAATATCATTGCCCATGGAGAGTATCCCGTAATTATTGACTATGAAACTGTGTTTCATAATACCATACAAGATGTATTCAAAGACACAGCAAACACAAGAGCCAAACTTGAAGTCTCTCATTCTGTTATTGGTACGGGCCTAGTTCCTCTATTAGGTTTTCAGTCCAAAGACGGAAAAGGCCTTGAGATCAGTGGAATGGGTGGTAGAAAACAGGAATTGCCTTTTCCTGTTCTGCAGATTGAAAATAGAGGCACTGATGAATTAAGGTTTGTACGTAAGTCCCTTTTATTAGAAGAAAGCTCGAATCGTCCGATGATAAACGACGAAGAGATCGATGCTACTCAATACGTCGATTTTGTGATTAAAGGATTTGAGGAAGTCACCCAGCTTGTCAACAACAACAAAGATGAATTGCTTGCCTCAGGCGGTCCAATACAAGCGATGAATAATCTCAAAATTAGGATTGTGGTAAGAAACACCCATTACTATTCAAATTTTATTATAGAATCGAGCCATCCTGACTATTTAAGAAATGCTTTGGATCGCGAAAACATAATCGACCGGGTCTACTTTACACCCTTTCCCCCAACAGTTGTACGCTCTGAAAAAGCGGATTTACTAAATGGAGATATTCCGTATTTTGTTACTACGCCTGCTTCAAAAGATTTATGGGACAGTAGAGGCACCAGGATAGCAGATGCCTTTGAAAAAAGCGGAATGGAACTAGTTCTTAATCGCATTAAACATTTAGATAATGAATCTATCCAGAAACAAATTCATTATATCAAAGCTTCTATTTTAAGCTTACAAGAAGATAAGACACCAGATGATAGGAATGAAGAGAAGACACTGTATATTCCTGAAAAAGTGGACCAGCATTGCTTTTTAGACGGAGCTATTAACATTGGAGATCGTTTAATCGAGCAAGCCATTTATGGACCAGACGAAAAGAATGCTTCATGGATTGGAATAGGAATGAACCACCAAGGCCAATGGAATGTTTCCGCTCTAGAAACTGGTTTTTATGATGGAGTAGGAGGAATAGCACTATTCTTAGGTCAGTTAGGAATAATAACTAATGAGGATAAATATATAAAAGCATCAAAAGCGGCTCTTACCACAGCAATCGCTGAGGCAAATATATCAAATGCGCTTCCTTCTGTCTTTTATGGCCCGGTATCCCTTTTATATCCAATTATGCATTTGGGTCAAAGTTTTCAAGATGATAAGCCATTCACTCAAACTATTAACAAAAAGCAAAAAGAGATTATACATTTCTTAGAACATAATGTGGAACAGGATGAGGTTTTTGATGTCCTTGGAGGGTCGGCTGGCATTATTCATGTGTTGTTAAGTTATTATCAAAAAAGTGGCAATTACAAGTATGTGGATATTGCCCAAAAATATGGCCAGCACTTAGTTGACCGTGCTACCATGACACCGACAGGGATAGCTTGGCTGTCTGCTGCCACTGATTTTAAACCCCTTGGAGGTTTTGGTCATGGGGCCAGCGGTATCGCTTCCGCTCTTCTCCGATTAGCTCAATTTACGGGTAATGAACGATTCTCAGTAATGGGGCAAGAAGCGTTAGCCTTTGACCGCTCTTTATTTGATAAAACAAAATCAAACTGGCTAGATCATCGCTTTGATAAGCAAGGATTGTGTAAGCATTACTGGTGTCACGGATCCTTAGGCATAGGGATGAGCCGTTTGATCATGCCTGGTTATGATCAGGATGGAGAAATGAAAAAAGAGATACAGATAGCAACACAAAATGTCCTGAACCATTACCCATCCCATAATCACTCCCTGTGCCATGGAGATATGGGAGCAGTAGACTTTTTATTGACAACCGGCATATCATTTAATAACGAAGAATTAATAAGAGCGGCACATGCTTTGACAGATAATTTGTTGAAAAGCAGCGATGGCTACCTTTCCGGTGCCATCCAGCAATTAGAAACACCTAGTTTATTTTTAGGATCAGCAGGAATAGGCTATCAATTATTACGCATTTATCAACCGGATAAGGTACCATCACTTCTGCTATTGCAATGACACAGCTAATCGTATATATAAAACCCTTAGTATAGTACATCAAAATACAGAAAGAAACACAGACGTAAATATCAGCGTTTATGTCTGTGTTTTTCTGTAGACATCCATAAGCAATCACCCCTATAAAAGATTTTTTGCACCTCCTCAGTTATTTTCATAAAATCCGTTGGTTGGCGGCTGAGGAGCGAATGAAAAAAACCAGCATTTTGTTAATTTTTATTTCCATTTATTATTCCTATCTTTAATTTCTCCGTATTGAAGCGAGAAATCAGGCTTTAGTTAGTGTATTTATTTTAACTTTCGCACCAGACCTTCTACTGTACGCCGATCCACAACATGTTCTTTTCTCCCCCACATCATCAACGTATACCCTAACAAAAATGTCATCACGAGTACGAGCGAGCCGATAAACGTATAGATGCTTGTCTCATGAGATGGGAAATAGTGGCTGGCAATAAACGCATAAACCCCTAACATCAGCATGTTGGCGACCAAAAACAGCGATTTTCCCGCAAAAGACAGCTGCTTATTATTTCGCCCAGCAGGGACAAACATACACCAAAAGAGATACGAACTGACCAGCATCAGTAAATGAAAGATAGGCAGAGCCCATAGAAAATGGCCGGTAAATAAAGCCAGGTCATATCCGACGCTGATAACTAAAAAAAGAAGAGAAATAACCAAAGGGTGTTTACTCCAACCCAGTGATTTTTGAATGTGATGATGGAACCAGTAGCGATTTTTATTGATCCAGTAAATAGCGGCGAGAGGCAAGAGAAGTTGTATAATCAGCTTGTTCATTACACTCGTGAACGGAAACCAGACAGTTAACATTCCGGTTATGGAAGCAGCAAGCAATACTCCGAAGACCAGTTTTCTCATCTAATTCCACTCCCGTATGTGTACGATATTTTCTTCCAATTAAAGATGCAGTTACTTTCCTCTTTTGAATATTCCCGTTTATCTAGTTTTTACCCGCGGTTTTCGCCCGTTTATACACCTTATTCCTCTCTACAACCGTGCAGCCATTTGCTTCAAAGGTTTTCAGCATGGGAACATTATTACTACTTGTGGAACCGATGTAATAGCCGGCACCAAACTTATCCTTTAATATACCCAGTGCCTGTTGGTGGAGTCGTTTGCTTTTCCCTTTACCACGCGCTTCCGGCACGAGTCCAAAATAAAACAATCTTCCTTCCTCAGTAGTTCCTGGTTCAATATGCGGCATCACAACTCCGATGGGAAGGTCGTTCTCATAAGCAATGAGGCAGGAGCTGCGGTAATCTTCGCCAAGCTCCTCTTTTACACTTTGCATGTGACCTTCCATGTCCAGAGAAGAAGGTGCGTTTAACGATTGGCTCATCGCTTGTTCCCAAATACGAGTAAACTCTACTTCCTGGATATCATGGAGAGAAACTGTGTCAAAATAGACTACTGTCTGTGCCTCTTTGCTCAGTACTTTTTTCACCATGACATTTTCATCGTGCAGCTGAAAACCACGGTCTGTTAAAAAACTTTCGATGTCTTCGCTAAATTTATGGTGGACAAGGAGAGTCATTGCTTTGGAATGAAAAGCTGGATCGTTTAATAAGTACGTGACGAGGTTTTTCATCTCCTGATTTGTCAGGTGTCTGGTATCTTCCACCGTCACATATTGCTCCCCCTCCACAAATTTAACTTTATCGTAAACCGCAAAATGATCAGCGATTTTCTGATAGGCCGGCGTTTCCAATACATCGGTCAGGAAAGCTGCCTTCGCCTTCCGGTACGTATCCATGTGCGCTCCATACCGCTTTTTCAAAGAATTATACTGTTCGGTGTAAGAAGGGTTTTCTATGAAAAAGCGCGTCATCTTATAAAAATGGTCGACGGAAGTACCGATCACCGTCAACTGGACACCCACCGGCAGTACATCTTCTTCCCACTCAAAAGCGCAGAAAAAAGACGTTTGGTCACTGCCCGTATTCACGGGATACAGATCTAACAAGGCTTTCCTCGCCTTGTCAAAATCCGCCTGAGTCACGCGCACCTGCACATCGATATCACCTTTCGTCAGTGACCCTCTTACGGCTGTACTCCCAACATGATACACTTCCGCTTCCGGCAATTTCTTTTGAATTCTATTTTTATGCCTTTCAAAAACTTTCCTCGCCCTCTCCCGAAACTCCTCTTCCGGGGAGAAGGTAACTTTTTCATTCATTTCAAATTAACCTCCTGAGTTAGTAATTCTTCTGGTTGAACTCAATAATCACATGTATATCTCCGCTTTGTTTGGAATGATTTTTCTACAATCACGTGGGAAAATAAGGTAAGCTGAATATATAACCCTTTCGACACGAAAAAATGATTACCTTTATTAGATTCTTCGCTAATTTTTACTAATTGATAGGAGATGGTTCCCATGATCATTTATGAAGCTACCAAAACAGAATTCATCTCGGATATTACTAATGAACTACTGGTGGAGCGACTTTATAACTCCTATCAGGAAAAAATCGGCCGGACCTCAAAGAGTGAAATTTTGTCCTGGGAAAATTCCCTTCAGCGTATGTCCAATGTCATGCAGGATAGAGATATTCCGAAAGATTCTTCGGTTGCCATTGAATTTAACATACCAAACACTTCGAAACGAGTGGATTTTCTGGTTGCAGGAAACAGCGGTTCTCAGGACCATGTGGTAATAGTTGAATTGAAGCAATGGTCCGAAGTAGAAAAAGTCGAGGGAAAAGATGCTTTAATTGATACATATCTGGGCGGAGGCAAGAGATCGGTCACTCACCCTTCTTATCAAGCCTGGTCTTATGCAGCCTTAATCGAAGGCTTTAACGAAAATGTTCAAGAACAGCACATCACCCTTAATCCATGTGCTTACCTTCATAATTATCGAAAAGTAACGGATGATCCGCTTACTGACGCTCATTATGAGGAGCACCTTACAAAAGCTCCGGTTTTTACAAAAGGTGAAATCCAGAAACTTCGCAATTTCATTAAAAAATACATACGTAAAGGCGATGAGAATCAATTAATCTACCAAATTGAACATGGCAGAATCCGGCCATCCAAATCATTGCAGGACTCCCTTAGCAGCATGCTGGAGGGAAATGAAGAATTCCTTATGATAGATGAACAGAAGGTATTTTACGAGGAAGCCTACCACTTGGCATTAGATGCAGTGAAAGAAGATAAAAAGCAAGTGATGGTGATCGAAGGCGGTCCGGGCACAGGAAAATCGGTAATGGCTGTCCATTTACTGGTTAACCTAATCAATCAGGATTTGATGACTCTCTATGTTTCCAAAAACTCCGCTCCAAGAGAAGTCTATGCTTCCAAATTAAAAGGTACGTTAAAGAAAACAGAAATCGATAACCTATTCAAAGGATCCGGGAGCTTCACCAACTCTGATTTAAACGAATTCGACGTCATCGTCGTTGATGAAGCCCACCGGCTAAATGAAAAGTCAGGTTTCTACGGAAATCAGGGCGAAAACCAGGTCAAGGAGCTGATTCAAGCCTCTAAATTCACTCTGTTCTTTATTGATGAAAATCAGCGGGTGACATTGAAAGATATCGGCAGCATGGATTTAATAAAAAAATATGCCGAGGAATTTGATGCCGATTTAATTACCGGCAAACTGATGTCCCAATTCAGGTGTGACGGTTCGGATGCTTATATCGCCTGGCTGGAAGACGTTCTGCAAATTCGAGAAACAGCCAACACCCATGACTATGGGGTCGATTATGACTTTCAAGTTTTCGATAATCCCCACCGGATGCTGGAAAAAATTGAGGAACTCAATAAAGTTAATAACAAATCCCGTATGCTGGCAGGGTATTGCTGGGAATGGCCGACAAAGGAACGAAGAAATACCAATTTCAAAGACATCACCATCCCAGAACATGCGTTTGAAATCAGTTGGAACCTGCAGGATAGTATTTGGGCTATTGACCAGAATTCCGTCAGTGAAGCAGGGTGCATCCATACTGCACAGGGATTGGAATTCGATTATGTTGGAGTAATTATTGGAGCGGATTTATTTTATGAAGACGGCTACGTAAAAACGGATTACACCAAACGCGCCCGCTCCGATCAGTCTTTAAAAGGGATTAAGAAGATGGCCAAAGAAACCCCTGAAAAAGCTCAGGCTATTGCCGACGAAATCATCCGGAATACTTATCGTACGTTAATGACCAGAGGGCAAAAAGGCTGTTTTATCTACTGTGTAGACCCAGCGTTGAATGAGTATTTTCAATCACGTTTGAAGAAAACAATGCTTTATAATGATTTGTCTCCTGGTAGTTTTGATAAGGTTGCTGAGGATAATGAAGAATATAAATAAAATCAGAAGCAGTGTTACAATTAAATGCCTGCCCCTCAATTGTTTTTGTAGGAGTAGGCATCTTTATTTAGAAGTTCTTTTTCCACGAAACCGTATAGGTGATGATCTGCGTAATTGGAAGCAGAGCAAATACCAGGATTGGATAGTATGGTAACGTTTCTGATACGAATGGATACAAAAGCAGCAATGCACTGATGACGGGGAAAGAATACCACATACTGATGTAGGCGGAGCGGCATGCTTGGGCTGTGAGTTGCCTTTCCCGCTCATCTGATTCTTCAAATTCATCCGGCAGCAGTAATACTTTCTTCCACGATTGGCGTTTTCGCTTTTTTTGGATGGATATAAAGGCCAACAATCCCCCTACAAGGAAGAACGCAATAAATGGAATCAGCCTTATTTCAAACATATACTCCCGTGTCGGGTCATATAAAAACTTCGATATATCCATCGATGCTGAATAAAACTCAACCAGTGCCCAGCTAAACAAACCCAGTACCGTCAAAGAAATCCAAACACTTTTCATGATCTTCATGTATCCTCCCCCTCTAAAATGAAAATCTCCTCTACTGGCAACTCAAATGTCCGTGCGATATTCATCGCAAGCAGCAGCGATGGGACATAACTTCCTTTTTCAAGTGCGACGATGGTCTGCCTCGTAACATTGACCTTCTCTGCCAATGCCCCTTGGGTCAGCCCATCCCTTGCTCGCAATTCTTTTACTCGATTCCTTATTTCCATACAAGCGCTCCTTCTACTTTCTTCCAATTTAATTGTAAAGTAAACTATACTTTTTGTAAAGGTCATTTTACATATAAATGTCTGAGCCCTCCCTCATTCCCAACCATCCCCTCTTGAAAAATACAGTATTTTCCTTAGAATGGTAGTGTAGTAATTTACTAGGGAGAGGTTAAATACTGTGGATACATTATTTGCATTACTTGCCTTCGCGACCCTCATTCTCATGGTAGTTGGGTTGTTTTCGCCGAAACGTGCGTTGTTTTGGTCAAACATAAGACCGACCCGTAAGCGTGTGCTGCTCATTTATTCCCTCGCTTTTATCATCAGCATCACCCTGTTCGATATGACCTACAGTGAGGAAAACGAGACGACCGAAGACGCCCCAGAAGAACAAGTGGAAGAAACCGAAGATACTCAGGAAAATAAAGAAACAAACGATAAAGAGAAAAAAGAAGAAAACGACAGTAGTCAGAAAAAATCCGATCCTGCTGATGACAAACAAAAAGACACCTCGAAACAGCAGGACAACGGCCCGGATACGAATGCTACGGTTAGCCGCGTAGTCGACGGTGATACGATCGAAATCAACTATAACGGCACCAAAGAAGATGTCCGGCTGCTGCTTGTCGATACACCGGAAGTGCATGGCGGCACACAGAAGTATGGTCCGGAAGCGTCTGCTTTTGCCAAAGAACTGCTGAAGCCCGGTACAAAAGTAAAGTATGAATCTGATGGACCAAAGCGCGATCATTATGGCCGTCTGCTCGGCTACCTTTGGGTGAACGGCGAACTGTTCAATGAAAAACTGCTCGAAAATGGTCTTGCCCGCTATGCCTATGTGTACGATCCGCCTTATAAATATCAGGACCGGCTGAAACAGGCGGAAGCTCGCGCCCGTAACAAGGGAATCGGAATTTGGAGCATCGACGGCTACGTCACCAGTAACGGGTTCGCATCTGGAGCAACTTCTTCAGGGAGTTCAAGCGGTTTCTCCAGCGAATCTACTGCTGGTAGCAACTCAGATAGTTCTAATAGCTCATCAGATGGCGGTTCTGCTGCAGGATTGAAATATGACCCGAACGGACCGGACCGTGACTGCGGCGACTTCGATACTCAGGCAGAAGCCCAGGCATTTTTTGAAGCAGCCGGAGGCCCTGGATCCGACCCGCACCGGCTCGACGGTCATGACGGTGACGGTGTCGTCTGTGAAAGTTTGCCTTAAATTTTAATGTAAAGTGCCTGTTCCCCCCCTGCATTATTATTCTTTACCGGACGGGAAACAGGCACTTTTTGTTTTTATGAAATTAGTGAAACGAGGTGACTTAATGGAAATCCTATTCACAAGCATCACGGGAATTGCTCTTATATTTTCAATTATAATGATGATTAGGAAAAGAAAACGTCTTGGCATCACAGGGTTAAAAAGCCTGCTGACGTCAATCTCCTTCTTTATGATTGCTATCATCAATATCTTTGCCTACTGGTTTGATTTTATGGGAATCTGGAGCTGGCTCATTACGATCGGGCTACTGATACTGGGTGCTTATTTCACCAAATACATGCCAGCAGCTACTAATTGAACGCTGAAAAATGGCCGCCCTTCTAGTTTTTTGCAAACTAGAAGGGCGGCCATTTCATATCTCTATCTCACTTTTTCAAACTTGATCGTAACTAAATAATAGATAAACAAGCCACCAAACATCGTGATCGTACTCCAAATCATTTGCGTCTCTAAACGTAAAGAAGTCAGTCCCAGCAGCACTTCCGGCAGAAATAAAATCGCCGGTACAATGATGGACACCCATGTTTTACTCCAGATGGAAATGACGATGAACACCGCCACACATACACCGATGGTAATTGCATTTCCAACAAGATTAAATACAATGGCTGGCGAATCGATCACACGGTCGAGTAACATCAGTCCGACGAAGAGGCCAATTGGAACCATCCCTAACATTAGAAAAAGCATGCGTTCTTTCACTACAGAAAGTGTGTGGCTGGCCATGTACTTGAATGTACTAGAGTACAAAAGCAGCGTGATGACAAAGACAATCACATCTCCGATCGCACGCCATAATGAATATTCGACCCCGCCCCGAATTGCATTTCCGAGCAGCATGTAAGCATATGCGCCGACTAGCAGAATCGGTATATATTTCAACCAGCCCTTAAGGTCGACATCCAATTCCCCTGCAATCTGCTCCATATACGCTTTTGGACTCTGGCCAACTAAATATTCCACATCTTTTCCATTTTGCTCCGACTCAATCAGGTGATCTTCCAACTCTGAAATAACCTCCGCGATTTCACGATCATCCTTCCCACTGGAAAACAAATAAAGCCTCAAATCATCCAGAAAATCCTGACTCCGTTTCGATAAACCCATGTGCTTACTCCCCCCTTAATAATTGATTGACCCCTGTCGAAACTTTGGCCCATCGCTGTTCAAATTGTTCAAGCTCTTTTTTTCCATCTTCTGTAAGTGAATAATACTTTCGTTTTGGCCCGCCGGAAGGGACTTGCTTTTTCGTCGTTTCGACAAGTCCTTCTTTTTTCAAGCGCAGTAAAACTGGATAGATGCTCCCCTCACTCACCATCGTCAGTCCGTAATCATTCAGCTTCTCTGCAATTTCATACCCATACGTCTCTCCGCGTGAGATGATCGCCAAGAGACAACCTTCTAATATGCCTTTTAAAATCTGACTGGTCGACAACCACGCCCAACTCCTTTGATATACAACTATCTTGTTAAACCATATAGTCAAATAAAAAAATAATGACTATTTTGTAATACAATATAGTTATACTGTACCATACCCTTCTTCCATTAACAACCAATTTTTTCAAGGTGCAGTAATTATAATATATATAATTTGGAATAAGCACCTTTGCTTAATAAGCGGTGAGGTCTAAAATAAGAAGCTATAGTTTTTTTATTTATAATAAACTTATACCATTTGGGTATAAGAAGAAGGGTACACTGTCGCCATGGGATGTAGTCGTTATATCGATACGCAGAAAGGTGTCATACATGAGATTTTTAGATAAATTATTTGGTAAATCAAAGGAGATGGAAGACATGTCAAACGTAAAATTAGCTGTCATTTTTTACACAATGAGTGGAACAAACTATCAATTGGCCAAATGGGCGGAAGAAGGAGCAAAAGAAGCTGGTGCTGAGGTAAAAGTCTTAAAAGCTGAAGAGCTGGCACCGCAATCCGTTATCGAGGCGAATGAAGCATGGAAAGCAACCGTCGAAAAAACGAAAGACGTACCGGTAGCGACATCCGCTGACCTCGAATGGGCCGACGCCATTATTTTCAGTATCCCGACACGCTTTGGTAATATGCCATCCCAGATGAAGCAATTCCTTGATACACAGGGCGGTCTTTGGGCAAGCGGCAAGACAATCAACAAAGTCGTCAGCGGGATGACTTCTGCGCAAAACCCGCACGGCGGTCAGGAAGCAACTTTGTTGGCACTATATACATCGATGATGCACTGGGGCGCAATCATTGTTTCTCCAGGTTACACCGATGAAGTACTGTTCGGCGCCGGCGGAAACCCATATGGCACAAGTGTCACCGTGGATCAGGATGGAAATATGGTCGAGGACGTGGAAGGTGCAGTCAAGCATCAGGCAAAACGGACTGTCACTGTTGCCGACTGGGTGAAAAAAGGAATTCAATAAATTAGACATAGCAAGAGCCGGTCAAAATGAGGATCGGCTCTTTTTTATTTTTAAAGGAAACTTTTATAAATGTTGTTAAATGCCTAACCTATTTTACAAGAAAAAGAAGGACAAAGAAGCTGAGAGGGAGAAACCAATAACAATCTAAAGAATGTAATTCGATTAGGGGAGAAAAACCAATGAATTTAGGCACGCCCATAGCGACAGGAAATACTGCGCAAATATACCTTTATGAAAATAAGATTGTTAAAGTTTTTGAGGGTTCTCATCCTGATACTGCCTCTTCCTATGAAGCCAATAAACAGAAACTTGCCTACTCATGTGGTCTTCCCGTACCCAAAATATTCGAGCTCACCACAGTAGAGGGCAAACAAGCGATCATCATGGAATTCATTAAAGGCAAAACACTTGGTGACATGCTGGCCGAAAACAAAGATAATGCAGAATATTATATGAATCTTTCCATAGATATACAACAAAGCATACATACGATAGCACCGGACACACTGGAACCGATGGCTGCTAAATTAAGCCGTCAAATTGAAACAGCTAACCAATTGGATAAAAGACAGAAGCACTCGTTACTTCAACAATTAGATATGATGACATATGAAAACAGATTGTGTCATGGGGATTTCCATTTATTTAATCTAATTATGTCCGATAACAACAACGTAACCATCATAGATTGGGTGGATGCCAGTGCAGGAGATATACGTGCCGACGTCTATCGTACCTACCTTTTATATTCCCAGTTTTCATCAGCGTTAGCAGATATGTACCTGCAGCTTTATTGTAAAAAAAGCGGTATTTCACAACAGGAAATTTTTCAGTGGGCCCCCATTATTGCAGGAGCAAGATTATCTGAAAATGTCTCATCAGAAAATAGTGAGCGACTTTTGAAAATTGTTTCTGATTATAGTCCATTATAATAGAGATCGGCTTTTACGAAAAAAATGGGGATGTAAATCAATGAAAAAATATTTTAATTTAAATATGTTATATATCGTGGCTGGAATCGTTGCCCTTGGATCTTTTCTCATACCTCGGGCAATTGACATGTTCCAGCTTCAGGCTGATGGAATCAGACACTTAGCCCAGGACGTCGAGCGTTATCATAATAATACACGTAGTATGGAAGGTGACTATACTGTAACGATTGATTTAAGTAATCCGGAGAGCAATGAAGGAAAAGTGCTTTTTGATGGTGAGGAAGGAGATCAAATCTACATCTCAAGAATCGTACAGAGTAGTTCCAGTTATATAGTGGTTTTCCGGTCAAGTGGTAGCTATAACCTGGGGGGCGGTACTTTAGTTTCGGGTCTTGAACACGCCCGTAATAAAAATGGCTTCACCCATGAGTTTAAAGCAAAGGCGCAGGCGTCGTATAACGGAGAGACGTATAAACTAAAACCTTCTTCTTCTTCAGGATTAAACTACCGTAGCGGCGACGAGTTCGGGTTTTATTTGTTTTCACCAGATGAGGAGATTGACATAACAAAAGAGCAAACTATTGAGGTGACCATTACGAACTTGCAACTAAACATATGGGCAGAGAAAGTAAATCATTAAATCTCTAACAGGATTTTTCCGTTATGTCAGACGAACGCCAGATTACCGAGACGGGGCCAGATAATAAAAAAATGCCTGGATCCTAGTATGCTGATAACACAGCACCTTAGGAACCAGGCATTTTTTATCGGTTTTTCACAGAATCGCGTTCGACAAACTCAGTTGCAAGTTTATACGTTTGATCCACTTCTTCACCGGCGAGCATCTGGAAAATCAGATGGACGGAGAGCGAGCCGGCTTCGTATTTCGGCTGCCTTACGGTCGTGAGCGGCGGATGCACGTATGTCGCTAGTTGAATATCATCGAACCCGATGATTGAAATATCATCCGGCACACGAATGCCTTTTTCCGAGAAGGCCTGCAACCCGCCAATGGCCATTTCATCGTTGGCATAGAAGATGGCTTCCGGTAAATTTTGTTGGGCGATCAAGGTGCGGGTTGCCCGGTAGCCGCCCTCTCTTGTGAAATCGCCATTGATCGTCCAACGGGAATGATACGGGACCTCGGAAGCCGCTAATGCAGCCTTATAGCCTTTGAACCGCTCCTTATTGTCATGGGAATCCAATGGTCCGCTGACATAGGCAATGGAGCTATGACCTTTATAAAGCAAATGTTTCGTCGCATCATAGCCGCCCTGCTGGTTATCGACTTCCACGTGGATTACATGAGGATTGGCCACTTCCCGGTCCAACACTACAATCGGAAAATCTTCCCGCGCCGAGGCTTCAATCGCTTCGGTGCTGATATTCGTCGCAAGTACGATCGCTCCATCGACTCTTTTTTCTCTCAAAAACTTCGTCGCGGTCGACTTATCACCGCCGACCGAACTGCAGGCGATCAGATCGTATCCGTTCGACGTGGTGACGTCCTGTACGCCTTTGATCAGTTCCGAAAAGTAAGGACCTGATAGATCGCTCAATATTAAAGCAATCGTATTGGTCTTCGTACGTTTCAAGTCAGAAGCGATACCGTTTTTTTGATAATTCAATTCCTGTGCCGCTTTCAGCACTTTATCGACAGTCGCCTGACTGACTTTATTTATGCCATTAAGGGCGTAGGATGCTGTCGACACAGCAACCCCTGCCCGCTTTGCAACATCTTTGATTGTTGCCACCTTACATCCCCCCAATAACACAGCACTGTCCAGTTCCATTGTAAGCTATCCGGACGCTGCCATACACTCATTTGATTCCAGACATTGTAAATCCTTCGACAATGTACTTCTGGAAAAACGAAAAAATAATGATGATCGGAATGACCATGAACGCCGCACCCGCCATTTGCAGGGCGAAGTTATTGGCATACTGTCCTTGCAGCAAGGATAGGCCTACCGATAACGTATACAGGCTCTCGTCATTTGCGATGATCAACGGCCATAGGAAACTGTTCCATCCGGCAATGAACGTCAAAATTCCCTGGACGGCAAATATCGGCTTGGCGATCGGAATGATCAACCGGAAGAAAATATAGAATTCACCAGCTCCATCTAGCCTTGCTGCTTCCAGCAAATCGTCGGGAATCGTCGTCATGAACTGGCGGAACAGGAAGATGCTGAACGCTACCGCAAGTCCCGGTAAAATGATCCCGGCCATCGTATTGGTCAGTCCCATGGCATTCAAAATCAAATAAACGGGAATCATCGTTACCTGCCCTGGAATCATCATGGTAGCAAGGACAAGGTAAAAGATTTTTTCACGGCCCTTAAAATGATATTTCGCAAATCCATAGCCGGCCATTGCATTGAATAGCAGGCCCAGGAAAGAAAACAGGACAATAATAATGGTATTCCGTAAGTAAACCGCGAAATTCATACTCGTAAATAGATTGATATAATTTTCTATGGTAGGGTTATCCGGAATGATCGTCGGCGGGATCGCCAGTACTTCACTTTCCGGCTTGAATGAACTGGAGATCATCCATAGAAACGGGATAGAAACCAAAATTCCGCCTGCAATCAGGAGAAAGATAACAAGTGTTTTTTCCGTCTTGCTCCTTTTAGTAGCTGTAGCCATATCCCCCACTCCTTTCTATTATAATTCCGTATCTTTTTTCTGAAGTTTGAACTGAAAGACCGTTACGATGATAATCATCGCAAACAGGATGAATGAACCTGCGGCTGCATAGCCGAACTCACTGTATTGGAAGCCTTCCTGGTAAATGAAGAGCGCAATCGATATCGTTCCATCCAAAGGCCCGCCATCAGTCATGACAAATGGTTCTTCGAAGAACTGCATCCAACCGATCAGCGTAGTAACCGTTACGAAAAAAGTGGCGTAACGCAGTAATGGCAACGTGATATGGAACAACACCTGAAGCCGGCTCGCTCCATCCATTTCGGCAGCCTCATAGTAGGATTTCGGAATTCCCTGGAGTGCTGCAAGAAAGATGATCATATTGATGCCAATTCCTTTCCAGACGGCCAGAATGATCAACGATATTTTGGCAATCGTCGGTTCCTCGAGCCACGGTATATTTTCTACCGACACCAACGACAAAATATAGTTGAACAGTCCATATTCCGTGTTGTATAAATAACCCCAGATAACTGCGACCGCGATGATATTCGTGATCGAAGGCATGTAATAGACCGCACGGAATGTATTGAAGATCCAGCTGGTGCCATAGTTTAAGAGTAATGCGATGGATAATGATGTAATGATGACAAGAGGTACACCAATAATGACATAGAAAAATGTGTTGAATATAGACTTAATGAACGTTGCATCGGAAAAAAGAGCTTTATAGTTTTCTAAACCGATAAAAGAAATCGCCGACCAGTTCGCCAGCCCTTTCAAGTTCATATCCGTGAAGCTGATCACCAGCGCAACCAGAATAGGAATCAGACTGAACAAAGTCAGTAAAATGACAGCCGGAGCGATAAACATATACGGATGCCGGTTATTCAGTAATTGTTTCATGGAACCACCTACCTCACCTTGGTTAGAAATACTTGGCTTATCCCCATGACCTTATGGTGAAAGCCCTAGTCTTTTCTTATACTTTAATCCTTTAACAAAGTTAAACTTTCCTAAAGTGTAAATAGAAAAGGGAATGAAATTGACATCCATCCCCTTCTCCTTTCAACAAACACGCTTTTATTTTTCTAACAGACGTTGCGCTTCTTTATTGAATGCTTCTAACTCTTTCTCCAAATCAGCTCCGCCTTCGGTAATTCTTTCGATGGAACCTAGAAACTCTTGTGCAATCCGTTCAAACTGTGGTGTTTGCAATCCTGGCTTCGTATTTTCCAGCTGCTTACCGAATGTTTCGAACATCGGATCGTCTTTAAGCATCGGATCTTCCCAGGCTTCTGTACGAGAAGGAAGTGTTTTAGATGTTTCTACCCAGTCCAGTTGAGTTTCGACTTCTGTCATATAGGAAATGAACTCCATTGCACCGTCAACGTTGTCGGCACTTTCAAAGACAGACAGAACGGAACCACCCATGCTTGATGTGTTGGTTTCTTTTTTAGGCATTACGGCAGTGGCCCATTTCCCTTCGATGTCCGGGGCCTGGTCGTTGATGATGTTGACCATCCAAGGACCACTGAAGAACATCGGCTTCGATCCGTCAGCAAATGCTTGTGTGATGTCTTTCCCTTGCTGTGTCTGACTGATTCCTTCTTCAAAATAACTGGTGTAATATTTGATTGCTTCTTTGAATTCAGGTGTATCAATGTTCAAATCATTGTTTTCTAAATCCGCTTCATAACCATTTTGCCATGCGAAAATGAACGGGGTGATCTGGTCGTTACGGTCAATATCAAGACCATACATACCGTCGCCACGGTCAGCCAGTTTGCTTGCTGCATCTTTCAATTCATCCCATGTCTTCGGCGCTTCGTCATAGCCTACTTCTTTTAGCAGATCGGTACGGTAGAAAAGTACCCTTGTATCTACATACCAGGGAATTCCGACCACTTGATCGTCAAATTCCATTGATGCAACAGAACCTTCAAAGAAATTCTCTTTCGCAAAAGAATCATAATCTCCCATTGAACCGGATAGATCTTTCAATGCGCCGGCTTCTGCAAATTCTGGTACCCAGGTCGTACCCAGCTGCACAACGTCCGGACCATTACCGGAAGCTACGGCTGTAAGCAGTTTATCGTGAGCCTGATCCCACGGAATAGCTTGTACATCTACCTTATAATCAGAATTCTCTTCAAATTTTTTACTGAAGTCTTTCAACAGCTTGCCTTCTTCTCCCATCGCCCAAACCGTCACTTCTTTATTATCCTCACTGGATCCCGAATCATCACCGGAAGAACAAGCCACCAAGATACTGGATAAGACTACAATCAGCAAGATCATCATTTTACCCTTCACAACAAGCACCCCTTTTTTGAGTTTTTAGTGAAATTTATTGAAACGTTTCGATAACTGCATTATAATTTATTTTGAATCCGCTTTCAAGTGTGTTTTCTAATTTTTTTGAAAAGTTTCAGGGAACCATTTGAATTAGACCATTTTCTTATTGACTTAGAAAACGCTCCCATTTATACTGCAATTAATATTAATTTCGAAACGTTTCAATAAAACGTATCTATAGGAGGATGTAATATGTCAGACAATAAGATGGAACAATTACTGGAACAAATGACGATCGAAGAAAAAGTCGGCCAGCTCGTTCAATTGGCTACCCCTTTCTTCCGGGGTGCTACCGACCGCGGGGAAATCACAGGTCCGATGGTACAAATGAATATCGATGAACAAGATATCAAAAACACTGGCTCTGTGCTCGGCGCATCCGGCGCAAAGGAAACGAATAATATCCAAAAAGTCCATATGGAAGAAAGCCGCCTCGGCATTCCGCTTTTATTCATGTCTGATATCATTCATGGTTTTAAAACAATCTTCCCTGTACCGTTGGCAATCGGCTGCTCGTGGGATATCGAATTGGCAGAAAAAAGTGCAGCGATTGCAGCCAAAGAAGCAGCCGTAGCCGGCGTTCATGTTACATTTTCACCGATGGTCGACCTCACCCGGGACCCTCGCTGGGGACGCGTGATGGAGTCAACTGGTGAAGATACGTTTTTAAATAGTGAATACGCCCGAGCATTTGTACGAGGCTTTCAGGGGGATCTCGATAACGAAAAATATAAAGTCGCCTCCTGCGTGAAGCACTTTGCCGCTTACGGCGCTCCAGAAGGCGGCCGTGATTACAATACCGTTGACATGTCCGAATGGATGCTCCGGGAAAATTACTTACCGGCTTACAAGGCAGCGCTGGATGAAGGGTGTCAAATGGTGATGACGGCTTTCAATATTTTGAACGGCATCCCATCAACCGGGAATGAGCAATTGATGCGAGGCATCCTGCGTGATGAATGGGGATTCGATGGGGTCTTGATTTCCGACTGGGGCGCGGTAAAAGAATTGATCCCTCACGGTGTCGCCGAAGGTCAGAAGCAGGCCGCAGAACAAGCATTGAAAGCTGGCGTCGATATTGAAATGATGACATCCTGCTATGTCAATCATGTCGAAGAACTGATAGAAGAAGGCGCATTGGAGGAAAGTTTGCTCGATGAAGCTGTGCTGCGGATTTTGAAATTGAAAGAGAAGCTCGGCCTGTTTGAGAAGCCGTACCGTTTCGCCAATGAAGAGGAAGAAGAGAAATATATTCTTTCGGAAGACCATCGCCAGGCTTCAAGAGAACTGGCTGCAAAATCGATTGTATTACTGAAAAATGATGCCCTGCTCCCACTGGCTTCCAATAAAAAAGTCGCGCTCGTCGGTCCGTTTGCTGATAGTACGGATGTGCTTGGGCCATGGTCCTGGGGAGGAGCTTCCGAAGATACCATTACCGTCAAAACCGGCCTGAAAGAACACTTTTCGGATGAAAACCTGCTCGTCGCAAATGGTACCGGGATCGAAGAAGGTACAGAAGATCAAATGCAGGAAGCGTTGCAGGCAGCGGAACAGGCAGAAGTCGTCGTGCTGGCGCTTGGTGAGGATTCTGATATGAGCGGGGAAGCCGGCTGCCGCGCCGACATCCGTCTGCCAGAAGTTCAGCTGGATCTATTGAAAAAGGTAAGAGCGCTAGGTAAGCCCGTTGTAGCCGTTTTATTCAATGGAAGACCACTGGATTTACGAGAAGTTACTGAAAATGCAGATGCTGTAGTAGAAGCATGGTACCCTGGTACCGAAGGCGGAAATGCCGTTGCCGACATCCTGCTCGGCAAGGTCAATCCTTCCGCCAAGCTGACGATGTCCATGCCTTATTCCGTCGGCCAAGTCCCTGTCTACTATAACAGCTACAACACCGGACGTCCGAAAGACGCACCAGATGCACAGGAACGCTATGTATCCCAGTATCTCGACATTCCGAATGGACCACTCTTCCCATTCGGCTACGGATTGAGCTACAGCCAATTCGAATATGCGGATCTTCAGCTTTCTAGCGACACGCTTGCAGCTGATGGCACCTTGAACGTCAGTATTAATGTGACCAACACCAGCGACCTGGCAGGTGAAGAAGTCGTGCAAATGTACGTCCGCGACCATGTTGGCGAAGTCGTAAGACCGTTGAAAGAACTGAAAGCCTTTGAGCGGATTTCACTGGAAGCAGGCGAATCTCAAACGGTTTCCTTCGCGATTACGGAAGAACAACTGCGCTATTATCACGCCGACCTGGAACATAAGAGTGATGCCGGCGAGTTTACAGTATTTGTCGGAACCAATAGTGAAGATGTACTGGCTAAGAGCTTCCGATTAAAAAAATAACAGGATGATCAGACCAAATCGCAAATTGATTTGGTCTGTTTTTTATAACAAAGGATAATCGCAATCTTATGTGGAAGTAAATATAAACACGGACAGGTGAAATTTTTTTAAAGGAGAAAAAGTGATGAACCGATTAAACCTTATTACCCTAGGTACGAAGGACATCGTCAAAGCACATCAATTTTTTAAGGAACTTGGATTTGATACCTCCGTTAGAGGCACAGAGTCAAACCCTGTTATAATTTTCTTTAAAAATCAAGGTACGAGGATAGCCTTGTACCCTTTAGAAGAGCTTGCGAAAGATATCAACGAAGAGAACCCTCCTGCTCTATCGGATGGATTCCCCGGCATAACATTAGCTTATAATGCCAAGTCCATGAAAGAAGTAGATGAAGTATTGAAAAAAGCAGAGGCAGCTGGAGCTACCATCCAAAAGGAGCCTGAAAAGACGGACTGGGGAGGCTATGGAGGTTATTTCACCGACCTTGATGGCTACTATTGGGAAGTTGCCTACGGAGAAGATTGGGAGTTTGACGAATCCAATATGTTAATTATTAACGACCAATAATAGCCATCCAGCTCATAAAAATAATGCCTGGGTTAGTTCCAGGCATTATTTTTATCACATCATCCTATTATCTACTTTCCTCCTGCAGAATATCTATGAAATTATAAAGCACCCGTGCGGTAAGCCCCCAGATCACTTTTTCTCCATAGATATAGAAATATTCCTCCATCTGCCGAGGCCGCCAGTTATAATCCCTGCCATTCGGGATGAGTTCGTAAGGAAAATTCTCCGGCGGCTTCACTTCCAATGTAATATAGTGCACTTCTGGTTCATTGTGAAGGAAAAAAGAAAGTGGCACCGTAAACACTTCCCCTACTTCATCAGGATTCGGGACGATCTCCTCAAGTGAACGATTGATAAAACCGACATACGTATTCACACGCATGTCCATGGAACCAACCAATTGGCCTAACGGAAATATCTGCTCGATATCCTCGTCATCCACTCCCAGCTCTTCCATCGATTCCCGGACTGCTGTGTCCTTATCATGCCGGTCTTCTGCATCTTTCTTCCCGCCCGGAAAACAGACTTCACCCGGCTGCCGGATGTTATGAGAACGCACCTCAAAAAGCAAGTGCAGCTCGCCGTCTTTTTCTATCAATGGGAGCAATATAGAAAATGGCTTCATTTTTTGCTGGCCGAGGATGCTTGGCGTATGGTTTTTCATTTTAGTCATGATGGCATCGAGATTCATTACTTCACCCCACCTAGCTTTTACTTATATCTACTATATCAAACTTAAGGTTATTACATTGTTATAAGCGTCCCTTTTATACAGTGCACTTTGCTGTTAAAATTCAAACCTTTTTGATAGATTGATATGTAAGAATATTTAAATAATTTGATAGAAGAAAGGTGAGACCATGCTGAGACAACTATCTTTTTCCTTTTTGGCCGTAATGATTGGTTTAATGACCATAGTAGGAAGCGCTTCTGCATCTACTGTTACATATCCACAGTCAATCGTACACAAAGACGGGGCTCTGGCCTATGAACACATGAATTATCTCGCAAATGAAATCGGCTCTCGAGTGGCCGGAACAGAAAATGAAAGATTGGGAGAACAGTATATCTATGAACAATTCGAACGGATCGGCTATGAAACAGAGGTTCAGGAATTCAGTTTTGGTAAAGGTTACGAATCTTCCAATGTGATTGCTTATAAATCAGGTAAATCAAACGAACAAATTATTGTCGGCGCCCATTATGACTCCGTATCAGCAGGAAAAGGCGTGGACGATAATGCCTCTGGCGTAGGCGTGATGTTAGAGGCTGCAGAAGTATTGAAAAACATCAAGACACCATACTCTGTCGTATTCATCGCCTTCGGAGCAGAAGAACGGGGATTGCAAGGGTCAAAGGCATACGTCGAGCAAATGACACAGGGGGAAATAGATAACACGGTAGGAATGATCAATTTAGACAGCTTAGCTGCCGGAGATAACATGTATGTATACGGGAACGCCGGCGAGGATGGTTTCATCCGTGATCAGGCATTGAAAATTGCGGATAAGAAAAAATTAGACTTAGAAACGAACCCAGGGCTCAACCCGGGTTATCCTGCTGGGACGACCGGTGACTGGAGCGACCATGCTCCATTTAAAGCAGCGGGTATCCCATATGGGTATCTCGAAGCGACAAATTGGGAAATCGGTTATTTGGACGGCTACACGCAGACGGTAGATCATGGGGAGATCTGGCATACCGAACAGGATAATCTGGCCTTCATCGAAGAGCAATATCCAGGAAGAATTCAGGAACACCTCTCCACTTTTAGTACCGTATTAACTGATCTGCTCAAGTTCATGAATAAAACCAGCACCTCAAAATAGAATGAAGATATAAACAAGACTGGCCTGAAAACGTCGGATATTTTCGACAGAAAAGGCCAGTTTTTCTAATGGTAAAAAAGAGCAATTAGCGTTACAATAAAGAGGTGACCAATATACCAATAAGGGTATATGAATTGTACCATTAGAAAGGAAGAACAGCGATGTCTGAAAAAGCTATGAAAATAGAAGAATCTAACAGCCCGCCTGCATGGCTGCAAGCGTATATAAATTCTACTGAAAAACAACAAAGCCTGTACCGGCGGACGCTGATCATCGTCATCATTGCCCAGATTTTCGGCGGAGCCGGACTTGCCGCCGGGATTACTGTCGGAGCATTGCTTGCCGAGGATATGCTTGGCACCAACAGTTTCGCAGGCCTACCTGTTGCACTGTTCACACTCGGTTCTGCCGGAGCAGCCATGATTGTCGGACGGCTCTCACAAAGGTTTGGACGACGGCCAGGACTGACGATTGGGTTTGTAGCTGGTAGTATCGGGGCGATCGGGGTCATTTTTGCTGCCATCATCAATAGTGTTATTTTATTGTTCGCTTCTCTATTAGTCTATGGTGCTGGAACGGCTACCAATCTACAGTCACGCTATGCGGGAACCGATATGGCCAATACGCAGCAGCGGGCCACCGCCGTCAGTATGGCGATGGTTTCTACCACGTTTGGTGCGGTAGCCGGACCGAACTTAGTCGGTGTCATGGGTAATTTTGCTACGTCCATCAGTGTTCCTGCATTAGCCGGGCCATTCATCCTGGCAGCTGCTGCCTACATCCTTGCCGGATTGGCCATTTTCATCCTGATGCGTCCGGATCCACTCCTTGTTTACAAAGCGTTGGCAGATGTCCAGCCAGTCGATGACAATTCCGCACCAGGTGTAACCCTGCCTGCTTCCTGGAACAAACGAGGCGTGATCATTGGCGCCACCGTCATGATCCTGAGCCAGATTACAAATATTTTTCGTGATCGTCACCTTACCAAAAACCTTGAATATCATAGCTGTAGATTGCTTAAAAAATGTACGAAAATGAAAGAAAAGAGGGATTACATGTATCATTGCTTCTGGCGAAATGCCGCCCATCCCTGGCCAGTACCCTATTACCTCTATCCTCAAGTCAACCCTGCTTTTTCACAAGTACGGCGTGTCAAGTGTATCAGTCCGGCAGAGGTTGAGCTGAAGAGTGACATGCGAAGTCTGTGGGAAGAACACGTTGCCTGGACCCGCATGACAATTATCAGCTTAACCTTTAAACTTCCGGATGTTGATGAAGTGATTACACGACTGCTGCAAAATGCAACCGACATGGGAAATGCGCTCAGACCACTTTACGGAGACAAAATCGGCGACAGGTTTGGCGAGTTGATAAAGGAGCATTTGCTTTTTGCTGCTGACCTTGTCAAAGCGTCACTTGCGGGCGATCAACAGGCAGCCGCCGAGGCGGAAAGAAAATGGTATGCCAATGCAGTTGAAATTGCTATATTCTTAAGTACGATCAACCCTTTCCTAACAGAAGAAGCAGTACGTGAAATGTTCTATAAACATTTGGATCTCACAAAAATGGAAGCAGTATTCATGATACAGATGGATTACAAGAAAGACATTGCCATCTATGATGAAATTGAGGAACAGGCATTAGAAATGTCCGACGCCATCACAGATGCCATTGTAAAGCAGTTTCCAGGAGTATTTGGATAAATACAAAAGCAGCTTCTTTTTGCTTAGAAGCTGCTTTTTATTCCTCCTAATTATTTTGGGCCATGCGCCCAAGCGGCCCTTCTTCATCAATGATATCCTGAATCTCGTAAACAGAAATCGGGAACATCGGAAAACCGAAGACATACGGCGTAATTTCATAGAGCTGAAAATAGATGACCAGCGTTTTATCAGCGATATAGAAGTCCTGATCAGGACGTATGGTTGTGAACCCATCCAGTGTCTGGATCTCCCGCTCCTTTATTTGCGCGTCAATCAAAGCTGAAAGCCTTGCGACATAATCACTTCCCGGCTTAAATAAATCATTCAGTTCACACTGCTTCCCTTTTTGCAGATCGAACGTCAACGACTTGATATACGTCATCCCATGGGCCGCCTGATAGTGGTACGTATAATTGGAAAGGGCCAAGCTGAGCACATCGCGCTGATTGTTCTTGATTTCATACAGTCCAAGCATCTCCACTACTGTCGACGGCATATTCCCCACCTGTTCATTGATCAACTGCTGGGTCTGCCGGACAATCGCACGGTTGATCGTCCGTTCTAACACAGGATTACGCATCGCCACCGCCCGGGGATAATAAACGGTTTTATCCTGACCGCCGCTGATGCTTTCTGTCCTGATTCTTACTGGAAAAGCATTAACCATTTCCTCCACCCTCTGTCATGTAATGTGCGCATGCTCATACCTATTAAAAATTGGGTGGAATTATTACGACCGGATAATGAAGAAATGAAGCCTTCTCCGGATTGCTCCGCTATTCACCACACTAAGTAAATTTACATAAGTTAGTAGCATATGCACATGGCTTCCGCCTAAAGCGACTAATTTTGTGGATGTGGATGTTGATGGAGGGATGAGGATGGTAAATTTTAATTCTTTTCAGGGGACTGTCACTATGATCCAAGACTTTATGACGGGATCGAATGGTGAAGGAGAAGGATGTTATAAGATAATTTCAGTGGAAAACGAAACTGGAGCCATGGTAAATTTCGTGGTGGCTCCAACTACTTATTTTGTTGATCAGGCAATCGTGAACGTTGGAGACAGGGTGACTGGATATTATGATGGGAATGCGCCTGTACCCTTCATTTACCCGCCCCAATACCGGGCCCTTGTGATGGTAAAGGAAACGCCCTATCAAAACGTAAAAGTAGATTATTTCGACGGTCAGCTGGAGAGCAGTGATGGGTTTTTGAGATTGAACCTTGCTCCCAACACGCCAATCTTATTGGCTAATGGTCAGCCTTTCTCAGCAAGTCCTGCAAATCGGAATTTAATAGTTGTTTATGGGCCAGCGACAAAAAGCATACCTGCTCAGACTACGCCTTATAGAGTTATAGTTTGGTGTTAAACGTAAAAAGGATTCCAGCTGCATGAGCTGAAATCCTTTTTTAAAAATTTATTCTTTGGTTACTAGATAGGCTTTATAGTCCGTAACACCTTCTTTCTCTACGTATACTGCTAGTACCCAATCTCCGTTTGGTAGCTCAATACCATTTTGTACTGTGCCATCCCATATGAATTCATGATATGGAATTGGAGCATTTGTGAATGAACCTAAAGTATCTACAAAACCCCCAATTGTTCCATCTTCAGCATTAAATTGATATAAATCATAGGCTAAGACTTCAGCGCCTCCAGGCAGATAAGCACCGACATAGTATGACTCTTCACTTGCTTTATCCATAAACGCTCCTGTTACCCTTGGGTAATCCGGCTCCCCAACGAATAAAATCGTTGGAACTTTGATTGTTTCCTTACCTTCACTTACTAAAACGGTTCCTTCATAGTAACCAGGCTCAAGTTTAGACGTATCTACCTGGACGTTGAAGTTCACCTTTTGAGATTTACCTGCATTGACTTTCAAGTTTTTACTTGTCATTACTTTAATGCCAGCCGGATTATCGGTAAATTGAACATCAAAGCTATAAGTCTTCTTTTTATTGGATAGGTTCTTAATCTCAAAGCTTTGTCTCTCTACTTGCTTCCCACTGTCTTTTACAAACTTGCCAAAGGAATGGCTGCCAGTACCAACGAGGGTTTTAGTATTTAATGCTTCAACCACGCGGATGCTTCCCGCTCCTTGTGTGTTATGCGCATAAGCTGCACCAGTACCCGGATCAATAACATCAACTGCAGTGTTCATCAACGCAGCTTTTACATCATTGGTTTCCCAATTTGGATTTTTCTCCAAAAGTAATGCTGCAGCACCAGCTACATGTGGAGATGACATGCTCGTTCCCTGTAGCGCTACATAACCATCACCAGGGAATGTACTTGTAATGTTCACCCCAGGCGCAGAAACGTCGGGCTTGATCATCCATGACAATGTGACTGGACCGCGGGACGAGAAGTCCGCCATAGTTTCATCTACAGATTTATCAAATTCTATATCAAAAGAAACTTTGTTATTGCCTGTTTCTAACTCAGATAATAACTTTTCTCCATCTTCTAAAGAAGTTTTTATTGTCGGTACTGCCATTCCAGGAACGTTAGGTTGTTCACCGGCACTATGATTAAAAATAATCACACCTAACGCCCCAGCTTCCTTAGCATTGGTTGCTTTATCCACAAATGGATATTCTCCACGTTTGATTAACGCAATTTTTCCTTCAAGATCTTTTTCTTCAAAATCACTAGCAGCACCTAAACCAACATATTCAAACTCGAATTCATCTTCATTCAATGCAAGTAACTCATCATCAGATGGGAATCCCATCACCTTTGCGGTAGGATACTCGACATCTTCAGAAGTGGATAGATCTACTGTATATTCATTGTAAGGAAGCTGTGTCGCTCCTACAGAAATAGCATCACGCGACGTACCTGGTGAGCCTACTGTCCAGTTATCCGGACCAGCGTTACCATTGGAAGTGACTGCAACTACGCCTTCCGCCATCGCCCAGTCTAAAGCGATAGACGTCGCCCAGTCAGGGTTGTTGAGCGAGTTACCTAAGGACAGGTTCATGACGTCCGCGCCATCCAGGACAGCCATTTCAATACCAGCTACTACATCTTCAGTCGTACCACCATCTGGTCCCAGTACACGGTATCCTAGTAATGTAGCATCAGGAGCAACCCCTTTAATCGCTCCATTTGCTGCAACTGTACCAGAGACGTGGGTCCCGTGGTATTGAGTAGGACCCTCTTGCGGATCATTATCATTATCTACAAAATCGTACCCTTTATTATCTCTAAATGCATGAGCTAAATCAGGGTGCGTATAATCAACACCAGTGTCAATGACTGCTACCGTTACACCTTCACCGGTAAATCCAGCTTCCCAGGCCTCATTTGCTCCAATGAAAGGAGCACTATCCATCATTTCTGGACTGAACTCTTCCTCAGAAATCTCTTTCTTTGAGATAACCTCGGCAGTATAGTGAACATTCGGATAGATAGCTTTCACACCATCGACCGATGATAGTTTGATAATTTCATTGGCCGGCAGTTTTACAGAGAAACCAGAGAAAACATAGTCATACTCCCGATTTACATCCGCATCTTTTACCGCCTTTTTCAATTCATTAATCACTTTTCCTCTTTCGGCCTTCAGATTAGCTTTTGTCTGTTTCTTCCCTTGATGCTTTGCTTCTACCATAGACTCCGCTTCGAGCTCGACAATGACCGACGTCGGTCGTTCCGATCCTAATTCAAGGTCTCCGAAAATTTCCGCTGTATCCAATTCTGTAAGTTGGGTTCTGCTTTCATTTGCCCCTGCATTAAAGTTGAATGCAGAAAAAATCAACATAAATGCTAACAGGCTGAATAATACTCTAGATAAATTTCGCTTCATTTGTGTCTTACTCCCTCTCTCAAAAGTTTATTGGTTAATGTAATGTTTCACTTGCTGGTAATTATGTACAGGTGCTCTACCCATTCCTCCTTTACGAACAATTCATACGAAATAACGCACAGGTTCGTATACTTGTTAATTGGCTAGTTATTCGTGTTTTCCTTTAACTTTCGTTCGTCAAATTCCCTTAAAAAGCTGCAGGTAAGGGCTGAATTTGTCTATTAGAATGCCTTCTCTCCATTAAGGTTGGCTTAATGGAGAGAAGGCATTTAATCGATTGGGTAAGAGAAAGAAATCGATCGCTTCAACGAAAATTTTAAACCTGTTCACCTAAATAGCGACGCTTTCCGCTCTAATATCAGGGCTTATCGCCTAATTATCAAATAACTTCGCTCAATTAACCGCTTGGAGTGCCCAATTATGTCGCCCAGCAATAGGCATTTTCCTTCCACCATGGGAATAATTTTTCCTAAGGAGATTTTTTCGAGAGGAGTGAGGCTTTGAAGAAATTAAATCCTGAAAAGCTTTCCGTGGAATTCAGAGAAGGAGTCACCGCCACCACGCCTATACTGCCAAGGCGCTATACACTTACCCATTCAGACATTACTGCAGAGCTTTTTTTAACAATTGGACAGAATTATGCCTACGATACTATCAACCCGATGAGGGATGAAGTGCTTGGCGAATGGATCAATACGGGAGAAGGATGCTACTATCAAGCGTACGTTTTTGTAGATGGCACAGGGCCCTTTAATCAGTCCACAGCTTCGATACGAAATACGATTTTTAGAAGGGAACTGCCGCTAGCCCTTCAAGCAATCCGATATGGAGATAAACAATTTTTCATACACCACCCCCAATTAAATCATGCTCCGCTCTTCATTCATTTTATTTCCGTAAGTCCCCAGTTTAACCGGAACGAATCGTGGGGCACGTTTTCAGATTACGAAATCTAAATCTTGGCTTCCCTATTGCCTCCTTCCCCGCCATCGAAGTAGGCCCCCTGATCTGTACAAAACTGTTTTCGTGAACATAACCGGCAACCACTTCTTTCAATCCTGTTAGTTTTTCACTACCCATCTTTCCCTCATTGAACCAACTATTGTCATAGCTTCCGATCTCAGCACTCACCACTTTGACGAACGGTAATATGCCTGCCAGCAACACAAACCCCAACACAGCCGTTAATAAATTTTCCACTTAATCCCTCCTGAAATAAAATTGGTTATACTTGCTAATTGGCTAAAACTTTCCGATTTCCTTTTATTTTCGTTCCTCAAAATCACTGAAAAACCTACAACAGTACGGCTGTTTTTGCCGCATGGTGTCCACATTCTTACGAAAAGGAAGAACGTCGTCGCGTTAAGTCAGAAGTTGCTGGTGTTAGGAGGGTTTTATAGGAGTAAGGGCTGGACATCACTACGTTAGGGAGGGATCTGTTAACAAAGATGGTCTGCTCATTCAAGATAGAAAACACAACCAGGTTCATAAGGGGAACAAAAAATGCCTGCCCCACTCTGCATTCGGCAAAGTGGGGGCAGGCATTTACAAACGTGAATCAATATATTCCTGTACAGAAGCTGGTAATATGCGATAACCCAATCCTTTGTATTTCAAATCTAACAATGCAGCAATTACAATAACCACCCCGGCTATTGGCCACAACCATCGACTGATTGGCACCTGTTCCACCCCTTCCTTCATACAAAAAATAAAGGAAGCATAAATGTGCTGAACCAGCCATTATACTTCCTTTGCCACACTAATATTTCAGTTCGAATTTGCTATTTTTTCATCTTCTGCTAAATCCAGTGCCCGATCGGTTGTCGTATTAACTTCTTCAAGAAGCTCTGGATTTTCTGATAGCCGGACCCCATAAGACGGAATCATTTCTTTTATTTTCGGCTCCCATTCTTTCACATGTTGCGGGAAGCATCTTTCGAGTACTTCAAGCATGACGGATACAGCTGTAGAAGCACCTGGAGAAGCACCAAGTAAGGCAGCTATCGAGCCATCGGAAGAACTGACGACTTCGGTACCGAATTGCAGGGTTCCTTTTCCACCGGCCTCTGTATCTTTGATAACTTGTACCCGTTGACCCGCTACTACCAGGTCCCAGTCCTCACTTTTAGCATCTGGGATGAACTGGCGTAAAGCTTCCATGCGCTGTTCCTTAGACTGGACCACCTGTTCAATCAAGTATTTAGTCAAGGAAGCATTTTTCACACCGGCGCCTAACATGGTAAGAAGATTATCTGGTTTGACAGACGTCACCAAATCCGTCAGTGAACCTGTTTTAAGGAATTTCGGCGAAAAGCCGGCAAACGGTCCGAATAACAGCGACTTTCTACCATCGATAAATCGTGTATCCAGATGCGGAACGGACATTGGAGGTGCTCCAACATCAGCTTTTCCGTATACTTTTGCATGATGCTTTTCGATCACTTCCGGATTTTTGCAGACCATGAACTGACCGCTTACCGGGAATCCTCCAATACGCTTGGATTCAGGAATACCAGTTTTCTGTAAAAGGTGAAAGCTTCCGCCACCTCCGCCGATGAAAACGAAGTTCGCGGTATGGTATTCGATTTTATCGTTAGCCATATCAAGGACTTTCACTTCCCACGCGCCATCGCTGGTGCGTGTAATATCTTCTACATTGTGCTTGTAGTATACCTCGATGTCTTTGCTCTCCAAATCATCGAACATTTTACGCGTCAATGCGCCAAAATTGACATCAGTCCCGGTATCGATTTTTGTTGCTGCAATGGCTTCGTCCGCTGGCCTGTTTTTCATAATCAACGGCATCCATGTCTTCAGCTGTTCCGGATCATCGGAAAATTCCATCTCCTTGAACAGTGGATTGGCAGACATGGTTTCGAAACGCTTTCTTAAAAATTCCACGTTCTGTTTTCCTCTTACCAGACTCATGTGCGGCAATGGCATGATAAATTCCCGTGGGTTACGGATTCTATTGCTGTTTACCAGATGAGCCCAGAATTGCTTGGAAACTCTGAATTGTTCATTGACTTTAAGCGCTTTCTTAATATCGATAGAGCCGTCCGGCTTTTCCGGAGTATAGTTGAGCTCACATAAGGCAGCATGTCCTGTCCCTGCATTGTTCCATACATTCGAACTTTCCTCTCCTGCACTTTCGAGCCTTTCAAACACTCTGATGTTCCAGTCAGGTACTAATTCTTTCAGTAGTGACCCCAATGTTGCACTCATAATTCCTGCACCAATTAAGATGACGTCTGATTTCGTATATTTTTCGCTCATTTTGACTTTCAAACTCCCTAAGCATACAGAAAAGATGCAGTATCCAGCCTGCTGATAGATGATCAGCAAGACACAGTTCGACCTGATTATACACCTTTTCCGGTTATTTTTATTCCCATCTCAGTGTATCATTATTAACAATATTTTAAAATATTTATGACGTATCTATAGTAGTAAGATAATTTGATTTTTTGTAAATATCACCCAAATCTTTGTCGGATCATAAGCCTCATTTATATAATACAATAGTTTCATTATACGCACGTTCAGCCGCCCGAAGTGCTCCTTCCAGGTGTCCCCCATGTTCCGAAGCGGTTTCAGTGCCAGCAAAGACAATCTTTTTATCCCAGACTTTGGCACTTTCAGGTCTCCCATAGTTTGGAAAGCTGCTAAGCGGGGTGGAGTCATCTTCCACTGCAGTTTCAGGATCAAGTGACCAGTCCTTATACAGGAGGGAAATTGGTTTTTCAGCGGACGGACCAAAGAGCCGGACTAACTGGTCAACGACAAGTTTGAGAACTTTTTCCTCACCCAGCTCCTGGCGCATTTTTGCAGGCATTCCTAAGAAACCAAAAAGTGCACCGCAACCTGTCTCCGGTGATGCATCATGGATTTCCTGCAAGGGACCAGCCCAGCTCATTGCCTGACCGGAAAGTCCATCTTCCCGCCAAAAAGGACGATTATAAATCGCAACCGCTTTAGCCTGCCCCGCCATCCATGTGGGCTTATCCATTAAGCTGGCCGTAAGCTTATCAGGAAATGATGGCGAGAAGGTAATGTGGCGCGCCACAATCCGGGGAGGTAACGCCCGGATAACTGCTTTTGCACGTATACTTTTTTGCTTTCCAGCATGGGCAGTTTCAAGAGTGATGGTTTCTTTTTCATCCAGATGGATTGTTGTTACACGCGTGTCTAACTCAATCGTCCCGCGAGGAAGCGTGGCTGTTATCGCGTCAGTGAGAGACTGAACCCCTCCAGCAAGTCGATCTGATCTTTCCACAGCACCATCTGGTAACCTGCGTCGCTGAATGGGTTGATGCTGAGATTGCTCCAAAAGGATCGCTCCTTCGGTGTGCTGTACGAATGTTCGTAAACCTAGTTCCCTGACAAGACTGGAGATAACGGGCTCATGTTGGGGCCAGAACCATGTTGGTCCAAGGTCAAACTTGCCGAGGTCAGGCCTATTTTCGACTGCCCTGCTTAAAACCCTGCCTCCAATTCGACCTCTAGCCTCCAGCACCTTACACTCGATTCCCTTCGAAACAAGTAGAGATGCGGTACGAAGGCCACTTAAACCGGCTCCAACAATGATAATAGGATCACTCATAATTTATCTTCAACCTTTCAATTTACTTTACCCATAACAAATGGACCTGCTAGCTATGGCTATATGATTCTAAAAAACTTTTTTACTTAGGGTACGTTTCTACGAAATGTATCTAAATGAGGTACTTTACATACGTTCTTAGAACCGATTTTATACACCTATCCCTGAAATGGTCACAACACCATCTGAAGCTAGGATAACAGAAGTTGACCACATTTCGTGTTTTACTGAGGTATGGTAATTAATTATTGATACATAGCACAAATCAAATGGTAAGTATATATACCGCAAATGAATATTGCATAAGAGTGTTAATTTTGGCGATAATACCTCATAGTTTCTACTAATATCAAGAGGTGGACTATGTATTTATTATTAGTTTTGATTATTTGGAGTTTATTTGCTTATAAATTTATTGATTGGTCACGTGTAAATGACCAATATCCTACGGTTTTATTTTTCATTGCCATAAACATGACGTATAACACTATTTATCACGATCAATTACTCTGGGCTTTTCAGGGGATCACGGCAGAATGGTTAAACCATATGACAATTAATTTATTTTTCACGTTTTATATATGTCCGGTGACTCTGATTATTTTTTTCCAGCGAATGCCTACAGCTCGTAATGCAAAAATTATCTATATAACAGTTTGGGTGATTTTTTACACCATTATTGAGGCATTATTTGCTCATAAAGGGATGTATGTATACGGAGATGGATGGAATAGCTGGCAGAATATTTGGTTAAACGCCACATTGTTTTTGTTTTTGCTTATCCATTATAGAAAACCTGCTTTCGCACTTATTCTTGCTTTACCAGCTGCGGCACTTTTTTATATCATGTTCCCGGTTCCGCTCTATTGATTAAACGATGAGGTGAGACTCTTGATGTTCGTTCTAAATGTTTTGTCCACACCAGTCTTTTTGTTGCTACTATTTTTGACCTATCTATCCATGGCGCTCTATTTATTTAGACTCGAAAGAAGAAAATCTAAAAAATAATAATGAAAACAGGTTGAACAAGCCGAAATATGCAAGTTCCCTATACAAAACTTGATATTTTGGCTTGTTATATCCTCACTTACTTATGGTACGGTTCACCGTGGTTATTTAAGAGGCAAAAAATTTACCTTTTGTGAAATTTTTTAATGATAATAAAGATATGAAGATTAATTCCAAGTTAAAAGTACCAATAAGAAGGCGGCAAGTTATTAAATTTGCCGCTTTTTTAAAGCGTATCTTATCCTTGTTCTTCAAATATTAATAAAGTTCTAATTAATCCAATTATGTATACATTGCTCATATAAATGGATTCTTAAAATCAAACTCTTTTTTTAATTTACGATCCCTTAAAACATTTTTAACCGAATCATTCCTTTTCACTCTTGCTTTTGTAATCTTTATCAAATTACCAAAGTTATTTATGGATTCCATTAGTTCAGTAAAAATTGACTCTTCAATAAAAACTTTTAATATGCATTGAACTTGTTCTATTCTTTTATTTATGGATGGATGACTGGCACTTCCCTCATTAGGATTTAACGAAATTACTTTTAAAATTTCTAATGTTAACAGTGAGCCCATTGCTGTTTCAAAAGCTTTTTGGGCTTTACTGGAGAGTTTGTCTTGGAAGTTATCTTGCGATACACCTAACATTAGTAAAATTGCCATTGCATCTGCTTGAAATTCATTAGCAATACTTCCTCTTTCTTTTTCCCAAAACCTACAACTTTCAGGTAATAAGTTTATAAGTTTAAGCCCATCGTTCGCTCTACCAGTATGACCTAATAAATGATGTGAAATTTCATGAGAAAGAATGAAATTATCTGTGAGAGTGGCAATTCCGACAGCCTTTCTTTCACTTTGCTTAGAAATAAGCTCTATTATTGTTTTTTCTTTAAGTTGAATGTGATTTCCATTTGCTTCCCATTCAAGACTTGCCATTGAAATTTTTGTTAACCTCACAATTAATTGCATCTGCATAAAAGGTTTAGGTTTATCTACTCTTAATTCTAAAAAATCATAAAAAACTGTTACAAACTGATAACAAACATCAGACAAGCCTACATTGAACGCTATTAAATCCCCCCAGTAACTTTTATCGCCTTCTTTTGCACCTGCATTACTTACTTTATCTCTCACTTTATATACAAATAAATTCTCTATTCTTTGTTTTATTTTCCCCGTATGAATTGATGTTAGATTTGCTATTAAATCTTCTATTAATCTATCATTACTTCTCCTTGGAATGTGATTAAGTATTTTCCTAGCTTTCCTCTCGTTTATTTTTTCATAGTATTCCTTCTGGTATATCTTTTGATAACTCTTCCCTTTATGACTTGGATTAATATGAGTATAATAATATTCTCTTGCGTTCACATTAAACAACCCCAAATGCATTTTTATTTTATTGTGAATTAAAGATAGTGAATCTTTAAATTTATTAATAACCTCTTTCTAATCCTATAATTAAAGCTGACCTCTGGATCAAAATAAAAAGTGAATATTTTAAAAATTTGATTAATAATTTTAAGAGGCATTGACAAGTAAAAAGTTACAAACTCTAACTTATAAAAATAAGCACTGGAAGAAACACTTCAGTGCTTATTAACATATTTATTCATTCTTTATCTGTAATTTGAGGATTCAAGAATACCTTTAAAAGGATTTAAGTCCTCATCAATAACTCTAAGTTTTAAATCTTCATGACTTCCAAATTCATTTTTAAAGCTAATAGTGGCACTTTCAATTTGACAGAGCTTCGGAATATGTTCGGTATCATAAGGGTTAATGACATGTACTAGATCTCTTGGCTTGGAATTATACTCATACTGGGATTTTAAAGTATATCCTTCCCCCCCTAGATGCGAGGAACTCTCAATACTAATTAAGTTATCTTCATTATATACTGGTAATTTATCTTGTAAAAAGGCTTGATAGATAAGTTGATTTAGAGTGTGTATTGATTCTCTAATACACATTAAAGAAAACATATATTTTAAAGGTATTAAAGCATTTCCTCTCTTTGCACTTCTAATAGCTTCTAACATGTCATCTGGGTAAGTCATAACCCCAGCTTTATATAACCTATCTGTAAATACATAATTAGTATTTTCAATTTTCTCGTCACTTACTTTATTTAATTCAGAATATAAATTGACTGGTATTTTACCTATTTCTTGAAACCCCTTATGTTTTCTAAAGGAAGATTTTAATCTTTCCAACTGATCTTCTGAAAATATAGATGACTTAAAACTACTTAAATCCTTACTTACAACATTCCCATACATACTATAAGGATTTAATGTACGTCTGTGAATCAAATTATCAGGTAATAATTTGATTATTTTTTCGTCCACAAACATAAATTCTTTATGTAATTTGGTCAATAAATTAAAATGTTTCTGTGATAATTCTGGTACTAGACAATTCAGATCTTTTTCAATCTCTTTTCTCTTGTGATTTGCTATTAAATACCCATAGAATTGTATATTTGCTTTTACTGCACTTTGGTTTCTTATCGATTTACCCATTTCATACTTATCTAGTTTTTGACCAATTTGAACTTCCTGGAAATGATTTATTTCATTCATCATTACAGACACTTCTTCTCTTAGAGGTGATTTTATAACGGTTTTACATAATTCATACGCAACCTTTAAAATACTCATTTATATTTAATCCCCTTTCCGTAAAGCAAATACTCCAATTGTTCTTTTACAATTTTGTCAATATCTTCACTTAAAGTAGTAAATCTTAAATCAGTAATTCCATCTGTCTCATTAATAAACTGTATATTCTTATCCTCAATAAAATTCAAAACTAGATTGGGTATGTGTCGAATTGAAACAGCTAAAAACTTCTCAACTAATAGTTTCTCCCCAGTTATATCTTTTTGAATAAAGGGATTCCATATACTTGGGTTATAACGTGATAAAAAACCAAGACCGAATAATCCTGTATACATTGCAATTAAGGGAGATAAATTAACTTGCTTACCATGTTTTTCAAAAGATAATTGCAGGTATTTTCTCCCATATAGAGAGTATACTCCAATATCCCTATGTTTGATTTTTCTATTAAGGATTACTCTTTCTTTTTGAATTTCTGGTCTCAAATAATTCTCTTTTAAATCTTTAACCTTTTCTAATAGATTAAGATTGTGTTCAAGATATGGGCACTCACCGAAGTTTATTCTCTCGATAGTTCTATTTCTCAGTTTAACAATTTCAATGGGAAGTACGTTTGAGTTAGTTGAATAACGATTCTCAAAGTCATTTCTTAAATCCGGAATAATACTAAATAACTCCATTAACTCTAAATTTATTCCATTAGGAAGAATATTACTTGAATAAATCTCATTAAATCTCGAAAAACCACCATATTCAGCATCTTTTATTGAAATAAATGACTTACCTATTCCTGCCTTTAAATCTGTAGGAGGTGTCATTGTCATACCATGACCTCTTATATCAATTTTTTCACCTAGTTTTAGACTTGCAGACCCCGCCAATAGATTAGTGACACCATAATAAATCAATAAAGGGGTTATATAGAGAGATGAATGCTTTGCGGCTTCAAAGTAAGCATGAGACTGCATAATTGAACCTGCAATAAATTCAGTTAATTCTTCATTTGAATTGTGTTGCATTTTATCAGAATATTTTTTTATATTAGAAGGATATCCAAACCTCAACAGTAATTTCCATTGTTCTTCCTCTGGATTTTCTGTAACAATATTGGTTATTTCCACTTTAAAACTCATCTCCAAATCTTCAACTGTTTGTTAAATCTAGCATTCCACCTTAAATCCCCAAAAGTTCACAGTGATTTATAAGTTATTTCTCCCACAGCATTTTTTATACTTTTTTCCACTTCCGCAAGGACATGAATCATTTCTTCCAATCTTCTTTATACCATTTTGCTTTTTATATGATAGTATGCGTTGTTGTGCATACCTTTCAGTTAATTCACTAAACTCTGTAGCTCTTTCAGGTGGAATATCATCCTTAGTAAGAAAGTCGAAATCTACGTTATATAATTTACTCTTAGAGTCGTAATCTAAATACAATGCTAACCTAATAGCATCATTAGGTTTTAACATTGTTGCAATAACATAATCTTTTGCTTTTTCTCCAGTAAATCTACTAATTCCATTTTGATTACAAATGAAAGTAATTTTGGTTTCTCCAAACAGACTTAGAGGCATGACTCTTTTTACTTCTGTTTGTCTATTCATCAAGGTATTTATCTTACTATCAACCTCAACTCGTGTATCACCGTTTAAATTAAGTAGATCACTAGCAACTCTAGTAAATCCGCTTTTTCTTTGTTTATCGAGAATATCAATAATTTCTCTTAGCTTCTGTGGAATTGCTTGTTGAGGTTTCTTGGGCGTTTCAACGTCTGGAAAAACTAACATTGAAAAATAATTATCTAACTCTTCCCTATAACCATGCCAATGTGCTATCATACCATTTCTTGATTCAGAAGTTTGAGTGTATAGGTTATGCTCAATGTACATACCTAAATGGTCTAACTCATCAATAAGTTCTAAATCATTCGATCTTGATGCCTTTACACGCTGCTCCAAAAAATGAAGAAACATACTTAGAGAATTAAAGTAATCAGCATATACCCTCAGTTCATCAAGCGCGACATTCCATGATGGTATATCACCTAGTTCAATCCCAATAGCAGATAGCTTATTAAGCCTAGCTGCAAACTCGTTAAAATTATCAATAGTAACATTACAGGAAACTATATGCCTATAATCATCATAGTTTAATTCTTTTATCGGCTCATGCTCCTCATTACAAATTATGATTTTCCCTTCTGTTTTTAAGGTGTCTATAAATCTACTTGCTTGCTCATGAGGCTTTTTTGCTAGATTTTCAATTGATTTAACAAAAGCCCTGAAATCAGTAGAAGGGGAGGTATAGGTAAATGAACCTGCCTTCACTTCTATAACGATCAAATGTTCATCAAATATTAAAAGCCCATCACATTCACACCATTGTTTTTTTCCATTATTACCAGTTTTGCTTTGATAGTAGATAGAGCTATACGATTCAGATTCAGGAAGTAACTTATCGAACAAAGCAAAAGGCAATTTTTCTGACACCTGCTTTTGTCTCACGTTCCATTCACTTTTATATTCCGGCTTAAGTCTAAACATTAACCTTTGAATAACTCTGTACAAGTTATCGAAAAGACTATAGTAATCAAAACAAAAGATTTTTTCCTCTATGCAAATAAAAGGACGTTCTTCAATTGGTAATCTTTTCAATGGCCATCCTGCATAATCGCCTTCAGAGTAAAAAATCTTATCTTCTCCTATTTTCCAAGATAGCTCTTCTAATAAAACTCTAGGAAGTCCCGTTACTTTCTCTACATCAAACAAATCATATCCTACACATCGCCCAATAAATGTGTCACTAAGCTCCTTCAATTCTAATTCTTTTAATAATTTATCCATTTCTTCTCGAGATTCTTTCGGAATATTTTCGAATTCTTCTCCAAATAAAGGGATAGTCTTTTCCATAAGAGTTTCTAAATCCTGCATTGCATTATCCATCCCTCGCATCAAGGATGTTTGCATTTTTTCCATACCTAATAGGAACTCCTTTATACCAATACCAAAAAGTTCTTGAAAAACCTCTTCATGTGGGGATAATAAATCAAAATGATGAGTAAATTCATGAACAGGATATCTTTGACCTCTTACTGTAGTTTTTAATTCTTGTGCTTGAACATAAAGAGAATTATAATTCTCTTTAAAATTTGGATCTGTCTTCTTTAAATAAGCCGAATGACAAATGTGGTAGTGACTTAGACTACTATAAAGCTCAGACACTTTATTATAAATAATACCCCAAGTGTCTATATCATCTTCCCCATTTACACTTTTTGGGGGACCAGTTGAAACAATTACACTTTGTACGTAGTCTAGCATTCGTACGGCAACTATTTCATCAAAGCCATATTGAAATTCTGATGTTGTGCCTAACATAGACATAAACATATTTTGATAACTTTGATGTAATAGCATTAACGGATTACAGCTTGCTACTAAATCACGAATTTCATGAACAAGCTGATTTATTTTAGATTTTATTTCAGGGTATTCGTTTGCTAAATTACTAAAATAATCTTGATGATCTTCTTCTGTCATATTATTTTTCATAATTACTTCATTTCCAAATCTTGCAATTTCAATTGGACCATATCTTACATAATCATCTGGTTTTAGAGGTTTTGTTTTCCTATTCTTCATTTTTAATCTCCTTTCTAAAAAGAATCAATATTTTTGTCTACCTTAGAGGGGGAGGTTCTAGCCTAATTAATTCGTTGGTGTTTCACTTTCTCACACCTATTTAATTGACAAGTTCTAACACTTTTATAATATACTAGTTAACTCTTCATAATCCATAAATTGTTAAATCAAAACCCTATTTTATGATACTATTATCTTAAAAAGAAACAATGAGGCTACAAATATGAGTGAATTAGTATTTGAAAACAGAGATTTTACACAGACTTCAGACTATACCGTTAAGCAGGTTCATCTAAATAATTATCCTATTGTCTATATTCTTTATAACGAGAGAAAAAGGCCATCAGCTTATATCGGACAAACCGTTCAGGCTACAAGAAGGTTAAAGAACCATTTAGAGGATAAAAGGCGAAGGAATTTAAACCGGTCTATTTTAATTGGACACGAGAAGTTTAATCAGTCTGCTACGTATAATATTGAGTCAAACTTGATTAATTATTTTATTGCCGATAACCACTTTCAATTGCAAAATGTAAGTCAGACCTGCTCAAGGGAAACGCACAATTACTTTGAAAAATCATTCTATAATGAAGAGCTTTTTCAAGCAATTTGGGAGAAGCTTCGTGAAGAGAAAATTGTGAGTGATACCCTTGAAAATCTTAGGAACAAAGATATTTATAAACTATCACCTTATAAGGAATTATCACCTCTGCAGCTGGATATTAAAAATGAAATTCTTGATTTCTGTAAGGAACATATCATGTTAGAGGGCAACCATGTAATTACAGTTGAAGGGGATGCTGGGACGGGTAAAAGTGTCCTATTAAGCTCTTTATTTAATACTCTTCAGTATTTATCTAAGGATAGCAGCTCTCTCCTACAAGGAACCGATAATTACTTACTTGTGAATAATGGCGAGATGCTGAAGACATATAAAAATATTGCTAATAGCTTGCCGAATATTAAGAAAAAAAACCTAATGAAGCCAACACCATTCATTAATGAGAAAACGAAGTCAGGAGCTTCAGCAGATATTGTTCTTATAGATGAAGCCCACCTTCTTTTAACAAAGGAAGATTCCTATAACAATTTCAACTATAAAAATCAGTTGGATGAGATCATAAAACGAAATAAAATTACCATTGTTATCTTTGACCCTAAACAAGTTCTGAAAATTAAAAGCTATTGGAACGACAGTTTGCTCGAGGAAATTACAAGACACTATTCAGCTAAAACCGTAAAGTTAACAGATCAAATGAGGATGAATGCCAGTCCTAAAACAATACATTGGATTAATAGCTTTGTTGCTAAGGAAGTTCTTCCACTTCCTGTAGAAAAAGACTCTTTTTTTGAGCTTGAAATTTTCAAAGATGCTGAGTCGTTTAAATCAGCTATAGAAAATAAGAACTCTGAAGTTGGACTATCGCGGATTGTTTCAACCTTTGACTACTTACATAAAAAAGACAACAAATCGTATATTGTCGATGAAGATGGATTAAACATGCCTTGGAATAACACAATGAACAATGTAGCATGGGCTGAGAATCCACAATCTATTAGAGAAGTAGGCTCTATATATACTGTACAAGGCTTTGATCTAAACTATGTCGGTGTAGTTCTTGGTCCTTCCGTCAGCTATAATGAAGATGAAAACAAACTAGTTATTGACCCTTCTAGATATAAAGATACCGGCGCATTCGCTTCACGCTCTGATTTATCAACAGAGAAGAACCAAGAAATTAAGGAAGAAATCATCCTCAATTCCATTAACGTTTTAATGAAAAGAGGAATTCATGGTTTATATATATATGCTACAGACCCTATATTAAAAAAACATCTACTAAATTTAGAAAGGAGAAGAAAAGCATGAGTGATATTCAACACTTAATCAATAAAATAAACAAATTCCGAGACGAGCGTAACTGGAGACAATATCACAATCCCAAAGACCTTGCTATTTCTATTTCTATTGAAGCAGCTGAACTACTTGAAGACTTTCAATGGGTCAATAGCGAGGAAGCACTTAAAACTAATAAAGAAAACATCCGTGAAGAAATCGCGGATGTCTTAATCTACTCATTGATGTTGTGTTCTGACCTTGAGTTGGATGTCCAAGAGATTGTAGAAGAGAAGGTCATGAAAAACGGAAGGAAGTATCCTATTGGGTAAGTATTGGGTACTTCCTTTTTCACATTGGGTTTTCTATTATTTTAATAACATTACCAACCGTTTCTTTACTTAGTTTATGTTATTCAGTTCCAAATCAAATATCACATCTACTATGCGTAGAGCCTTTGTATTTAACCTTGTTTTTCTTTTAGTTAGGGACGTTATCATAATGGCATCTAAATTAAGATTCGGTTCACTAGAGTGTTCCATTATATTCGATACTTGTCTTTGTAACTTTTCTGCTTCTTTATCTCATCTTTTTTTTTGCCTCTATTTATGATAAGGTTCATTTCGATTGATTTTAAACGCGCGGTAGATCTGCTCAACCAGAACCAGCCGCATCAGCTGATGGGGGAACGTCATTTTTGAAAAAGACAGCCCCATGTCACTGCGCTTCAATACCTCATCACTCAACCCCAGTGATCCACCGATGACGAAGGTCACCTTGCTTTTTCCGTATGTAGCGAGATCGTCCAATTTTTTGGCGAATTTTTCAGAGGTGAGCTGTTTACCTTCAATTTCAAGGGTGAAGACATAGCTGTCCGGATTGATTTTCGCTAGAATTCGTTCGCCTTCTTTGTTCTTCACTTCTTCCATATCCGCTTCGCTTAAATTTTCCGGTGCTTTTTCATCTGCGACTTCCACCATATCTATCGATGCATAAGGGCCCAGGCGTTTGACGTATTCCTGGATGCCTTGCTTCAAGTATTTTTCTTTCAATTTCCCTACGGTTACAATCGTGATCTTCATAGATAGTCCTCCATTGATAAGGATAGTCTTAGTTTATCATAGCAAGAACGACAAAGAATAAACATAACCCGCCTTAGACAATAAGTGCAAATGACAAGAGCTTTTTGCTGTTCCATGTTACGCTGAAACCAACTAATAGCGGGGTGATAACTTTGAAAATAGGAATTGTGGGTTTAGGAGACATCGCAAAGAAAGCCTACCTGCCTGTTCTTTCGGAAAAAGCAGGCGTGGAACTTGTGCTCTGCACACGAAACGCGGAAACACTCGAACACCTTTCGGCTAAATATCGGATTCCTGAAAAAGTCCAGACCGTTGAGGAGCTGATGGAGAAGGATATCGATGGCGCTATCGTCAGTGCGGCAACAGAAGCTCACTTTGAAATAGCGGAGAAGCTACTGTCACATGGCATTCATACCTACATAGACAAGCCGATTTCGATGAATTTCCAGGAAACACAAAGAATCATCCAACTTGCAGAAGAAAACAAGACAATAGCCATGGTCGGTTTCAACCGGCGCTTCATTCCACCTGTAAAAGCACTGAAAGATAACGGCAGGCCGGGTCTGATAATCATGCAGAAAAACCGTTTTAAGCTGCCCGATTATGTCCGGCGTTTTGTCGTCGAAGATTTTATCCATGTCGTTGATACCCTTCGTTTTCTGATGGATACCGAAGTGAAAGACATCCATGTCCAGACGCTGAAAAACGGCGATATGATGGACCACCTGATCATCCAGCTGGTTGGTGACGGCTGCACCGCAATGGGCATCATGAACCGCAATGGCGGCGTCACGGAAGAAACCATCGAATATTCCGCTGGGAATCATAAATATGTCATCAAAGACCTGGTGGAAACCACCCATTATCACAATAAAGAAATCAGTATCTCCCAATTTGGCGGCTGGGATCCAACCTTGTATAAACGCGGTTTTTACCAGATCACCGATCATTTCATCGACTGTATCGCCAACAACCGGACGCCTGACCCGTCAATCCAAGACTCGCTTACAACTCATTACATCTGTGAACAGATCGTCGAGAAAATAGAAAATTAATCTTGTAAAAACAAAAACGGACGCGTTAAAGGCGTCCGTTTTTGCTCTCATGTATAGTAGGGGGTCACACAAGAATATCTACAAAGATGCAAGAAGCATCCTGTATTCCAAATTAGTTGACTTGCGGGAAGCCGAAACCAGACGCATAATCATCGCCGGATGCAGCGCCATATCCACCAAGGATATCATTAGCTGTCGCACGGTTTTGCAACTCAGCACGCAGACCAGCATTGCTTAGTCCAGGATTTTCCGCCCAGATTTTAGCAGCAAGACCGGATACGTGTGGAGTAGCCATGGAAGTACCACTGATGGTGTTATAACCGCCATCATACCAAGTGGACTCGATAGCTGCACCTGGTGCCGATACTTCTACATCCAAACGGCCGATCTGATAGTCGCCGTCCGTATTCGGATTTCCACGGGAAGAGAAATCAGCTACACGGTATGTGCCATTTTCCTGTGTATCTTCAAGCGCTGCTACTGCAACCGCATCTTCTAAGGCACCTGGATAACCGATAGTGTTGGCATCCGGTCCAGAGTTACCGGCAGCCGCTACCACAAGCGCACCATTATTATTAGCATAGGTGACAGCGTCGGAGATCAACGTGCTCTCAGAGCTTGCTCCAAGGGACATAGAGATAACGACATTTACACCGTTAGCCTGTCCTTCGTCTGCAGCCATTTTAATTGCATTTGCAATATCATCAGAGTAACCGGAGCCACGGTCGTTCAAAACTTTGTAAGCCCATAGGTTTGCATCTGGTGCCACACCGTAAACGCCAAGGCCGTCTGCCCCGCCATCAGCAAGTACCGTACCTGCTACGTGTGTACCATGACCGTTTTTGTCGTTACAAGTTCCTTCGACCAGAGGAGAACGCCTTTGGCTGAAATCTTTACATTGTTCAACATTTGAATTTAAATCCACATGATCGGCAACACCTGTATCGAGGACTGCGACACGGATATTATCGCCGCCATCAGTAGTTGCGATTGAGCTGTCATTATAGATTGCTTCCATTCCCCAAGGAGTCTGGTCGGAAGGTAAAGCACGTTGTCCTGATTTATCTGGTTTAGCCTCCAACGACACCTTTTCTACTTTAGAGACCTCTAAATTCTTATTCTTTTGTAAAGCATCGAACTGCTTCTGGTTTACATTGGTAGTAAAACCTTTTGTATTGAAATCATGACGGACACCATAGTTTGTTTTTGCTTTTTCTTCAACTGCTTCATTAGCAGACTTGATCAATACACGAATTTGTTCCTGTCCATTAGCTTTGGCATCATCCGCTGCGGCAGCAAATGCACTGATAGCAAATACGGACATAAGTAATAGAGTGGTCGTAACTGAAAATAATAGTTTCTTCATTCTATTCCGCCTTTTCTAAGTATTTTTTAATAGATTACTAGAATCTGCTTATTGTTATCCGAAGATTCTGTAAAATTTGATAATTTTAATTCTAGCACAGTCCATCACCATATTATTGAGTAGTAAGAGGTAAATAGATAGGTAATATCGGCTAATTTTTCATTATTGAGCTAGTGGAAAACCGAATCCGGACGCATAATCGTCACCTTCAGCGGCTCCTGTTCCGCCAAGGATGTCATTAGCTGTCGCACGGTTTTGCAATTCGGCACGTAGATCCGTATTGCTTAGTCCAGGGTTTTGCGCCCAGATTTTAGCTGCAAGACCGGAAATGTGTGGAGTAGCCATGGAAGTACCACTGATCGTGTTGTAGCCGCCATCATTCCACGTGGACGCAATCGCTGCTCCTGGAGCAGCAAGTTCTACATCACGCTCCTGAATGACATAGTCGCCATCAGTGTCTGGATTTCCACGAGAAGAAAAGTCAGCAACACGATACGTGCCATTTTCCTGAACATCCTCTAAAGCTGCTACAGCCACAGCATTTGCAACTGCACCCGGGTAGCCGATTGTATCAGCATCGGGACCAGAATTCCCGGCTGCCGCTACAACAAGGACACCATTTTCATACGCATAATCTACAGCTTCTGTAATCAAGCTGCTTTCAGAACTGGAACCTAACGACATAGAGATGACTACATTCACCCCTTGTGCTTGTCCCTGATCAGCAGCATGGCGGATCGCATTGGCGATATCATCAGAGAACCCTGTCCCAAAATCACCAAGAACTTTGTAAGCCCATAGTTTGGCATCTGGGGCCACTCCATAAATACCTGCACCATCTGCACCACCATTAGCCAGTACAGTTCCAGCTACATGGGTACCGTGACCGTTCACATCATTACAAGAACCATCTACGCGTGAAAAGAAGAACCTGCTGAAATCCTTACATTGTTCCACGTTGCCTTCCAGGTCGACGTGATCGGTTTTTGAACCAGTATCAAGTACAGCTACACGAATATCGTCACCGCCATCCGTGGCTGTAATGGAGTCATCGTTATAAATGGCTTCCATTCCCCAAGGAGTTTGATCAGAAGGGGCTGTGCTACGATCAGCCGCAGCTTGAGGTTTATTTACTAAAGAGACTTTATCCACTTTAGTAACGTTGAGGTTTTTATTATTTTGCAGAGCTTTATACTGTTGGAGCGTGACATTGGTAGAGAAACCTTGTTTGCCAAAATCATGTCTGACATCATACTTTTCTTTCGCCTGATTTTTCGCATTCTCATTCGTGGACTCAATCAGGACACGTACCCACTCATTTCCCTTTTCTTTTTCCGGGGATGCGAATGCACTGACAGCAAACAGCGACATCATCAAGATGGTAGTAGTTAACGTAAAAAATACTTTTTTCATTAACGCATGCCTCCTGTTAAGATTTTTCAGCAATAGATTAATAGATTTATGCATAACCCCCTTTTATTCAGAAGATTTAGTCTATTGCGTTAAATTTGATTTTAGCACAGGATTTCAGGGGATTGATTGAGTAAGAGGAAGTAATTTCCTAGTACTTTTACACTATTTATCTAAATTTTCCGACATTTTATCACAAAAAAAGAACCGCCCTCTCTTCAACGGAGAGAAACGGTTTCTGTTATTGCTAGTTGACCAGTTGTTTTACCTTCATCAAAACAGTATCGATATCTTCTTTGGTAATATGATAATTGGTGACGAACCGGACGGTATGCGGTCCAAATGGTACCGCTAAAATCCCTTCCTCTTTCAAGGCATTTAAAAACTGTTCTGCCGTATAGCCTGCCTGCTTCGTGTTGATCAGAATAATGTTGGTTTCCACCTCATTTTCCACGGTCAGTCCCTCAATCTCTGCCAATCCGGCCGCCAGCTGTTCCGCATGTTCTTGATCTTCCACCAGCCGCTCCGTCATTTCATTCAAAGCGACTAACCCCGGCGCTGCGATAATCCCGGCCTGCCTGAGACCGCCGCCAAGGCGCTTTCGCCACTTCCTTGCTTTCTTAATGAAGTCAGCGGAACCAGCGATGATCGACCCAACTGGAGCTCCAAGCCCCTTGGACAAGCAAAACTGGACGGTGTCGGCAAGTTCAGCGTAGCGTTCCACAGCTATTCCAGTAGCTGCCGAGGCATTGAAAAGCCTTGCCCCATCAAGGTGGATCGGAACATGATGCTCTCGTGCAATTTGAGCGATAGTTTTCATATTTTCCAGAGGAAGCACAGCTCCACCTGCTTTATTGTGGGTGTTCTCCAGACAAATCAGACCGGTTTCCGGGAAATGGATATCTTCACCGCGGATTGCCGCGGCAACATCAGTCGGAGACATTGCTCCCCGCTCTCCCTTGATTGTTCTTGGCTGTACCCCTGCCAATGCTGACATGGAAGCACCCTCATAGACAAACAGGTGAGCATCCTGCTCCAGGATGACCTCATCTCCAGGTTTGCAATGGGTCAGCACAGCAATCTGGTTTCCCTGCGTACCGCTCGTCACAAACAAGGCCGCTTCTTTTCCAAGCATTTCTGCTGCCCGCTCCTCGAGCTTATTGACCGTCGGATCTTCCTCATATACATCATCGCCGACTTCCGCTTCATACGCTGCTTTCCGCATCGCTTCTGTCGGTTTCGTTACCGTATCACTTCGTAAATCAATCATGGCTATTCCTCCATCGTAGTGACGTTTATTAAAAGTGTACTAGATTAAGAGGTTCTTTACCAAGATGAAGCACTATTAATGGTCATCATACGTGGATACTTATAAATAATTACTTAAAGCAAGAAACTTTTCCAAGGGTTAATTTTGTATTAGGATGGTTAGAGTGTGTAACATCACCAATTCTTTCAGATAGATGGAGGAAGCTTATGAAAGATCGAAATAAAGGAATTATCTTATTACTGATATCAGCGTTTGGCTTTTCGGTGATGGCGGCCTTTGTCAAGCTGTCAGGTGATTTGCCTACCGTACAGAAAACGTGGTTCAGAAACGTCATTTCCGTCCTCATTTCATTTGGATTTGTCATGTATTATAAAGAAAGCTTGTTCGGGAAAAAGGAAAACCAGAAGTTCCTGCTGATACGGTCGGCGATGGGAACCCTGGGCATGGTGCTGTTTTTCTATTCGATCGATGAACTGGTTTTGTCGGATGCAGACATGCTGAATAAATTAAGCCCGTTTCTGACGATTATTTTCTCCGCCATTTTCTTAAAAGAACGCGTAAAACTGTTTCAGATGGTAGCGATCGTCATCGCCTTTATCGGGACGCTATTCATCATCAAGCCGCAATTTTCGATCGATATCGTCCCTTATTTAGGCGGGATTCTCGGGGCTGTGTTTGCTGCTGGAGCCTATACGGTGCTTCGGATTCTTGGAAATAAAGAGAAGTTTTATACGGTCGTCTTTTACTTTTCCTTTTTCACGACCATGTCTTTACTGCCATTTGTCATCATCTTCTGGGAGCCGATGACCATGCAGCAGCTGATCTACCTTCTCTTAGCAGGAGTGTTCGCCACGATGGGCCAATTTGGTATCACCGTCGCCTATAAATTCGCCCCTGCGAAGGAAATCTCGATTTTCTTCTATTCAACAGTGGTCTTTTCTACGCTGATCAGTATTGTCGTCATCAACCAGGTACCCGATTTGATGAGCATCCTGGGGTATATCATCATCTTTGGTGCGTTGCTCTACATGTTCCTCAAAAACAACCAGCTTGATAAAAAATATCAGCAAAAACAAAGCTAAAACGGCGGTCCTAGCAAAGGACACGCCGTTTTTCTTAGGGGTTATTCATAAGATAATCCTGAACCTATTTGGTACAAACCTTCGATATTTACTGGCAGCTTGCCACCTGGATTTTCACCAAAAATAACAGCGACAGCTCCAGTCCAGGCAGTCGGGTTCGCTGTACCCCACCTATCTAGTGCATACGAAGCTAAATAAGCATCTACATCGGGAAATTCCTTGATATCATATGGCAGGCCTAGTGAAACGACAGCCACAGGCTTACCGGTATCATAAAGTTCTTTCACTAAGTCAGCTTGTCCTTCTGGCAGCACGCTTGCTGAGTACGTCGGTACAATAATCCGATCCGCTTCCTCTGCCAGTGTGACCGCCTCCTGAATTTGAGCCGCGTCAGGGTTTGCGCTTGAAGACGACCAGCTCAAGACCTCGCCATTTGATTTTTCCTCCACCTTTTCTGCAATTTGTTCAATATATCTCGTTCCGGCAACTAATGTTGTTTCCTCCGATTGATTATTAAAAGGAAGCACTCCTTCATTTTTAAGCAATGTCATGGAGTTGATCGCTATATTGGATGCAGCTTGCTTATGAGCAGGGGTATGAGTGATATCGAGAGCCTCTTCCGGATCTACTGTCCGCTCATCGAATAAATTGTACTTAAACTTTTTAGCTAAAATCCGTTCCAGGGATTCATGGACCCGCTTCTTGGTAATTTCATCCGTTTGATAAGCTTCATATAACGCTTCAAAAGTTTCTATCTGATCTGCCTGGTTTCCTGTAGCCATGATGATATCAGCCCCGGCATTGATAGCAAGAACAGCAGCGTTGCCTGCTCCCCAGTGATCATCAATGGCTTTCATGCTCATCGCATCTGTTACAATCAAGCCATCAAATCCCATATCCTCTCGTAAAAGGCCTGTCAGTACTTTTTTCGATAAGGTAGCAGGAAGTTCCGGATCGATCGCATCGACAATGACATGGGCAGTCATAATGGAATCAGTACCCGCATCAATTGCAGCTTGAAAAGGAGGCAGGTGGATATCCTCCAATGTTTCACGATCATACGAAACCCGTGCTATTCCATAATGAGAGTCGACACTTGTATCGCCGTGGCCAGGAAAATGCTTCGCTGAAGCCATGACGCCCTCTTGCTGGTTTCCTATTACCTGCGCAGCTGTCATTTTCGCTACCAGGTCTGTGTCTTCTCCGAAGGAACGAACTCCAATTACTGGATTTTCAGGATTCGTATTCACATCAGCAACAGGAGAGTAATTCCAATTAAAGCCCATCGCTCTCGCTTCTTTTCCCGTTATACGGGACACAAGCTCTGCATTCTCTATACTGTTCGTTGCGCCGATTCCCATCTGTCTAGGAAAAGTAGTAGCATCTTCCGGTACACGTTGGGACGCGCCGTATTCCAAGTCAGCGGAGATGATAAGTGGGATGCCCTTATCTGTTTCTGCCGCCCATTCCTGCAGCTGGTTATTGTAGGCTGCCTGATGATCCGCCGTACGCTTTCCATATACAATTACAGATCCGGCTTTATACTCCTGAATCGCTCGTTTTGTAAATTCATTTGGCATACCTGTTCCATTATCAAAGGTAGAAGGCATTACCAGCTGGCCGATTTTCTCCCGATCCGTCATTTGTGCGATGATACGCTTGATCATTCCTTTTTGTGCCTTTTCAGATTGAGGATCTGGCTGGTGAAATTCTTTCGGAGTCGTCTTAGCAGCAGCGGCAGGAATCAAAAGTGAAAAAACAAGCATGAAACAGCTAAGTGAAGCTAATACTTTTTTCAACTTGAAGACCTCCATTCTATTTTATAAAACGAATTTCCAGCGGTATCCCTAACCCTCCTTTGCAGATATATTCAAAATCAGAATAGCAAGGGTGCAGCATAGAGGTCTATACCAATTAACGATAAATGTTAAATTCATACAATTAACACATTGCTTAAGCACTAAGGTTCAGGCAAAAAATATGACGAATGGAGGAATTGCTGTAAATAGAATCCTTTCACTGCATCCACCAAAGAACCTCTATTTTTTAGTGGCTTCTTTATGTCTAATGGAATCGAATCCTGTCGCAATCCCACTAATGTGAAAGTTTTTGGGCGCAAAGCTTGCTTTTCCTGCATCAAGGTGCTATGCTTAGAGCACTTATTATTGTTCGGATATGAGTGAAAGAAGAAAATGTTTTCGTCTTGAATGAATATGAAGAGCAAGAAGAGTAATACAATGTGGCACAGCCACGCAGGAGGAATTACCAATGGTAGAAGGTACAGTAAAATGGTTTAACGCAGAAAAAGGTTTCGGTTTCATCGAAGTAGAAGGACAAGACGATGTATTCGTTCACTTCTCTGCTATTCAAGGCGAAGGCTTCAAAACTCTTGAAGAAGGCCAAGCAGTAACTTTCGATATCGAAGAAGGTCAACGCGGACCTCAAGCTGCTAACGTTCAAAAGTAATTGACGTTACAAAAAGGACTCCTATACAGGGGTCCTTTTTTTTGTGTCCAAAATCTTCTCATTTTTAAAAAGTACTACCTTTCAACCTTTCATAAAGCTCTTTTCCTTCTTTTTGTCCCTCCTATGCTGGTAAAAATGTAACGCTTTACCAATATAGAAAACGGGTAAGCAACTATTAATCATCGACTTTCTGGGAGGAGCTTACGTAATGGATAATCTGCTGACACTGATTGAAACAGGAGTAGCAAACATCTCTAACTTCCTTTGGACTTATGTATTAGCCCTCATTCTTATTGTAGGTGGAGTTTTTCTGACGATCCGGCTGAATTTTTTCCAATTTCGTTTTTTTGGACATGTACTTAAGCGTACAATCGGACAAATATTCAAGAAGAATAAACACGAAGGAACCATCACGCCATTCCAGGCCTTCACCTCTGCCTTAGCTTCTACTGCAGGAGCAACAAATATTGTCGGGGTTCCACTGGCTATTGCGTTAGGCGGCCCAGGTGCACTGTTCTGGATGTGGATGGTCGCTTTGATCGGGATGGCCACAAGATATTCGGAAATCCTGCTCGGTTTAAAATATCGCGAATTGAATAAAGAAGGAGTATGGGTAGGCGGCCCACAGTATTATATAAAAAAAGGATTAGGCTGGAACAAAATCGCGGCCTTATTCGCCTTCTTTTTAATGATTGAAATCATTCCGAGTGTCATGGTCCAATCCAATTCGATTACCACACAAGTGCAAGGCGCGTTCGGCTGGCCGGTATGGATTACCGGGATTATTATAACCATATTGATCGGAATCATTGTATTCGGGGGAATTAAACGCATTGGAAAAGTAACCGATAAACTGGTCCCTTTAATGGTATTGTCTTACTTAATAATTTGTTTCATCGTAATTTTTGCTAACATCGGAACAATTCCAAGTATCTTCGGCCTTATTTTCACCCACGCTTTCACTCCTATTTCCGCCGCCGGTGGATTTGCAGGCGCCGGAATTGCCCAGGCTATCCGCTGGGGTATCGCGCGAGGACTGTATTCCAATGAAGCAGGGCTTGGGACTGGACCAGTGGCACACGCTGCAGCTCAGACCGATCATCCAAGTAAACAGGCGCTATGGGGAATCTTCAGTGTCTTCGTCGACACAATTGTCATATGTACGGTAACCGGACTGACTGTCCTGTCTTCCGGAGCCTGGAAAGAAGTTGGAGCCGATCAATCCTCCAACATGGTAAATATCGCATTTGCTGATGTTTTCGGTGAACAATTCGGAGGGGCGTTTGTCGCCATCTTTTTATTATTCTTCGTACTGACAACAGTAGGTGTCATCATCTTCTACGGAGAAAAACAGGCAGAGTACTTATTTGGTTTGAGGGCTTCTAAAGGGATGCGTGTCCTCTATGTCATTTCCATTTATCTAGGCGCTATCGGCGGTCTGCAGTTCGTTTGGCAGTTCCTTGATTTACTGCTGGCAGCGGCGGTGTTGTTCAACATCTTCCCGGTGCTGTTCATGCACAAAGAAATCAAAGCAATTACAGAGGATTATATTGAACGTGTCTATCGCGGAAAAGGTGGTAAACCTCGCGTCAAATTATTCAGCGATGAAGCCAAAGACACAAACTGAGACAGGTCAAAATTTTATAAGCGAAATTGTTGTTTATTTGCGGAACTGTCGATATATTTGTGAGTTCACCACTACTATATACGACTTTTCCAATATATTCGCTACACAAAAATAAGCCGGGCGCTGAGCGCCCGGCTTATTTTTCGTCTTCATCAACATAGCGACCATGATCAGGGATGGCTATTTTATCAAAATCCCGATTCAGTCTAGCGAGGTTTTCCGTTAATTCCTCCCCACTCATCGGAAGTCCGTGTCCAGTCACAGCCAGTTCCGGTTTCAGTGCATCCAACTTCTTAACTGACTCCCAGGCGGTCGTCCAATCCGTAGTCAAATAACGAGGCGGACCGCTGATTTCTTGCTCTTGGGTCAATACTTTGAATAAATATTCTTGTTTTACCGTTACAAAAGCATCGCCGGCAATCAGTGAACGATCAGATTCCCGGAACAAGGAGACATGTCCTTGGGTGTGGCCTGGTGTATGGACCCATCGCCAGCCAGGCATAAATGGTACCGTCCCATCCTCAGGAAGCTTATGAACATTAGCTCCAAGATCAATTCCTTCATTCGGGAACATCCGTGACATTTTTGCTACCATGCCGCCTTCGACACTGGTGTCCGGCTCCGGATAGTCCATTTCACCAGTAAGGTAAGGCATTTCCAGTTCATGGGCATAAACGGGTACACCCCAATGCTCTACCAGCTCTTCAACCGCTCCTACATGGTCAAAATGGCCATGTGTAAGAATGATTGCCTTCGGTCTGTTATTTTCTCCATAAAGCTCCTGAGCCGTCGCTAAAATTTCGTCAGCAGATTTAGGCATGCCAGCATCGACCAGCACCCAATCCTGCGGGTGCGCTGTACTTCCGACAAAACAAACGTTGACTACCTGGATCGGCAGGCAGTGGATATCGGGGGTCAAAGGCTGTTCGGTGCCGCTTCTTACAGAAGTTACTGGTATCAATCTATCCTTCACTCTCATTCCCTCCTTAGTCATTGTTAATTATTCTCTTCCTAAAAACCAATTTTATTAAACCTGAGGATGATACTGATATTCAATCAAATCAACGTAACGTCCATTCTCTATCCTGACCCCTTCACTTTCCAGGCGTATTCTTTGCTCTTCCGCAGTTTCTTCATCCCGACTGGCAATTTGACCTTTCGCATTGACCACACGGTGCCAGGGAAGCTTATATTTTCGACTCAATGTATGTAGAATACGTGCAACCTGTCTTGCCCCGCGTGGGCTGCCGGCAAGCTTGGCAATTTGCCCATAGGTCATCACGCTCCCCTCGGGAATAGATGAGATAAGGTGAATGACTTTTTTTGTGAATATTTCCATGGAAGCCTCCTTAAATTTCAATTTGAGTAGAACTGGATAACAATTTAATAAAAAATCGTTATCCTAAAGCATTATTTGCTAATAATAACACATCCACATGTGTAAAGTTTTTAATTTTTCTGAGAGTTACTAACAATTGTCCACAGATTTATTAACAATGGGTGTTGATTTTCATTTATACACACGATATTCTACGATGTAAACAGGTTATACACAGATGTTATACACATATTCACAGGTCATACCAGTTATTTAGTATAAGAATTTATGTTCGCTACTATATATATACCATTTATCCTCATGATACCCACAACTTGTGGATAATTTTTTATACTTAAAAAGCTGCCTCTTTATAAAGAGACAGCTCTGGTTAGGCTTAAAAATCTTCTTGTGCGGCTAGGGTTACCGTAGTTTCTTGTTGTTCCCCATTTCGATAATAGGTTACTGTCATTTCCTCTCCGACTTTTTTCTCGTGGTAAAGGTGCTGACGAAGTTCAATAATATTTTGAATAGGCTCTCCGTCCAGTTGTGTAATGACGTCCAACTGTTCTAATCCAGCTTTCGCAGCAGGCGACATAGGCTCTACCGAACGTAAGTATACGCCACCGTCCACTTCCTCTGGCAGCTGCAACGTGTTTTGCCTTTCGCTCTTAGGTACATCAGCAATCGAGTAAGCTTCCACTCCAAGGAATGGGCGTGTGACTTTTCCTTCACTTTCCAGCTCATCAATAATCGGTTTAGCTTCGTCGATTGGAATAGCGAAACCGATCCCTTCTACCGCAGAACGTGCAATTTTCATCGAATTGATTCCAATCAGCTGTCCTTCAATATTTATCAATGCGCCTCCACTGTTCCCAGGGTTGATGGCTGCATCTGTTTGAATGACATCAGCCTGCCAATCTGCTTGTCCGTCGCCGTTGAAATCCTGTGGGATCGCCCGTTGTTTCCCACTGATAATTCCTTTTGTAACTGACCCGGAAAAACGTAAACCTAATGGGCTGCCGATCGCAATTGCAGGCTCACCCACTTTGATATTTTCCGACTTACCGATAGGGATTTCTTTTTCAACCTGGTCGGCAGGCATCTTTAAAACCGCCAGATCGGTAAATAAATCACTCCCGACGATTTCAGCAGTAATCCTGGTTTCATCGGCTAACGCTACTTCTACTTTATCGGCTCCCTGGATGACGTGGTGGTTGGTGACCACATAGGCCGTATCCCCATCAATTTTATAAATGACCCCGGAGCCTGTACCCGCTTCTCCTTCTTCTTGTTCCTGCCAAAAATTAGAGCGGGATTGCATGTTGACCACCCCTACAACAGCAGGCGCAACATTTTCAACCACTTCTGTAACCTGGGTGGTAACATCTACCTCAACATTCTGCGTTGTGCCTGATAAGTTCTGGTCTTCATCCACAAGCCCACTTTCATCCTCAGGTATCGTCATATCATAGGGGAGTAAATTAGACTGTATTAATGCCGGAAGTGCCAATAACACCAGTACAGCACCCAGAACAATTCCTACGATAGTAGGCATGACCCAATTCTTTTTCTTCTTTTGCTGTCTTGTCTGCGGAGAATGGTCATCATAATAACCCATTTGCTCCACCATTCCTTTCTATTTGTATTGGAATATCCATATCCGTACAACCTTTAGAATGTTTTCAGCAAAAACGTTAGAATCACCCAACTACATATAAAGGCGTCGGTTGTTTAGGATCTGTATCATGGAGCTCTACACGAGACCCCACTTCAAATCCTCTTTCCTTCAGCACATTGCTGACAGACATACGAGCAAGATCTTTCATATTGTTATCTTGACTTAAATGGGCCAAATAAATACGCTTTGTTCGATCAGTTATGATATCAGTCAAGGCAAGAGCACAATCTTCATTAGAAACATGACCGGAATCACCAAGTATTCTCCGTTTGGTATTCCACGGGTATCTCCCCATACGCAACATTTCGACATCGTGATTCGATTCAAAAATATAGGCATCCGCATCTTCTACTGTTTTTTTAATACGTTCAGATACATACCCTAAATCGGTGACCAGAGAAACTTTTTTCCCATTATGCCTGAATGTATAAAACATCGGATCTGCGGCATCATGAGAAACCCCAAAAGATTCAACATCAAGGTCACCGAAGCTTTTCACTTCTTCCATCCCAAAATGGAACTTTTGATCGAGCGTAAGTTTACCAAGGGAACCATCCATAGCATGCCACGTTTTCTCATTTGCATAAATCGGCAAATTATATTTTCTCGCCATGATACCCAATCCCTTGATATGATCACTGTGCTCGTGGGTAACTAAAATTTTTGTCAGTTCTTTTGGGCTGATGCCGATATCATGCATCGCCTGGTCGATCCTTTTGCCGCTTAATCCGGCATCTACTAAAATCTTTTCTTGATCTGTCTCTATATAAAAAGCATTTCCAGTACTTCCTGAAGCTAACACGCTAAAACGTAAGGTCATTCATCGACCCTCCATCTATATTATTCATTATTATTATCCGTCTCTTGTTCAGATTCGGCCTCCGGCTCTGGAACGCTTTCTGCTTGATTATCATCCTGCGATCTCCCAACCCCTGCAGTTTCCAGTGCCTTCGTAATAAATTCATTTTCATTTTCTTCCAGGATTCTTCCTTCGGTGGTCGCTGTAACAAAATGGATGTCTTTATTATTGACTGTAATCTTCCATGTCGGAGCGAACACTTGTATACCATTGGAATCACCCTGGATTTGAGAATGGTAGCCTACTACCATGTCAGTAATTTTATCTTCCGAGGTAATCTCTCCATTATCATATAACTGATATACAGCTTGAATAGGCTGAAGTAATTCAGATTTCTCGCTTTCTTTTTCAATATCCCCAAGCCTGGTTTGATAATATCCAGTTATCTCTCCTTCTTCAACTAAAAACATCAGTAAGCCGCTTTCATTGAAATAAATCGTACTATTGTTGTTTTTTTGAAAGAATAAAATAACCTGATGCTCGTCATTTTTGCCCCAATAGGAATATTGATCATCATAGATGACAAAATCCTCTACCTTATCCATAATTTCTTCGCCCGCATCCTCAGCCTCAACTGGAATAGGTTTATCGAATTTTACGTAAAGTGAATTCTCTTTATACAGGTTAGGATCTATGCCCTCCATATTCTCAAGAGCTTTCACATCTTCTTCAGAGAAATCGGCTCTCCTGCCATTAATGAAAGCCATAGGAGGCTGTTCTTCAGGTATCTCAGAGGTGTCAATATTTTCAAGGCTTAACTGTTCTGCGGCAGAAGTGTTCTCATCCAGTTGTTCGAGCTCGGCACCATCTGTTTTAGTTAAAAACTGCTGCAGCAAAAAGAGATCCAGGATCAGAAAGCTTAGGATAAATAATGTTTTAATTTGACCCCATTGCATCCTGATCCGCTCCTTTCGATAATTGGACCGTGTCTAACTTTTCATTAATATTTTCCCATTTTCCATTTTGCTTGACATACCAGGCAGGCATCAAGGTATAAAAAATGTTCTGGTTTCCAGGGTTAGAAGGAATTAACCGGTACCCGATGGAGATATCCTGGATTGTATTTTGATTAATGGATGGATTGTTTTCCAATACATCTAAGACTCTTTCACCCGACTCCAGTACAATCTCCCTTTCTTCCTCTTCTTGCGCATATACTTCTACAATATCAGTCAAGGGTCGCTTATACCTGTATAACTCTTCCTGTCGGTACTGGACCATTATCTCTGATAAACGGCTTGGCGATAGAACAGGGACTCCATCGTAAATCATTCGATATGAAGCCTGATGATCGGTTAAATCGAACAGATTATAATCATCGGTCCATCCTTTATGGTTGTTAACCATTGCCATACTTTCTGTAATCAGTTCATAGTCATTCAGCATTGTCCCTTTTCCAAATAAAGCCCTCTCCAACTTCATGCTTTTTCCATCTTCCGCTATAATCATCTCACTGTCATAATCGGAAAAGCTGGTTGTCTCATCACTTCTTTTACTTTTTTTCACACGGGAGACATCATCAAAAAGGGCATTTAATAAAGGTTCAACTTTAACAGGGTCCACAGAAATAAAATGGTCGGTCATCGTTACTTCATTCTTCGGTATAAAAATACGCGTATTTTTATTTTCAAACTTAATAAGTTCTTGTTTATTTTCTAAAGACCGATGTTGGGAGATTAAATCGGCAAAAGCATCCGTAGCCTGTACTTGGGCACGAATCACATTTTCCCCATCCCCTGAGATGAATCGTACTGAAGTAATTGATTCTGTACTTTCATCCAGTACAAATACCATGTATTTAAAGTTTCCAGCCGCTAAACCGATCCCTTGCTCCTCTTCACTCACTGTAAAAATGCTCGTGAGGAGTTTTACCGGCAATCCTGTCGGAAATACTATTTCTGTCATAATTTGTCCTTCCGGAAAACCGCTCTCGCCAGGCTCAAAGTTATAAAGTGTCCAGTTTTGCATTTGCTGATAGAAAAGCGCTTCATCCTGTGAGTCTGTAAAACCGTAATCGCCGGCCGTATTATGAAAGACGATGTTACTCGGCTGGACTACATCGGTCATCGTCTGTTCCAGTCCACCGACATCCGTGTCTACTCCCATATCTTCTTCTACCCTGTCATGACTGGGCTGATAGTTCCATAAAGCTACCGTCAAAAACAAACTGAGCATAATTAAAATAAACAATATGATAGATTTTAAGGTTTCAAAATTCATGCGTTACCCCTCCGCTTCTTCTTCACAAGCGGCAATGTAAAGTGGACGGTGGTCCCTTTGTTTTCCTTGCTCTCTGCCCAGATTTGACCATGGTGAGCTTCTATCATTTCCCGGGCAATAGCCAGGCCAAGACCTGTGCCTCCGAGTTTCCGCGTTCGAGCTTTATCGACACGATAGAAGCGATCAAAAATCTTGTCCACTTTTTCAGCTGGAATCCCCATACCTTCATCCGAAACACTAATCTGAAGTTTATTATGGAATTTTTGTGTCCTGAAGCGGATGGTTCCTCCCTCGGGAGAATACTTGATGGCATTGGAAATGATATTATCCATGACCTGCGTGATCTTATCTTTATCCATCCATACGTATACCGTTTCCTTAGGAAGGTTTCTTTCAAAAGTGATGCCTTCCTCTTTGTTCATCTCAAAACGGTCGATGATGTGATGGTAAAACTCAATGAATTCTACACGGTCTTTGAACAACTCATGGCCCTTGCTGTCCATTTTAGATAATTGCAACAAATCATTGACCAGGCGAATCATTCGCTCTGTTTCATTTTGAGTTACTTCTAAAAACCTTGGAGCAATCTCTTTATCCGTCCAGGCTCCATCTGTCAACGCTTCTAAATAACTTCTCATCGTAGTCAAAGGCGTGCGCAATTCATGGGAGACATTCGAAACAAATTCCCTGCGTTCCCGCTCGACTTTTTCCTGCTCCGTCACATCACTGATCACTGTAATAAATCCATTCATATTCTGTCGTTCATCTAACACATAAGAAAAGTTAGCCTTCAACACCATATACTGTTCGTCGGTGCTCATGTCGACCAGCATTGAACCGGTATCCTGTACTTCTGAAATATCGGAAATCTGGTCATTGAGATCTAATACATCAAACAAAGACTGGCCTTGCACATCATCAAAGCTTTGGCCAATCAGGTTCGATGCTGGCTTGTTCATCAACGTGATAGCTCCGAGACGATCGGTTGCTATAACACCATCCGACATATTAGACAATACGGAACTAAGCTTCCTTCGCTCACCTTCTGTGGTGGCTTGAGCAAGCTGAATTTTATCACTTAAATCATTGAAGGTGACTGCTAATTGACCAATCTCATCGGAACCATACACATTTACTTTTTGAGAAAAGTCACCAGCAGCCATTTTTTTGGCTTGTTTCCTCATTTCTGTGATCGGTCGTGTAATCGTCCTGGCAACTAGAATCCCAAGCAGAGCAGTGATGGTCAGGGAGATCAATGTCCCTTTAGCAAATATCCCATTGATTTCACTCATCTGCGTATAGATCTCATTCATCCTGGCTCTGAGGTAAATGGCTCCTACGGTTTCATCATCTACGGTAATCGGGAAAGTCCGCACAAAGATTCGGTCATTGTCTTCGTCAACAAAGATTTTATCCTTTGGATCCCCTAACAATAATGTACTTTGCACAAGGGAATCACGGGTTTTTTGCCCAACATTATCCTGCTGGTCATATTGCTGTCCATAGGTAGCTAAGATACGGCTGTTTTTATCCACTACGAACAGCTCCTGGATATCACTGCTGTCAAAGTCACCTAGTATTCCCTGGACTTCTTCTTCTAATGAAACCTCATCATCCGTCTGATCATTCTCAAAGGCCTGGGTAAGACTGTAAGTAAGCCATTGAACTCGGTCATTGATTGAGTTTTTAAAGTTTTGTTCTAAATTGTTTTCCAAATTCTGTGCGAAATAAGCTCCGATCACTTGTATCCCTAACAAAAGGAGCAGAATATAAACAAGGATAAGCTTTAATCGCACAGATTGAAAAAAACCGACTTTATTCATTAAAAACTACTCCTGCTCTGGATTACGCAAATAATAACCTACCCCGCGGCGTGTGACGATCCAAGTAGGATTACTAGGGCTCTCCTCAATTTTTTCTCTTAGTCTTCTTACTGTTACGTCTACGGTACGGACATCGCCATAGTAATCGTAACCCCAAACTGTCTCCAGCAAGTGCTCTCTGGTCATGACCTGTCCAATATGTCTAGCCAGATAATGAAGCAGTTCGAATTCACGATGAGTCAACTCTATGTAGTCCCCATCGCGTGTTACTGTATAGGCGTCCGGGTGAATGACCAGACGGCCAATTTTGATATCTTTCGATTGAGTGGCTGTGTCTTCAGGTTCCTGGAAGCGGCGGCGCAAGTTCGCTTTGACCCTTGCAATCAGTTCGCGGTTATTGAACGGCTTGGTCACATAATCATCAGCACCCAGCTCAAGTCCTAAGACCTTATCGATTTCTGAGTCCTTGGCTGTCAGCATGATAATCGGCATGTTGTGTTTTTTCCGGACTTCCCGGCAAACTTCATTACCATCTTTATTTGGAAGCATGATATCAAGTAAAATCAAATCAGGATTTTCTTGATCAGCCAGCTCGATCGCTTCATCGCCATCATAAGCACATACTACGGTATAGCCTTCTTTTTCTAAGTTGAATTTCAAAATGTCAGCAATTGGTTTTTCATCATCTACAACTAATATTTTTTGACTCATTCATTACACATCCCTTTTCCATCCAAGTTTGTGTTACTTTAGTTTATTTTAACTCATTTTAAATGAATTGTCTTTTTAAGCCAAAGACTTACTCTTACAATAACATAGCCGCGCTGCAAATACTTGCGCGCGGCTATCTTTTCAACATATTGTAGTTTTATTTCGATACATAACTTAAAGGATTTACCGGTGAACCATTTTTATGCACTTCAAAGTGCAAGTGGACTCCTGTAGATTGCCCTGTGGTGCCCATCACTCCAATTTTGTCACCAGCAGCTACTTTTTGTCCTTTGCTGACACTTAACGAACTCATGTGAGAATAGGTGGTCACAAACCCATTTTTATGATCGATTTTCACCTGGTTCCCATAGCCTCCGCTATTGAACTGAGCATAAGTGACAACACCGCCGTCTGCTGCCTTGATGGTTCTGTCACTGACACCGGCAATATCGATACCGTTATGAGCTTTACCCCAACGCTGTCCCATCTTACTGGTGATCGTGCCTCCGACAGCAGGCCAGGAGAATGTGCCGTCACCGGTAGCAGGCTTCTCTTTAGTGCCTTTTAAGATGATTTCTTTGACTGGTTCTTTTACCGTTTCTTCATCTAGCTTTTTGGTCTCCGTTGTTTCTCCATTTACTTTTGTTACGGAATAATGGATTTCCTTTTTACCATCTTCGCCTTTTTGTTCTACTTTTGTCTCGCCTTTATATAAGTCGTCTGTGCTTTTCGTTTCCGTATCATGTGCGATCGAAGCTTCCTTAATTTCTTCTTCTTTCACGATGACTTCCAAGTAAGGACGCTGTTCGGCCACTTTTAATGTTTCATCAGCTTCCAGATCGTTTGAATTATCAATATTGTGGTTAAGCTGCTTGAATTTTTCTTCAGTCAGATCATACTCACTTGTTATCTCACTTATCGTGTCTCCCTTTTCTACGGTATGCTCTTTTTCGACTTCTTTACCAGATTTCAAGAGTTCGACTGCTTCGTCTACGGTAGAAACTTTTTCTGGGTCCACATTATCTTTGGAATGAGTGACTTCTTTCGACAAGGAAACTTCTACTACAGCAGGGTCTCCTTTTTTAACATCCAGATTTTTATCATTTTTCATGTTTAATTCTGCTTCTTCGAGGGTAGATTCATCCATGTATTCCATTTTAAATTGATGAACCGTTTCTTCAGCCTTCTCTTTAGAAGGAAGGTACGCGACTACTTCACCATCTACTTCTACGGTGAAAACTTCTGCTTGAATCGCCAATTCGTTATTGATTTCATCAGTTACTTCATCATTATTGTGGGAGGGTTCAAACAGTTTCTCTGCAATGAAATTTACTTCATTAGAAGTTGTAAGTGTCATATCTTCATATTTTTCTTGTGCTTTTTCGATACGATCTTCAATATTACTTTCGACCATTTTCTTCTCATCTACAGCACCTATGTAGTCATCTCCTACATAAACATGATAGATTGTGGAGAGTTCACCCTCAGCCTGCACAGAAGGGTTTACCGAAAGTGCTAAACTGAACAAAAATGCAACAATTAACTTTCCCCAAAAACTCGAATTGCTCGACCTCCGCTTTTCGTTAAAACCTTTTCCCATCACTACGTTAAATCCTCCTAAGCTTTACCAAGTCAATTATTCTATCTATCTCTCTCTAAATTGCTTAATAATTTTGTCACTTTATTAATCTATCATAGTGTAGAAGGGTGTCGAAACAGGAAACCTGCATTTGTAATACACTTATAATATCCATGGTAGATAACGGTAACATTGGCAACATTAGCTTAATTTTAATGTTAGTGAGAATGTTGATATCTCAAGGTTCATGCGGATAATTGTCGGAATATTTTTCATTCTTGTTACAGTTCTTTTTCAACCCGCAAAAAAGAGGCCTGAACATATTCAGACCTCTTTTTCGCAGTGGCTTGGGACGGAATCGAACCGCCGACACACGGATTTTCAGTCCGTTGCTCTACCGACTGAGCTACCAAGCCATAATCTAGTTTATTCAATTAAGTGACAAAACTCGCTTGCTTTCGACAACGTGGTTAATCGTATCACAAGTATAATCATGATAGCAATAGTTTTTTTATAATTCCCTTTAATTTAGTAAAAAGCGTTATAACGCCCTTGTCATTTTTGCGCTGAGCCTACTGCTAATATAACAAGAAATAGAATTACAATACCGACGCCTAATAAAACACTAACAATACTCACCTTGCCACTCCCTTCTTTTCTTCGTCTTTTTTGTAGTAAAGTTTTTCATAACTCCTATAGTTTAACATAATTATCCAAGAACAAAAGCGCAAGCGCCTTGCTCACCCCCGACAAGCTTAAGTCAAGCCTCGCCGTGACGTTTTTTGTCACAGAGAGGATTGACTTAAGACCTCGAGGGGGTAGGCGCTGGAGCTGGATGCGACCCACAGCAAAATATTATCCACAAACATAATTTTTTATAATTTCCTAGACTACAAAAAAAGAGCTGACATAACAGTCAACTCTCTTTAGTAGAAACTTTAATCTGCACTGTATACACTGCGTACGACATTTGTCTGGGAACGATCTGGACCTACAGAGAAAATCGATAATGGAATACCAGTTAACTGGGAAATACGTTCCACATAATGGCGGGCGTTGGCCGGAAGCTCGTGAAGACTTTTCACTCCTGTGATGTCCTCTTCCCAGCCTGGCATTTCTTCATAGACAGGCTCACATTCCGCCAGTACTTTCAAGCTTGCCGGGAACTCTTCTATAATCTCACCTTGGTAGCGATAGGCTGTACAGATTTTCAACGTTTCAATACCTGTTAATACATCAATCGAATTCAAAGATAAATCTGTCAGACCACTAACACGGCGGGCATGACGTACTACCACACTATCAAACCAGCCCACTCTTCGTGGCCGGCCAGTGGTTGTACCGTACTCCCGTCCTACTTCACGGATCTGTTCACCAGTTTCATCTTTAAGCTCCGTAGGAAACGGTCCATCACCGACACGGGTTGTATATGCTTTTGAAACACCAACGACATGCTTGATTTTAGTAGGACCGACACCAGAACCGATGGTCACCCCACCCGCAATCGGGTTAGAAGAAGTAACAAACGGATAGGTACCCTGGTCGATATCGAGCATTACCCCTTGAGCCCCTTCAAACAAAACACGGCGACCTTCATCAAGGTTATCATTCAGTACTTTGGAAGTATCGCAGACATACTGCTTAATCTGCTGACCATACTCGTAATACTCTTCGAGGATATCTTCTACATTGATTCCCTCTGTTTCATACAACTTCTCAAAATGACGATTCTTTTCTTCCAGGTTTAGCGCAAGCTTTTCATGAAAAGCATCCTTATCCATTAAATCTGCGATACGAATGCCGACACGGGCCGCTTTATCCATATAAGCAGGGCCTATTCCTTTTTTGGTTGTCCCGATTTTGTTGGCGCCTTTTTCTTCTTCCTGTAACTCATCTAACTTTAGATGATATGGAAGAATTACATGAGCACGATTACTGATTCGCAGATTATTCGTTGATACACCCTTATCGTGTAAATATTCCAGTTCAGTTATCAGTGCTTTTGGATCGATTACCATTCCATTTCCTAACACACAAACTTTATCTTCAAAGAAAATTCCAGATGGGATCAGATGCAATTTATACGTCACACCATCAAACTTAATTGTATGACCCGCATTATTACCGCCTTGATAACGAGCAACTACTTCGGCGTTTTGTGATAAAAAGTCCGTAATTTTACCTTTTCCTTCATCTCCCCATTGGGTTCCTACTACAACTACTGAAGACATAAGGCACCTCCGCCAATCATTAAATTTATTGTTATATTTTCTTTAGACAATCGTAAGTTTACCAATAGAATAGGGATTAGTCAATGCAATAACCGAACATTAAATATACATTAAAAATATTCGTTCGTGATTTTACTTAAACATTATGACACTTTTTGACATAAGCCCGCTATATAATAGCTATCTAAGTACAGGTTTTTATTGGTCAAATACAGGATTTATTGACTGATTTTTAAATATAATGGCTAAATATCCGATTAATTGGCTTTTTTCACTCGATATTGGCTATATCGTAAATATATGCTTATTGGATGATTATGGTAAACTATTGGAAAGATACAACTAAGGGGGAGGAAGAAATGAAGTTCAGAAATGCCACTCCTGATGATTCAGAAAGCATCGCCCATGTTCAGGTTTCCACCTGGAGATCGACATATAAAGAGATAGTCCCTGGATCATTCCTTGAAAACTTATCCATCGAAGAACGGAAAAACAGATGGACTAAAATGGTAGAGGACCCGGGTTACCTGATTTATGTAGCGGAAGATAAGAAAGATGGAATCGTAGGATTTATCAGCGGTGGAAAAGAACGAGAAGGCCATCCATTTTATACAGGGGAAGTTTACGCAATTTATATTCTGAGTGCTTATCAACGTCAGGGAATAGGAAAAGCAATTCTCCTTCAACTGCTGCAAAAACTGCGTGCTCACGGCCATTCTTCGCTGTTAATCTGGGCTTTAAGGGATAACCCTTCCCGACCATTCTATGAAGCTATCGGAGGAATCCCAGTAGCAGAACAAACGCTTACCTTAGCAGGCGAAGACTTGATTGAAATCGCGTATGGGTGGAAGGACCTGTCTAAGCTTCTTTTCCACTTGCAACAAAAAGAAAAAGAGTAAGTCCAGCAGCTTTTTACAGCTTGGACTTACCCTTTAATCAGGCTGGCGGTATATCGCTCTCCTGGTAACGGTGATCAAGATCCACGAACTTATTATATTGTTTTACAAATGCAAGCTCTACCGTACCGACCGGGCCGTTACGCTGTTTAGCAAGAATGATTTCGATGTTATTATTCTCTGATTCTTGTTCATAATAGTCTTCACGATATAAGAAACCAACGATATCGGCATCCTGCTCGATACTTCCTGATTCACGAAGGTCAGACATCATTGGCCGTTTGTCCTGACGCGATTCTACCCCACGGGAAAGCTGGGATAAAGCGATTAAGGGCACATTCAGTTCACGGGCTAGTCCTTTTAAGGACCTGGAAATCTCGGAAACTTCCTGCTGCCTGTTTTCTTTGGAATTGGCACTCCCCTGAATCAACTGGAGATAGTCGATCAATATCATCCCTAGCCCATTCTCTTGTTTCAGACGCCGGCATTTCGACCGGATATCACTGACCCGGATACCTGGTGTATCGTCAATGTATATACCTGCGTTAGACAAACTTCCCATCGCCATCGTCAGCTTGCCCCAATCTTCCGCTTCAAGACTTCCGGTACGGAGCCGCTGGGCATCAATATTACCTTCTGCACAAAGCATACGGGACACAAGCTGATCCGCTCCCATCTCAAGGCTGAAAATCGCTACGTTTTCCTCTGTATTGATCGCAACATTTTGAGCGATATTCAACGCAAATGCCGTCTTACCCATAGAAGGGCGGGCAGCGACGATGATTAAATCATTCCGCTGGAAACCGGAGGTGATTTTATCTAAATCACGGTAACCCGTAGGAATACCGGTCACACCTTCCGAATTATTGTGGAGCTGTTCGATATTATCATAAACATCGATTAAGACATCCTTGATGTTCTTGAATGCTCCCGAGTTTTTCCGTTGGGAAACGTCAAGAATGTTCTTTTCAGCATCATTCAGGACACTATCGACATCTTCTTCATCCGAATAGCCGGTAGTTACGATATCTGTCGCTGTTTTTATCAATCGTCTCAGTATCGCTTTTTCATCGACGATCCGAGCGTAGTATTCAATATTAGCAGCAGTCGGGACGGAGTTTGCCAAATCACTCAGATAAGAGACACCGCCGACTTCCTCCAGCACTTTGGCATTGGATAGGGCGGTTGTCACGGTAACAAGATCAATCGGTTCCCCTCTGTCCGATAAAGTTAACATCACTTCAAAGATACGCTGGTGGCTTGCCCGGTAAAAATCATCCGGCAAAAGCTTTTCTGCTGCACTCGACATAGCTTCAGGCTCTAAAAAGATCGCACCGAGGACCGCCTGCTCGGCTTCGACGTTATGAGGCGGGGTGCGATCGTTCCATAATTCACTCACATGCTGTTCCTCCCTTTAGAAGAAAAAAAGGATGGCATTATTGTTCTTCCACGTGCACCTTGATCGTACCTGTAACTTCCGGATGGAGCTTTACAGGAACATTGGTATAACCAAGGGTGCGAATCGGGTTATCTAATTCGATTTTACGTTTATCGATTTTGATTTTGTGGGTCTTCTTCAGTTCATCAGCAATTTGCTTGCTCGTAATCGAACCGAATAGACGTCCGCCATCACCGGATTTAGCTGTTAATTTCACTTCCAGACCAGCTAGTGTTTCCTTCAGCTTTTCTGCTTCTTCTAATTCTTGCTGTTCAAGTTGCTTCTCTTTATTTTTCTTTGCTTTTAGTTCTTTCATGTTGCCAGGAGTCGCTTCTTTAGCCAGATTATTTTTCAACAGATAGTTACGTGCGTAACCATCAGAGACATTTTTCACTTCGCCTTTTTTACCTTTCCCTTTTACGTCTTCTGTAAAAATAACCTTCATTCTGATGTTCCCCCTTCAAAATATTCATCAATGATATCCTGTAACAATGCCTTTGCATCGCTTATGGTGGTATCTTCAAGTTGAGTAGCGGCGTTTGTCAGGTGACCACCGCCGTTCATGCGTTCCATGACCACCTGCACGTTGACATCTCCAAGCGAGCGGGCACTGATACCGATACGGCCATCTTTTCGTTCCGATATGACAAAGGAAGCAACGACACCACTCATTGTCAGTAAGGTATCTGCCGCTTGCGCAATCAATACTGGACCATAAGACTCACCTTCATTTCCAGTAGCGATGGCGATTCCATCTCTATAAATCGATGCTCGTTCAATCAATTGACTGCGGCGCACGTAGACATTTAAGTCTTCTTTCATGAACTTCTGTACCAGGACGGTATCCGCACCTTTGGAACGCAGATAGGAAGCAGCATCAAACGTACGCGATCCAGTACGCAAGGTAAAGCTCTTGGTATCGACAATAATTCCTGACAGCAAGGCTGTGGCTTCCAGCATTGAAAGCTTCAGTTTCTTCGGCTGGTACTCCAATAATTCCGTCACTAATTCAGCAGTAGAGGAAGCATAAGGCTCCATATAGACAAGAGTCGGATCAGAAATGAACTCTTCCGCTCTGCGATGGTGGTCGATCACTACCACATGCTCTGTCTTACTCAAGAGTTTTTCTTCTACTACCATCGAAGGCTTATGGGTGTCGACCACTACAAGCAGGGTCTCATTCGTGACCACATCCATGGCATCTTCCCGTGATATAAACTTCGCCCATAGTTCCTCATCATCTTTCACTTCTTCAATCATTTTATCGACGCCTGTATCGATTTCATCTTCATCCATTACGATATGGCCTTCCTTATCATTCGCCTGGGCAATCTTCAAAATCCCGATTGCCGCACCGACAGCATCCATATCAGGTGCTTTATGTCCCATAATTAAAACACGGTCACTTTCCTTGACCAATTCTTTCAAAGCATGGGAAATGACCCTGGCACGTACACGTGTACGCTTTTCCATCGGGTTTGTTTTTCCGCCATAGAAACGGACTTTCCCCGTATCATCCTTGATAGCAACCTGGTCACCGCCTCGACCCAAAGCAAGATCAAGACTTGACTGGGCCAATTCCCCTAGTTCAGGCAAACTGACAGGGCCGACGCCAATTCCATAACTCAACGTCAACGGGACATTTTGATTGGAAATCAATTCCCGTACTTCATCCAATATCTCAAACTTGGATTTCTCCAATTGATACAGGATCTCTTGATTCATCACTGCTAAAAAGCGTTCTTGCGATGTTCTCTTTAGATAAATCCCATATTCGTTCGACCACTTATTGAGAATGGAGGTAACCTGTGAGTTAAGATGACTTTTAGCAGTGTCATCCATACCCTGCGTAATTTCTTCATAGTTGTCCAGAAATATGATCGATAACACCGTCTGTTCATTTTGATAAAGATGCTGGATCTCGGTCTGCTTCGTACGGTCGAATAAGTATAGCAGGCGTTCATCTTTTTTGATAAAAACCTGGAACTCATAGTCTTTTATAGTGATCCATGCTTCCTTTTTATCTTCTTTAATACAAGTGATCAAGTCGTCAGATAAATCCTGGAGCGATTGACCAACCAATGTCTCTTCATCACCGGCAAAATCATTCATATAAGGATTCGTCCATTCCACGCGATATTCCTCACTGAACAGAACGATCCCCAGTGGCATCTCTAATAACGCTTCCTCGCCGACTTTTTTCACCCGGTAGGAAAGCGTGGTGATGTATTCCTCGGTTTCATTGATCATGTTCTGTTCTGCCCGGACTGTATAATAAATGGAGGCAGTCAGGAGCAGGGTCATCAATAAACCGAGCGACCATTGGTAATACCAAATAAAAGCAAGCAAAACGATGGACAGCGAATAAATGATCCAAAAGTGTCTGCTTATCTTTGGTTTTTTAACTAATTTCGTCATGAATGTCAGCTCCTACAATCAATATCCACGCATTCATTTATCTTCTTTCAAGCGATTACGCAACGAAAATCCTAAATCAATTATACCTAAGATTCTTACAAGATAAAGCAGAACTGTTGGTAAAAGTATGGTTAAAATAATAGTAACAACAGGGATAGCTTTGGAAAGCTTCTTTACATGGGTGTAGTAGAAAATAAAAGCAAATCCCTGGAGGGCAATCAATAAGCCGGTGACAATAAAAATGTTAATTGCTGCCAGATATACCATACTTTCTGAATCGGTATTGATCCACGTGAAAATCATACCAAAAAAATAGTACCATAATATTGAAGTCGGTAATTTAAAGTCTCTGAATTTAGCGAACTTCAGTTTCTTTTGTTCCATACGATTCACAATTTTATAACTCAGTAACTGGCTGATGAACGCCAGTCCTAGTGCCATGATCGCGAATAGGCTTGGTATGATATCAGGAAATTGATTCACTTGCTCTTGAAGTGCCTGCATTTGCTCTTCCGTAGCTTCATTTTCACCGAGAAAGCTGCTCATCATTCCCTCTGTCATCGCAAAGGATTCATCCAGCATCGTGTTGATTTCATCGATCCAATTGACCCCAAATAACATTTGAGTCACCAGAAAGACAGATACTAAACCTAATAGAAATCCGACGGTCCCAACAGCCAGCGTTTCATATGCTGAACGCTCTTTATTGAGGGACATACCGGTAAATAGTCCTCCTACTCCGGCCATCAGGGTAATTGGCAAGGAATAAATCGTTGCTACCAACAAAGAAAGTATGACAGCAGTTAACACCATGAAAATACCTGGTTTTAAACCATGACGATAACTATATATGATAAAAGGAACAGGTAAAGCAAAAAATACCAATATTCCTACAAACGGGACAAAAACGTTTATCAATAACATTATCAGATAAACACCGGTCATTAAAGCCCCATCTGTAATTTGTTTGGACCCCATCATTTTCCATGACACTCCATTCTCTCTCTACAAACAGTTATATTCTATATCTTTTGATGTACATCCCCGTGATTAAAGTACCCTTTCATTCTAACACGTTTCTTCTTATTACAATAACTAAATACACAATTACTCGTTAGCTCGCATTTCGGTTTAACCTAAAACTATTTCCATTGCCTTTGCTGTGAATTTAATAGTTTGATAAGATTAGTCCAACCCAAAACTCAGAGGAGGAGAACCATGCGGACAGATTATCATGTACATATGCATGAGACAGGCGATTTTTCAACGGAATATTTAAAAGAATATCTTGCTAAAGCTCAAAAAGAAGGAATTGAGGAATTAGGAATATCCGAACATGCTTATTTCTTTAATGAAACGAAGAATATTATATCCAACCCCTGGATAGATAACCGTCGCGGTCTTGATTTTAAAGAGTACCAGGCTTTATTTGCCAAGGCGAAAGACGAGGGACTCTCTGTGAAAATGGGAATTGAGATGGACTATACGCCAGGTAAAGAAGCTGAAATGGAAGCATTCATTGAAGCTCATCCTTTTGATTATGTCATCGGTTCTGTCCATTGGATTGGCGATTGGGGAATCGACCTGGCTACTTTCCGTGAAGAATACGAAAAGCGGGATATCAAAGAAGCATACCGTCAATATTTCGACCAGGTCGTCACGCTTGCTGAATCGAAATTATTTGATTTTGTCGGCCATATCGATTTGATTAAAATATTTTCTTATTGGCCGGACGATAAAGACTTCCTGCACGAACAATATGACCGGGCAGTTAAGGCACTCGCAGAGTCAGGAACCTGTATTGAAATAAGTACAGCCGGTCTTAGAAAACCTGTGGGAGAAATTTACCCGGACCCTGTATTATTGAAAAAATGCTACGAAGCCGGGGTAGGGATCGTTTTATGCTCGGATGCTCATAAACCGGACCATATCGGCTATAAATATGACAAATCTATCGAACTGGCACGCTGGGCCGGTTATGAGGAAGTTCATGTTTTTTCTCAGCGTTCTTCTAAAACTGTTCCATTAGACTAAAAAATACCCACCAAAGAGGAGATGGGTATCCTCCAAGGTGGGTATTTTTTATAATTGTAAACTATGGACTTGTCGAACTTCCTCCATTTGGCTGATTTTATTGGTACAAGCCTCCTCGAGCGGCTTATCGACAGTCAAAACCATCACCGCGTGTCCGCCGAGATCTGTACGTCCAACCTGCATGGTTGCTATATTAATATCATCTTCAGCTAATAAATTACCGACTTTACCAATGGCCCCTGGCTTATCATGGTGGCGTATGACTACAAGGTTTCCCGCAGGCAGTACATCGACAGAATATTGGTCGAGCTTTACAATCCGAGGCCCAAGCCCGTTCAATAACGTCCCAGAAACTGACCTTGTCTCTTCATTGGTCTGGATTTCTACGGTAATCAGGTTAGTGAATCCACGGGAGTGGGTAGTCTTTTGTTCATTTATGATAATTCCTCGTTCATCAGCTGCCATAAATGCATTAACCTCATTAATCCGCGACCCCAGATGAAGCCGTAGAATTCCCTTCACCGTATTTCTTGTCAGTGGATTGGTTTGGTGGTCTACCAATTCACCGGCATAATAAATATTGATTTTTTCTAATACTCCCCTGGTCAAACGTGATATAAATTGGCCCAGCTTCTCTGACAAAGTGAAATACGGAGCCAGTTGATCCATAACTTCTTCCGAAACAGAGGCGATATTCACCGGGTTACGAGCATTACCATCACGCAAAATATGAACGATGTCCTTACTGACGTCAACAGCGACATTTTCCTGAGCTTCAATCGTACTGGCACCTAAATGAGGCGTAGCAATGACTTCATCCAATTCCAGCAGCTTATGGCCGATTGCTGGTTCTTCTTCGAATACATCCAGAGCAGCACCGGCGATCTGCTTTTCTATAAGTGCATCATAAAGGGCATCTTCGTCTATGATACCGCCCCGTGAACAGTTGATAATCCTCGCTGAAGGCTTCATCAGCTGGAAGGCCTCCCGGTCGATCATATGTCTCGTTTCTTCCATCAAAGGTGTATGGAGCGTAATAAAGTCAGCTGTTTGTAGCACGTCTTCTACACTACCGTAATCGACACCCATTTTTTCGGCTTTTTCTTTTGTCAGGAAGGGATCATAGGCAATAACATTCATACGCTGACCTTTCGCACGGCGGGCTACCTCTGCTCCAATCCTGCCAAGACCGATGATACCAAGGGTCTTATCTTTCAGTTCGACCCCAATCATCGCTTTTCGTTCCCATTTATCTTTACGTAACAGGTTGTAGGCCTGAGGTATATTGCGAGCTAAAGACATAAGCATTGCCATCGTATGTTCGGCAGCAGAGATGGTATTGCCATCTGGAGCATTGACGACAATCACTCCATGCTCGGTTGCTGCATCCAAATCGATATTATCCACCCCGACGCCTGCACGGCCAATCACTTTCAAGTTAGGCGCCGCTTCGACAATTTCCCGGGAAATACGCGTTTGACTTCGGACAATCAAAGCGTCCACATTGTTCACTTTTTCCAAAAGTTCTTCCTGCTGCATCCCCGGGGTATTGATGACCTCGATATCCTCTGCATTCTTCAATGGTGTGAGGCCCTCTTCACTTAGGGGGTCACAAATCAACACACGAAAACTCATTTGCCTGTCTCCTTTCATACCTGTACCGAATTTCCCTTCAGTAATTTCCATCACTAAAGTGAATAATATTTTCTATCCTAACAAACCCTCCCTATTTGTCAATCTATTCAAACAATTACTAACACTTTCTAAGCGCTTACATTGTTTTCATTGCACCACTTAATATTTTATTTTAAAAATCCCCCACCGATGCCGTCGGTGATAGTATCGAATTCATAAGAGGCTTTTTCAATTAAAGGACCGAAAAGTCGAAGACTTGATTTCGAGATATTGTTGGAATTAGGGACTCCGGGAAACGATTCGCTTTCCGTGGGCGTGTGCTGAGTCTCCTCAGGCTTCGCCTTGCGGGGCCTCATCTATCACTCAACTCCCACAGGACTTTGAATTTTCATCCTGACTTAACCCACGCACGAAGGAAATGCGTAGCATTTTCGAGGAGTCTCACCGTTTCCCTACGCCCCTTGCCATAATAGGAAATTCTCGAAATCACACTTATGGAAATCGACCATGATAGAAAGAAGACTTTGGCGCCCTTATATCCTTTTTAAATGCGTCAACATGAAGGTTTCAACTACATTCTTACTCTTTTTGAAGGGTTCGTTTATTACAACTGGTTGGATGGGAAGGGAAACGGCGAGACTCCCGCGGGAGAAGGATCTAGGCGAGATCCCACAGGGCTTTAGCCCGAGGAAGCTTGCCTGGTCCCCCGCAGGAAAGCGAGTCGTTTCTCGAACCATCCCATTACTCTTATGGTAACGGGCCCCACTATCTCGAAACTGAGTTTTCAACCAAAGGGAGCTTAACTGTAAGATGAACCATGAGATTTTTACAGAGAAAAAAATAAAAAACCTCTGACAGAAGGATGGATCCTTCGTCAGAGGTTTTGAATGCTTACTCGGTTACGTATGGCAATAGAGCCATCGTACGAGCACGCTTGATTGCTTTAGTCAATTTACGTTGATACTTAGCAGAAGTTCCAGTTACACGGCGAGGAAGAATTTTTCCACGCTCAGAAACGAAACGTCTTAGCAAGTCAACATCTTTATAATCGATGTGTGTAATTCCGTTCGATGTGAAGAAACACACTTTTCTGCGCTTTGCGCGACCGCGACGTGCCATGTGACATTCCCTCCTTACTTGATTTTAGAATGGTAAATCATCGTCTGATATATCTATTGGTTCCCCATTATCTGCGAATGGGTCATCATTTCGGTTGTTATTGTTGTTTTGATTGTTTTGGTTTGCACCAAAGTCATTTTGACGAGGATTCTGATTTTGCTGGAATCCAGATGAACCTTGTCCTCCTCCTTGAGAAGAACCTTTGGTTTCCAGGAACTGTACGCTGTCTGCCACAACTTCTGTGACAAATACACGCTTTCCTTCCTGGTTTTCAAAACTCCGGGATTGCAATCTTCCATCGACACCTACGAGGCTTCCTTTGTTCATGAAGTTCGCGAGGTTCTCGGCAGCGCGTCTCCAAACGACACAGTTGATGAAGTCAGCGTCACGATCACCTTGCTGGTTGGAAAAAGGACGATTGACCGCGATGGTGAAGTTGGCAACTGCCACCCCGTTTGGTGTATAGCGTAGGTCCGGATCCCTCGTTAATCTGCCGACTAATACGACACGATTTAACATCAGAATCACTCCTTATTGATCATCTTCGCGTACAGCAATATGACGGATAATATCATCAGAGAACTTCGCTTGACGATCGAACTCATTGATAGCGTCACGATCACCTTTGAAGTTGATGGTTACATAGATACCGTCACGGTAGTCGTTGATTTCATAAGCAAGACGACGCTTGCCTAGCTCTTCAACTTTTTCAACCTCCGCGCCATTATCAGTAAGGATGCCGTTAAAACGCTCAACTAGTGAACTTTTAGCTTCCTCCTCGATGTTTGGGCGGATGATGTACATGATTTCATAATTTCTCATCCGTTTTCACCTCCTTGTGGACTTAGCGGCTCCTTCACTTGAAAGGAGCAAGGAGTAATTTATCGTTAATTACTCACAATGTTGTATTATACCAAACGATCTTTCAAAAAACAACAGTGTTTAACGTGGGAAACGGAATCTACGCTTATACATTGAAACGGAAGTGGATGACATCGCCATCTTTGACGAGATATTCTTTCCCTTCGAGACGGACTTTTCCTTTTTCACGTGCAGCTCCCATGGATCCTGCTTCAACAAGATCTTCGTAGGATACGGTCTCTGCACGGATGAAACCTCGCTCAAAATCAGTATGAATGATACCGGCTGCCTGTGGTGCTTTCATCCCAAGGGTAAATGTCCAGGCACGTACCTCCTGCTCACCAGCTGTGAAATAGGTTGCCAGTCCAAGTAAATTGTAGGTAGCCTTGATCAATTGATCCAAACCGGATTCAGCAATTCCAAGATCATCAAGGAACTCCTGCTTTTCTTCGCCATCAAGCTCGGCAATCTCAGATTCTATTTTTGCACAGACAACGATTACTTCTGCATTTTCATTAGCAGCATATTCGCGGATTTTTTCTACTTGAGGATTGTCTGCATCGGTGCCTATTTCGTCTTCACTGACATTGGCCACATATAGGATAGGTTTGATGGTCAGTAGATGAAGACCTTTGACGATTTTCAATTGCTCGTCTGTAAAATCGACAGCGCGGGCAGGCTGTTCCTCTTCAAATGCGTCTTTCAATTTTGATAATACATCATATTCTGCTACCGCTTCTTTATCTTTTTGACGTGCCATCTTTGCAACACGGTCCATACGCTTCGAAACGGTTTCTAAATCAGCGAGGATCAGTTCTAAATTGATTGTTTCGATGTCACTGATTGGATCAACCTGTCCGGATACGTGCGTAATATTCTCATCCTGAAAGGCCCGCACAACGTGACAGATGGCATCTACCTGGCGAATATGGGAAAGAAATTGGTTTCCTAATCCTTCGCCTTTACTCGCACCTTTGACAATACCTGCGATATCCGTGAACTCAAAAGCCGTCGGTATGGTTTTTTTCGGTTTGACAAGCTCAGTAAGTTTATCAAGACGAGCGTCAGGTACCTCCACGATGCCAACATTCGGATCTATAGTACAAAACGGGTAATTGGCAGACTCTGCGCCTGCTTGTGTAATTGCGTTGAACAATGTAGATTTGCCTACGTTGGGCAAACCTACGATTCCAGCTGTTAATGCCATAAAAGACTTTCACTCCTTAAGGGTTTGCATACATGTACGTTAGTCATCCCAATTATAAGTTACTGCCTGTCTAAAACACAAGTGGCATAAAAATAGAAAACAAGGGTGAGGACAACCCTTGTTTTTGAAAATTCATCGCTTAATAATGTAATTTTTTGAGACAGTTAACTATGAAATTTTCTTTATTCGGTATCCGCTCTTTCCAATACACGTTTCATCTTCGTTTCAAAACGGCGGCGGGGGAGTAAGGCGCTATGGTCGCAGCCCATGCATTTGATTCGGATATCAGCACCCATTCGGATGATTTTCCAGCGATTCTCCCCACATGGATGGGGTTTTTTCATCTCAACAACATCATTCAATTGAAAATCTTTCTTAGCCATGGCCCTTCTTCCTCCATTCCATTATACGTTTTGTTCTGATTCAGCTTCATGCCTGGAATACATGACAAGTCTTGGGAAAGGTATTTCAATTCCTTTCTCATCCAGTCGATTTTTAATTTCTTTTCGGATGGCACGGCCTACAGCCCAATGTTCCATCGGGTATGTTTCCGCAATCACCCGCATCTGCACATCAGATGCTGCTAAATTTTGAATACCTAGCAATTCTGGTGTTGTAATCATCATTTCATACTTATCAGGCAGCTCTTCCAGGAGTTCAGCGATCACTTTTTCTGCCTGGTCGATATCTTCTTCGTAAGCGATGCTGACATCCACCACCGCTATACTATTATGAATGGAATAGTTTGTCACCTGAGTAATAGCTCCATTAGGTATAATATGAAGCTCTCCTGTCCAGCTTTTTATTTTGGAAGTACGGAGCCCGATTTCTTCCACAAAACCTTCAATGCCGGAAATTCGCACAAAGTCGCCGACAGAAAATTGATCTTCGAATATGATGAAGAAACCGGTGATTACATCTCGCACAAGGTTTTGTGCACCAAAACCAATAGCCAGCCCCGCAACCCCTGCCCCTGCAAGTAATGCGCCGATGTTGAACCCAAATGTTTCCAGTATCATCATGAGCGCATATAAGTAGACAATATAGGTCAATGTGTTTTCTACCAGTTTGACTAGGGTTGCTTCCCGTCTTTTTGGGATACTGAAAGGTCCTCGTCTTTTTTCACTGAAGTATTTAAGGACAATTTTTTTAGCAACTTTTATAATCGTTAAGGAAACGAGTACAATCATGATAATCCGAAACAAACCTTTAGCCATGGTTATCCAGACATCTGGCTGCATGATATAGTCCTGTAGTGCGTCCCATTGCTCAACAAAAAATTCCACAGCGAACCTCCTGCATATAAAAACTTTTGTTAGTTAAATAATCATGTCTCCATTTTATAGCGATTCACGATCGGATACAACAAAAGTGATGACAGGACATATAAATTCAAAATTCCATAGAGAGGGTATAAGTATTCAATCAATGTAGAAAATCCGAAAGACGTGAAAGGAAGCATGAAAGCGACAGCCATCATTGCAAGGATCCATAATGGGACATCCAGTAACTTCCGAAATCTCGTAATCAACCCGAACACGCCCGACGCCGCAGTGGTAAAAATAGCTATCCAGAGCAACGAGGACATGAAAATCAGCATTTCAAAAGGATAGCCCTTTAAAATAGCAAATAAGGGGATTTCATACAATAAGATTTCTTCAGATATTTGAATCAGACTATTGTTATACAAATAAGAAATCGATCCAAGTACTACTCCGCTGCCGATACTGGCGACCCAAATCTCATTCTTTTTCTGCATCTGATTACCGATTGCCCCTAGTACCGCAATAAGTGGCAGGATGTTCAAAGCTGTAAACGGAAAGGCTGCCATCCAATTGCTCGTCTCATGGATATGGGAAAACAAGGTCAATTTCTGATCAATCGTGAATAATAACAATACGAGGAACAAACCCATGATCAAAAGTGGAAGAATGAAGCTATTAATGGAAACGATGCCTTTGACATCCCAAATGAAAATCAAAATAAGTGGAACGACAATTGCCAGTACACCAAATCGGTAGGAAAAATGGAAAGCCTGCCAGGTAGCTCCGCTTCCCGCAAGCATCACAACGGTAGTTGTAAATAAATAAAGAATGATCATCCAGTCATAAACCCCTGTCAGATGCTTCCCGACGATCACCCGGAGAACCGGTAAATAGTGACTTGATTTCTTTTCATAACTGATGGATAAGATCACATAGCAGCAAATTGTAAAAAGAATAGAAAATAAAACAATGGCCAGTCCACTTTCATGACCAAAAAATTGCCAAAGTTCACGACCAGAGGCATACCCCGCACCTATCATTGTTCCAATGATCAAAAACATCCACTTGCCGCCTGATTTCCACATATAGTAGCTCCTCCACATTCTAAGTTTTTGTGTATATGTATAGAAAAGTAAAAACTTTTATATACTAATACCAATATGTATTTGGAGGAAAAGCTATGAATCTTCGGGAAAGGTTTTTACATAAAGAAACACGCCATCTTTATTCAGATCCGTTAGTTGTGCCGGAAATGAGTGAGCGTCTGTTGGATCTGCTTCCTCAGGAGAGAAAAATAGTTGTAGTCTGTATCGGAACGGACCGTTCTACCGGAGACTCCTTCGGTCCTCTTGCAGGTTCGATGATTACCGACCAGAATCCGAAGCATTTTTCTGTATATGGTACGCTGGCTAACCCCGTACATGCATTGAACCTTAAAGATACCATCCAGGAAATCCACAGCAGTTATACCCGTCCATTTATCATCGCGATCGATGCTTGTCTTGGAAAGAACTCTTCCATCGGGATTATTACGGTTTCAAAGGGTGCTTTGGCACCTGGAGCGGCAATGAAAAAAGACCTTCCTAAAGTAGGAGATATTTCTATCAGCGGAATTGTCAATGTGGGGGGATTCATGGAATATTTTGTCCTTCAAAACACCAGGCTTCATACTGTCATCGAGATGGCCTCTCAGGTTTCCCAAGCCTTTCACCGGGTGGACCTTGAGTTGCAGCTGCGCGACAGAAAAAAGCCCGCCTTTCGCAATATTTCCACAAACTAAACAAAAAATCACCCGGAACTCTATCTGTCAGGGTGATTTTTATGGGGTAATCATCCACCAGGTTGAATTTAACCCTTTTACTTACTCGTTCTTGAGACGTTCTATAATATCTTCATAGGGAAGCATTACCATCAGTTCCTCACGGATGATTTGCTCCCGTATTTGTTCCACTAATTGTTGCTGTTCCTTATTTATAGCTGCCATATCCCACTTTTTATGGAACACGGTATAGAGTTCAAAATCGCGCAGTTTCAAAAACAAGGGGATTTTTGCAATCCATTCCGGCTCTATTTGATGCTCCTTTTGATAACCTTTCAGGAAATGGTAGAGAAATGCTTCGCCAAACCTGGAGCGAACCTCTAAACTTTCCTTTCTATACTTCCACCAGGTTGAGTAATAAAGCGGGATAGCGATATCACTAATATACCAATGGTATGTGCTGTCATCGAAATCAAACACATGGATTTCACCTTCGTTGTAAAAGAAGTTCCCTGGATGGATATCTGAATGGATGAGACCGAAGTTTTCCGGGTTCTCCGGCAAAGTTTTTATTTCTTTGACAAGCTCTATTCCCTTGGTAATAATTTCTGCATTCCGGGCACGATTAAGGTAAAGCTCAAAGTCTAGTAAGTCATCTTGATCCCATCGGTCTCTTCTCCCGCTGTCCAATACGAAACCTTTGGTGACACGGTGCAATTTCCCTACGGTTTCTCCCCAGGTTTCAAACAATGCAGGCTCAAAGAGAGCCTCATCTACTTTCACCATTCTGCCTGGTGCTTTATCAAATAAACAGACAAAAAAAGAAGTTTCACCTGTCTTGATTTCTTCCACAAGACGTCCTGACATTGACTCATGAACCATCGAAACATTTACATCATTATCATGTAAATAATTAATCCACTGCAATTCTCCCTCTAATTCCGATTGACTGCGGTGAGAAGAATGGGTCAAACGTAATATATAAGGGATTCCATCTTTGTAGACTTCAAAAACATAGTTTTCAAAACCTCCAAGGTTTTTCGTTTTTGTCGGATCAATCCCATATTTCCCAGCCCCCTCTGCGAGCAAGTCATCCGTGAATAACTCTTCAATCCATCGCTCCACCTTAACACCTCTTTCTTCCTTCTCTTAACAGCTATTATTTATATTCCAGCTATTTCTCTTCATACCTCTTCATTACGAAAGAATATTTTAGAAAGTGGAGCAGATAAATGTATGGCTTCCCTTAGAAAAGCTTAGCGATATAGAGAATGAACCCGACAGTCAACAACGCTGGTAATAGGTTTGCGACGCGTATTTTCGTTAAGTTCAACAGATTTAATCCGATGGCCACAATCATCAGTCCACCCGTCGCTGTCATTTCAACGATGAAAGCATCAAGCATTTCTTGAGGAATCCACCTGTTAATTTGGGTAGCAGACAACGCTATACCACCTTGGTACAACACAACAGGAATGACAGAAAAGACCACACCAAAGCCCAGGGTTGTGGTCAAAACGAGAGCGACAAATCCATCGATAATAGCTTTTGTAACCAATACTTCATGATCGCCGCGCAATCCCCCATCTAAAGCACCGATGACAGACATAGCACCAATGACAAAAATCAGGGAAGCTGTAATAAAACCTTGAGCGACAGTAGAGGATGAGCCTGGTTTTGCCACCTTGCTCTCAATCCATTTGCCTAAGTTTTCCAGTTTCGTTTCTAAATGTGTTCCTTCCCCTATGATTGCGCCTGAAAGCAGGCTCAACAATACAACGACTATGTTCTCTGTTTGAAAACCCATTTGCAGCCCAATGAGAATGACGGCCAAACCGATTCCTTGCATAATCGTTTCTTTATAACGTTCCGGTATTTTGGTGAAAAATAACCCTAGTAACGTGCCTGCTATGATACATATTCCATTCACGATTGTTCCATATAACACCATAACTACATCTCCATATACCCGGTTCTTATTTCTTCAATCGCCTGGACAAAACGGTCGATTTCTTCTTCCGTATTATAGGGACCGATACTTGCCCTGACTGCTCCTTGTTCGGTTGTATCATAAAACTGGTGAGAAGTTGGACTGCAATGCAATCCAGCCCTGACTGCGATCTGGTAATGAGAATCTAGGACCATAGCGATTTCCTGAGAGGAAATATCTCCAATATTGAATGAAACTACAGGCATCCGCTCTACTTCCGGACCAGGTCCATAAACAATGACATCCTTTATCCCAAGCAGTCCGTTCATCAATTTTTGTGTCAGGTAAGTTTCACGTGAAACAAGTCCATTCAATTCTTCCAGTGCGGCCTTCCAGCCAGCTATTCCCGGAGTATTCAGTGTGCCGCTTTCATATTTTTCAGGCCAATGATCCGGCTGTTTCGGAAGCTCTGAAAAACTCCCTGTACCTCCATAAAAGAGAGGTTCTAATTCTACTTCCCCTTCTACCAGTAAGGCTCCAGTACCCTGTGGCCCAAGCAGCCTTTTGTGTCCCGGAAACGCCAGCATGTCTATGCCTAGCTCTTTCATATGTATCGGAAAGTGTCCCGCCGTTTGAGACGCATCCACCAGGACTTTGCTGCCTGTCCCTTTGATAATTTCTATCATCGATTTCAACGGGGCTATTTCGCCCGTAATATTAGAAGCATGAGAAACAATGACCAGCTTGGTTTCAGGGCGAATGGACGCATATAAGCCTTCAATCAACTTTTCAGAACTTCCGCTTAAATAAGTGACCTCGATCCCTTTCTCATCTTTCAAGTATTCCAATGGACGCCGTACCGAATTATGTTCAAACATCGTCGTAATCACATGATCGCCTTCCATTAATGGTAAGCCCTGGATCGCCTGGTTTAATGCTGTCGTGGCATTGGAAAAGAAAACAACCTTTCTAGGATCACTTGCCCCAAACTGTTGAGCTAAAAGCTTTCTAGTCGTCTGAATGGTATTCGCAGCACGATCAGCTAACGCATGAGTGCCACGACCCGGGTTGGCTCCGTACTCGTTCACAGCTTCCATCATTGCCTCTGCAACAGCTGAAGGCTTGGGGAAGGAGGACGCTGCCTGATCCAAATAAATCATTTGTCTACCTCCTGCTAAAAAAACCTGGTTAAGTCATTGTATTAACCAGGTCATTGCTATTTACTTCGTTTCAAACATTTCTAAGATCCGGTTCAAATCATCATCTGTGAAAAATTCTATTTCAATTTTACCTTTCCGTTTTCCCCGATGAATGGTCACACCAGTTCCTAATTGATCGCGTAATGCAGCTTCCTGTTCTTGCAGAAAAATATCTTTTTTCTTATGACTGCGATCTTTTTCTTTCTTTTTTTGATTGTTTTCATTCAATTGAGTGATCAATAATTCTACTTGTCTGACATTCATAATATCCGCCTGGATTTTTTCAGCGATAGGTACTAACTTTTCCTTATCCTTCAATCCCAGTAAAGCCCGTCCATGCCCCATGGATAACTTTCCTTCGTTGATCCATGCGATGATCGGCTCTGGCAGGCTCAATAACCGGACCAAATTGGCTATATGGGAACGACTTTTCCCCAGCCGCTTCGCAAGAGTTTCCTGGGTTATACCTAACTCGTTGATCAGTTGCTTATACGCCTCCGCTTCTTCAATAGGCGACAAATCTTCTCGTTGTAAATTCTCCAATAATGCCAACTCCATCATTTGTTCATCTGTCAATTCCCTGATGACAGCGGGCACCTTGGCCAACCCAGCTGCTTTAGCAGCACGGTACCTTCGTTCCCCGACAACAATTTCATATCCTTTGATGCTTTTACGGACAATCAAAGGCTGCAGGATGCCATGTTCTTCAATGGATGCCTGGAGCTCCTGAATGGCCTTCGAATCAAACCTCTTCCGGGGTTGATACGGGTTGGGACGGCATTGCTTGACAGACACTTCCTGGATGCTTTCTTCTTCCCCGTCTTTCACCTCCGTGAAAAACGCGTCGAGCCCTTTACCTAACCCTCTCGCCATTAGCAATCACTTCCTTTGCCAATTCTAAATATACTTCCGCGCCGCGAGACTTCGGATCATATAGTATGATAGGTTGTCCATGACTTGGTGCTTCGCTTAAGCGGACGTTACGCGGAATGATAGAACTATATACTTTCTCCTGAAAGTACTTCTTCACTTCTTCAATCACCTGGATGCCAAGATTAGTTCGAGCATCAAGCATGGTGAGCAGAACCCCATCAATCATCAAATCTTTATTTAAATGTTTTTGTACTAATCTTACTGTATTCAATAACTGACTTAACCCTTCCAATGCGTAATACTCGCATTGCACTGGGATGATGACGGAATCGGAAGCGGTCAGGGAATTTATCGTCAAAAGTCCTAAGGAAGGCGGACAATCGATAATAATATAATCATATTCACTTTTCACGTCATCTAAAGCTTGTTTGAGCCGTACCTCTCTCGATATGGTCGGTACCAGCTCAATTTCAGCTCCAGCTAATTGAATGGTTGCAGGAATGACATCGAGATTTTCGACCAACGTAGAGGTTCGGATATCTTTTGCCTCTTGATCTTCGATTAATATATTGTAAATACATTGATCGACATCTCCTTTATTAACCCCCACTCCACTTGTCGCATTGCCCTGGGGATCGATATCGACCAAAAGCACCTTATGATTCAGATATGCGAGACACGCACTAAGGTTGACAGCTGTCGTCGTTTTTCCTACGCCACCCTTTTGATTGGCAATGGCGATTGTTCTTCCCATGATGTCACCTACCTACTTCTCGATATATCAAACAACACAGGCCGAAGGGTTAATCGCACCTGTTCGTAAAAATCTCTAAAGAGTCAACATCTATTCTATCACTTTTTTATATATTCTGACTTCGAATTTATAAAATCCACGGGGAATAACTAGATTCCCTTATCATATGAGAGCAACTTCACGCCCAAGTGATAAAGCTTTTTATTAAAAAATCCCCATCTTTCCAAACAGAAGATGGGAATAAAAAGATTATTTCTGATTTTTCTTCGGTATTTTTATCGTGATCTGGTAATAATCATCATGATCCTGTTCGTCTGTTTCTAAATTGATTCCAGTATCATTCACCATATTCAACGATTGGCGAATCGTATTCATTGCAATACGGATATCTTTATTGACGCCTTTCATCCGTGGCTTCTTCTTCGGTTTCTTCTCTTCTGTTTCTTTTTTGATACGCTCTTCCGTTTGCTTGACGTTCAGTTGTTTTTCAATAATTTCGTGCAGGATTTTTTCTTGCAGTTCAGGATTGTTTTTAACAGCAATCAACGCACGTGCATGGCGTTCTGTTATCTCTTTATCCATGATAGCCTGCTGAACCACTTCAGGGAGCTTAAGTAATCGCATCTTATTGGCAATCGTCGATTGGCTTTTCCCAAGACGTTGAGCAAGTGCTTCCTGTGTCAACTCATGGATTTCAATCAAACGTGCATACGCCGCTGCTTCTTCAATGACTGATAACTCTTCCCGTTGAAGGTTTTCAATCAAAGCAACGGATGCCGTCTCTGCATCATTCATTTCTCTAAGTATCGCAGGGACATCTTCCCAACCTAAAGATTGCACAGCTCTCCACCGTCGTTCCCCGGCAATCAATTCATAATTTTCTTCATCCAGACGTCGGACGACGATTGGCTGAATCATGCCATGGGTATGGATGGTCTGTGCCAGTTCAGCTATTTTTTCCGCATTAAAAACAGCCCTTGGCTGATACCGGTTCGGCTGTACACGGTTGACTGGAATGTGGACGACCTCATCCGCATGATATTCTTTTTCATCTAAAGCCTCTGCTTCGGGTTCCGAATCAGAATCTGGTTTATCTCCCAGGCCAAATAAGCGACTGAAAGGATGTAACATGTTCAGACACCACCTTTTTGCGAGCAGCACACTCAAGTATTGGTTCGTTCCACGTGAAACAATGACTGATTATAGAAAAAAGCGCTGCAGAATCGGAAGACTGCTGCGCACGAGTATGCCTTTTCATTTCTTTCCCTATTTTATCATAATTATCTATTAAAAAGTATCACCACGAATCATAATTTACAAATTTAATAGCTTGATAGAAACCATTTTATATAAAAAACTCTGTGTTCCACTTATTCTTTTTTTATACGATAAATCCATTTTCCTTCATTGCTTATCACAGCAGCAATACGCTAAGACCCGGGGCGATCATAGAGACGATGACAGCGCTCAGTACCATGGCGATCGTACTTATAGATCCCTCCAGATCGTCGCGTTCCATGGATGTCGCCGTACCGATGGCATGGGAAGCACTGCCCATACCCACACCTCGCCCAATATAATGGGTGAGACGGAAAGAGCGCCAAACAAACGGATGGATCAATACACCCCCTATGCCGGCGATCATGACAAACACCGCTGCCAAAGGCATGGCGCCACCGGTCGTTTCTGCGATGGCCATGGCGACTGGAGTGGTGACGGATTTGGGGACGATCGAGTTAATAATTAACTCACTGAATCCTGCCCACTTGCTGAGGAGAAGTCCAGAAGTAATACCGACGACAGCACCGATAAACGTTCCCGTCACAACCGGAAGCAGCATTCTTTTTAAAATGTCCCGATACTGATAGAGCGGGTAAGCTAACCCTACGACCGCAGGACCAAGTAAATGGTCAATCAACTGGCCACCGATCATGTAGGTTTCATAGGATATTTGAAATACAAGCAGAATAACGATCGTCACGAGCGTAGAAGAAATGATCGGGACAGTGTAGATATAACGAAACTTTTTATAGACATTAACGGATCCCCAATATATGAGTATCGTTGCAACAATGACGGCGAGTCCGATAATGAAATTACTCATAGGACCCCTCCTTTTTCTGTACCATTATTTGTGCGATGGCTCCTGACAATCCCATGACGAGCATCGTGCTTAACATCCCGATGGCAATCAGAAGTATGCCTTTTCCTTTGAAAATATAGGCATAGCTGATGACGCCTACGGTTGCCGGAATGAAGAAGAACGGAAGATGGGTGATCATGAATCCCGCTCCTTGTTGTATCCAGCGTTCCGATACTACTTTAAAGGAAAGGAGCACGAAAAGGAGGATGAGCCCTATGACACTGCCCGGGATGAACAGGTTTAGCATCTTCTGAATTGCTGATCCCAACCAGTACAGGAAGTATAGACCGATGAATTGTACGATGATAGTAACTGCTTTATTCATGATGAACCCTTTCTTTTTATATTATTCGCTCAGTATATCATCTGGTGGATGTATCGACTATTCCAGACGCTTTTTTAAATATCTTCCGGTTTGATTTTACAGTTAAGCTCCCTTTTGCTGAAGACTCAGTTTCGAGACAAATGAGGCCGTTACGATGAGAAGAATGGGATGGTCCGGAGGGGAACGGCGAGACTCCTGCGGGATGAAAATGACAGATGAGACCCCGGAAGACGAAGTCTGAGTAGGCTCAGCGCATGCCCGCGGAAAGGGAGTCGTTCCCCACAGGACCTTTATTCAGATAAACATCTCGAAATCGAGTCTTCCATAATTCGGCCCTTTTGTTGAATAAGCCTCTTATGGAAAATCAACAACTGCGTTTAACAGAGTCAAAATAAAAACCGTACCTATTTGAGGTACGGTACCAAAGAAAGCCTATTTGATTAGGAAAAGCAGGTTCTTCTGAAAAAAACCTGTTATTGAATCGGCGTTTTGTTAGGAACGCCAGCTTTTCTTGGATATTTTTTAGGAGTCTTACGGCGTTTTTCTATCAAAGCAATATTCCGTTCGCTATTTTCTTCCGGCAGTTCAAAGGTGTGCACCTGAGCTACTTCACCGCCGACAGTACGGATCGCAAGTTGAGCATCTTCGAGTTCATCTGACAAATTCGGGCCTTTCATCGCAATGAATAGTCCGCCTTTTTGGGTTAGCGGCAGGCATAATTCACTCAATACGGAAAGCCTGGCAACGGCTCGAGCCATGACAATGTCATAGCTCTCCCGGAACTTGCTGTTCTTTCCGAAGTTTTCCGCTCGATCATGATAAAATGCGACATCACTCAGTTCTAATTCATGGGCTAAGTGATTTAAAAAGGTAATCCGTTTCTGTAATGAATCAACAATCGTCACTTTCAAATGGGGGAAAACGATCTTAAGAGGAAGGCTGGGAAATCCAGCCCCCGCTCCAACATCACAAATTTGTAAAGGTTTCGTGAAATCATGGTAGAAAGCAGCGGTAATAGAATCATAAAAATGCTTCAAGTAGACGCCTTCCTCATCTGTGATGGCAGTCAGGTTCATTTTTTCATTCCATTCCACCAGGATTTCATAATATTGCTGGAATTGCCGTTGTTGTTGTTCATTCAATTCGATTCCTTGTTCTTTCAGCTTGGTTAGAAAGGTATGCTTATCCATTGGTCCATCCTTTCTTTTCTTATTCGTTGGATACGCGTGCAATCTTTCCTTGTTCGATATAGACAAGTAAGATCGAAACATCAGAAGGGTTAACTCCTGAAATACGGGAAGCCTGACCTACAGAAAGTGGACGGACTTCTTTCAATTTCTCGCGGGCTTCCGTAGCTAAACCATTGATGGCATCATAATCGATATTATCTGGTATTTTCTTATCGTCCATCTTTTTCATTCGTTCAATTTGCTGTAAGGCTTTCGTAATGTAGCCTGAATATTTCGTTTGGATTTCGACCTGTTCTTTGACGTCATCAGGAAGGTCTTTTTCAGGTGCTGTCAAGGTTTCGATCATATCATACTTCATTTCCGGTCTTCGCAACAAATCAGAGGCACGGACAGCTTCTTTCAACGGTGTGCCGCCTGCTTGTTCGATGATACGCTGAACTTTTTCTTCCGGCTTTAAAATGACCCCGTCTAAACGTTTCCGTTCTTCTTCGATCAACCGCTTTTTCTCCTGGAACTTTTCATAACGTTCTTCGGTGATCATGCCCAGCTGATGACCGATTTCCGTGAGACGCAAGTCAGCATTATCATGACGTAGCATCAGCCGGAACTCGGCACGGGACGTAAGCAGACGATAAGGTTCATTGGTTCCTTTTGTAACCAGATCGTCGATCAGCACTCCGATATATGCTTGTGAACGGTCAAGGATTACCGGTTCAAGATCAAGTGCTTTGGCAGCAGCATTGATTCCTGACATGATTCCTTGGGCAGCAGCTTCCTCATAACCAGAAGTTCCATTGATTTGCCCAGCTGTGAATAGGCCTTTGATATTTTTCGTTTCCAAGGTAGGCCATAGCTGAGTCGGTACGACAGAATCATATTCAATGGCATAGCCGGCACGCATGATTTCTGCTTTTTCAAGCCCTGGTACTGTTTCTATCATCTTTTTCTGTATGAATTCAGGAAGGGATGTGGAGAGTCCTTGTACATAGACCTCTTCCGTGTTCCGCCCTTCTGGCTCCAGGAAAATCTGGTGACGTGGTTTATCGTGGAAACGTACCACTTTGTCTTCGATCGAAGGACAATAACGCGGTCCTGTCCCTTTGATCATTCCGGAATACATCGGTGACAACCCTAGATTTTCGTCGATGATTTGATGGGTGTACTCATTCGTATAGGTAAGCCAGCATGGAATCTGATCCATGATGAATTCGGTGGTTTCATAAGAAAATGCCCGTGGTTCCTCATCACCTGGCTGGATCTCTGTTTTAGAGTAATCGATGGTATGACTGTTGACACGCATTGGCGTCCCGGTTTTAAAACGGACCATCTTTATCCCCAGCTCTTCCAAATGCTCCGATAAAGCTACAGTCGGACGCTGGTTATTAGGCCCACTCTCATATTCCAAATCCCCGATAATTACTTTTCCTCGCATAAATGTACCAGTGGTAACAATAACAGTCTTCGCAGTATAAGCCGCTTTCGTCTCTGTCACTACACCCTTGATTTCATTATCCTCAACAATCAAGCGCTGAACCATACCCTGGCGCAATGTCAGATTTTCCTGATTTTCTAACGTTTCTTTCATTTCCTGAATATATAGTGGTTTATCCGCCTGTGCTCGCAACGCACGCACAGCAGGGCCTTTTCTGGTATTCAGCATACGCATCTGAATATGCGTTTTATCAATGATTTTTCCCATCACACCGCCAAGCGCATCGATTTCACGCACGACGACACCTTTTGCCGGTCCTCCGATCGACGGATTACACGGCATAAAAGCAACCAAATCCAGGTTCAAGGTAAGCATCAGCGTCTTTGCTCCCCGCTTTGCTGAAGCAAGTGCTGCTTCACACCCTGCATGACCTGCACCAATAACGATCACATCATAATGTCCAGCATCGTAAGTCATTGGTTGTTGTCTCTCCTTTAAATAATTATTTTCCTAAGCAGAATTGGGAAAAAAGCTGATCAATCAAGCTTTCATGAATAGTATCGCCAACGATTTCTCCAAGTATTTCCCATGTACGAGTTACATCTATTTGCACCATATCAATCGGCATATCCATCTCCATGCCGTTGAGGGCATCTTCTAAAGCTTGCTTGGCTTGCTTCAAGAGCTGAACATGACGGACATTCGATACATATGTCATATCCCCTGTGTCCAATTCACCTTCAAAGAAGACTTGAGAGATTGCCTGTTCCAATTCATCAATCCCTTTTTCGTGAAGCAACGCTGTAGTGATGACAGGGTGCTTGTCTGCCAAAGTATGGACTCGTTCCATATCCAGCCGCGGTTCAAGATCGGTTTTATTAACGATGACAATTACATCTAAATCCCTTACAGCTTCAAAGAGTTTTTCATCTTCTGCCGTCAGCTCATCTCCATAGTTTAACACAAGCAGGATCAAATCAGCTTCCTTCAGCACTTGCCTGGATTTCTCTACACCAATTCGCTCCACAATATCTTCCGTTTCACGTATTCCTGCAGTATCGACAAGGCGAAGCGGTACCCCACGAACGTTTACATATTCCTCAATCACATCACGTGTTGTACCTGGAACCTCAGTGACAATCGCTTTATTCTCATGAACGAGCGCATTCATCAAAGAAGACTTCCCGACATTCGGCCGTCCAATGATTGCTGTCGCCAGCCCTTCACGAAGAATTTTCCCCTGCTGGGCGGTCTGAAGTAATTTTTTTACTTCCTCAAGGACTTCTTTTGTTTTCACTTCCATCATGTTGTGCGACATCTCTTCTACGTCATCATACTCCGGATAATCGATATTAACCTCGACATGAGCAAGCGTTTCTAACAATTGCTGACGCAGGCTTTGAATTAATTTCGATAACCTGCCATCCATTTGTTTCAAAGCTACACTCATAGCCCTGTCTGTTTTAGCGCGGATCAAATCCATGACTGCCTCTGCCTGTGAGAGGTCAATACGACCATTTAAAAACGCTCGCTTCGTGAATTCGCCAGGTTCTGCAAGCCGTGAGCCTTTCGCTAACACAATTTCCAGTACTCGATTGACAGAAACAAGCCCGCCGTGACAGTTTATTTCCACGACATCTTCCCTCGTGAAAGTTTTCGGCGCCCGCATGATCGAAACCATGACTTCTTCTGCTACTTCATTTGTTTCTGGATCAATGATTTTCCCATAATGCATCGTATGAGAATCGACCTTAGCTAAATCTTTCCCTTGAAATAGTTCATTAGAAATCGATACGGCTTCAGGACCGCTTAAACGGACAATAGCAATGGCCCCTTCGCCCATGGGTGTTGATATAGCCGTTATTGTATCTGTTTCCAATACGCCCACCTCCTTCATTCTTCTACTTCAATTTCATATATATAAGTTATCCACAAACATGTATTTTTCATTGTCACTAACTTATTAGATTATCATATTTCTATCTGATTTGAAAAGATATCAACAAGCTCATTTTTGGATGCGATTCTTATTATCCACATGTGTATAAAGTTAGTTTCGGTATTCGATCAGTCGCTTATTCTTTAGACAAAAAAATATCCGTCAGCAATACTGACGGAATGACAAATCTATTATTTTGACGGACGGATTACCACATAACGTTTAGGTTCATTACCAGCCGAATAGGTCTCCACCTGCTGATTATTTTGCAGGGCAGTATGGATGATTTTTCGCTCATAAGATGGCATCGGTTCAAGCTTAACATCCTCATTTGTACGTAATGCTTTTTCCGATAGCCGGCTTGCCAACGTTTCCAGCGTATCTTTCCGGCGGTCCCTATAACCTTCCGCATCGAGAACTGCTGTATAATATTGATCAGTATTACGGTTAATCGTCAAATGCAGCAAATATTGTAATGCATTCAATGTCTGGCCACGTTTGCCAATCAATAAAGCGATTTTCTCACCGATCAATTCAAAGTGGATATCCCGGCCATGGACAGTGGTTTTCACCTCGACCGGAGCACCCATTTGTTCTGCAATTCCTTTGATATAATGTTCTGCTTCTTTAATGGCATCCTCTTGCTGATCCATTTTTTTAGCCGCGACGTTTATTTCTGGTTCTTCTCTTGTATCTTGCTTTACTTCAGATTTAGTTTCTTGTTCTGCATTGATTTTTTGTTCCTGGTCATCCGCCTCAGGATCCACCTTCGAAACTTTGACAATGGACGGCTTACTGCCAAAACCAAAAAATCCTTTCTTACCTTCATCGATAATATCCACTTTTACTAGGTCCCTGGATGTTTGTAACTGCTCTAACGCTGATTGGACCGCTTCCTCAACTGTTTGTCCAGTAGCAGTTATTTGCTTCACTTAGTTTTTCCTCCCGTTTCTTGTTCTTTCATCATCGGTTTACGGATGAATATCGTCTGCGCGATCATAAACAAGTTACCGACGACCCAATAGAGGGCCAGTGCTGATGGGAAAAAGAATGCAAACGTACCAATCATGATCGGCATAAGGTAAAGCATCATTGTCATTTGCGGATTTTGCATCGCAGTAGAACCAGCCATCATCAGCTTTTGCTGCAAGAACGTGGTTCCCGCTGTCACTACAGCCAAAATATAGCTCGGTTCACCAAGCTCCATCCATAAAAAGCTATGGGTGGCAACTTCTGATGTACGCATGATTGCATGGTAAAAACCGATCAAAATCGGCATTTGGACAACCAGCGGCAAACAGCCAGCCAGCGGATTCACTCCATGCTTTTGGAAAAGCTGCATTGTTTCCTGCTGTAATTTTTGCTGTGTCTGTGCATCTTTAGAGCTGTGCTTTTCACGCAACTCCTGTAATTCCGGCTGGATATCCTGCATCGCTTTTGAACTCTTCAATTGCTTAACGTTAAGCGGCAGCAATATCAAACGAATGATAATGGTGATGATGATGATCGACAGACCATAGCTCTCACCAGTGATATCGGCAAAATACTCGATAGTTTGAGATAGAGGCCATACAACATATTCATTCCAAAAACCCGTACTATCAGAAGTGATGTCTTCATTGACCTGCGTACACCCTGATAAAACGGTAAGTATTCCAGTCATGGCTAACAGCCACAAGACCTTTTTACGCAACGTCCCTTCCTCCTTACTCCCTGACTCATTTACTTTTCTCTTAAACATTTTAGCATTTTCATAGGACTCAATTCTATATTATATCTTAGACTTATTGTCTTTCGATAATAACTTTGATTTCGACAAAACATGGGTAAGACTTTTCTTCATTTGATGGAAATCCATATCTTTCGTTGGTTTACGGGCAATGATAATTAAATCATACCTGGGATCGATATTGTCTTCAAGCTCATGGAAAGCTTGTCTTAAGTATCGTTTGATCTGGTTCCTTACTACAGCAACGCCAATACGTTTACTTACAGACAAGCCGATCCGGAAATGATTCTGGTCTTCTTTTTTCAAGTAATAGATTACCAATTGACGATTAGCGAACGATTTACCCTTTTTGAAAACCTGTTGGAATTCTTCATTTTTTTTGATTCGGTATGCTTTCTTCATGAGCTTATTCCTCCACTTTAACGGAAAAAAAGACCACTGACTTCATCTCAGTGGCCTATGCAGATAGAACTTTTCTTCCTTTACGGCGACGACGAGCCAAAACTTTACGTCCGTTTTTCGTGCTCATGCGCGTGCGGAAACCGTGTACCTTTTTACGCTTACGATTATTTGGTTGAAATGTACGTTTCATTATATAGACACCTCCTGGTGAAAATTAAAAGTTGAAATTAAAATGCTAAAAGGCAGTCCAATCAATTATAAATAAACCTATCCAGAAATGTCAACTCTATCTTTCATTTCTTTTTAAACTGCTTGGGATCTTCCCTAGTCTCAGCGTTATATAACAGCCTGTATCATAACACAAAACCCAGCATGTTTTACAACCTATTTTATTTGCTATACAATCTACATTTGTCAATAATCCACAGCCGTTGTTAATATAATTTTCGACGGATTCAGACTATCCACAGCAAATATCGACAACCTAATCACAAAATATAGTGTTGTGGATATTTTTCATCTACAACCTGTGGTGATTGTGGATAAACATCGAAAAACCGTTGCAACACAAGGATTTATTTGATATCATATTTGTGTTTTAACTTTGGAAAAATGAGCAGCGGATATAATCTTCTCCACAGACTGTGGATAAACTGTGGATAGTCGTACACAGGCCTGTTTTTAAAGTTATGCACAGCTTTGTGGACAATGAAAATAAATAGTCGAAACCTGTAGAATGAACCATTTTTCTATCCACACCAATTAAATATAGCTTTTCCCACACGGGATTGTACAAACGTTATACATTACAACCTTTCGAGCTTTTTTCGCGTGTTCGAGAAAGAGAACGGGAGGTTTTTTGTTTCATGTGTTACTGGATGAAAGGGGTGAGACGATTTGGAAAATATTCATGAACTCTGGGACAGCACCCTGGAGAAGATGAAAGAAAAAATAAGCAAGCCCAGCTTCGAAACATGGTTGAAAGCAACGAAAGCAGATTCCTTACAGGATAATACCCTGACGATAGTTGCCCCCAATGAGTTCGCGAGAGATTGGCTTGAAAATCAATATTCCAAATTGATCAGTGAAACAGTTTACGAAGTGACAGGAGCAGAATTAAATACAAGATTCATCATTCCAGAAAACAAGGAACAATCCTTGGAAGATGTGAAGCTCGCAGCAAAAAAAGTACCTGATGTGAAGCAAAATGAAGGAGAAGAATCTCCGCAAAGTATGCTCAACTCAAAATATACTTTCGATACCTTTGTTATTGGATCCGGAAACCGTTTTGCGCATGCAGCTTCGCTCGCCGTAGCTGAAGCACCAGCAAAAGCCTATAACCCATTATTCATTTATGGGGGAGTAGGACTGGGGAAAACCCACTTGATGCATGCGATCGGCCATTATGTATTGGACCATAATCCAAATGCAAAAGTAGTCTATCTATCTTCTGAAAAATTTACGAATGAATTCATCAACTCGATCCGTGACAATAAAGCTGTCAACTTCCGTAATAAATATCGAAGTGTCGATGTCTTATTGATAGACGATATTCAATTCCTCGCCGGGAAAGAACAGACCCAGGAGGAGTTTTTCCATACATTCAACACACTGCATGAAGAAAGTAAACAGATTGTCATCAGCAGTGACCGACCCCCCAAAGAAATACCGACGCTTGAGGATCGGCTGCGTTCCCGGTTCGAATGGGGGCTGATTACCGACATCACCCCTCCTGATTTAGAAACACGGATCGCCATCCTTCGTAAAAAAGCGAAGGCAGAAGGACTCGATATTCCTAATGAAGTAATGCTCTACATCGCCAATCAGATTGATACCAACATTCGCGAGCTTGAAGGCGCCCTTATACGTGTTGTTGCTTATTCTTCTTTAATCAATCGCGATATCAATGCCTCATTGGCGGCAGAAGCATTAAAGGATATCATTCCAAGTTCCCAGCCTAAGGTGATTACGATTGAAGCTATTCAGGAAATGGTCGGGGAGAAGTATAATGTCCGCTTAGAAGATTTTGTGGCGAAAAAACGAACGAAACAAGTAGCTTTCCCGCGTCAGATTGCCATGTTCTTATCTCGTGAACTGACAGATTTCTCATTGCCGAAAATTGGGGAGGAATTTGGAGGAAGAGACCATACGACTGTCATCCATGCACACGAAAAAATTTCAAAGATGCTTGCGGAAGATCAGAATTTACAACGAGAACTCGATGAATTGAGAGAACGGTTGAAATCCCACTGACGTTAATATGTGTATAACTCATTCACGGTCATCAACAGTCTATCCACATGTGGGTAGACTTTCTTTCCTTGAGTTTTCCTATGGTTATCCACATATTCACAGCGCCTATTACTACTGTTACTATTTTTATTAATAAAAAATATATATAATGACTCATTTAGGAGGATCTTTAATGAAATTCATAATCCAACGCGAACAATTGATGGAAAGCGTACAAAATGTCATGAAGGCTATTTCTTCCCGTACGACTATTCCAATTCTTACTGGAATGAAACTGGAAGCAAGTGAACAAGGCGTGAAATTGACTGGCAGTGATTCTGATATTTCCATTGAATCGTTTATTCCTGCTGAAGAAGATGGCATTGTTTATGTAGAACAAATCGAACCTGGCAGTATTGTATTGCAGGCGAAATACTTTCCAGATATCGTACGGAAACTTCCTCAAAATACAGTGGAAATCGAAACCGATGACCATCGTAACGTCACGATCCGTTCCGGAAGTGCTGAATTCCATTTAAACGGACAAGATGCTGAAGAATATCCACAGCTTCCTCAGTTACATACCGAGGATAGCTTTGAACTGCCAATTGACTTATTGAAAAACCTGATACGCCAAACAGTTTTCGCTGTATCAACTTCTGAAACCCGCCCAATTTTGACGGGGGTTAATGTGAAAATTGAAAATGGTGAATTGCAATTTACAGCTACAGACAGTCATCGTCTGGCTTCCCGTAAGCTTCCGCTGGAAGACCAGGAATCTCAAATCTCCTTTAACAATGTAGTCATTCCTGGTAAAAGTTTGACGGAGTTGAACAAGATACTTGCAGATTCTGACCAGGTAATTGAAATCAGTGTCACTGATAATCAAATATTATTCCGCACCAAACATCTTTACTTTTTGTCACGTTTGCTGGATGGGAATTATCCGGAAACTTCAAGGCTTATTCCGGATGAAAGTAAAACAGTAGTGACCATGGATGCCAAAGAACTGCTGCAATCCATCGATCGAGCTTCACTGCTGGCCAGAGAAAACCGTAATAATGTCGTCCGTTTGATTACAAAAGGCGGCAACCAAATCGAAATCAACGGTAACTCTCCTGAAGTAGGAGATGTCGTAGAAGAAGTGAACGCCGAAGCAATTGAAGGGGAAGAATTAAAGATATCCTTCAGTGCTAAATATATGATGGATGCCCTGAAAGCTGTAGGGAGTGATCAGGTGAAAGTGGAATTTACTGGTGCAATGCGCCCGTTCCTGATTCGAGCCACCGATAATGACCAGGTACTGCAGCTGATCCTGCCTGTCCGAACTTACTAAAAGTCCAACAAAACGAGCCGACGTCCCACTAAACGTCCGGCTCTTCTTTTTTTATAAATGATCTATCGATAAAGTTATTGATGCGGAGGAAATTCACTCCACATCAATGCCAACAATAGCTCTCATTTATTAAATAAAGATTATGCCACCCTATCCTCCCAAAATAGAAATGGAACCATTAAGGATTTTATAGTATGGCTCATCCTTTTCTTTACTGCTTTTTTTTAGTAAAATAGAAAGATAGGCAAACTACTTGATTAGGGTGAAAAATATGGACGATAAAATAGAAATCTCCACGGAATACATTCAACTGGGTCAGTTTTTGAAATTGGCAAATATTGTCGAATCCGGGGGAATGGTCAAGATTTTCTTAGCGGAATACGAAGTATATGTCAACGAGGAACTGGAAAACCGCCGAGGAAGGAAATTATATCCAGGTGACGTTGTCGAAATTCCGGGCATGGGCAGCTTCGGTGTTGTAAAAGAAAGTTGAACCAGACCGGTTGAAAGGAAATTCGGATGTATATTAAAGATATCAAGCTGAGAACCTTCCGTAACTATGATCAAATCCAATTACAGTTTGATGATAAGATCAACGTAATTATCGGCGAAAATGCCCAGGGGAAAACAAATCTGATGGAAGCCATCTATCTGTTAGCATTTACCAAGTCCCATCGTACGCCAAGAGATAAGGAACTTATCCAATGGGACGAAGAGTATGCTAAAATAGAAGGTAGTATATATAAACGTAGCCGTCGATTTCCATTAGAAATCATCCTTTCAAAAAAAGGGAAAAAAGCAAAGCTGAATCATTTAGAACAAAAACGCCTCAGTGACTATATCGGGGCGTTGAATGTTGTTATGTTTGCACCTGAGGATTTGAACCTGGTCAAAGGGAGCCCTCAGGTGCGTCGTAGGTTTATTGACATGGAAATCGGACAGATACAGCCTGCATATATCTATCATTTGGGTCAATACCAAAAGGTTTTGAAACAACGCAATCATTTATTGAAAGACCTGCAGCGTCATCGTCAAACAGATAAAACAATGCTGTATGTACTGACCGATCAGCTAATCGAACACGCCAGCACCATCATTGAAAGGCGTTTTAAGTTCCTGAAGCTGTTACGCAGCTGGGCAGGCCCGATCCATGAGAGCATCAGCAGACAGCTCGAACAACTGGAAGTCCATTATGATGCCAGCGTAGAAGTATCAGAAGCTATGAATTTGGAAACAATTAGTACTAGATATCAAGAAAAGTTTTCGAAAATCGAAGATAAAGAAATCGATCGTGGAACTACACTGGCAGGACCGCATCGGGACGACCTCATTTTTTATGTCAACGGAAAGGACGTCCAGACCTATGGATCACAGGGGCAGCAGCGGACGACAGCTCTTTCTTTGAAACTGGCAGAAATAGAGCTGATTCATAGTGAAGTAGGAGAATATCCGATTTTACTTCTTGATGACGTCCTTAGTGAGCTGGATGATTTCAGACAGTCGCACTTGCTCCATACGATTCAAGGAAAGGTGCAAACCTTCGTATCGACCACCAATATCGCTGGGATCGAGCATGAAGCATTGAAAGAGGCGGAAATATTCCGTGTTGCAAACGGAACAATTGAAATTGAGAAATGAGGTGGAACGTTGTTCATTCATATCGGTGACGATCAAGTAATTCGTTCGAAAGAGGTAGTAGCAATCATTGATCACACCTTGATTTCTTCCTCATCCATCATTGAGGAAATGATTTACAATCAGCGTAAAGAAAAAAATGTAGTTGAAACACAGACACAGGAAGCCAAAGCGATCGTCATTACCGATGATCAGATATATTTTAGCCCCTTATCTGTGATGACGTTGAAAAAACGTGCCAATATGATGGCCACTTTAAATAAATTGGAAGATTTCTCTGAGATCATCGACGAAGAAGAATGATGGATGTGGATCGATTGCACAGAGTTTTAAGGATATATTTTTCCAGGATGGCATAGAAAACTTCTGGAGGGAATGTAGGTGAAAACCGTGAGTGAAGAAGCAATGAAAAATCGTGAATCTTATGATGAAAATCAGATACAGGTTTTAGAAGGTCTGGAAGCGGTCCGTAAACGTCCCGGTATGTATATTGGTTCGACCAATGAGAAAGGGCTGCATCACTTAGTCTGGGAAATCGTCGATAACAGTATCGATGAAGCAATGGCTGGTTATTGTGATAAAATCCAGGTGATCATCGAAGAAGATAACAGTATTACAGTAACGGATAATGGCCGTGGTATTCCTGTCGGTATGCATGAAAAAGCAGGACGTCCAGCGGTTGAAGTGATTATGACCGTGCTTCATGCCGGAGGTAAATTCGGTGGCGGCGGTTATAAGGTTTCAGGGGGACTGCACGGTGTAGGTGCCTCTGTCGTGAATGCATTGTCCACGTATTTGGAAGTATTCGTTCACCGTGATGGCAAAATCCATTACCAAAAATTTGAACGTGGGATTCCCTCAGGGGACTTGGAAGTTATCGATGAGACCGATATTACCGGTACCCGGATCCACTTCAAGCCCGACCCTGAAATATTCAGTGAAACAGAAGAATACAACTACGATACGCTAGCCCATCGTTTACGTGAATTGGCTTACTTGAATAAAGGCTTGACGATTTCTATCGAAGATAAACGTATGGAAGAACCGGAAGAGAAAGATTTCTATTACGAGGGCGGAATTGTTTCGTATGTCGAGCATATGAACCGTACCCGGGAAGTCATTCATGAGCCGTTTTATGCAGAAGCGGAGCAGGACGAGATCACCGTTGAAATAGCGATTCAGTACAATGATGGCTTTGCCAGCAATATTTATTCCTTTACGAACAATATCCACACCTATGAGGGCGGAACACATGAGTCCGGATTTAAGACTGGGTTGACACGTGTTATCAACGATTATGCAAGAAAAAATAATATGTTCAAAGAAAATGACCCTAACCTGACCGGGGATGATGTTCGTGAAGGTTTGACAGCTATCATTTCGATCAAGCACCCGGATCCGCAATTCGAAGGTCAGACGAAAACCAAGCTGGGTAATAGTGAAGCACGTACTGTCACGGATCACTTATTCTCAGAGACTTTTTCTAAGTTCCTTTATGAGAATCCAGCTATGGGGAAAGTGATTGTGGAAAAAGGTCTGATGGCATCCCGTGCCCGGATGGCAGCTAAGAAAGCTCGTGAATTGACACGTCGGAAAAATGCTTTGGAGGTTTCCAACCTTCCAGGAAAATTGGCTGACTGTTCCTCCCGCGACCCTAATATCAGCGAAATATATATCGTTGAGGGTGACTCAGCCGGCGGATCAGCCAAGCAAGGGCGAGACCGGCATTTTCAAGCAATTCTTCCGCTTCGTGGAAAAATTATCAATGTCGAAAAAGCTCGATTGGATAAGATTTTGTCCAACAATGAAGTACGTGCCATGATTACAGCCCTTGGGACAGGAATCGGGGAAGAATTCGACCTTTCGAAAGCTCGTTACCATAAGGTTGTCATCATGACAGATGCCGACGTCGACGGCGCGCATATCCGTACACTATTGTTGACGTTTTTCTATCGGTATATGCGCCCATTGATTGAGAGCGGATATATCTACATCGCGCAGCCGCCTTTATATAAAGTCACCCAGGGGAAGGCTGTACACTATACCTATTCGGACAAGCAGCTTGAGGCTTTACTTGCAGAGCTGTCTAACTCACCAAAGCCTGGCTACCAACGGTATAAGGGGCTTGGAGAGATGAATCCGGAACAGCTTTGGGAAACGACGATGGATCCTGAAACACGGACGTTGAAGCAAGTGAACATGGAAGACGCTATCGAAGCGGACGAAACGTTCGACATTTTGATGGGAGATAAAGTAGAGCCCCGTCGTAACTTCATTCAAGATAATGCGCAATATGTGAAAAATCTCGATGTTTGATCGAGTAGGAAGATATAAGTGAACAGAACTATTTTAGATAAATCATTCACACGGAACATTCCTTGTCAGATCACAATCAAGTAATGGAATCTGATAGATAGTAATGCACGAAGGCTGTAGTTATCCTGCTGCAGTCTTCCTTCCTCATATGTGATAGGAGGTAATTTCATGGTGGATCAACCAAATCGTCCACGTGTCCAAGAAGTTAATATCAGTCAGGAGATGCGGACTTCATTTCTAGACTATGCCATGAGTGTCATCGTAGCCAGGGCATTACCAGATGTCCGGGACGGTCTGAAGCCTGTTCATCGCAGAATATTATATGCGATGAATGACCTCGGTATGCATTCCGATAAAGCATATAAGAAATCAGCACGTATCGTCGGTGAGGTAATCGGTAAGTACCATCCTCATGGTGATTCAGCCGTTTATGACACGATGGTACGGATGGCTCAGGATTTCAACTATCGCTATATGCTTGTCGACGGACATGGAAACTTTGGGTCTGTCGATGGGGATGCTGCAGCTGCGATGCGTTATACGGAAGCTCGGATGTCGAAGATTTCTATGGAAATACTACGAGATATCAATAAAGATACAATCGATTATACCGATAACTATGACGGGGCAGAAAAAGAGCCTGTTGTACTGCCAGCCCGTTTTCCAAACCTGCTGGTAAACGGTACATCAGGGATTGCGGTTGGGATGGCTACAAACATCCCGCCTCATCAGCTCGGTGAAGTCATTGATGGCGTCCTTGCATTAAGTAAGGATCCGGATATTACCATTCAGGAATTGATGGAGAATCATATCTTTGGTCCGGATCTTCCGACAGCCGGCCAAATTCTCGGCCTAAGCGGTATCCGTAAAGCTTATGAAACCGGAAAAGGTTCCATTACCATCCGGGCTAAAGTGGAAATAGAAGAGCAAGCGAACGGGAAACCCCGTTTGATTGTGACCGAATTGCCATATCAAGTGAACAAAGCCCGCCTGGTAGAAAAAATAGCGGAACTTGCCAGAGACAAGAAAATTGAAGGAATTACGGACCTGCGTGACGAATCAGATCGAAACGGCATGCGGGTCGTGATTGAACTTCGTAAAGACGTAAACCCGAATGTACTGTTGAATAACCTGTATAAAATGACAGCATTGCAAACATCATTCGGTATCAATATGCTGGCCTTAGTAGATGGGCATCCAAAAGTACTTAACTTGAAGCAAGTACTGGAGCACTACCTGGAGCATCAAAAGGTCGTCATCAGGCGCCGTACTGCTTATGAACTACGCAAAGCAGAAGCACGGGCTCATATTTTGGAAGGTTTACGGATAGCACTCGATCACCTCGATGAGGTCATCAAACTGATCCGTGAATCGAAAACGACAGAAATCGCCCGTGAGGGATTAATGACACGCTTTGAGTTGTCTGAAAAACAAGCGCAGGCAATTCTAGATATGCGTCTGCAGCGTTTGACTGGTTTAGAACGTGAAAAAATCGAGGATGAGTACCAAGAACTCGTGAAGTTGATTGCCGAGCTTCGCGCTATCCTGGCAGATGAAGAAAAGGTATTGGAAATCATCCGGGAGGAATTGACAGAAGTCAAAGAACGTTTCAATGATACACGCCGGACAGAAATCGTCATTGGTGGAACAGACTTCATTGAAGATGAAGACTTGATCCCGGAAGAAACCATCATCGTGACCTTGACTCATCAGGGCTATATCAAACGCCTTCCAGCCTCTACCTATCGCACCCAGCGCCGGGGCGGACGAGGCGTACAGGGTATGGGCACGCACGAAGATGATTTTGTTGAACATCTGCTGTCCACTTCAACCCATAACACCTTACTGTTCTTCTCGAACAAAGGAAAGGTATATAAGGCAAAAGGCTATGAAGTACCTGAATTCAGCCGGACAGCCAAAGGGATACCAATCATCAACATGCTTGAGGTCGAGCGCGATGAATGGATCAATGCGGTGATTGCCGTAGAAGACTTTGTCGACGATTGGTATTTCTTCTTCACGACACGAAAAGGGATATCCAAACGTACCTCTATTTCCCAATTTGCCAATATCCGAAAAGGCGGTTTGATCGCACTTAACTTGCGCGAGGAAGACGAACTGATTTCCGTCCGACTCACCAATGGGGAAAAAGATATCATGATCGGAACCCGTCATGGCATGTTGATTCGTTTTGAAGAAGATCAAGTACGGACCATGGGTCGTACAGCTGCCGGCGTAAAAGGAATTTCCTTACGGGAAGGGGATGAAGTCGTATCGATGGAAATCATCGATGATGACCTCCAAGTCCTTACTGTCACCGACAAAGGCTTCGGTAAACGGACCCCAGCCGCTGACTACCGCATAACTAACCGTGGCGGTAAAGGGATTTTGACATGTAATCTCACAGAGCGTAATGGGGAAGTAGTGGCAGTCAAAGCTGTTACTGGCGAAGAGGATGTCATGATTATCACGGCTACCGGGGTACTGATCCGGATGCCGATCGAAAGCATTTCCGAAACAGGCCGTAATACGCAAGGCGTTCGCCTGATACGCTTGCAGGAAAATGAGTCTGTTGCTACGGTTGCTGTACTTGAGCCGGAAGAAGAGGAAGAACTTCCTGAAGAATCAGAAGAAGCAGTAGAAGAAGTCATGAACGAAGAACAAATTTCTGAAGAAGATTCATCCAACGAAGAAGAATAACAACAGAAATTTAGAAGTGATAGTAAAGTCGTCCTGATGTAAAAAGGGCGGCTTTACGTTTATATAACAGCGATGGAAGTGAGGTAGGGGTTTATGAGGGTTCATCCATCCCAAGTTGTCCCGGGCTGTATCATCACCAAAGATATCTTAGGGAAAACAAACCGCCCGTTAATTACTAAAAATACCGTTGTAAAAGATATACATAAACAAGTATTGCATCGATTCCTTATCCAGCAAATAGAAGTCGCTCCCAAACTTTCTTCTGGTGAGCCTTTTATGCCGGAAGCACCGGAAGAACCTGCACTAGAGACCACGACTGAAAAACAGATAGCTGAGCCTAAAACATTCATGGACCAATATCTGTATGCGGTCAAAGCTTATAAAAAGTGGTTCGCTGAATGGCAGGCAGGCGCTGCCATCAGTATAAATGCGGTACGTGAGGTTTTAGTGCCTTTATTGGAACAAATCAGGAAATCGAGAAAAGATATTTTTATGCTGCATCACTTTTCAACCAAAGACGATTATCTTTATCATCACGCTGTTTCTACCGCCTTGATTGCAGCATTCTTAGGAGAAAAATTAGGGATGAATCGTGGGGAATGGATTCAATTAGGGTTAGCCGGCCTGTTAAGTGATGCCGGCATGGCTAAATTGAGTAAACAAATTCTTTTGAAAGAAACCTCTTTGACAGAGAAAGAATACCAGGAAGTAAAAAAACATCCGACCTTTTCCTACAGAATGGTAGAAAATATTCCAGTGTTAAATAAAGCTGCGAAACTCGGTATCTTACAACATCATGAGCGTCTGGATGGCAGCGGCTATCCACTTGCTACGGAAAAAAAGAAAATTCACATGTTTGCCCGGGTGATTGCGGTCAGTGATATGTACCATGCAATGACCTCAGAACGCTTATACCGTAGTAAACAATCGCCCTTCCTGGTACTTGAATTGATGATGAAAGAGCAATTCGGGCGCTTCGACCATGCTGTAGTTCAGGCATTTGTCAAAAGTATGGCCAATTATACTACCGGCACAAAAGTGAAGCTATCTAATGAGCAAAGTGGAGAAATCGTTTTTGTTGACCCTGCCCATCCGACCAGACCTATGATACGTATCGATGATGGTGCAGATATTATCAACCTCAAGAACTTTAATGACATTTATATTAGTGAAATATACGATTAAGCTATGCCCGGACACAAATAGTTGTCCGGGTTATTTTTGTGCCAACAGCCAGTCCTGAACCATTCTTTCCGATTCTTCACTGGTGAGTACGATGAAGTGGGTAAGTAAAGCATAATCCGACGTATCGCGAATATGGTGCAAATCCATCCACCACTCCACCTCATAGCGACAAATCATACTGAGATTATAAAGCAGGATGTAATGAATCATCATTTCAGGCAGATGATCCAGCGTATCTCTCGCAAAGGAAGTGTAAAAGGCTTTTTGCTTACTGGAGTAATAGAAGGGTTGAGAAAAATAAGGAGTGAACGGCTGCTCCATCTCAATATGCAGCAAATGCTTTTCTTTTTTCCAGGAGACAACGGGAAATTTGGAAAAGCGCTGCTTCAATTTACGCTCGGTCAATTGATGATCAAAAAGCTGATTTAAAGGGAGGATAATTTTTGTATCACCCAAATTAGAGACTTTACATAATGGCTGTTTATTGCTCCATTGATAGATTTCCTGCATATCTGGCAGTAACTGCAGAAGATTTTCCATGCTTGCCTTGTCGCTTTGAAAAGGGGAGCAGTTAAAAAGATGCTCACATGCATAAGAAAATAACCCCTGGGGTTGAATTTTAACTTCATCCTGGGTAAAGGAGTAATTCTGTTTTTTGCGTTTTCTAGTAGTTAAACCATGAGCCAGAACTTTAGAGGAAGCAGGATAATCAGGATCTTTGACGAGAAGGCAGGCTTTTAATAAGTGACCAAGCCCATAAAATAGAAGCATAGGCTGGACAGTCAAAGGAGATGACTTTCCCGTAGCTAAAAAATTCCTCCCATGTTCAAGGAAATAGCAAAAACGTTCGCTGTTGCGGTAAGCTTTTGTCTTTGCCTCGATGATGCCCTGTTTCTCATAACAGTGAGTAAGATAATTTCGTGTGTTAGGAACAGCTTGCAGATAGGTCAAAAAAGACTGATTATTCTGTAACAAATCCCTTGCCTCCTCTCACTTCAGACTGGATAAAGTATCCATCAATTTACTGTTGAAAAAGCTAACATGTTGGCGTATTGTAATTAACAATAAGTAATTACCAACCACCACTACCACTAGCTTAACCCATTTTCACCCAAACTATTTTTACGGAAAAAAGGAGAGGATCGAGCATGCGTGAGGATAAGTTTGCCAAGGAAGGTTTGACATTTGATGATGTCTTGTTAGTACCGGCTAAATCAGAAATTTTGCCCAGGGATGTGTCCGTAGCAACGGAACTGTCACCGACATTGAAATTGAATGTTCCGGTCCTGAGTGCGGGAATGGATACAGTTACGGAGGCAAAAATGGCGATTGCGATGGCCCGTCACGGCGGACTTGGGGTCGTCCATAAAAATATGTCGATTGAAGCACAGGCAGAGCGTGTCGATCGGGTAAAACGATCAGAAAGCGGCGTCATTACCGATCCATTCTATCTGACACCGGAACACCAGGTTTTCGATGCAGAACACCTGATGGGAAAGTACCGTATCTCTGGTGTCCCGATTGTAGACAGTGAAGAAAGCCAGCGTTTAGTAGGTATCATTACTAATCGTGACCTTCGCTTCATTGATGACTACTCGATCGCTATTTCAGAAGTGATGACCCGTGAAGATCTGGTGACAGCACCGGTGGGAACTACCTTGGAAGAAGCCGGACGGATTTTGCAACAGTATAAGATTGAAAAGCTGCCGCTCGTTGATAGCGAGAACGTGCTTAAAGGTTTGATTACTATCAAAGATATTGAAAAAGTAATCGAATTCCCTCATGCAGCAAAGGATGAGCAGGGCAGGTTACTCGTGGCAGCTGCAGTCGGAGTGACAGCTGATGCAATGACCAGAGTGGACAAGCTGGTTGAAGCAGGTGTCGATGCTCTGGTAGTTGATACGGCACATGGTCATTCACGTGGTGTGTTGGAGCAAGTAGAGCGAATCAGGTCGAAACATTCGCATGTTAATATTATTGCAGGGAACGTTGCTACCGCGGAGGCAACCCGAGAGTTGATTGAAGCTGGAGCGAATGTGATCAAAGTGGGCATTGGTCCTGGTTCCATTTGTACTACTCGTGTAGTAGCAGGGGTAGGTGTACCACAGATTACTGCGGTTTATGATTGTGCAGAAGAAGCTCACAAACATAATGTCTCGGTCATTGCGGATGGAGGAATAAAGTATTCTGGAGATATCGTAAAGGCACTGGCAGCAGGTGCACATGCGGTCATGATCGGCAGTATGTTCGCCGGCGTTTCTGAAAGTCCTGGGGAAACAGAGATTTTCCAGGGCCGTCAATTCAAAGTCTATCGAGGCATGGGCAGTGTCGGTGCAATGGAAGCTGGATCCAAAGACCGCTATTTCCAGGATTCCGAAGAGAAGAAGAAGCTTGTGCCAGAAGGTATCGAAGGCCGCGTGCCATATAAAGGACCTTTGGCGGATACGCTGCATCAGCTTGTAGGGGGACTTCGTTCTGGCATGGGTTACTGCGGAACGGCTGATTTGCCGACACTTCGTGAGGAAGGTAAGTTTATCCGCATCACTGGTGCAGGATTACGGGAAAGTCATCCTCATGACGTACAAATTACAAAAGAATCCCCTAACTACTCCATTTAACCTAGATAATTTTTCGTAGACAGGGACTTTTCCCTGTCTATTTTTTTGATTCCTCCTGTGATAAAATAACAAAGATGCATAATTTATACCGTGGAGGTCGAGTAAGTTGAAACAAAAGTTTAAAACATCATGGCTGGTAGTGATGGCAGCAATGATAACCTTAATTGGGTTTGTACAACCTGGCACTACATACGCTCAAATCGATATTGAGGCGGAGTCTGCTATTCTAGTAGACGGAAACAGCGGGCAAGTCCTATTTGAAAAAGAAGCGGATTTGGCTTTGCCACCAGCCAGTATGACAAAAATGATGACAGAATACCTGGTATTCGAAGCGATAGAAGAAGGCGACATTACGTGGGAGACAACTACCCGCATCAGTGATTATCCATACAGTATTTCTGCTGATTCTACTTTCTCAGGAGTAGGTTTGAAGCAGAATAAAGATTATACAGTCCGTGAACTGTATGAAGCGATGGCTATCAATTCTGATAACGCGACAACCATCGCCCTGGCAGAACTAATTGCCGGTTCTGAAGGCGAGTTCGTAAAAATGATGAATAAAAAAGCTGAAGAAATGGGATTGAAAGACTATCAGTTTGTCAACTCTACTGGTCTTCCTAATAGTAGTTTAGGAGATAACACTCCGGAAGGAACGGATCCGGATGACAAAAACTTGATGTCAGCACGAGCCGCAGCCTTACTGGCTTATCATTTAGTCAGTGATTACCCGGAAGCTCTGGAAATTTCAAGTATTACGGAAACAGAATTTGATGGACAGCAAATTCATAACTGGAACTGGATGCTCCCTAATATGCCTGGATATCTTTCTCAATACGGGTATAAAGGCATGGATGGAATGAAAACAGGCTATACCGACCTTGCTGGCTATTGCTTTACTGGTACAGCGGAACGGGATAATAGCCGTTTGATTTCGGTAGTAATGAAAACAGACAGTGAAGAAGCGAGATTTGAAGAAACCCGGCGCTTACTTGATTATGGCTTCCAACAGTTTGAACAACAAGAATTATACCCGGCTGGTCATCAAAAAGATGACAAAGCAGATCTTCCGGTAGCTAAAGGGAAAGAAAAGCAGGTAGGAATTGAAACAGGCGAAGCAGTACAAGCTATGATAAAAAACGGTGAAGAAGATAAGTATAAATTGAACTATATTATTTCTGAAGATAAATTGAACGATGAAGGTAAGCTGACCGCCCCAGTTGAAAAGGGAGAGCAAGTCGGTACTGTCGAGCTCGTTTACAGTGGTGAAAACTCTTATGGAAACATTCTTGATGGACAGCAGGATGACAAAAGCATTCCTTTAGTAGCAACAGGTGCAGTTGAAAAAGCGAACTGGTTCATGCTGACACTTGGAGCTATCGGTGACTTTTTCGGTGATATTTTCAATAGCGCAGTAGATACCGTCAAAGGCTGGTTCTGATTTGTGCCACCTGTGTAGGCAATTGTGTGGAGTTACGTTATAATAATTAAATAGTCCTTTGAATTAAACTTTTTGTTGAAGTTAATTATATATGCTAGAAATGGGAGGAAGATGATTATGTCTAAAGTAGGTACTGATTTAGTAAAACGCGGGATGGCTGAGATGCAAAAAGGTGGCGTCATCATGGATGTCGTCAACGCAGAACAGGCTAAAATTGCAGAAGAAGCAGGTGCTGTTGCAGTAATGGCACTTGAACGTGTTCCATCTGACATCCGTGCAGCAGGCGGAGTCGCCCGTATGGCTGACCCGACTATCACGGAGGAAGTCTTGAATGCTGTATCTATTCCGGTAATGGCTAAAGCTCGTATCGGCCATATTGTTGAAGCCCGAGTACTGGAATCCATGGGTGTCGACTATATCGATGAAAGTGAAGTGTTGACTCCAGCAGATGATATTTATCATATCAATAAAAGAGATTTCACCGTGCCTTTCGTTTGTGGATGCCGTGATCTCGGCGAAGCAACCCGTCGTATCGGAGAAGGTGCTTCCATGCTTCGTACAAAAGGGGAGCCAGGAACAGGGAACGTTGTTGAAGCGGTAAACCATATCCGTAAAGTACAATCTCAAATTCGCCAGCTACGTGCGTTGTCTGAAGACGAAGTAATGGTATTTGCTAAAGAAAATGGAGCGCCATTCGAAATTTTAATGCAAATTCGTGAAGAAGGACGCCTTCCAGTCGTAAACTTTGCAGCAGGCGGAGTTGCAACTCCTTCTGATGCAGCTTTGATGATGCAATTAGGAGCAGACGGCGTATTTGTCGGCTCTGGTATCTTCAAATCTGACAACCCTGCAAAATTCGCTCGTGCGATTGTTGAAGCGACCACTCATTATGATGACTATAAATTGATTGGCGAACTTTCTAAAGATTTAGGTACAGCGATGGCTGGTATTGAAATGTCCACATTGACTCCAGCAGACCGCATGGCCGACCGCAGCGAATAAAAAGGAGACATGCAGCATGATTAAAATCGGTGTATTAGGACTTCAAGGAGCATTCCGTGAACATGTCCGCTCTGTTGAAGCTTCTGGTGCTGAAGGCATCATTGTAAAGCGTGTAGAACAACTGGACGATTTGGACGGTTTAATTATCCCGGGCGGAGAAAGCACAACGATGCGCCGCCTGATTGATAAATATGGCTTTCTCGAGCCTTTGCGTCAGTTTGGAAAGCAAGGGAAACCGATTTTCGGCACTTGTGCGGGAATGATTTTGCTTGCTTCTGAAATCGCAGGTACAGATAAGGTCCATCTTGGATTGATGGATATCAAAGTGGAACGTAATGCATTCGGCCGTCAGCGGGAGAGCTTTGAAGCCGATTTAGACATGAAGGGGATAGCAGAAGGGTACAATGCCGTTTTCATCCGTGCTCCTTACATTCTGGAAGTAGGAGCGGGCGTTGATGTCCTGGCCACTTATAACGATAAAGTAGTCTTGGCACAGCAAGGTCATTTACTGGCTTGTGCTTTCCATCCCGAGTTGACGGATGACCATCGTTTGACTGCTCATTTCGTCGAGATGGTCGAAGAATCCAAAAAAACACTTGCATCCTAAGATGAAATTCGCTATTCTTTATAAACAACAAATCTATTTCCAAAGCGATGACAGGAACTAGTAGCAAGAACCCTTTTCTTAAGAGAGTCAGTGGTGGCTGAGAACTGATGTGAAGGGCTTGTGAATCCATCCTTGAGCTGATTTGCTGAAACGATCAGTAAGCAAATCCGGTGATTCACCGTTACAGAAGATGAGCCGGGAGGCATGTTTGCCTCCAATCAGGGTGGTATCGCGGGAATACAAGCTCTCGTCCCTATATTTATAGGGATGAGAGCTTTTTTAATTGATAAAACTAATGAAATGAGGAGGAAACTGCCATGTTGGACATGAAATACTTACGCAGCAATTTTGAGGAAGTAAAAAGCAAGCTGAAAAATCGTGGGGAAGATTTATCTGATCTTGATAAGTTTGGTGATCTGGACAGCCGTCGGCGTGAGTTGATTTCAGAAACGGAAGAACTAAAAGCGAAACGTAATGAAGTTTCTAAAGAAATCTCTGTGTTGAAGCGTGAAAAGAAAGATGCCGATCCCATGATCAAAGAAATGAGGGAAGTCGGAGACCGTATCAAGGAACTCGATAATGAACTGAAAGATGTGGAAGAACAGTTGGAAACGATGCTATTGTCCATCCCGAACATTCCGCATGAGAGCGTGCCGGTCGGAGAAGATGAAGATGACAATATCGAAGCACGTAAATGGGGAGATATGCCGGATTTCGACTTCGAAGCCAAGCCACATTGGGATCTTGCCACCGAGCTTGATATCCTTGATTTCGAACGTGCTTCTAAGACAACAGGAAGCCGGTTCGTATTTTATAAAGGTTTGGGCGCACGGCTCGAGCGTGCGTTACTCAACTTCATGATGGATCTACATGCTGATGAACATGGCTACGAGGAGATGCTGCCACCATATATGGTCAACCGTACAGCAATGACTGGGACCGGCCAGCTGCCTAAATTCGAAGAAGATGCATTCCGTATCGCTGACTGGGATTACTTCCTTGTACCTACGGCAGAAGTACCAGTGACGAATTACCATCGGGAAGAAATTCTGGATGCAGAAGACCTGCCTAAAAAATATGTAGCATTCAGTGCTTCTTTCCGTTCTGAGGCAGGATCTGCCGGTCGTGATACACGTGGTTTGATCCGTCAGCATCAATTCAATAAAGTGGAACTTGTCCAGTTCTGTAAACCAGAAGAGTCTTATGATGTTTTGGAAGATCTCACAGCCAATGCAGAAAAAGTACTGCAGTTATTGAAGCTGCCATACCGTGTCATGAGCATGTGTACAGGCGATCTTGGTTTCACAGCGGCTAAAAAATATGATATCGAAGTTTGGCTGCCAAGCTATAACACCTATCGTGAAATCAGCTCTTGCTCTAACTTTGAAGACTTCCAGGCTCGCCGTGCAGGAATCCGTTTCCGACGTGATGCGAAAGGAAAACCGGAATTCGTTCATACCCTGAATGGCTCCGGACTGGCAATCGGGCGGACTGTTTCAGCTATTTTAGAAAATTACCAGCAGGAAGACGGAACAATTGTCGTTCCTGAAGTACTACGTCCATATATGGGCGGCAAAGAAGTCATTAAATAAAGTTACAGAACGAGCCTGAGATTGTTTCAGGCTCGTTTTTAATAACAAGAAGGGCCGCTTGTATGTGGAGGACAGACTCTCTTCTGCGAGTTGTTTCCTTGCCTGTTTCTTTTTTAAAAAATAGCTTTCATCGTTTAATTATCACAAAATTTAATCTTTTGGCTTTTGCGTTGACAGTAGGATGAGGGGCATGATATATTTTTATTTGTTGGACAAGACGGAGGAGTACCCAAGTCCGGCTGAAGGGAGCGGTCTTGAAAACCGCCAGGGGGTTTACGCCCCGCGGGGGTTCGAATCCCTCCTCCTCCGCCATTTTTTACAAACAAAGCGCATAAAATTTGGAGATTATATAAAAAGTCGTTGCCCCCAGGGCAGCGGCTTTTTTCTTTCTTCTTTCAGGAAAAAATTGGCTTATAGCCACTTCCTTCCTCGGCGAAAGCCTAAATGTTTCTTACACTTTAATACTTTAAAAAATTAAATTTTCTTAAAGTACAAAAAAAGAAAGCCCTCAAGGGGCTTTCTCCAGGTTTATTTTGTCAGTAAACGGCTGGACCGCCATTTGCGTGACTGATTGATGAAATGGCCGATCTTCTCTAATACAGGCTCGATGCTGTTTTCATCATTGATAACATCGTAGTCTGCGATATTCAAACGTAGTATCGGGCAGGAATTGAAGTTATCAATCCAATTTTCATAACGCTGGAACATTTCTTCCCAGTAAGAAACCGGTGTCTGCTGTTCCATCGGGCGGCCACGGTCCTGGATACGCTCTAAAATATCTTCAAACGAACCTTCCAAATAAATTAAAAGGTCTGGATGAGGGAAGTAAGGCGTCATCACCATGGCATCAAATAGATTGGTGTATGTTTCATAATCGGTTTCAGACATTGTCCCTTTTTCATAATGCATACGGGCGAAAATACCTGTATCTTCATAGATCGACCGGTCCTGGATGAACCCGCCGCCATATTCGAAAATCTTTTTCTGCTCTTTGAAACGTTCGGCCAGAAAATAGATTTGCAGATGGAAGCTCCAACGTTCAAAGTCATAATAAAATTTATCTAAATAAGGGTTTGTTTCCACTTTTTCTAATGAAGTACGGAAATTCAAAGCGTTAGCCAGTGCATTGGTCATCGTCGATTTTCCGACACCGACAGTGCCGGCGATTGTGATGACACTATCATGAGGGATGCCGTGACGTTCTCTTGCGTTCATGTAATAACTTCTCCTTTATATAGGTGATGTTCGACCTGGTCGAGAATATAGCGAAGATCATCCTGATGTTTGACGAAGTCCAGTTTGTCACCATCGATGCGAATGACTGGAATCTCGGGATGGGTCATTTCAAAATGATTCATGAAATCTTCATAATCGCGGGACAGCTGTTCCAGGTAGGAAGGCTGAATATTAGCTTCCACCCCACGGTTACGCATACGAATGCGCTCAAGAAGTGTATCAAGGCTCGCATCAAGATAAACCATCATGTTTGGACGTGGCATATCGTGGGTCAAAATATCATAAATTTGAGTGTACTTTTCAAACTTTTGACTCGGCAAGGTACGACGTGCAAAAATCATATTTTTGGTGATATGGTAATCAGCCACAACGGGCTTGTTACGTTGTAAGTATTTGGTTTCTATATCTTCTAGCTGTTTGAACCGGTTGCATAGAAAAAACATTTCCGTTTGAAAACTCCACTCTTCAATGTCATCATAAAACTTTCCTAAGAATGGATTCTCCTCTACGATTTCCTGTAATAAATGAAAATCAAAATGGGAGGCGATTTTTTTAGACAGCGATGTTTTTCCTACTCCGATTGGCCCTTCCACAGCAACAAAAGGCAGTTGTCCCATCTCTTCTCCTCCTTACCCAACAATAAGAGACATAATTCGATACGTTCAGACAGACAGCTTATATTTTACCACACAAATGGCAGGAATGGACAGTTATTGACGGAATTAAAGAGCATGAAATCTTTTCAAATGACGAGATCTTTTGTATAATATACTTTGTGTTTGAAAAACATCATGCCCCCGTAGCTCAGGGGATAGAGCATCGGTTTCCTAAACCGTGTGCCGCAGGTTCGAATCCTGCCGGGGGCGTCTCTACAGAAAAAGCGCCGCATTCAACTTTGAATGCGGCGCTTTTTGCATAGTATCGTTTTTTCATCGATGTGTGTATGCGATAAGGATGACTGGTTCATTGGTATAGGCCTTCAGTTTTTGTTCCAGGTCCTGGACCTCTCTTAACATTTGTTCATTAAGGATTGCAGTATTATATTCTTCCATTCCTCTCAATTGCTCTTCCAGCATCGTTTAACCCTCTTTTCTCAGTGAAGTTGCACTTAGGTTATGCAATGAGCTGGAAAGTACACATCCCTCATCAGCTGGCACTGAATTTCTCTTGCGACAGCTCTGCAGGATCCTGTTCTTTCTGTTTTCGGTAAATCGTTGCAATAATCGGACCGGAAATATTATGCCAAACACTGAAGATTGCACTAGGCACGGCAGCTAACGGACTAAAATGAGCGGCTGCAAGTGTGGCCCCAAGTCCGGAGTTTTGCATGCCGACTTCAATAGAGACAGCACGTTGTTTCGCAGGCTCCATTCCTAACATTTTTCCAAGTCCGAGACCAATCAAATAACCGAGCACATTATGCAGGACGACGATTGCAAAGATAAGTGCTCCTGTAGTTGCTATTTGCTGCTGATTAGCACCGACAACTGCGGCAACAATTGCCACGATGGCAATAACGGAAATCAGTGGAAATGCTTTTACTCCGCTTTCAACCTTATTGCCGAGTAAAGCTTTGACAATAATGCCAAGAATAATTGGGATTAAAACGATTTTTACAATGGACATAAATAGAGCTCCAGGAGAAACAGGCAGCCATCTGCTGGCGAACAGTAATACCAATAATGGTGTGAAAATTGGTGCAAGCAGGGTTGAAACAGATGTGATGGCGACAGAAAGCGCCGTATCTCCTTTTGATAAAAAGGTCATTACATTCGAAGAAGTACCTCCCGGACAGCAACCGACGAGAATGACTCCGGCAGCTACCTGAGGCGAAACTGGTAGAGCCAGAGCAAGGATGAATGCTAAAACCGGCATGATCAAGAATTGTGCTCCTACGCCTATGGCGACGTCCTTAGGCCGCTTGAAGACCTCTTTGAAATCTTTCATGGAAAGCGTCAACCCCATACCAAACATGATGATACCTAACAATGGCATGATGTATGGGACTATCCAGGTGAAAGCTGGCGGATAAAGAAAAGATACGATTGCAAATAGTATCACCCAGACAGCGAACGTACTCCCCATAAAACTACTGATTTTTTCTAAAGTTTTCAATGCGCTCACTTCCTTCTGATAAATTAATTTTTGATTATACCTTATAATCTGAAAAATCTAAACCTTTTTAAATAAATAATTTAAAGCGTTAATGCTTTTTCTGATAAAAGCTATAGAATAAAGGTTTTCCATATTTCTTTTGGACATGTTCTGCTGCGAAAAATCATACCTATAAGTAAGCTCAAAAAAAATACAACTTCATACGGACACAGCTTTTTAAAGAAGTGAGGTGATTGGGAGTAATGAAGAGCGCATTATCTGGTATCAAAGTGCTCGATCTGTCGAGAGTACTGGCGGGACCCTATTGTACGATGATCCTTGGTGACCTGGGGGCGGAGGTTGTTAAAGTAGAAGCTCCAGGAGGCAGTGATGAAACAAGGAAGTGGGGACCTCCTTTCCAGGAGGGTGTCAGCGCCTATTATTTATGTACGAATCGCAATAAGAAATCGATCACAATTAATTTGAAAAGTGAAGAAGGAAAACAACAGATCATGGACTTAGTCCGTGATTTTGATGTGGTCATCCATAACTTCAAAGTGGGGACGATGGAGCGGCTGGGACTAGGATACGATGCTTTAAAAGATATAAATCCCAGACTTGTCTATTGTGGTATCACGGGTTTCGGAGAGACAGGCCCCTATAAAGACCTGCCAGGCTATGATTTTATCATCCAGGCGATGAGTGGATTGATGAATATTACAGGGGATGAAACGTCAGGACCTCAAAAAGTGGGTATAGCTATTACCGATGTGCTGACCGGACTTTATGCCTGTATCGGGATACAAGCTGCTTTATTAGAAAGAAACCAGTCCGGGAGTGGGCAAAAAGTCGATCTCGCCTTATATGACACAGCCGTCAGTTCCCTGGTCAATATCGCGAGTAATTACCTGATGTCCGGAAAAATACCAAAGCGTTTAGGTAATAATCATGCCAATATTGTTCCTTACCAAACTTTCCGGACGGCAGATGGTGAAATGGTAGTGGCAGTGGGGAATGACCGTCAATTTCAACGATTATGCGATCTGTTAGAACTGTCTGAAATAGCTATGGATGATCGTTTTTCCACTAACCCGGCTCGTGTTGAAAATCGGGAAGAACTGAGAAATATCTTACAAGCAGCCTTCCATAAACAGCCATCCTTCTATTGGAAAAGGCAGCTGGATAAAGCCCTCATACCATGCGGTCCAATACAAAACTTAAAGGTGTTATCTAATGATCCCCAATTAGCTGCCAGGGAGATGTTTTTTTCTATGCAGCATCCCAAAGCCGGGGAGATAAAACTGGTCGGGAGTCCATTAAAGCTGTCCAGGACGCCTGTCTCCTATCGGTATCATCCCCCTGAAGCAGGCGAGCACCAACAGGAATTTTTTAATGGTGGGGAGTAAATAAAGAAACTGGAGGATAAACGAATGAATTTTGACTTTACGGAAGAGCAGCAATTATTACGTAAAATGACACGTCAGTTCGTGGATAAGGAAATCATGCCGTATATGCAGAAGTGGGACGAACAAGGTCGTTTCGATTCTGCCGTTTTAACCCAATTGGCGGACTTAGGGTTGATGGGTGTCTGTATTCCAGAAGTCTATGGGGGCAGTGGGATGGACTATAATTCTCTCGCTATTGTCTGTGAAGAATTAGAAAGAGGGGATACTGCTTTCCGTACCGCCGTATCGGTCCATATCGGCTTGAATAGTCTAACTTTACTGCAATGGGGAACCGAAGCGCAAAAACAAAAGTACCTTGTTCCACAAGCAAAAGGCGAAAAAATAGGAGCATTCGGCCTGACAGAACCAGGTGCAGGGTCTGATGTAGCGGCACTGCAAACAACCGCTGTCAATAAGGGCGATCATTATGTATTGAATGGGCAAAAAACATGGATATCGCTATGCGATACAGCCGATCACTTTATTGTCTTTGCCTATACCGATAAAAGTAAAAAGCATCACGGCATATCGGCTTTTATTGTTGAACGCAGCACCCCGGGATTTTCATCGAAAGCTACAAAAGGAAAACTTGGGATACGTGCAGGCAATACAGGAGAGCTTTTCTTTGAGGATATGAAGATTCCTGCTGAAAACTTGCTTGGAAAAGAAGGAGACGGGTTTAAAATAGCCATGGCTGCATTAGATAATGGCCGTTTTACAGTCGCGGCCGGAGCCTGTGGTTTGATCATGGCCTGCATGGAGGCCAGTGTCGATTATTGTCATGAACGAAAAACGTTTGGCCATGAAATTGGAAAACATCAATTGGTACAACAAATGATTGCCAATATGGAAGCAGGCCTCCAGATGAGCCGGCTTCTTGTTTACCGGGCCGGTGAGTTGAAAAATCAAGGGAAGCGCAATACAAGGGAAACGTCACTTGCCAAATGGCAAGCCTGTGATTTTGCCAATAAAGCTGCGGATGATGCGGTTCAAGTTCACGGTGCTTATGGTTATTCGAATGAATATCCAGTCGAACGTCATCTGCGAAATTCGAAAGCACCGGTCATCTATGAAGGAACCAGGGAAATCCATACGATCATGCAAGCCCAATATGTACTTGGTTATCGGAAGGATAAGCCTTTGGATCATATGCTGCCAGCATGGCCTTATGAACCTGATGAACAATAGGAGGTTTTGGATTGATTACTTTTAATAACTATATTCCTAGTATTTATATCAATGGAAGGTGGAAGAGCGCTTCTTCACGGAAAAAAACACCGGTACGTAATCCGGCTACCTGGGATATCCTTACCCATGTATCTTATGGTGATGAAGTTGATACGAAGAATGCTATTGAAGCTGCCAGTGAAGCCAAGGAAGGATGGGCCTCACTATCACCCAGAAAACGCTCCAGCATTCTATACCGGGCCTATCAATTGATGGAAGAAAGTGCGGATCGCATAGCGGCAGTCCTTACAATGGAACAAGGAAAGCCATTGCGGGAAGCGAAGGGAGAAATCAAATCAGCTGCCAGTTTCCTATTATGGTATGCAGAAGAAGCGAATCGCCTATATGGAGAATGGATTCCATCCTCCATAGAATCGAAACGACTGTCTGTCATCCCACAGCCTGTTGGAGTTGTGGGTGCTATCACCCCATGGAATTTTCCGGCATCGATGATCACGCGAAAAGTTGCTCCTGCTTTGGCAGCGGGCTGCTCCGTTGTATTGAAGCCGGCTTCTGAAACACCATTGACAGCAATCGAGATCGTTAAAATTCTGGAGAAAGCAGGAGTGCCCGATGGTGTAGTTAATCTGGTGACCGGCAACTCTGCCAAAATAGGTGATGCTTTATTGCACCATGAAGCTGTCCGGTTGATAACATTCACCGGCTCTACTGAAGTAGGAAAACATTTAATGCGTGAAAGTGCCGACCAGGTGAAAAAGTTGTCTCTGGAGCTTGGCGGGCATGCCCCGATCATTATTTTTGCTGACGCTGACCTGGAAAAGGCGGCTGAAATGACGTTGGCGAGCAAGTTCCGGAATAGTGGACAGACATGCATTTGCGCGAACCGGGTTTATGTGGAAGACAAAATCTGGGAGGATTTTAAAAAGGTACTGGTCGAAAAGGTCGAAGCAATGAGGCTTGGCGACGGTCTGGGCGACGATATTGATATGGGACCATTGATCAATGAAGGAGCTACCGAAAAAGTACACGAGCAAGTAAATGATGCGGTGTCAAAAGGGGCGGAGATCGCTTGTGGCGGCAACATTTGGGAAGGCACAGGCAAAGGCCATTATTATTTGCCAACCGTTCTTTCTGATGTCAGAAACGATATGCTGGTCATGAAAGAAGAAACTTTCGGACCGATATTGCCGCTCCAGGCATTTACAAGTGAAGAAGAAGCCATTACAGCTGCCAATGACAGCGAATATGGCCTGGCTGCTTACTTTTTCACGAAAAATCTGGATAGATCTGTCCGGGTCGCTGAAAAGTTGGACTATGGGATCATCGGCATTAATGATGTATTTCCTGCCGTAGCAGAAGCCCCTTTTGGTGGTATCAAACAATCGGGCATAGGTAAAGAGGGTGGGCACCATGGCATCCATGAATACGTAGAGTTGAAATATATATCGATGGGAATTGAAAACTGACAGCTGGAAAACCTCCGGATATTAAAAACTAACCGGAGGTTTTTTGTTTACTTACCAAAAGGGATATCTAGTAAACTCAAGGATGTTAGTTAAAAAAATGTATGATATACAGTTTTTTTGTCGAATAAAATGATAAGATCGCCATTTAGCAAGCGTGGTCTGTCAAAAAAATGTTGTTAATTCTGTGAAATTGACTCTGAGATTTAACACAGCACCAACTTAAAAAGCAGCCGAACCACCCTTTAAGGTGATAGGCTGCTTTTTAACATTGTATTATTCTGAGTCTTCCACATGCACCTTTTCCATTATGTTCACACCACGTTTTGCCATCTCATCTATATAAATATTTCCCGGGACGATTTGTTCCGGAGGATAGACCCCACGCTTTTCAATAATACCTTTTCCAAGCATTTGAGCGACAACAGATATTGAATTAGCTGTAGCACGAGCCATTGCAGTTACATTATTTTTCCGGTCCTTGAACGTCGTCATTTCATAAGAGTAAGTAGTGGATCGGCCATTTTTATCACCAGAAACAAGTACACGTAAAAGAACGGCGTCATCTTTATCTTTCAAGTCGACTATTGGATCCAATACTTTTAATAGAACTTCTCTTGGGCTGACATCATTGCCGTTGACATCGACATAGTAATCATTCTTTGTCAGATTTAAATCTACCAGCAGACCGAATTTTTCTGCATGCCCAGGGTAACGGATGGTTTTGTATTCTAAAGTATCTAAGTATGGATAAGAATAAGATAAAGTTGATGTACCTCCTGCCGTATGGAAGGCTTCTAACGGTCCAAATTTTTCAAAATAGATTCTTTCGATTTCTGATAAAGATGGGATTTCCTGTTTCATGCCATTACGAATAATCAAAGCAGGGTCGGTATAGTGATCGAAGACACCTTCCATCGAAAACACATGATTATATTCAAATGGAGGCTCAGCTTGGACAGGAATACCTCCGACATATAGCTTGATTGATTTGGCCTGATCCAGTTTGCTTACTCCATATCCCGACAAAATATTTATCATGCCTGGCGCTACGCCTAAGTCCGGGATTAAGGTTACTCCAGCAGCTTTTGCCTGATCTTTCAGCTGTAATACTCGGTCCGTCATATGGCCGATATGGCCTCCTAAATCGACAGAATGGACACCGGCTTCAATCGCTTTTTTTGCTACAATTTCATTAAAAGAATAAAAAAGTGCATTAATTACCACGTCATAATCACGAATGAAATTCCCAAGTTCTGTTTCATTACTGGCGTCAAGCTGGGCAGCTCCCAGTATTGGACTGTTCAATTGTCTGCATGCCTGCTTTGATTTCTGATAGTCGACATCAGCAAGCGCTACTTTGGTGACGCCCGGACTTTGAACTAAGTCACGGGCAGCTTCCTTTCCCATCAAACCAGAACCTAATACAGCTACTTTCATTTAAAAACCTCCTTCACATGCTAGAAAAATCCCCTATGCTTCTGTGTCGATCTGCGCACGCTGTAATTTTCCGCTGAAATCGACATAGACGCTTTTCCATTCTGTGAATACATCAAGTGCCGCTAATCCTGAATCGCGGTGACCGTTTCCGGTTCCTTTTGTTCCACCGAATGGAAGATGGATTTCAGCACCAATTGTTCCTGCGTTGACGTAGACGATCCCTGTATCTAAATCGCGCTGTGCTGCGAATACCTGGTTGACGTTCTGAGTGAAAATAGAGCTAGATAATCCGTAGCTTACTTCATTATTGATTTCAATGGCTTCTTCTAAGCTATCTACTTCAATCAAGGATACGACAGGGCCAAAAATTTCCTCTTTGGCAATTCGCATCGTTCGATCCACATCGGAAAATAGGGTAGGAGCGTAATAATAGCCATTATTGTCTTTTTCGTCATGGAGCGTATACCCGCCAGCCAGCAGCATCGCTCCTTCTTGTCTTCCGATTTGTACATAGCGGTCGATTTTCTCCAATGCTCCCTGATTGATGATGGGGCCGACCTTGATTGATTCATCCAGACCATTCCCGATCGTAAGTTTTTCCATTTCTGTCAGAAGCCGCTCTGTTAGTTCCTCTTTCACATCTTTATGGACAATCACCCGGCTGCATGCGGTACAACGTTGCCCGCTAGTTCCGAAAGCACTCCATAAGATCCCTTCGACAGCTAACGACAAATCAGCATCATCCATAACGATGACCGCATTTTTCCCACCCATCTCCAAAGAGACCTTTTTCAGTTTCATCCCGCATTTTCCAGCGATATTACGACCGGTTTCATTCGATCCGGTAAAAGAAATGACACGAATATCATCATCCGCTACCATCGCTTCTCCAACATCCGATCCAGAACCAAATACGACATTCAATACACCATTCGGCAAGCCGGCTTCTTCAAAGATCTTGGCTAGCTCATAGGCCATGATTGGTGTTTCGGTAGCTGGTTTCCAGATGACCGCATTTCCCGCTACAATCGCCGGGAATGATTTCCACGTCGCGATGGCAATTGGAAAATTCCAGGGTGTGATGATGCCGACAACTCCTACAGGAGACCGGACGCTCATCGCGAATTTGTTTTTAAGTTCGGATGGGGTAGTTTGTCCAAATAGGCGCCGTCCTTCGCCAGCCATATAAAAGGCCATATCGATGCCTTCCTGGACTTCACCGCGTGCTTCTTCCAGGACCTTACCATTTTCCATCGTCAAAAGTTTAGCCAGGTGTTCTTTTCTTTCTTTCATCATGCTTCCAACGCGGTATAATAGCTCTGCTCGTTGTGGTGCAGGTACCAGCGCCCAGCTTTTTTGTGCTTTTTTAGCCGATTTAACTGCAGCTTTTACATCATTATCCGAAGATAATGGCACTTTTGTAATCGTTTGTCCTGTCGCCGGGTTCACAACAGCCGTATAATTGTTCCTGTCCGGAAGCACCCATTCTCCATCAATATAATTGACCAGCTTCTTTTCGATATCGACCATGATCGACACCCTCCCTATAAAAATTATCTGGTTTAGTGTTTTCGTAAATCTTCGATTGTCCGCTTAGCTGAAATTTGATTCTGATCCATCGGCACTTCAATGACAGTAGGGCGGTCATTTTTAACTGTCTTACTTAAGACATATTTAAAATCTTCGAGACTATTCACAAAAAAACCATCGGCTTCCATACTTTTGGCTATCTGGGCAAATTGCACGGATCCTAAATCAGTTCCAGATACTCGCCGGGGAAAGTGGATTTCCTGATGCATCCGAATTGTGCCATACATCCGGTTGTTGAACACAATACTGATGATGGGGATGTTATAACGTACAGCCGTTTCCAGTTCCTGTATCGTCATCATGAAACCGCCATCTCCTGATAACGAAACGACCGTTTTTTCGGGGCAAGCCAGCTTGACACCTAATGCTGCTGGCATGCCATACCCCATTGCACCGGAAGTCGGTCCGACATAGGTTTGTTTGTGCTTGAATTGATAGTAGGAGTGGAGCCAGCCTGCGAAGTTTCCGGCATCATTCGTGATGACCGTATTCGCGGGCAATAGCTCCTGCATACAGGAAATTACCTGATTGTTCGTGATCGTGGTGCTGTGATCTATTTTCATTTGAGAAGCAGCTTCATAGCACTGTCTTCGTTCCTGTATCCAGTCTCTCCAGCCTGTATCCGTTTTTTGTTGTTGTAATAAAGTATCCAAAGCTTCCTTCAAGTCAGCTACAATACCAAGATCAGGAGCAAATGATTTACCTAGAACAGAAGGTGTAATATCGATGTGAATCAATGTCTGAGCAGGTGAAATAATGGAATAATCCTGTGTCGTCACTTCAGATAGACGCGTTCCCAATGCCATGATGACATCTGCTTGTCTGACCGTATCCAGAACTTTAGGGTTTGTCCCTAAACCGAGATGACCTACATACAAAGGGTGGTCATTGGGAAATACATCCTGTCTGCGAAAAGCAGATAAGACAGGAAGCTGGTTTTTTTCAGCAAATGCCAGCAGTTTTTCTTCTGCTCCCGCATGTTTTACTCCTCCTCCTGCGATGATCAGCGGCTTTTTAGACTGCTGAAAGCTTTCCATAAAGGTATCGATTTCTTTCGGAGAAGGAGCTGGTGCCGGTTTTATGACAGGAGGCCCGAACTGCATGTTTTGCTTTGTTCGCAGCATATCTTCCGGGAGAGACACCACCACAGGGCCGGGCCTCCCCGTTTGAGCAATTCGGAAAGCACGCTGGATCAGTTCAGGTACCCGCTCAACATGAGTAATTTCAACAGCCCATTTGGTGATAGGCTGAAAGAAATGGACAAGGTCGACTTCCTGAAAACCTTCTCTTCCCAGGAATTTGCTGTCTACTTGTCCTAAAAACACAACCATGGGGGTGGAATCCTGGTAAGCAGTATGCACACCTATAGATAAATTGGCTGCACCGACTCCACGTGTCGCCATCACGACCCCTGGCTTGCCACTGGCTTTGGCATATCCCTCCGCCATGAAGGAAGCGCCGCCTTCATGGCGTGCGGAAATCAAATCCATGCTCGGCTCTTCATAAATCTCATCTAACACGGGCAGATAACTTTCACCAGGTACACAAAACACCTTGGTGATTCCTTCAATTTTTAAACAGGTGACAACCCCTTTGGCACCAGTCATCAAAGCTGATTGGTTTGATGATTTCATGAATCAACTCTCCTTGGAATTCCATACTTTCATTCGCTCGGCTGCTTCCTGCAGCCGTTTCGTATCCACAGATAACGAAATTCGGAAATAATTATCTCCTGAAGGCCCGAAGGCGATTCCAGGTGTAACGATGACTCCTGCTTCTTCCAGTACCTTTTCTGCAAAGCTGGCAGAGGTGAAGCCCTCTGGCACTGGTGCCCAAATAAAGAATGTCCCTCTTGGTTTGGACACCTCAATTCCAATACTTCGTAACGCATCCAGCATAATTATCATTCGTTCTTCATAAATAGCGACATTCTCTTTTACAGCGGAAAAATCACTGCGCAGTGCAGTCGCTCCAGCTTTTTGAATCGGCAGGAACTGACTGGTGTCGGTATTGCTTTTTACAATGGATAGAGCCTTGACTAACTCTTTGTTACCGACTACATAGCCGATTCGCCAGCCTGTCATATTAAAACTTTTTGATAAGGACCCGAATTCTACTGCTACCTCTTTGGCTCCGCGGCTTTGCAGTACACTCGGTGCCTGATAACCACCGAAGGTCACAGCGCTGTAAGCCGCATCATGTAGTAAGGCCAGTTTATGTTTCCTGGCAAAATCGATCGCCTGGTCAAATGTCGACACATCAGCAGTGGCTGCTGTCGGGTTGCTGGGGTAGTTCAAAAACATGACAGAGGCAGCATCCCAAACTTCAGCTGGAACCTTATGGAATTCAGGCTGGTAGCCATTATTAGCATTAAGAGGCAGATAAGCAGTTTTCCCGCCTGCTAAATGGACGGCAGAACGATAAACAGGGTAGCCGGGGTCTGGAATAAGGGCTGTGTCCCCTGGATTCAATACTGTCATGGCCATATGGGCAATGCCTTCTTTTGAACCAATTAATGCAAGTACCTCTGTGTCAGGGTCCAGCTCGACATGATAGGTGTTTTTATAAAAATCTGCGACGGCTTGCCGGAATTCTTTGCACCCATTGTAGGAGGAGTAGATATGGTTGTCCGGTTTCTGCACCTCAGCAACCAGCCTGTTGATAATGAAAGAAGGGGTCGGCAAGTCTGGAGCACCGATACCTAAATCAATCACATCAACTCCTCTGGCTTCCAGCTCCTTTTTCTTTTGTTGGAAGATAGAGAACAAATATGGAGGTAAACTAGTGACACGATCAGCTATTGGCGGCAAATCATCCTCCCCTTTGACAATCAAATATAGTTCATTATATGAGTGAGCATGTCCGATTTATGTTTGAAAGTGGGAGATAGTAGCTGAATGGTAAAATTGGCAATAATTTTATAATGAATGATTACTAGAGGCGTGTTAGATTGTAGTGGATGAATTTTGAAGGAGGTTTTGATATGACGATCAAGAAAATGATTATTTCATCCCTGACGGCCATTATGGCTTTGACTGCAGCAATTCCTGCAAATGCCGCAAGTGGCGAGGGTCATACCGTCAAAGAAGGAGAGTCTCTATATAAAATTGGAACTAAATATGGAGTTTCCGTTGTTGATATCAAAGAAGCGAATGGAAAAGAAAATAACAATATAAACCCAGGTGAGCAGTTGACGATTCCTGTCACTGTGACTGACGCAGAAAAAGATGTACTTGCCAGGTTAGTAGAAGCTGAAGCAAAAGGTGAATCTTACGGAGGAAAAGTGGCTGTCGCTGCCGTGGTATTGAACCGGGTCGATAGTAATGAATTCCCTGATACGATTACCGATGTCATCTATGACGGCTATCAGTTCTCACCAGTATTGAATGGTACAATTAACGAACCAGCCAGTGAGGAATCTAAACAAGCGGTCAATGAAGCAATCGCTCATCACGGTCTTGGATATGGATCGCTGTATTTCTTCAATCCGGATAAAGCAAGCAATGAATATTTGAATCAGCGTGAAGTAACAAACGTTATCGGAAACCACGTTTTTGCACGATAAAATTTTAAACAAAAAGGCTGCCGCACAGGAAAATCAACCTGTGCGGCAGCTTTTTTTATTTTGGCTTATTTGATCGGAACGGTTTGGCATGCGAGGCGATAACCATGTTCCAGTTCTGATTCAATTTGTTCATGTTCCTTTGGAGTAGGTTTATTGACACTTTCTTGCCCATTGAGGAGTTCGACCTTGCAGCGCGTACAATTCCCTTTTTGGCATTTATAATCCAAAGGGACTTGTTGTTCAAACGCTGTGGCTAGCAATGATTTTCCTTTGACTGGTTCAATCGAATAAGCTTCTCCATTTTGTTTAACTTGAATCGTCTCCATGGTGCATTCTCCCCTTTGTCGTATTTCTGGATTGTGTAAATGTCTAATGTATATTGTATGGTTTCCTATCTTTCGACACAAGTCTTCATTTATTTATCCCTCAGAAATTCCAGCATTTATTAGGGCATAAGTTGCTGCCATTCTTTTTACTCTCCCATCATAAATAAGCAAAAATAGGTAAACATAATTGATACGTTCATGTAAAAAATAACCTTTGTAAAAAAGTAAGGAGAGAGAAAAATGACAGTTATCAGCGATGTGAAACAAACTGTTGCCGGCTTGAAAAGTGCGCAGGCGAATTTTGAAACATTCGCGCTTGGAACAGAGAATCAGCAGGCAAAACAACTGTATCAGCAGGCAGCTCAACAAACACAGGCAATCATAGACAGTGTCGAGCCCCGTGTAAAAGAAATTGAACAAGAAGAACCTCAATACAAACAACAATAATGGAAGCAGAATAAGGTTAGCGGACTGCTAACCTTATTCTGCAAACAGCCGTTTTTGAGGGGTGAAATGACTATGAAAAATATACTGGCCGTATTACTTATTACTATATTTATTACCGGATGTCAGGCTGGCGGCAATGGTGGGCAAGGAGAAAATAACGAACTGCCTTTGCAGATATCTAATAAAGCCGAATTAAATCAGCAAATTTCTGATCAGGCAGATCAGGCACTGCGAAATGAGAACAACCTGACTGATGTTCAGGCAGTTAATGATGAGAAAAAATTGTTGATCGCTGCCCAGGTTCCTCATAATGAACGTTTCCAATTGAAAAAGATCGAGAAAGAACTGACCAGACAGGCAGAAGAGCAGTTTTCCGATTATAATGTCACGATTTCCCTCGATAAAAAAATCCATCTGGAAGTGATGAAGCTGAAAAAGCGGCTGGCAGAAGGGAAAGTCGACAAGAAAAAATTGTCGAACGAGATAGAAAGGCTCATTAAGCTATCCAAAGAAAAAACTTAAAGTAGGTGGCAACATGTCCAACAATAAGAAAAAAAATCTTACTCCTGCTCAACAAGAATATCAGAAATTCCAAGCACAGCGTGAAGTGAAAAGGCCTGTAGTGAAGAACTGTATCAAGGCTTTTTTTGTCGGGGGATTGATTTGTTTGATTGGACAGTTTATCCAGACTTTTTTTATCTATAATTTTAATTTCACGGAGCAGACAGCGGGAAACCCTACGGTAGCTGTAATGGTATTCATCGCTATGCTGCTGACAGGTTTTGGGGTGTATGATCGTTTAGCCCAATTCGGTGGTGCTGGTACAGCCGTTCCTGTCACTGGGTTTGGAAACGCTGTCATATCAGCAGCCATTGAGCACCGAAGTGAAGGGTTCATTCTAGGCGTAGGTGGTAACATGTTCAAATTAGCAGGATCAGTTATTATGTCGGGGGTATTCGCTGCTTTTATCATCGCCTTGATTAAAACACTGCTGATCCAGTGGGGGGCTTTGTAATGCGTACCTGGGAGTTTGAAAAACGTCCGGTGATCGTAGCGACCGGTACTGTTGGCGGGCCCTTTGAAGCAAATGGAAATCTGGCAGATGACTTTGATCTATTGCATGGCGACCTGTGGTTGAATGAGGATAGTTATGAAAAAGCACATAAAGTTCTGTTTGAACAAGCGTCGCTGCGTGCAACAGAAAAAGCTGGAATCACAAAGGAACAGGTAGAATTCTTCATTGGCGGCGATCTTATCAATCAGATAACTCCGACTAGTTTTACTGCTGAAACAATCGGTGCCGCATATCTTGGCTTGTTTGGCGCTTGTTCTACCTCTATGGAAGGACTTGCTCTCAGTGCTTTCATCATCAATCATGGAGGAGCCAATTGTATTCTGACTGGATCAGCCAGTCATAATGCTGCTGTTGAAAAGCAGTTCCGCTATCCAACAGAGTATGGCGCTCAAAAGCCGCCAACCTCACAATGGACGGTGACAGGTGCTGGGGTGTCGGTTTTGAAGCCGGATGGAGAAGGACCAGTGGTGACATCGGCAACAATCGGTAAAGTAGTTGATATGGGTTTAACTGATCCTATGAATATGGGGGGAGCAATGGCGCCGGCAGCTGTAGATACCATTGAAACGCATTTACGGGATCGAAACATTGATGCCTCTTATTATGATTTGATTGTAACCGGGGATCTTGGCCACATAGGAAGAGAGACAGCGATGGATTTATTAAAAAAGCATGGCACAGAAATTCCGGAGGAAAAATTCCAGGATTGTGGGCTTATGATTTACCGGGAAGACCAGCCTGTCTTAGCAGGTGCCAGCGGCGCCGGATGTTCTGCTGTGGTTGTATACGGGCATTTATTGAACCGGATGAAAAAAGGAGAATTGAAACGCATGCTCGTAGTGGCAACTGGAGCATTATTATCCCCGCTCACATTTCAACAGAATGAGACGATTCCTTGTATTGCCCATGCTGTTTCGATTGAATATGGGGGTGGGGAACAATGATTTTTTTCTGGGCTTTTATGGTCGGCGGATTTATTTGTGTGATTGGGCAGATTATGTTCGATGTTTTTAAATTGACTCCCGCTCATACTTTAAGTGCTTTGGTTGTTGCCGGGGCTATTTTAGATGGTTTTGGTTTGTATGAACCTTTGATTGATTTTGCAGGAGCTGGTGCGACAATACCGATCACAAGTTTCGGCAACGCCCTCGTACACGGTGCGATGGAAGAAGCAGAAAAACATGGACTTGTAGGGGTAGTGACCGGAATGTTTGAAGTAACCAGTGCCGGTATTTCGGCAGCCATCATTTTCGGTACACTTGCAGCAATCCTATTCAAGCCAAAAGGATAAGGAGCAACGATTATGACAGTTGGTGCAGATCTTAAGCAATGCCTTGCCACAATTAAAAGTATCGAAGCTGGTTTATCCGCTCTTGCGATTAATACAAACGCCGCAGATGAACAAAAGCTTTTTCATGAACAGATGCTGGCAATGGAAGAAATCAAACACGATTTGATGCAGCGTATAGGAGAAGTGGAGCGAGAAGAAGAGCAATATAAGGGGTTTTAGTTCAAGGAGTGATGCAGAATGCCAGGTTGGCTGGAAGTGGTATTTAGGGGTGTGTTATTTTTATTTGTGCTTTTTTTGACGACAAAGCTGTTAGGGAAAAAGCAGTTATCCGAGCTTTCATTCTTTGAATATGTTTCAGGAATCACCATCGGTAGTATCGCTGCTGAGGTCATGATGGGATTAGAGAATAATATCTGGCATGGCATCATTGGTGTAGCTATTTTTGCTGTGCTCCCTTTTTTCGTAGAAGTGCTGTCGCTTCATAGTAAAACGGTACGGGATGTGGTCGAAGGGAAAGGGACAGTAATGATCAAGGACGGGAAAATTCTTGAGGATAACTTAAAAAAAGAGAAGTATACCACCGACGAACTGCTGCAGTTGTTACGGGGGAAAGATGTGTTCCAGGTAGATGAAGTAGAATATGCCATCTTAGAAGCAGATGGCAAATTAAGTGTGATGTTGAAAAAAGATAACCGTCCGGTTACAAGGAAGGACCTTGATTTACCCAGCGTTAATGAAAAAGAACCTCATACGATCATCATGGATGGGGAGATTTTTGATGAAAAACTGGCTTCTGCCGGAAAGAACCGGGCGTGGTTGAAAACGGAATTAGCGAAACAGAACGTTACTATTGAGAATGTATTTCTCGGACAAGTCAATTCCTATGGCCAGCTTACAATCGATTTGTATGACGATAAAATTGAAGTGCCAAAACCACAGGATAAGCTGCTGATGCTCGCTAATATGAAAAAATGCCAGGCGGACCTGGAGCTGTTTGCATTAGCGACCGACTCAGAAGCTGCCAAGCGACTATACACAGCCAATGCCAGGAAGCTGCAGGAGTCGATGGATATCCTATCCCCTCATTTAAAAGGATAAAGAATGCGTCATAAACATCAGCTGTTAGGAAAAGCTAAGCAAAACAAAAGTGAAGGAGCTGTTTTCATTGCCAGCCGTAAAGCTAACCGCCAGTGAAATTGGTATGTTGTGGACGCAATATGTCCAAAACACAATGACCATTCAATTCTTGCGCTATTTTAATGAAACTGTCGAGGATGACGAGATTAAATCTGTCGTCCAATATGCAGAAGGATTTTCTTCTACAGTGATTGAAGATATGAAGCGTATTTTTCAAGAAGACGAGCTTCTGGTTCCTGACGGTTTTAATGAAAAGGATGTCAATATGGAAGCGCCTAAACTGTTTTCGGATGCATTCATCCTGATGTTTCTCGGAAATATGGGAAAATCCGGTGTCCTGGCATATGGCGCTTCCTTAAGTACCTCGTCACGTGAAGATATACGCCAATTGTTTTCCAGGTGTGTTGCTGAAACAACAGAGCTGTTCAACCGGGCTGTAGCTGTTGGATTAGAAAAGGGGATCTACGTGCGGCCTCCTCAAATTGATGTGCAAAAAGAAATCGAGTATGTAGAAGGGAAAAAATATTTGAGTCCATTCCAGAAACGTTCGCTCAACACCATTGAAATCAGTCATTTATTTGAAAATGTTAAAACCAATATGCTTGGGGAAGCGATATGTAGTGCCTTTGCCCAGACGACGACCACGAAAGAAATTGTAGCTTATATGAAAAAAGGCGAGGATATTTCCACCAAACATATCCAGACTTTTTCTCACATACTGGATTCATCGGAAATCCATCCGCCGATGGGATCGAACAGCTTAGTCACCAATTCTACTACCCAGACATTTTCTGATCGCCTGATCGTGTTTTTGATGAGCGTACTTAGTACGACAGGTCAGGGTAATTACTCCGCAGCATCTACGGCAAGCATGCGCTATGATTTAGTCCTTAACTATCAACGGCTATCGGTGGAAGTGGCTTTATATGCAAAAGACGGTTTAGATTTAATGATTAAACATGGATGGTTAGAAGAACCTCCCCAAGCCCCTGATCGAAATGAACTAGTCATGCATTCTTCCAGCTGACGGTGTCTGCTATGAGACATTCGCCGCTGGAAGTCTTGCTATGGAGTATCGCCTTTCCGGGATTTGGGCAATTGCTGAACCGTCAGCTTGTAAAAGGAATTTTTTTTATTGTGTTAGAGGTCATCGTCAATTTGTATAGTAAGTTCAACACAGCTATTATCTACAGTTACCTTGGTGAAATTGATAAAGCGATCGAAGTCACGAATTTTCAATGGTTGATGTTTTATCCTTGTCTTTATATGTTCACCATCTGGGATGCCTATAAAGACGCCTATGCCGCCGAACCACCGAAGCTTTCTTTCTTGCCTTTCGTTTTTTCTGCCTATTTTGTAACGGTAGGGCTGGTCTACTCATCAAAGTTGAAGCTGTTCGGGATTTTATTCGGACCTGTCTGGCTTCCCATGCTGTTTGTTATTCCAGGTCTCATCATAGGGTTATTATTACGAGCGATAATGCTTCGTGTCATGGCACCCAACAATGGCTAGCTGGTAAGCTATCCATCAATTGCTAGTCCTCCATCATCTGGTTCCTTGTATAATAGGGAGAGGAGGTGGAGGTCATGATTTGGATTGCACTATTATTGCCGCTGCTTGTGGCTGGCGGCTATATGGCATACAAAAACACACAAGAAGTAAAAATTAATAAGGTGGAAGTGAAATCAGATAACACAGCCGCTCCTCTTCATATTTTGCATTTATCCGATCTTCATTTAGAAAATATCTCCATCAGCCCCGCTCAGCTCTATGAAAAACTGAAACATGAACCCTATGATATGATCGCGTTGACCGGTGATTTTCTTGACCGGAAATGGACCATTCCAAAACTTATCCCTTATTTGGAAGTCCTTAACGACTTGAATCCAAAGTACGGCATATACGCAGTGTTCGGCAATCATGATTACGTGCTCCGTCCACATAATTTCAAACGATTGAAGCAGACCTTGGAATCACACCATTGTAAGGTATTGCAGAACGCCAACGAAGCAATTCTTATTAATGGACGTAGAATTAATATCATTGGAATCGATAATTACAGTACGGGTCATAGTGACTTAAAATCTTCCTATGAAGGCATTGATAGTGGATATAACCTTGTCTTGACGCATGATCCGAATGTGGTACTGGAAATGGATGACTACCATTTTGATTATTTATTATCCGGTCATTTCCACGGCGGTCAGATTTTGTACCCGAAAGCCTATCATCTGGTGAAAATGGGTAAACTGCCACGAATGAATATGATTAAAGGACTTCATAAACATAAGGGAAGATCCTTTTATATCAGTGAAGGTCTGGGACAGACCGGGCTCAACATCCGCGTAGGAAGCCGTCCCGAAGTCACCATGCACCAAATAGCAGAATAATCGATTTTAAAAGAGCTAAGGACTGGGAGAAGCCAGTTCCTTAGCTCTTATCTTTAATTTGTGTCAATTTTGTTAAGATACCTGTTTTGCAACTGTTCTTTTGAGATGAAAATGTAGTTAGGCTGGTGGTTTTTCAGGTATCCTAAAGAAGGAGGACGCATACACAAGGTACTAATGGCTATGAATGATAAAAATTTCATGAAACGGTAATAAGGGTTAGTGATGGCGGCTGTTTCAAACCCAAGCCGATGACATCCTTTGTGGATAGCCGTAATCCCCATGACACCGGTGATCTTGCTGTTCTGCTGGTGCTTGCGTATATAGTCGGCAAGATCCGGTAAAGATTCTCGTACGGATTTATAAATGTGCATGGCTTTATGGATTTCATTATCCATTTTCCGCATCTCGTTGATGAGACGGATATTGTGCAAATGAATTTTCAATACTTTATCATGTTTTTGAATCCGGGTTCCATCTTTAAGGATCACCATTTCTCCTTTATAATCTGCGATGCGGACACGGAAAACATTTTTGATGGTTGTATTGTTCGGTTTGATGTACGTCAGCCGGGCTATCCGGTAGTATATCGGATCAAAAAGTGTCCAGATATCTACAATGTATTGTCTCACTGGTAAACACCTCCTTATAATGTTACAAAGCTTAGTGTTTGGTGTTTCCAGTGGTTTTATAGGTGGGAAATTGCGGTGTTTTTACAATCCTGGCGTTCGTACAATATGTCGCTTACGCTTTTATTTTTGTTCATAAACCGTTAACAAATGTATTTTATAATTGTTTTTATCATGATATTTCAATAAAAAGGAAGAATGTTATGCCATCAGCATGGGTAGTAGGACCGCTCATTATAAAAAGTTCATGGATCATCACGATTGTCAGTATAATAGCAGGGGGCTTGTTTTACCGCTATTATTCCCGCTTTGCTAAAGAAAAGCAGAAGCAGATGGAAGATAGCCTGTTTTCACTGCTGCTGACATTTGTGTTTACGTATTTTTTTGGGAAGATTGTTTTTCATTTTTCGCTGTTCATACAGGACCCGCCGGCAATATTGGCCTATCCCAGTGGTAAAAATGAGTTTTACTTAGCGGCAGTACTCACCTTTGTCCATGCCATGTCTTTATTACGAAAAAGAAAGATGGATGGTCGGGAACTGTTATTTAGCGGATTAATGGTATTTCTTCCTGCACTCTTGTTAAAAACATTCCTCGATACCATGCTGCTGCAAAATGGGATGGTTCTTCCTGTTATCCTGGAACTTTTGGTATTAAGTGTGTTTGTGCTGTTGTTCGCGTTTCATATCTTTAAAACCAGCCATGTCATTTATATTTGGATGGCGTGGATCTTCAGTAAATGGCTGCTTGCTTTTATTGCGCCATTTCCCACGTTATTTGGAGTGATGGTGGATAGCTGGTTCTTATTGGCTCTCATTGCAGCCGCGATAGTAATCGAAATATTGACTAGACGGAAGGTGGTCATCACATGACTTCTGATGTAACAATCTGGCTCGCTTTCGGTGCAGGAGCGATATCATTCTTATCGCCATGTACCTTGCCCTTGCTTCCTGCTTATCTTTCCTACATAACAGGAATGAGCGTGAAAGAAATCCAGGATAAGAAAGATGCTAAAGTCCGGACCAACATTTTATTACACTCGATATTTTTCCTTATTGGAGTATCATCGATTTTTATTGCGTTAGGTATTGGCGCTTCCTTTCTGGGAAGTTACATTCAAGGACTGTTGTCCGGACAATCCGGTCTATTGATCCAGCGAATTGCAGGTGTATTCATCATATTGATGGGCTTGTTCGTTGGCGGCTGGGTCAGTTTCAAATGGCTGATGAAAGATAAACGCCTGCGAAGTACCCAAAAACCGGCAGGACTCCTTGGTACGGCTTTCGTCGGAATGGGATTTGCCGCAGGCTGGACACCTTGTATCGGCCCAATCTTTGCTTCTATTCTTGTGCTCGCAGCTACAGATCCAACACAAGGGCTTATTTACACGATCATGTATGTACTTGGATTCGCTCTTCCGTTCTTATTGTTCTCGTTCTTCCTGGGATCTGCCCGCTGGGTTGTCCGGTACAGTGAAAAAATAATGAAAGTCGGCGGCGGTGTCATGATCATCATGGGTGTGCTGTTATACACCGGGCAGATGGCACGGTTGTCGAATATGTTACTGCGTTTAGTACAGGATACATGGTTAGGAAACCTTGGTTAATTCTTATAAAAGGAGGCGGTTGTGAGGCATGAAAAAAGGAATTCTGATCGGAATCGTTATAGCTATGCTGGGCTGGGCGGTATATGATATGCTAGGTGACAAAGAAACTGCTGATAACGGAGAAAAAGAACCACAGATGAGAGTAGCAGGGGACGGCCCTGAAGAAGACACAGCTGCGGAAAACGAAACTGCTTCAGGTGGAGGGGAAGTTGGCCTTGAAAAAGGGCAGAAGGCTCCTGATTTTGAACTGAAGACCATGGAAGGTGAAACCGTAAAGCTTTCCGATTACCGTGGGAAAAAGGTAATGCTCAACTTCTGGGCAACCTGGTGTCCGCCATGCCGTGCTGAAATGCCAGATATGCAAAAATTTTATGAAAACGAAGACATCGAGATACTTGCCATTAACTTGACTCAAACAGAAAGCTCTCGTGACGATGTCGGAAAGTTTGTGGATGAATTTGGATTGACTTTCCCGGTTTTAATGGATGAAAATATTGCGGTTGCCAATCAATATCAAATAAAACCGATTCCGACCTCCTACTTTATCGACTCGAAGGGCTATATTCAGTATGTTGCTTTAGGAGCAATGAATTATGATCTGATGCTCCAGCAATACGAGCAAATGGATTAACTCTGATCATTAACGAATGGTGATTATATGATAAAACAAAAAATTTTAGTGGTAGAAGACGACCCGATGATCATGGACCTGGTAGCAATTTATTTAGAGAAAGCGGGTTATGACGTAGTGAAAGCAGAGGATGGGGAAAAAGCGAAAGACATGTACTATTCCCATGACCCCTGTCTGATCATTTTAGACTTGATGCTTCCCAAGGTAAGCGGGGAAGCATTTTGTCGTTGGGTGAAAAGTCAAGCACCACGAGAGGTTTCCATCATTATGTTATCGGCAAAAGCACGTACCGAAGATAAAATTGCCGGACTTAAAATGGGTGCTGACGATTATATAACGAAACCGTTCAGCCCTGAAGAACTGGTCGCCCATGTTGAAGCGGTATTACGCCGAACCGGACAGCACTGCCAGAAAATCACTTATAAGGGATTGAGTATTAAGCCGCGTAAAGGGGAAGTCACCTTGAATGGGGATCCACTCCATTTAACGAACTATGAATTTAATCTTCTCTATGTATTCATGGAGAATCCGAACATCGTACTTTCCCGGGAACACTTGCTTAACCACATCAATCCTTATGGGGAAAATGATATTTTTGAACGGACCATCGATGTCCATGTGAAAAAGCTTAGGAGAAAAGTTGAGGAAAACCCTGCGAAACCTGAGCGGATTATCACAGTAAGAGGAATGGGGTATAAATTTGTGGCAGAAAATTAAAGCCTGGCGAGAAAAAATGGCCACACAATTACTCTGGAGACTGACGATCACTAATATTATTATTATTTCGCTATTTATTCTCTTAAGTGGTGTTGCTGTCTACCAGAGCGCTTGCTTTCTGGTGGACAGAATTACGGATGTCGGAACGGCTCGCCAGCTAAGCTTCAACTCGACATTGTTTCAGTATTTATGGATATTCAGCTTCATTGCTATTGTCGCTGGCAGCCTGATTCATTACTTTATGATGAAGCGGATGATGCAGCCGATCACTGAATTGACCCGGTCCATGAAAAGCCTGAAAGATGGTACCTATCCGGCTGTACTCGAGACAAACAGTAAGGATGAAATCGGTCAGCTTGTCGAGCATTATAATGAACTGATTATTTTATTGCGGGAAAATGAACAAAATCGTAACAAAATGCTGACCGATATGGCACACGAACTACGTACCCCGCTCTCCAACATTAATGGCTATCTCGAAGGCCTGAGTAAAGGGGTAATTGAAGGATCGCCAGAACTTTATCAGTCCCTCCATCTTGAGGCGAAACGCATCACCAACATGATGCAGCAGCTTCATCAAGTGAAGGAATGGGACAGCCTTGGCGAGCAGTCTTATCCAAAGCGTGAAATGGTAGACATAAAGGAATTAGCGGCTAACTGTGTGAATTTATTTGAATGGGAACTTTCCAATCAACAAATTGATGTGGTGTGTCAATTGGATGAAAGCCGGTTGTTCATTCATCGGGAGGGCATTCAGCAAGTATTAACCAACCTGTTACAAAATGCTATCCAATACTATCAGGGCAAGGGAGCTATTCACATCACCGGAGAGCGTTTGGAAACAGAATATAAGCTGTCTGTTTCAGGTCCAGGCTCCTTTATATCCGAAGAAAATCAGGCAGCGATTTTTGAACGTTTCTATCGTATCGAGGTTTCGAGAAGCCGGGAAACAGGGGGGAGCGGGCTTGGTCTGGCCATCAGTAAAGAAATCATCGAGCAGCATAACGGGACGCTGCAGTTGACGACGGATGGCTACTATCACACCTTTTATTTCACACTTCCACTTCCAAAGCGAATGTAAGGAGAAAATGTCAACTTTTGACATTCTGTGAAATAAGCTTTACCCTGCCGTTGTAATTATATATAATGAGAACAAACGTTCGAAATGACGGGAGGGTGTAGGATGGATAAGCATAATAAAGATCGTGGAACCATCAAATGGACGTCATTGATGCTGCCAGAGCATGTACAGTTGGTGAAAGAACTATGGAAAGAGGATGAACGAGTAGAAAAAGGGATTATTGATGAACAAAAAGCAGTGGAAATCGACTTTCTCCTGCAGCGCGCATTGAATGATAACCTGACAGTCGAACTGACCTATCATAATGGTTTTGATCATGAGCGGCGCCGAGGTAAAATCAATTCCATTTGTTCCGTCCGAAAAGAGCTTCATGGGACAGAAGAAGCGACTAAACACACGTTCACGGTAGACTTGAACGACATTGTCGATATTGCCATTCGTTAAAAGCAGAAAAGGAAAATAATTGAAATATTATCCTGCTTATATTAAGCTTGGTGGTAATAGCTTAATAAAGGGGATTGACATGGGTAGACTATTCAGTTTTAAAGGCTTAATGACCATCTTACTTATACTATTGGCAGGTGCGCTTGGCTTTTTCGGAGTAATGATATTTACCGATATCAATGGGAATGACGATACGGAGAAAGCCGCTACAGAAACCAGTGAAGCAGAAGAAAAGTCTCAGTCAGAATCAGGCAAGGAAGCGGAAGCAAGCGAAACATCAAGCAAAACAACATTTGAAGACGCCGGGGATTTAATCTCCATAGCCCATAGCTTCTATAATGATACGACGGGATATGGTGAACTGGATGACGGAGTAGACTGGAAGGCACAAAGCGAACAAGCAAGCCGCTTTTTATCTTATATCAAAAGCAAAACCTTCGAGGATCCTCCGACTTTACAGGCGGATATGGAAGCGGTATCCAGTTATTTAGAAAAAATAGCGAATGGGTCACAAGATGAGAACAATATCATACAGGCACATCGTTACTTTCATGATCTCGATATAGCCATCAATGATTATACCAACTATAAAGAGGTCTGGGATGTGACAGAGACACCAGTCAATGGCTGATTAGAAAAACTTGGCTTGTCGCCAAGTACTTATGGCGAAAGCCTTAGTATTTTCTTATACTTTAATCCTTTAACAAAGTTAAACTTTCTTAAAGTAAAATAAAGACTCTTACCTTTTCGAAGGTAAGAGTCTTTTGGATATCTGCATGCGCTTGGACAATACGTTTAATAGGCTGGTCACTTTCTGAGTTCAGCCAAATTATCTGTCGTTACAGCACCACCTTCCCGGGCTTTCGTTAAGATGCTATCGCGATGCTCCCAGAATTCCGGACGATAGTTGAATGTGATGTCCTTCCCATTTTTCAATTGAAAGAGCATATCTTTCAAGAAAATCGTGCCTTCGCTTTTATCATAGATCTGATTGATTCTTTCGATGTCTTCCCATTGATAATGTTGGGGGGAAATAGAAAATAGAGGGTTGTAAGTGATCCCCTGGTCCTGGAAGTAATAATAATTGTTGATCGATAAAACAAAGAAAAGCTCAGCAACAGGAATACCTATAGCAAGTACCCACACAGGAGGTTTTTTACGCTTTGATCGCAAAATCAAAAACAATATCAAAAGTAATCCGATCCAGACAAAGCTTGCTCCAAGCATAATATAGGCGGAAATAGGAGCCATGAAAATCCAATGACTTCTCGAAAAGTGGAAAATATCCTGCAGGATGGTCATTAAAGTGACTGGGGCAAGAATGCTGAGCATGAATGCTATAATGATAATTCCAATGGTCAGATAAGTCCATTGCGATTCTTGGTCATAACCATACATAAGCTAATCTCCTATATAAAATTTATATAAAATAGTTTAACTCATTATATAGTCAAAAAATGGTTTTAACAACCTTATTTTCCCATATGAAAAGGCAGGTGCCAGCCTATGTGGAAAGCGTATGCTTTCGTCATGCTCGCCATTATTTTATTTTCAGGAAATTTCATTGCCGGCAAAGTCGCAACGGCGGAAATCGCCCCATTTACGTTAGCCTGGTTACGTACGCTGATAGCCTTGCTGGTGCTGTTGATCTTTGCAAGGCAGGAGTTCAAATATGCACGTTCATTAATGTTGAAAAATTGGAAAGCGTTATATGGAATGGCACTGACCGGCGTTGTGCTTTTTCCTGCCTTGGTTTATACCTCATTGAACTATACAACCACTATTAATGCATCAATCGTTGAAGCGCTTACCCCATCGGTTGCCATGGTGCTCAGCTTTTTGTTTCTCAGGGAAAGGTTCACAGGCTTACAGGTAACTGGGGTGGTCATTTCATTTTCAGGGGTGCTCTATATCATCACGCAAGGATCTCTGGGGGTTCTCGTTGAGCTAGGGTTCAATATAGGGGATTTAATCATGCTGATGGCAGTAATAAGCTGGGCGTTTTATTCACTATTAGTCAATAAACATGGATCCAAGTTTCCCATGTATGGCAGTTTGTTATTTATGCTCGCGATGGGAAATGGAACGTTGCTTGTGTTATCCGCGATACTGGAATGGATCCCAGGCGGCTTTGACATCGACTGGTCAGCAAAAGTGGTTTGGAGTGTACTTTATACAGGGGTGTTTCCTGCTGTGATCGCCTTGCTGGCATGGAACCAGGCAGTCGCCATGATCGGCCCTTCCAAAGCATCTGTATTCTTGAATTTGATACCGGTTGTTACAGCGATTATGGCCTTTGTTTTCTTAGGAGAAGCAATGACGTCAGCGCAGTTTCTGGGAGGGGCTCTCGTGTTAGGCGGCGTCTACATGACCACACGAAAAAGAAGACAAAAAAAGGAAGAGAAAGCTACTCCTTAGCTCCCTCTCCATGGTTTTCATTCCATGCAACCCTTCCTGCCAACAAAAAAATGACGCTTGAGGCTAAGAAGATGAAGCTGATGATTTTTTCATTGATGACAAACAACATGACGGCACCTGTGAGAGCATTAATAATTCCTACCGTAACAAACATCCAGGAAATCATATTTTTTTGGCCCATGTGAAGTCACCCCAATCGATTGGTTCTTTTAAGTATAACGCTACTATCATCAAAGCGCATGAGCCGATACACGTGTTTAAGACAGGACTTTGGGTGGAAGATAATTTACAGGAAAACACATCCTGATTAAGAGGAGGATTATCTTGCAAACCCATATATACATTGATGGTCAATATATTGAATCTACTGGAGATGAATGGCTCGATATCATCAATCCAGCAACAGAAGAGGTGATCTCACAGACACCCCGCGGCACGAAGGAAGATATCGATCGTGCTGTCAAAGCGGCGTTCAATGCTCAGAAAGACTGGGAGCTGAAGCCAAATATTGAACGTGGAAAAATCGTACGTGAAATCGGTGACCGAATCGAAGCGAAACGCGACCGGTTCATTGAACTGCTGCAGGAAGAGCAAGGGAAAGATTATGAACTGGCGAGCGGAGAAATCGATCTTGCGATTGATTACTTCCGTTACATGTCGGAATGGGCGCGCCGAATTGAAGGGGAAATCGTACCAAGTGATCGCCCGAATGAGCATATTCACATTTATAAAAAACCGATCGGTGTCATCGGCGGTATTGTCCCGTGGAACTTCCCGATGTTCATTTTGGCTCGTAAAGTAGCAACCGCATTAGTCACCGGCTGTACAATCGTATTGAAGCCGAGCCAGCAGACACCAAATACTGCGATGGAATTTACAAAAATCATTGATGAGATGAGCGAAATTCCAAAAGGCGTGTACAACCTTGTAACCGGCACAGGCTCTGAAATTGGTAACGCCCTTGCTTCCCATGAAAAAGTCCATATGGTGACGATGACCGGAAGCATTCCGGCAGGTACAAAGGTAATGGAGGCAGCTGCTCAAAACATTACGAAAGTAAACCTGGAGTTAGGTGGGAAGGCCCCAGCCATTGTCACAGAAAATGCTGACCTTGATCTTGCCGCCGAAAATATTAAAGCTTCCCGTATTGCAAATAATGGACAAGCCTGCACTAACGCGGAGCGGGTATATGTTCACGAAAGTGTAGCAGAGGAATTTTTAGAAATACTGAAAGAAAAAATCGAAGACGTGACCATTGGCGATCCGCTGAAGAATAAAGAAGCCGATGTCGGTCCATTAGTAAGTGAAGACCGCAGGGAGACCGTCGAAGAGATGGTTACGAACGCTGTCGATGCCGGAGCTGAAGTAGTAACTGGCGGCGAGCGGCCGCAGGAGTTTGAGAAAGGCTTCTTCTATAAGCCGACCATCCTGAAAAATGTGAAGCAGGATATGGAAATCATCCAGGACGAGATTTTTGGTCCTGTGATTCCGGTGACTACCTTCTCCACGTTGGATGAAGCGATTGAAAAGGGTAACGACACGGTTTATGGATTATCTTCGTCCGTGTATACGGAGAATTACCATGAAGCGATGCGTGTCGTGAACGAATTGAAGTTCGGTGAGACGTTCATCAACCGGGAAAACTTCGAAGCAGTCCAGGGCTACCATGCCGGAATGAGACAATCCGGACTTGGCGGCGCTGATGGTAAGCATGGCGTAGAAGACTTCCTCGTCACCCAAACCGTCTACATGCAGTACAAAGACGATAAACAATAAAGAATCAATATATGGCAACTACAAAAAGCCCAGCAGTATCGATAACTGCTGGGCTTAGCTTTATTTCATGGATTCTGCTAACTGGAAGCTTAGCTTATCTTTTCTGGCTGCTTTCACTAACATGTAGGCGATTGGGGTGTCGACAGCTGCGATAAGGAATTTGAATACATATTGCGTACCGATCATTCCTAACAACGCTCCTGTCGGCATGGTGCCGGCAAATGCAATGGTAATAAATACTACGGTATCAATCAGCTGGCTCGACATCGTCGATAGATTGTTTCTGAGCCACAGCTTCTGTTCACCATGTTTCTTTTTCAACCGATGGAAGATGAATACGTCGAAATTTTGACTGGCGACATAAGACACCAGGCTTGCCAGCATCACCCGGAAGCTGCCACCGAGAATCGTTTCAAATTCGGTCTGTGATTGGAAAAATGGTGCTGCTGGAAGCTGAATCGCTACAAAAATAAAAATAAGCGCAATCACCTGGGTGAAAAATCCGGCCTGTACCGTTTTCCTGGCTGCTTCTTTACCGTATACTTCCCCGATTACATCGGTGATCAGATAAGTGACAACATATACAATGACAGCAGCAGGAAGTACGTACCCGCCAACTGAAAACAGCTTTACCCCTAAAATATTAGCTAAAATCAATAAACCTACAAATAATGCATTTAAATAAATGAACATCTGATTCCTCTCCTTATCAAAGGGAGCAAACTTTCTAAACGTTACCCTCGTCTAACGGTTGTCGATTTTTTCAGGATATAGATCGTGATTGAAGAGTCGTTGCTCTGCCATTTGTTCGAACTTCGTGCCAGGCTTGCCATAGTTGCAGTATGGGTCGATGGAAATACCGCCTCGTGGCGTGAATTTGCCCCATACTTCGATATAACGCGGATCCATTAGCTCAATCAGGTCATTCATTATGATGTTGACACTATCCTCATGGAAATCCCCGTGATTCCGAAAACTGAAGAGGTAAAGCTTCAGCGATTTGCTTTCGACCATCTTTTCATCTGGAATGTAACTGATATAAATCGTCGCAAAGTCGGGCTGACCTGTCTTTGGACAGAGTGTAGTAAACTCAGGGCAATTGAACTTTACAAAGTAATCCCGGTTTGGATGCTGGTTATCAAAAGTCTCAAGTACATCGGGGTCGTAGTCGAAGGAATAGTTCGTCCCTTGACTGCCCAGCAGGGATAAATCTTTTAAATCTTCATCTTTTCGTCCAGCCATATTGATTGCCTCCTTTATATGCTTGTATCCATTTCATTTAGAAAAACCTGGCTTGTCGCCAAGTACTTATAGCGAAAGCTTTAGCCTTTTTTTATACTTTAACCCTTTAACCAAGTTAAACTTTCCTAAAGTACAAAAAAGACCACACCCTAAGGGATATGGTCTCTGACATCATCATATATCCTTAGTTTTTTATCGAGGGTGTCGCTAAGAACCTCTCCCGTGTGTTACGGATTTTATTTAATTACAACCTTATTTATTATAGGGTTCCTTCCTGTTCCTGTCAATCAAGAGTATGATTATGTGATGCTTTTTCACCAATCTGGCAAAACTTATCCCTTATTACTTTAAAACTTTGCCGAAGTATTCTAAAATAAAAAGTAATTCACGAATTTTTAGAAAAATCCAAATAGGAGCTCTGCCGAACATAAGTGTAGCGAGTGTTTTTTTACTTAGGTAAGAAACCGTTTATAAATTATTAAATGAGGTGATTCTATGGACATGCAACCAATTCCAGCACGTGAAGGCAATCACAATATGAAAGACTACAAAGAAACATATGATCAGTTCCAATGGGATAGTGTCAAAAGCCAATTCTCTTGGAGTGAAACAGGTAAAGTAAACATCGCTTATGAGGCAATCGATCGCCATGCGGACAACCCTGATAAAAAGGATCAGACCGCTCTGATTTATTCAGCTCCCAATCGTGAAGAGAAACTAACCTTTGAAGATTTGAAATTCAAAAGTAACCAATTTGCGAATGTATTGAAAAAATATAACGTAGAGAAGGGTGACCGTGTTTTCTTATTCATGCACAGAAGCCCTGAATTTTACGCTGCGTTTCTTGGAATCTTGAAAACTGGTGCAATCGCAGGGCCTTTGTTTGAGGCATTTATGGAGCAGGCCGTACGCGACCGTTTGGAAGATAGTGAGGCAAGCATGCTTGTCACTACTCCGGAATTATTGGAGCGTGTTCCGGTTGATGAACTGCCAAATCTGAAAAAAATCGTCCTTGTTGGGGATGCACCTGACCAATCGGGTGATTATATCGATTATCACAAAGAAATGGAGCAGGCTTCCAAAGATTTTGAAATCGAATGGGTAGATTTAGAGGATGGCATGCTGCTTCACTATACATCCGGTTCTACCGGCAAACCAAAAGGTGTCTATCATGTACACAATGCCATGCTTCAACACTATCAAACTGGTAAATGGGTATTGGACCTTAAAGAAGATGACACTTACTGGTGTACAGCTGACCCGGGCTGGGTAACTGGTACAAGCTACGGTATTTTTGCTCCGTGGCTAAATGGAGTGACCAATGTAATCCGCGGTGGACGTTTCAGCCCGGATGATTGGTATGGTACCATCGACAAATACAATGTAACCGTGTGGTATTCTGCCCCGACAGCATTCCGTAAGCTGGTAAGCGCTGGAGAAGATGTGGCGAAGAAACATGATATGTCTTCTTTACGCCATGTCTTGAGTGTCGGTGAACCACTGAATCCGGAGGTTATCACCTGGGGATTGAAAGCACTGGATCTGCGAATCCATGACACATGGTGGATGACAGAAACCGGTGGCATGATGATCTGTAATTACCCGGCTATGGATATGCGTCCAGGTTCTATGGGTAAACCTTTCCCTGGAACAGAAGCGGCAATCGTCGATAATGACGGGAATGAACTGCCGCCAAACCGGATGGGGAACCTGGCACTGAAAAAAGGCTGGCCGTCCATGATGCGTGCCGTTTGGAAGAATCCTGGCAAGTATGAAAGCTACTTCCTTGGTGACTGGTATGTATCGGGAGATAGTGCTTATATGGATGAAGACGGTTACTTCTGGTTCCAGGGCCGCCTTGATGATGTTATCAACACCTCTGGTGAGCGTGTCGGACCATTCGAAGTAGAAAGTAAGCTGATTGAGCATGAAGCAGTTGCTGAAGCCGGGGTTATCGGTAAGCCGGATCCTGAGCGTGGAGAAATCATCAAAGCATTCATCACATTGAATGATGGTTATAAAGAGTCCGATGAATTGCTGGAAGATATCCGTCAGTTCGTTAAGAAAGGGTTAAGCGCGCATGCGGCTCCTCGTGAAATCGAGATCAAAGACACGATTCCGAAGACACGAAGTGGTAAAATCATGCGTCGTCTCCTAAAGTCCTGGGAGCTTGGCCTTCCGACCGGAGACACTTCTACACTAGAAGAATAAGCAATAAAAAAGATGCCTGCAACGTTATTGCAGGCATCTTTTTTGTAAATTTTTAGGTGGTTGGTTTCATCCAGCTCCAGCGCCTACCCCCTCGAGGTCTTAAGTCAATCCTCTCTGTGACAAAGAAAGTCACGCCGAGGCTTGTCTTAAGCTTGTCGGGGGTGAACAAGGCGCTTGCGCTTTTGTTCAAAATTATTTTTCCAAATCGCCTTGTGGGCCGAAGAACTCATAATTGATCTGCTCCATAGGAACGTTCCAATCTTTCAAAGAACCATAAATAGCTTTCATGAATCCTTCTGGTCCACAGAAGTAGAAATCGGAATCCTGCGGAACAATGGATTGAAGCCATTCAAGATCGACATACCCTTCTTTAGCATGAAGCTTTTCTTTCATATCCTCTTCTGTTGGTGTGTCATAGACGATATAAGTTTTAATGTTTGGATATTCTTCCCCAGCCATCTTCATATCGTGCTTCAAGGCATGGACACTGCCGTTACGTGCCGCATGAATGAAATGAACTTCCCGGTCAATTTGTTGTTTGATGATTGTCTGCAGCATACTCATCATTGGAGTAAGCCCGACACCACCACTGATTAGGACTAGTGGCTTTTTGGAATCCGTATCGAGGAAGAAGTCACCCGCAGGGGCACTGACAGGAATGACATCCCCTTCATTTACATGTTTATGAAGGAAATTAGAGACTTTTCCTTCTGGAAGCTGTTCAGTTCCTTCCTCGCGTTTGACGCTGATACGGAAGTAACCTTTGCCTGGGGCATCAGAAAGGCTGTATTGGCGTAATTGGTCGTATTCTTCATTCGGCATTTTTGCTTGAATGGTCAAATATTGACCTGGCTTATAGGTTGGCAATGCTCCTCCGTCTACTGGTTTTAAATAGAAGGAAGTAATGACATCACTTTCTTTTACCTTATCAATCACTTCAAAGTCGCGGTAGCCGACCCATCCGCCAGTCTCTTCATCAGTTTCTTTATACATGTCCGCTTCCACTTGAATGAATGCCTCTGCGATGACTCCATAAGCCTTTTCCCAGGCATTGATGATGTCATCAGTAGCAGCATCACCTAGCACGTCTTTGATAGCAAGCAGCAAATATTTCCCTACAATTGGATACTGTTCCGGTACGATATTCATGCTGCGGTGTTTATGGGCGATTTTTTCGACTGCAGGCATGATAGCGCTTAAATCATCAATATATTGAGCAGCAGCATAAACAGCATTAGCAAGCGCACGTGGCTGCTTTCCTTCTTTTTGGTGCGTCATATTAAAGACATTCTTCAGCTCCGGGTGAGCTTCAAACATCATTTGATAGAACCTTGTGGTAATTTGTTCCCCGTGTTCAGCAAGTACAGGCACAGTAGCTTTTACCGTAGCAATGGTTTGCTCATCAAGCTTAGGTAAGGTTTCTGTAGACATAATAAAAAAACTCCTTTTAAAAAGTTATTGTAATTAAAGATGTATTTTCCGTGTATCTTTATTGTTAAACATTATAAGCACTAAAGCAATATTGTAAATGCATGTTTTTGTGACAATTTGGTTAACTGTTTCACATGGAACAATTTTAGTTTACAAATAAGACAACCGTTAGATACCTGTGATACGATAATGTAAAGTAAATTATTTAAGGAGTATGCTACATGCGTCTGAAAAAATATACAGATTATGCGCTTCGCGTGCTGATATATACGGCTTCCAAACCAGAGGGAGAGCTTGCAAGCATTAAAGAAATATCGAAAGTCTTCGATATTTCGGAAAACCATCTGAGTAAGATTGTCCATCAGCTGAACAAGCTAAACATGCTGACGACCATTAGAGGCAGGTCGGGTGGGATCAAACTTGCGAAGCGGCCGGAAGAGATAAATGTCGGGGATGTGGTCAGAAAGATGGAAGATGACTTTATCCTTTTGGAATGTTTTGATCGTGGCTCTGATCATTGCGTAATTACGCCAGCCTGCAAACTGAAGCATGTGCTGAATGATGCGCTTGAGGCATTCCTGCAAATTCTTGATGATTATACACTGCACGATTTATTAAGCAATAAAAGTAGACTTAGGCAACTAATGGACATTACGGATTAAACGCCGCCTTTCTTCAGGCGGTTTTCTTTTATTCTCTAAGAAAGTTTAATAGTAAGTCTTTCTTCATAAGTGATTGGCGACAAACCAGGTTTTTTACTATTTCGTAGCGTATGATTTCAAAAGTTTATGCAGAACATGATAGAAGAATAATAAATTCACATGGAGAAGAGATGGGAGGAGCAATCCTATGGACAAAATATATGATGTTATAGGCATCGGTATTGGGCCTTATAATCTGGGTTTAGCTGCATTATTAGAAAAAACAGAACTCGAAGGGTTGTTTATAGATAAGACAGCTGAATTTGACTGGCACCCAGGCATGATGATCGAAAAAATGAACTTACAGGTGCCGTTTCTTGCGGATGTCGTGACACTTGCAGACCCGACAAGCCCGTATACATATTTGAATTACCTGCATGAACAAAACAGGATGTTTCAATTTTTCTTTTTCAGTGAATTCAAAGTCCCGCGCCAGGAATATAATGATTACTTAAAATGGGTGGTCGAAAAGCTCGAAGGCCTAATGTTCGGGCAGGAGGTAGTAGATGTCATCGATCATAACCAGGCAGAAGAAGCTCATTATGAAGTAGTGATAAAAGCAGTAGAAAGTGGAGAAATGAAAAGCTTCCGGGCAAAACATGTCGTCATGGGTACGGGCAGCAAGCCGCTGGTACTGGATGGAATGAAAGGGTTCCCGGAAGAAGATGTACTACATACCAGTGATTACCTGTATCAAAAAGGGAAGCTGCTATCTTCCGACCATGTTACAATCGTTGGTTCAGGTCAAAGTGCTGCTGAAGTCCTTCTCGATCTATTGCAGGAACAAGAATACCGTGACAACATGCATTTGACGTTATTCACCCGCTCTTCCGGTCTGTTCCAGCTGGAAAGTGCCAAGCTTGGCCAGGAATTTTTCTCTCCGGATTATGTCGATTATTTCCATGACCTTTCTTTTGAAAAAAGAAAAGATTCGCTGGACTTGTTAGGCAACCTTCGAAAAGGCATTGACCCTGATACCCTGGAAGAGCTCTATAAGACGCTTTACCACAAATCGACAGGAGATAAAAAAGCGCGCGTAACCATCCAGCCGATGACAGAAGTGAAGGGGATAGAAAGAAACGGTGATGGTTATCTGCTCAACTGTCACCAATGGCAAGTGGATGAAAAATTTGATTACCGTACGGAAAAGGTGGTACTGGCGACGGGGTATGTACCTCATATTCCAGAATGGTTCATGAATCGTTTTAAGGAAAAAATCGAATGGGAGGATGAAAAGCGGTATCGCGTAACCCGCGATGCCCGTCTTGTATTCCATGATGAAAGAAACCATCATTTTTTTGTCGCAACAAATCTGGCTCATACCCACGGTGCCGGCGCCACCAACCTTGGGCTGGCCGTCCGTCGCAATGTTCAAATCATTAATAAGATTGCTGGGGAAGAAGTTTATCAAGATAGAAGAAATGCTATTTTTCAGCAGTTTAAAATGGAAGATAAAGACAAACATGTTTAACTCACCAATGGACGGGTAAATCAAAAATGTGACTTCATTATAAACGAAATGATATATGAAGGAGGCATTTTAGTTATGAGTAAAAAAATCGCATGCTTATTGACTGACATGTTCGAAGATGTTGAATATACGGATCCAGCTAAGCAGTTCAAAGAAGCTGGTCATGAAGTAGTTACGATTGAAAAAGAAGCAGGGAAAGAAGTGACAGGTAAGCAGGGGGATGCAACAGTAAAAATCGATAAAGGTATCGATGAGGTCAACCCGGAAGACTTTGATGCATTGTTCTTGCCTGGAGGGTTCTCCCCGGATCAGTTGCGCGCGGACGAACGATTTGTGAAATTCTCCAAGCATTTCATGGATGAAAAGAAACCAGTATTCGCTATTTGCCATGGACCACAGCTGTTAATTACGGCTAAAACATTAGAAGGACGCAAAGCGACTGGCTTCACATCAATCGCTGTTGATATGGAATATGCCGGTGTTGATTATCAGGATCAAGAAGTTGTCGTCTGCCAGGATCAATTAGTCACAAGCCGTAACCCGGACGACTTGCCAGCATTCAATCGTGAATCATTGAAGCTTCTTGATAAATAAAATAATAAAGTGATGGTATCAATACCTGCGGGCCAATCAATGTCTCGCAGGTATTTTTTATTAGGATTCTGTTAAATCTCATTGTTGATTTTACAGTTAAAGCTCCCTATTGTTGAAGACTCAGTTTCGAGAGAAACTGTTTCCGTTAAAGTTGGAAGCCTCTGGAGGTCCGGGAAATCACTCGCTTTCCATGGGCGCACGGTGAGCTTCCTCGGGCTAAAGCCCCGCGGGATCTCACCATGTACTATTTTCCCATAGGAGTCTCATAATTTCCCGGATCTCCTTGCGTTTATAAGAGAATCGGAAACATCGATAAGCAGGCCTTCAACCAAAGGAGAACTACTTATAAAAGCGGGATGTAACCTTCAACCTCAAGCCATATTATTCGGTGATCGTGGATGATCTCTTCAGCTATGCGGAGGTTCGTTTCTCCATCCTTCGGATGGGTTGGTTGGGAAACTGCGAGACTCCCGTGGGAGAAGGAGCCAGGCGAGACCCCACAGGGAGTGAAACGACTGAGGAGGCTTGCCGGATTCCCCACAGGAAAGCGAGTAGTTTCCCAGCCAGCCCTGACTCTTTTATGGTAACGAACCTTTACAATCTTGAAACTGAGTCTTCCATAATCCGGCCCTTTAGTTGAATTATCGTCTTATGAAAATAATACTTCCTAAAATAAAACCATTCTATCGTGACGTAAGTACTACTTTTTCTGAAATATATGACTTATGTGGTATAGACAACTATATATATTCTCCGTTACGCTACAAATAGATTAATGTAAGCCTTTTCATCGATTTATTTCGACAAAAGAAATTCTTAAGAAGAGGAGGAAAGAAATGAAAAAGAAATCTATGAAGCTTGCTTTAGTAACGGTACTAGGGGCTTCCATGTTTACCGGGTATGGAGTCCAGGCAGAAAACAATGTCCCGCCCGAGCTTACGATTGAACAGAAAGATAAAAAGAATAGCCAACGGGGCGCCCATCCGGTCTTCACCTGGAATAATCCAGGTCCTGTATCACCAGTTCTGCATCCTGGTTCCGTGAGAGGAGCAGGCATGGTACAAGCACCACTGGAGGGGATCACCGGATTGATGGAAAGCAAGATCGAAGAAGGAGTTATGCCTGGTGCCGTGACCTTCGTAGCTCGCAGGGGCCACATAGTCCAGCATGAAGCCTATGGTCATGCCGCCTTATATGAAGATGATCAAGGAACGGTAATGGATCAGCCGGTAGCTATGAAAAAAGATACCATTTTCGACATGGCATCGATAAGTAAAGTCTTTACGACAACAGCTGCCATGCAATTGTACGAAGAAGGTATGTTCCAGTTGGACGATCCTGTTGCTGAACATATTCCTGAATTTGCGACAAATGGAAAAGAAGAAGTGACTATTCGACAGCTGATGACCCATACCTCTGGATTCACCCCATGGGTACCGATTTACACCCAGGAAGGGGATAGAGAGGACAGGCTGCAATACGTATTGGAACGTCCATTGGCTAATGATCCAGGAACCACCTATACTTACAGCGACCTGAACATGATAACGCTGAGTGTATTAATCGAACGCCTGTCGGGTCAACGACTGGATGAGTACGTCAAAGAAAATATCACTGACCCTCTCGGCATGGAAGATACGATGTACAATCCGCCGGCTTCTTTAAAAGATCGAATCGCAGCAACCGAATACCAGCCATGGACGGACCGTGGAATCGTTTGGGGAGAAGTGCACGATGAAAATGCCTGGTCGCTTGATGGAGTAGCCGGACATGCCGGTGTATTCTCCACTGCCAGGGATTTGGCGACATTCGCCCATATGTATCTCAATGATGGTACTTACGGAGGGACACAAATCCTGAAGCCGGAAACAGTCAAACTACTGGCTGAAAATCAAATTCCGCAATTTCCTGGCGATGAACATGGCCTTGGCTGGGAGCTGCAGCAAGGATGGTACATGGATGCTTTATCCGGCAGTTCTACACTTGGTCATACCGGCTATACAGGAACATCGATAGCTGTCAGTCAAAACAATGACACCATCGCAATTTTACTCACCAATCGCGTCCATCCGACAAGGGAAACAGTGTCTACCAATGTTGCGCGACGTCCATTTGCAAGACTGGTTGCAGACGCCATCCCTGTTACGATACCGAACAAAGAGGATGCCTGGTTTGCTGGATATGGAGATCGACTGAACCGGACGTTGACAGCAGAAGTGGAGCTTGATGGGGAAGCCGTTTTAACGTTTGACACCTGGCACCGGATTGAAGCGGGATATGATAAAGGATTCATTGAAGTGACTACGGACGGCGAGAATTGGGAGCAGGTCGGAGAAGTGCTTACCGGGAACAAAGACTGGCATCAGTTAGAAATAAACTTGCCGGCTGATACCCAGCAGGTAAGATTCCGTTACCAGACAGACGGCTATACCAATGGCCGTGGCTGGTATGTCAATAATCTGGAACTGAAGATTGCAGATGGAAGCATCCAGACACCGGAATTTTCTGGTGGAGGATGGGAGCTTAGAAACTATTAAGTTTCCCCGATAGTACTTTTCATAATTTACACCTGGTAAGAAAGACTATTTTACACAAGGAGGAAGCTAAATGAAGCAGAGGCGTAATAAGTGGCTGTTTTCTTTATTGGCATTTGTGCTGGTTTTGTCCCATTTAATGATCGGGGTGCCGGCAAATGAAGTGGCAGCTGCTGATCATGAAGGCGTCAAAGACTTGGTCTTACTCGAGAATGTCCCGCAGCTAGAGAAGGATGTTGATGGTGAACAGCTAAAGCTGAATGCTTTACATGTCTATGAAGCTGGGCATTTCATGGCAGTTTCTCAAGATTTGACCTGGACATCTACGAACAAGAATGTAGCAACGGTTGACGAAGATGGCACGGTTACAATGACCGGGCAAAACGGGAGGACTTTCATTAAGGTCAGCGACGGCACATACGAAGACCGGATCGCCATTGATTACAAGCCTGTGGCTAAAGCGGCTGGTACCAAAGGGAAGCCGGAATCTGAAGCAACGCTTAAGAAGGAAGATGGAAGCCGCTATGACATCATTAGCCATGCAATCGAGAACATGTCCTTAAAAGAAAAAGTAGGACAAATGCTGATGCCTGATTTCCGTAAGTGGGAAGGCGAGAATGTGACAGAGATGCTTCCGGAAATAGAACAACTAGTGAAAGAATACCATCTTGGCGGTGTCATCTTGTTCCGTGAGAACGTGGTAACAACGGAACAAACAGCGAAGCTTGTTACAGAATACCAGCAGGCAGCAGAAAAATATGGCTTGCTTTTGACGATTGACCAGGAAGGCGGCATAGTTACCCGCCTCCAGTCGGGAACCGATATGCCTGGCAACATGGCATTAGGTGCAACGCGCTCTACCGATATCGCCCAAAATGTTGGACAAGCGATCGGAGAAGAGCTGGCATCCTTAGGCATCAATATGAATCTGGCACCGGTGATGGATGTAAATAACAATCCTGACAACCCGGTTATCGGTGTCCGTTCGTTCGGTGGAGATCCTGAATTAGTGGCGGAAATGGGGGTCGCATACACCGAAGGTCTACAAAGCACAGGAGTAGCGGCAACGGCTAAACACTTCCCGGGTCATGGAGACACAGCTGTCGATTCTCATCTCGGACTTCCTGAAGTACCCCACGATAAAGAGCGACTGAAAGAAGTGGAACTATATCCTTTCCAGAAAGCGATGGAAGCTGGAATTGATGCAATTATGACCGCGCATGTCACGTTCCCTAAAATCGATGATACCAAGGTCACCTCTCAAAAAACAGGAGAAGAAATCGCTTTGCCTGCCACCCTTTCTCCTAAGGTATTGACCGGTTTAATGAGGGAGGAAATGGGATACGAAGGTGTGATTATCACCGATGCGTTAAATATGAAGGCGATTGCTGATCACTTTGGTCCTGTCGACGCCGTCATACGCTCGGTAAAAGCAGGCACAGATATTGTACTGATGCCAGTCGGGCTTGAGGAAGTAGCAGACGGACTTCTGGAAGCGATCGAGACTGGAGAAATCTCAGAAGCTACTATTGAAAATTCTGTTGAAAGAATTTTAACGCTTAAAGTAAAACGAGGGATTATTAAGGAGGAGCAGCCGCAGTCAATCGATGAAAAAGTGGAAAATGCGTTGCAGGTTGTAGGATCTGACAGCCATAAACAAGTGGAACAGGAAGCAGCTGATCGTTCCATCACATTAGTGAAAAATGACGATGTACTTCCACTTCAGTCATCTGAAGATGAAAAGATAGTAGTTGTTGGAAGTAGTTTTGTTGATTCGTTAGGGGATGCAGTTAAAAATCACCATGCGGATACTACTGTAATCGCACCAGACGGCAGTACCTTAACACCTGAACAGCTGGCAATCGTCAAGGGTGCGGATAAAGTAATTGTCGGTACCTACTCATACAATGTGTATTCCCGTTCGGCAAGCCATCCGCAAATGCAGCTGGTCAATACGATCATGAATGAAACGGATGCTCCTGTTATCGGAGTCGGTATCCGAAATCCGTATGACATTATGGCTTACCCCGATGTAGATGCTTATCTCGCACAGTATGGTTTCCGGACAGCGAGCTTTGAAGCTACAGCCGCAACGATTTTCGGTGAAAATGCTCCTACAGGAAAACTGCCTGTACAGATACCCGGGGACAATGGTATACCACTTTATGAATTTGGACATGGTTTGAATTATTGATTGCTGGGCGCTTCGTGCGCCCGGTAGATTAATACAAAAAAATTTCAGGGAGAGGATTTAATGAAAAAATGGTTGATTTCGATTGTGACGACACTGCTCATCCTATCGACATTGTCGATTGCCATGGCTGATAATAACGGAAAAGGTAAGGGACATGGCTACGGCAATGAAAAAGACAATCAATTTGAGCTCGGGGTAGAAGTATTGTTAAATGACCAGAAGAATTTAATTGAAGGTAAAAAAGTCGGGTTGATCACGAACCCTACAGGAGTCGATCAGGAACTAAACAGTATTGTCGATTTACTCCATAATGATGAGGACGTCGAACTGACGGCATTATACGGACCGGAACACGGCGTGCGTGGCAGTGCCCAGGCCGGCGATTATGTCGAGTATTATATTGATGAAAAAACAGGGCTTCCTGTCTACAGCCTATATGGTCAGACAAGGAAACCTACTCCGGAAATGTTAGAAGATATTGATGTGTTGCTGTTTGACATTCAGGATGTCGGAACTCGTTTCTATACGTACATTTATACAATGGCTTACGCTATGGAAGCGGCCCAGGAAAATGATATCCCATTCATCGTTTTAGATAGACCGAACCCGATCAGCGGAAGTAAAGTTGAAGGACCTGTCCTGGATATGGAATATCAATCGTTTGTCGGCAATTATCCAATTCCGCTCCGACATGGTATGACAGTTGGGGAGCTGGCGAAGTATTTCAACGAAGAGCATGATATCGGGGCAGACTTGACAGTCGTGGAGATGGACGGATGGAAACGCCATATGTACTATGACAAAACACCACTCGAGTTTGTCGCTCCTTCTCCAAATATGCCGACCCTTGATACGGCCTTAGTATATCCTGGCGCTGCCTGGATTGAAGGCACAAATGTTTCCGAAGGCCGTGGAACGACGCAGCCATTCGAATTGATCGGTGCTCCGTTCATAGATAGCACAGACTTAGCTGCCGCAATGAACGAACTTGAGCTTCCGGGAGTGACTTTCCGTGCGGCTTCGTTTACACCTATGTTCTCGAAGCATAGCGGAGACCTTTCTCACGGTGTACAGATTCATGTCACCAATAAGAAAATCTATCAGCCGGTCGAGACAGGCCTTGCGCTTGTGAAAACGATTCATGATATGTATCCGGAAGATTTTGAATTCCGAGCTGAAAACAGTGAAGGGGTTTCCTTCTTTGACTTATTGGTCGGAAATGGATGGATCAGGGAAGCGATTGAAGAAGGACAGAGCATCGAAGAAATCAAATCCCAATGGCAAGACGGCCTTGATGATTTCAAAGAGATTCGCGAAAACTATTTACTTTATAAGTAAAACAGATGCTGCCTGGCCCAATGAGGTCAGGCAGCTATTTTCATATCGATATTGTTGCATGAGGGCAGCGCTGCTGTAATAAATCACGCAGTGCTTCTTCGTCTTTTGGTGCCGATAACAGGTAGGACCGATGCTGGTGGTCGGTAACTTTCATGCGTTTGAGCGTCCAGGCAGGACTCGATAACGGATTATAACTGTAGTTTACCTTTCTGATATCCCTTAACGGTATTCTTTTTTTAATTGGACCGAAATGTGCAATGAAAGCGTCATCCCTCACTTCGTGGTATGATTGAAATAACGCCCACAAAAGCAGTCCTGCAATCGGAATGACAATGAGCAGACCGGTCCACCCTTCAGCAGGATCTGTGTACACTCCTAATAATCCCAGAGGCAGAAGGAAGATTGATAACAGGACAAGAAATGGGTTTTTCTTCACTTGAAATTTCATATGGTACACCTCACAATTCTTGCTATAACAAAGATATACATAGGATACGGAACAGAATGGGGTTTAGTTTCAATAATACAGGAGGGATAAGTGATGATTGTCAATCAGTCAGGAGATAACTTTATTATGATGGCTCAGCATGATCACGCGCAAGCATCAGGTAAGCTTGTCGATAACTGGAAACAGGATTTTATTATGCGTTCAAAGCTCCGTCAACTAGCGGATTGGGCAGTGGGTCAGCACGACCGCGCCTGGATTCCTCTGGATAAACATCCTAAATGGAATGAGGATAAAAATCGTCCTTATACCTTTGTCGATTATCCGTTAAAAGAGAAGCTGGATGCTTATGTACATGGAATTGATGATATAGAAAAAGATTCTTACTATGCAGCTGTGCTGTGCAGCCGTCATTATAGTTCTTTTTTTCCAAACGATTCTCACGATCCGGACATCAGGCATTTCCTCGATCATGAACAAAAACGACGGATCCGTCTGAAAAAACAGATGGATTTAGAAGTGCCGAGATACCTTTATGATCTTCACTTTAAGCGCCTGCAGTTCTGTGATGATCTTTCCCTTTATATTTGCATGCAGGAACCTGGAGTATCTAAAGAAGAGGAGTTGTCCTGGTTTAAAAACGGGTTTAGACAAACGTTCGATTTCGCTCCTCAGGGAATGATGTCCCACTGGCTGGACAAATATACGGTATCAGTAGCGCCATTTCCATTTGAGCGCCCGTTTGAATTAGCTATTCCATACCGGTTGGTCACTATGGAGGCGATTGATACCAAAGGACTCCAACGAGCATGGGATCAGGCTGATATCGAATACCGCCATGTAAAAATAGTTCCAGGAAAGTAATAGGAATAGCTTTCCTGAAAGAAATGGCTGCCTCTACCAAAAGGGGCGCCTTTTTTGGTAAGAGACAGCTAGGTGTTCAGCTTAATTTTTCAACATTGAACTGCGACTCGATTAAAGCCCAATTCTGTGGAAAGGACAATCCTAATTTCCAGTAACTCACACCTTTTAATCCAAGTTCTTTCACTAAATCGAATTTTTTTTGAATCGATCGTGCATCTTCGAACCATACTTCATGTCGTTTGCCTTCGGTGTCCTGATAAAAGAAAAACGGGGCTTGTGCTTCCTCGTCATACTCAATCGCAACGTTATTCTCCCTTGCCAGCTGAATCGCCTGCTGGGGACTCATCGCTTTGGCGAATTCTCCTCCTTCGACGAATGGGAGTGTCCAATCATACCCATATAAATTTTGTCCAAGGAATATTTTTTCCGCGGGCATTTCCGTCAAAGCATACTCTACTACTTCACGCACAGGACCAATTGGAGATACTGCCATCGGAGGACCTCCGCTATAGCCCCATTCATAAGTCATTAATACAACAAAATCTACAATCTCACCATGTGCACCATAGTCATGCGCTTCATACCAGGCGCCTTTTTGCTCGGCACTTGTCTTTGGCGCAAGCGCGGTGGAAATCAATAACCCTTCCTGCCTTAACCGTTCCTTTGCTTTACGAAGAAAGTTGTTGTAATCCTGAGCCATTTCTGGAGGCAAAAATTCAAAATCAAAATGGATATCTTTATAGCCGACCTGTTGCGCGGTTGTGATGATATTATTTAGCAAGGTATTTTGGACGTTTTCATCGGTTAAAATCGTCCTGCCGAGCTCGGCGCTGAAACCATCGTCGGTCAAATTGGTGACTACCATCATGAGAGATGCCGTACTGTTTTGTGCAATCTGCTGAAAATCATCAAGTGGAGGTGCTTCCAGGCTGCCATTTGACTGAACACGATAACTGAACGGAGCCAGGTAGGTCAATAATGGGCTCCTTCTTCTGGCTGCAGTTTCCAATGCTTGTGAGACCTGACCGCCGAAAGGTTCCACGTAAGCATTGAATGATGCATTTACCTTTGGCTGTGGCGGGATATATAACCTGGTACCTATTTGCAGGCTGGCATTCAAGGGGATTTGATTTACCTCTGCCAGTTGCTGGGCAGTTGTATTGAAGCGTTGGGCAATCGTATACAAACTGTCACCTGCCTGAACAGTGTAAAACTGTCCAGTAATCGGTATCACCAGCGCCTGACCGACAACAAGATTGCCAGGTGTCTCTAGTTCATTCGCTTCAATGATTTCCTGAGGGTTTATATTGAAGGCATTTGCAATAGTAAATAAACTGTCTCCACTTTTCACTACATAAATCTGCATGATATCACTCCCTTCAAATCACTCCTTTATCAGTTTATGACTCTTCAGGGAGGGTTTATGATTAGATAGGAGAAACATCTGCCTTCAACACATTTTCCATCATCGTCAATGCATATTGATTATCGTTCGGGTCATTGGATGCGATAGTATTCTCAGGTATCCATAATTCATACTCTCTCATATAAGCGTCATTAGCTGTGAATAAGACACATATATTTCCGGCGATACCACTTAGTATCAGTCGTTTGACACCTAGTTCATAGAGTAAGGACTGTAAAGAAGACTGGTAAAAACCTGAGTGTTTCGGCTTTATTAGAAAATAATCCCCATCGTCCGGACGGATGGCTTCTAACAGCTTTTTGTTCCCGTCATTTAGACAGTGCTGATAGATTTGTTGCAGATCTGCCCGCCAGGATGCATAATGGTCATTGATATAGATGATTGGAATCCCGTGAGCACGGGCGTGCTGTTTCAAGTTCATCATGGCCGGCAGGATGCGATAAGTTTGTTCAAGCAGTTCTTTACCATGAGTGAATTGGAAATCATTGATGACGTCAATATAGATAAGTGCAGACTGTTCTGGAGCAGCCATATAGGGATTCCTCCTTCTTTAACTTATATTCTGCTCGATGACAGGCTAAATCATGAAGAAAAGTGTGATTAATATGAATGAAGATCAAAAATGGATGCAATATGCGATTCAAGAGGCTAAGAAAGCAGCAGCTGTTGGCGAGGTTCCCATTGGAGCTGTAATTGTCAAAGACGGTGACATCATTGCTTCTGGTTATAATCTGCGAGAAACGAGCCAGCTTGCTTCCTCCCATGCAGAATTTATCGCCATCGAACGGGCGAATAATATTCTTGGCAGCTGGCGGCTGGAAGAATGTACGCTGTATGTCACGTTAGAACCTTGTCCTATGTGTGCAGGTGCCATATTACAAGCGAGAATTCCCCGAGTGGTTTTCGGTGCCCCGGATCCAAAAGCGGGTTGTACTGGTACTTTGATGAATTTGTTACAAGATGAACGGTTTAATCATCAGGCGGAAGTAGTGAATGGCGTGGAAGAAGAAACTAGTGGGCAATTGCTTTCGGATTTTTTCAAACAGCTGCGCAAACAAAAGAAAAAAGTGAAAGAATCCAAAGATTTACATTAATTTTGGATTGCATTTTAGTATGAAACTCGTTATACTGAAATATGCCGTGCTAAGCGGGGAGGTAGCGGTGCCCTGTACTCGCAATCCGCTATAGCGAGGCCGAATCCCCATCCGAGGTGGTGCGGCCTTAAGGTCTGCCTCAAGTAAGTTGTGTTGACACCCAGGTCCTGCGCAACGGGAACCAGCGAACCCTGTCAGGTCCGGAAGGAAGCAGCAGTAAGCTGACCCTCTCGTGTGCCGCGGGAGTGCCTGGGTCGAGCCATGAGCTTGAGTAACGCTTAGGGCCGCTCCATCGACGATGGGTGCGCGGCATTACATAATGAAAAACTCACCTGAACCTCAGGTGAGTTTTTTTATATCATTTTTGGCCCCGCTTGTTTTCATCTGATATGGGATTCAGGTATAATAGGGGAGAAACTATTAAAGGAGAACGGTAGTATGAGCTATCAGGCATTATATCGTGTTTGGCGTCCGCGAACTTTTGAAGACGTCGTTGGACAAACCCATATCACCCGGACGTTGCAGAATGCGATCATGCAGGATAAATTTTCGCATGCCTATCTGTTTTCAGGACCACGTGGTACCGGGAAGACCAGTGCGGCGAAAATTTTTGCTAAAGCAGTCAACTGTGAACGTTCTCCAGCGAAAGAACCTTGTAATGAATGTGCTGCATGTCTCGGCATCCAGGATGGTTCCATTTCCGATGTCATTGAAATCGATGCTGCATCGAACAACGGAGTCGAACAAATCCGGGAAATCCGCGATAAAGTAAAATACGCACCAAGTGTGGTTGAATATAAGGTATATATCATCGATGAGGTGCACATGTTGTCAATCGGAGCTTTCAATGCATTGTTAAAGACATTGGAAGAACCACCGAAGCATGTGATCTTTATTTTAGCGACGACCGAGCCGCACAAGATTCCTTTGACAATTATCTCCCGCTGTCAACGGTTTGACTTCAAACGGATAGCGCAGCAGGCGATGGTCGAGCGGATGGAGAAAATCATCAGCCAGGAAGGTATTCATGTATCCCGGGAAGCGCTCGAAGTCGTTGCGCTGACAGCAGAAGGCGGTATGCGTGATGCTTTGAGTTTACTGGATCAGGCCATTTCCTATAGTGAAGAAGAGGTTACTATTGAGGATGTGCTTGCTGTCACTGGTTCTGTATCCCAGCAAAAATTAACTGGAGTCATCGAGTCGTTGCAGCAGCAGGATGTTAGACAAGCCTTGCAGCATGTGGATGACTTGATTCAGCAGGGGAAGGACCCGGGACGTTTCGTATTTGATTTGATTTACTATTTGAGGGATTTGCTACTATATAAGAGTGCACCGGATCTGGCGGACAATTTAGAAAGAGCGATTCCTGATGATCAATTCAAGCAACTAGCCGAAATGACAGCGCCAGATTGGATTCAGCAAGCCATTAAAGAATTGAATAAGTGCCAACAGGAAATGAAGTGGTCGACCAGTCCGAAGGTATTCATTGAAATCGCCATGTTGAATCTGGTAGACAGCCAGCCTGCTGCTCAGCCTGTTGAAACAGAAGCGGTTCAACGCCTGATAAGAAGGCTGGATGAGATGGAACGCGAGTTGAAGCAGCTTAAGCAGAATCCTGCTCCGGCCCAGCCTGCTCCAGAACAAAGGCGGACACAGCCGAGAAGCAACCGTAATGGTTTCAAAGTACCATATGAGCGGATTCGTCATGTTCTGAATGAAGCTTCTAAGGAAGAAATCAAGCACGTTCTATCTAAATGGGCGAACTTCATGGAAGCACTAAAGCAGAATAATGCTCCCGCTCATGCGACGTTATTGAATAGTAAACCAAGGGCAGCTTCTGACAAAGGGCTGGTGTTAGCCTTCCGATATGAAATTCATTGTTCGCTCGCTTTGGAACATAAGCAAACGATCGAGCCGCTGTTAGCTGATTTTATCGGAAAAACGGTAGAGATCATCCCTATTCCTGAGCCCAAATGGCAGGAATTACGGGAAGAATATGTTCGGAAGCAAAAAAGTGAAGAAGCGGATAATAGTGAAAGTGGCAACAACGAAGAGGAAGAAGATCCATTAATCACTGAAGCACGCAAGTTAGCTGGTGATGATTTAATAGAAATACATGAGTGAAAATTAAAGGAGGAATTACCATGCGTGGTGGAGGAAATATGAACAACATGATGAAACAAATGCAAAAAATGCAAAAGAAGATGATGAAAGCACAGGAAGAATTACATGAAATGACATTTGAAGCTACAGCCGGCGGCGGAATGGTTAAAGTTGTAGCAAACGGGAAAAAGGAAATCACAGATGTCGAAATCAATGAAGAGGTTGTCGACCCGGATGATGTCGATATGCTTCAGGATTTGATTCTTGCCGCGACCAATGATGTGTTGAAGCAAGTGGATGATAAAACGAACGATACAATGGGACAATTCACTCAAGGCTTGCCTGGTGGAGGTATGTTCTAGGAGGAATTCAGATGTATTATCCAGAACCGATTTCCAAGCTGATCGATAGCTTTACGAAATTGCCAGGGATAGGTCCGAAAACGGCTGTCCGCCTGGCTTTTTTCGTGTTAGAGATGGAAGAAGACGATGTCTTGGAGTTTGGGAAATCATTAGTTAATGCAAAACGGGAACTGACTCACTGCTCGGTCTGCGGGCAGATTACCGATCAGGATCCATGCTCGATCTGTCAGGATGAATCACGTGATAATTCACTGATTTGTGTAGTTCAGGACCCTAAAGATGTCATCGCTATGGAAAAAATGAAAGAATTCAGTGGTAAATACCACGTATTGCATGGCGCCATTTCCCCAATGGATGGAATCGGACCAGAAGATATCAATGTGCCAAGTTTATTAAATCGACTGAAGGATGAAGGAGTGGAGGAGTTGATTCTTGCTACTAATCCTAATATAGAAGGGGAAGCGACAGCCATGTATATATCCAGGCTTGTCAAACCTTCCGGAATTCGAATTACCCGTCTGGCCCATGGACTCCCTATGGGCGGAGATTTAGAGTATGCCGATGAAGTTACACTATCGAAGGCGATGGAAGGTAGAAGAGAATTATAATAAGTAGGTGGCACAGTTGAGAAGAAAGAAAATAAAAAAGGTGATGGATCAACAGCTCCTGTCGGAAATATATTATCTGAAACAAGATTGGATGAAGTTGAAAAAGATAATCGATCATAGTATTGAGCCCACAGAAGAAGGCTTGCGCGATCTTGCGCTTGTACAGGCAAAGTATTTCTATTTGCTGCGTGAAGCCAGACATCGTAAATTGAATGCCTTGTCCTAAATAATGTGCTAATCCCTTTGCTCTGTTCATATGAATAATAGAAAGGACAAGCGAAGGGGGAGGTTGCCTTGGATCCGGTGATCGTTATAGGCGGGTTGGTTTTGGCGATTGTATTAATTCTTGTACTAGGAGCGCCGATTAAACCGATGAAATGGGTAGGACTAGCCAGTATGAAGCTGTTGATAGGCGTTTTATTATTGTTTTTCGCAAATGTATTCGGTGCAAGCATCGGATTGCATATACCGATCAATTTATTTACAGCAGTCATAACTGGGTTACTCGGAGTTCCTGGTTTACTTTCATTGACTGCACTCCAGTTATGGGTGTTGTAAAACAAAAGCGGGGAAACTTTCCCTGCTTTTTTATATGGTATGATTGTATGTTGATTTTACAATTAAGCTCCCTTTTATTGAAGACTCAGTTTCGAGAGAGACTGTTTCCGTTATGGTGGGGGGAGCATTTGGAGGTCCGGGAAATCACTCGCTTTCCATGGGCATGTGGTGAGCTTCCTCAGGCTTCGCCTTGCGGGATCTCACCGATCATGTTCATCCCATAGGACTTGAAAAAGCATCTTGAATAAACACCGCACGAAGAAAAATGCGTATCATTTTCGAGGAGTCTCGCAATTTCCCGAACCTCCTTGCGTTTGTGAGAAAAACGGAAACATTGGTTTGCCGTCCTTCAAACATAAGGTGAGCTACTCATAAAAAACGTCTTATAAACTTCATCATAGTTCCAAATTATTTGTGGAAGACATCTTCATCTATGGCAGGGGGTTCGTTTCTCTCATTCTTCGGATGGGGTGGTTGGGAAACTGCGAGACTCCCGCTGGAGAAGGAGCTAGGCAAGACCCCACAGGGAGTGTAACGACTGAGGAGGCTTGCCAGTTCCCCCGCAGGAAAGCGAGTAGTTTCCAAGCCACTCCTAACACTTTTTTGGTAAAGAACCACTTCTATCTTGAAAATGAGTCTTACATAATTCGGCTCTATTGTTGAATAAGCCTCTTATGAAAAATCAACAACAATGTTTAACAGATCCTTTTTTATAAAAAATCATAAAAAACTATTGCACACTTAAAAATACCATGATATATTATTACTTGTCGCTTTAAGCGAGCGGCGCGCAACGAGAAACAAACATAAATAAATCATTAAAAAGTTGTTGACTTTAAAACAACCGCATGATATATTTATTAAGTCGCTGTTTTGAGGCGGCGAAACGATTTGATCTTTGAAAACTGAACGAACCAACCAGTACGTCAAATTAATTTCTTCATTATATGAGGAAATAAAACAACGCACTTTAGCAGTGCAAACATGAGCAAGTCAAACTTTACTTTTATGGAGAGTTTGATCCTGGCTCAGGACGAACGCTGGCGGCGTGCCTAATACATGCAAGTCGAGCGCGGGAAGCAAGCGGATCCCCTTCGGGGGTGACGCTTGTGGAACGAGCGGCGGACGGGTGAGTAACACGTGGGCAACCTGCCTGTAAGACTGGGATAACCCCGGGAAACCGGGGCTAATACCGGATAACACCGGACTCCACATGGAGTCTGGTTGAAAGATGGCTTCTCGCTATCACTTACAGATGGGCCCGCGGCGCATTAGCTAGTTGGTGAGGTAACGGCTCACCAAGGCAACGATGCGTAGCCGACCTGAGAGGGTGATCGGCCACACTGGGACTGAGACACGGCCCAGACTCCTACGGGAGGCAGCAGTAGGGAATCTTCCGCAATGGACGAAAGTCTGACGGAGCAACGCCGCGT